>CALZEQ010000005.1 GCA_945641355.1 uncultured Mediterranea sp. | reverse complement strand
ATGATGTGGAGATTCCTACCGACACGCCCACCGATGCTTCTGCGCTGTGCCACGAAGCCCTGCTAGGGCTTCACACCTCGGGTAAGGAGATTAGCCTGCGGGTAGCGTGCGAGGCAGATGAGTTCGTCTTCCTCAGCAATCCGACGCGCCTCGCCCTGATTCTCTCGCACCTGCTGGCCAATGCCTACAAGTTTACCGACAAGGGCGAGATACTTCTTGGCTGGCAGCGGGATGACACGCAGACGCACATCCTCTTCAGTGTAGCAGATACGGGCATCGGCATTCCGGCGGACAAGCACGAACAGGTGTTCGAACGCTTCTCCAAGTTGGACAACTTTGTGCCAGGCACAGGGTTGGGGCTCTCCATCTGCCGCCTGAGTGCCGAAAAGATGGGAGGCCGGCTGGAGGTAGATGCCACATACCGTCAGGGGGCACGTTTTGTGCTGACATTGCCTCTGAAGCAGCCTACAAAAGATGAAGGGTGATACAAATATATATGTAGAATCATAGACAACAGATACAATGGAACTGACCAACCTCTATCAACTGTTCACAGCCTGCGGCCAAGTCACTACCGACAGCCGCAACTGTCCGCAAGGCTCCCTGTTCATTGCCTTGAAGGGAGACAACTTCAACGGGAATGCCTTTGCATCCAAAGCTCTGGAGAACGGCTGCCGCTATGCCGTCATCGATGAGGCTGCCTACCTGCCGCCCGATGACGACCGCTACCTATTGGTAGCGGACGGCTTGCAGACTCTGCAACAGCTGGCCCGCTACCACCGCAGACAGATGGGCATCTCCGTCATCGGTATCACGGGTACCAATGGCAAGACGACCACCAAAGAACTGATAGCTGCCGTACTGTCACAGCGCTACCGCATCCTCTATACGCAAGGCAACCTGAACAATTCCATCGGGGTGCCGCTGACACTGCTCCGCCTGCAAGCCAACCACGAATTAGCTGTCATCGAGATGGGTGCCAGCCATCCGGGCGATATACGCGAACTGGTGGAGATAGCCGAGCCAGACTATGGCATCATCACCAACGTGGGCAAAGCCCATCTGGAGGGATTCGGCTCCTTCGACGGTGTCATCCGCACCAAGGAAGAACTGTTCGACTTTCTGCGCCGGCGAGGCGACTCCACCATCTTCCTCCACCACGACAATCCCTATCTGCAGGAGATTGCCTTCGGGCTGAACCCCATCTACTATGGCAGTGCAGACGAGCTCTATGTAAACGGCCGTGTAACGGGCAACTCGCCTTACCTGACCTTCTGCTGGAAGGCAGGGAAAGAGGGAGAAAGTCACGAGGTGCAGACGCAGCTCATAGGCGAATACAATTTCGCCAACGCACTGGCAGCCGTCACCATCGGACGCTTCTTCGGCGTAGAGGCGGACAAGATTGACAAGGCACTGGCCGGATACACGCCGCAAAACAACCGTTCGCAGTTGAAGCAGACCGCACACAACACCCTGATTATCGATGCCTACAATGCCAACCCCACCAGCATGATAGCCTCTATCGGCAACTTCAAGAAGATGAACGCTTCGCAGAAACTGCTGATTCTGGGCGACATGCGCGAACTGGGCAAGGAGAGCGCAGAGGAGCATCAGAAGGTTGTGGACTATCTGGAGGCGTGCGCCTTCGATGAGGTATGGCTGGTAGGCAGTGAGTTTGCGCAGACCCGCCACACGTACCCTCACTTCCCCGATGCGGCCACACTCATTGCCTGGTTGCAGACCAACCGGCCGACAGGTAAGACCATCCTGATTAAAGGCTCCAACGGCATCAAACTAAGTAGCATCATAGACTATCTGTAACCCGACATGAAGTATTCATTCATCATACCTGTGTACAACCGTCCGGAGGAGGTGGACGAGCTGCTGCTGAGCCTTTGCGAGCAGACTTTCCACGATTTTGAAGTCATTGTGGTAGAAGACGGCTCTTCCATCCCCTGCAGGCAGGTGGTGGAGTCATACGAACCGGTGTTGGACATCCGTTACTACCAGAAGCCGAACTCCGGACCGGGACAGACGCGCAACTACGGGGCGGAGCGCAGCCGCGGAACGTACCTCCTCATTTTGGACTCCGACTGCATCCTTCCTCCCCACTATCTGCAAGCCGTCGAGGAGGAACTGCGGCAGCGTCCGGCCGATGCCTTCGGCGGTCCCGACAAGGCCCATCCGTCGTTCACCCCGATGCAGAAAGCCATCAACTACTCCATGACCTCCTTCTTCACCACAGGAGGCATCCGCGGTGGCAAGAAGAAGATGGACAAGTTTTACCCCCGCAGTTTCAACATGGGACTGCGATGTGATGTCTATCACGCTTTGGGCGGTTTTTCGCACATGCGCTTCGGTGAAGACATCGACCTGAGCATCCGTATCTTTAAGGAGGGTTACCGCTGCCGGCTCTTCCCTGAGGCATGGGTATGGCACAAACGGCGTACCGACCTGAAGAAGTTCTTCAAACAGGTACACAATTCGGGCATGGCACGCATCAACCTCTACAAGAAATACCCCGATTCGCTGAAACTGGTGCATCTGCTGCCCGCCCTATTTACATTGGGCACGCTGCTGTTGCTCGTCGGCAGCATCTTCTGTCTGTACAGTCTGACGCCCCTGCTTCTCTACGCCCTTCTGGTGGGTGTGGATGCCACCATCCGCAACCGCAGCCTGCGCATCGGCGCATATAGCGTAGCCGCCTCGTTTGTGCAGCTCATCGGCTATGGCACCGGCTTCCTGCGTGCCTGGTGGAGCCGCTGCATACGGCACCAGTCCACAGAAGCGGAAGCGTTCAAAAAGAATTTCTATAATTAGAAGTGTATGGATGGGAAACTAACTCTGAAACAGCTGGCAGAAGCGGACAGACCGCGCGAAAAGATGATGCAGAAGGGGGCAGAGGCCTTGAGTGATGCCGAACTGCTGGCCATCCTCATCGGCTCGGGCAACACCGAAGAGAGTGCCGTGACCCTGATGCAGCGCATCTTGTCGGCAGCGGGAAACGACCTGAACCAGTTAGGGAAATGGGAGATACGCGACTTTGCCGCCTTCAAGGGGATGGGACCGGCCAAGAGCCTCACCATCATGGCGGCACTGGAGCTGGGCAAACGGCGCAAATGGCAACGCAACGAACGGGCGGTCATCCGCTCTTCGGTCGACATCTACGACATCTTCCACCCGCTGCTTTGCGACCTGCCTACCGAAGAGTTCTGGGTCCTGTTGCTTAACCAGGCCAGCAAAGTTATCGACAAGATACGCATCAGCCGGGGAGGCATCGACCAGACCAGCGCCGATGTGCGCACCATCCTGCGCGAGGCACTGCTGGCACGTGCCACACAACTAGTCTTGATACACAACCATCCCTCGGGCAACACACGCCCCAGCATGGACGACCGACGGCTGACGGAGATGGTGCAGCAAGCGGCCCGCACCATGAACATCCGCCTGACCGACCACTTGATTGTGACCGACGGGAGCTACTACAGTTTCCACGACGAGGGGGTGATATAGCGCATCCCGCCGACCACCAGCCACCGCCAATTCAATTTAAAAATGTAGGAGCGCAACATCTTGTGCTCTGAATGACGTTCATATCGGGTATCATTCGTGGATGGTGTGTACGAATACATTGCGTGCGGGTTTGGGCGGACACATAGGTCTGCCCAAACGGCTTGGCATCTGATTACCGCTCAAAGATGGTAAACAATCCATACAACAAAGGGGCGATTCCTCCGCTGCAGCCTGCCGTGTCCGCCATCCTCTTTTCCCCTCTCCTCCCATCGGCGTGATTTTTTCATCATGTAGAAAATTTTCTTCTCACGTGAGAAGCGTGGAAAACGGGTTGAATCTTACAAATCTTACAGTTCTTACAGATAACAGTTTCTATTTTTCACTTTCCATAACCGATGCTCGTGTAGAAAAGTGTGTATGATGTGCCTGTTGAAATAGAGTCTTGACGGCAATCACTCTTCTCACTATACAACGGAATGGATAAAAGTAAACTTTCAGACACGCTGGCGCACCACCGCGAACGGCATTCAGGGCGCAAGATGTTGCGTCCCTACTGGTAGCTTGTAGCTCGTAACTCGTAGCTTAAGAAGAACCCCTCAATCGCGCCCACAGATATCTATAGTTTGTTAATGAATATTAATGTATCGTCGGAGGCCTTCATCATCTCTTGACAAACGGAGCGCGGTTTTGTATCTTTGTAGCAGGAAAGGCCAATCCACACAAACACATTAACTTATTAATTTAAAATTGGAAAAGACATGGCATTTACGTTTTCCGTACTCTTTGCCGATACTCCGTAGGGGTACAGGTGGCATGTTTCTTGAACTGTACCAGGAAGTGCTCCGTGCTGGCATAATGCAGACGGTAAGCAATCTCCTTGATCGTGAGGCTGGAACCGACCAGCAGCTGTTTGGCTCTGCGCAGCTTCAGCTCTTGGAAGTATTTGGCCGGGGCATAGCCCGTATAGTCCTTGAACACCTTGCGGAACCAGGAGTAGCTGATGTTGAGCCGCATAGCCAGCTCCTCCATGTCGATGCTCTGTTCCACCTGTTCGTTCATGATGATTTTGGCCTGCTCAATCTTCTGGTCGATGTCGCTCATCTCGAAGAGCTTGTTCTTCCACAAGGAGAGCACCATGCCGATGATATGCATCACGATGCCGGCCAGCAGTTGCTGGGAAGAGTTCTTGTCTTCACGGGCCACTTCGATGGCTTTCAGAAAAAGTGTCACCAGTTCCTCGTTGGCACCTACATCGAGTATCTGGCAGTTGTCGGTAAAGAATCCGTTGCGAAGCAGTCCGTCGGCTATCGGGCCGTTGAACCCTACGTAGTACTCATCCCATCCGCTCTGCCGGTAGGGGTGGTAGGTGTGCCATTGGCCGGGGAACAGCAGCATCAACCGCCCACGGCACACCTGGCGCTCCGAAGTGGCTGTAGAGGCGAACAGACCCCTTCCGCGGGTGATGTAGACCAACTGGTATTCGTCGAGCACCCGTCCCTTCTGCGCATTGAAGTAGTAGCCCGACGGATGTTGGCGGAGTGGGTAGGGGGATTCGGCCGGAATGGACTGGTAGCCTACGGTGCTGACCCACAACCCGAATTTCCGATCCATATCGTTCACAATGAGATACTTGAACTCGATACCTTCCTGATGATAGTCGGTTGCCATGGTTGCTGTTGCTTTTATTGGGAGGTAAAGGTACTACAATCCCCCGACAAAACCTGCTTTCTGGCAGCAAAAAAGTTGTTTGTCGGGGGAAATCGTATCGTCCTGGCAGGGGCTATTTGGGCAGATGGAAGGCGATGCTCATCTCCCGCATCTGCTCCTCGCTCATGCCTTCGGGCTCGAAGCCCATGTTCTTGGATGCTATATAGATGAGGGCCGACTTGTTGAGCACGTCCACCTGGTCGAAAGCTGCCATCACGTCGGTGTCGACGGCAAACACACCGTGCTTCTCCCACATGACGACATCGTAGTCTGCCAGCTCGCGGATGGTTGCCTCGGCCAGTGCCATGGAGCCGGGCAGCTGGTAGGGGATGATGCCCAATCCGCGGGGACAGAACGCCTTAGTCTCGGGTATCATACTCCACAAGAGGCGGGTAGCCACATCCTTCTCAAGGAATCTCCGGCAGTGGGTCATAGCCACCAGTTCGATGGGGTGGGTATGGACGGAGGCACGATAGGGCGAACCAGTCTCCAACAGGTAGTTGTGTACGCTGAGGTGCGACGGCAGTTCCGAAGTGGGGAGTACGGGCTGGTCGGCGATAATGACATAGTGGGCACAATCGTCGAGGATGCGGATGACCGAACCGTTCTCCATGGGGGCTCGTGCCAGGTCGCGCATCCGCTTGTTGGTGCCCTTGCAATAGAAATAGCACCCTTTCAGTAAGGGCAGGGTGGTACCTATGGGGAGGACATTGCTGATGGCAGGCATCTCGCGAATGGTTTCGTCAATCCACTCGGTGATGTTGACTGTGATGTTTCCGCCGTTGCGTTCGGCCCAACCTTTTTGCCAGAGATAACCGGCCGTTTCGGCCACTTTGTTGATTTCGGCCGCTAAGCGTGGACGGCCTTCGAGTATCGTTTTCATATCGTTTGTTGTTTAGTTAATATAGTATATAAAAGTAATTTCAGGTAGTTTCCAGCAACTGGGGAAGGAAGGAGGAGAGTATCAGTATCAGTAGTCCGATGACCAGTACGGTGACAGTACGTGCGGAACAGCCTTTCCACTCCTTGAGCAGGATGCCCCATACGTTGGAGAACGTGACATTCAGTGACATCAGGATGCACCACGAGAAGGTGAGCAGTACGGGCGATGAAGCGAGGAAGCCTTTGCCCAAACTCAACCCGAAGAACTGGCTGTACCACAATGCACCTGCCAATGCACAGAACAGCAGGTTGTTGGCATAGAGTGAGGTGCACCGGTAGTCGCTCCAGCTGCTGTTGCACCTGTTCTGCCAGAGGCAATAGGCAGCGTTGGTCAGGAACCCGCCGAGTGTCACCATCAGCGTAGCCGGCAGGGTGCGATAGATGTCGGCACTCTGCTCGAAGCAGAGGCTCTCGCCAAAGCCCAGCCCGATGCTGAAACAGGCACTCATGAATCCTGCCAGAAGGGCTACAATCAGTCCTTTGGAGAAGTTGAAGTCCTTTACGGCCTTGCGTTTCTCTTCATCGCTCAGTGCGGCCGACTTCAGGCTGCCGGCATAGCCTATCACGGCAATGCCCAGCAGGGTGACGAGCACGCCTATCCAGACAGGTAGGGTCAGGCTCTCCGTCTGCCCTGTAAAGATGGGGGTAAGGAGCGTGCCCAATCCGGCACAGGTACCTAAGGCGATGGACTGCCCCAAGGCGACGCCCAGGTAGCGCATGGAGAGCCCGAAGGTAAGCCCTCCGATGCCCCACAATACGCCGGCCAGCAGACTCTTCAACGCATCTTGCGGGTGGGCGGCATACACCTCGGTCAGGGAATGTCCTTCGGGAACTGCCAGCAGAGCTCCCAGCAGAGGGAACAGCAGCCAGGCAAAGACACCTTGCACAAGCCAATAGGACTCCCAACTCCACGACTTGATACGGTTGATGGGCACATAGCTGCTTGACTGGCAAAAGGCCCCTATGGCTATGATGAGAAGACCGACGATGATTTCCATACGTTATCCTCTTTTGGATGTCACCTCTTGTTCGTACTTTTCCACCTCGGAAATGAAAGTGTCACCTACCGGCACGTCGTTCTGCAGGCAGAATAGGTCGTAGACGGCTTGCCAGGGCATGGCTTTGGCCTCTTCGAGCAGTGCCAGCCGTTCGAATCCCTTGCCCGTCTCTTCGTAGTGGCGCAGCAGGGCGAGCGGTTCAAGCAAGGCACGTAGCATACACTTCTGAGCGGCACGGCTGCCCACCACGTAGGCTCCGATGCGGTTGATGGAGGCATCGAAGTAGTCGAGTCCGTAGTGTACGCGGTCGGTAGCTCCACAGCGGACAATCTCGCTGAAGAGATCCAGCGTGGGGTCGTCCATGATGGTGACGTGGTCGGAGTCCCAGCGGACAGGCCGGCTGACGTGCAGCATCAGCTCAGGGACAAACAGCAGCAGGGAGGAGACCTTGTCGGCCACACTCTCTGTAGGATGGAAATGGCCGGTGTCGAGGGTCACCATCTTGCCGCGTTGGGCGGCATAGCCGATGTAGAAGTCGTTGCTCCCCACGGTATAGCTCTCCAGTCCAATGCCGAACACCTTTGACTCGATGCAGTCCTTCATTCCCTTGTACTCGGTGGCGAAAATCTGGTCCAGCGAGTCCTTCAGCAGTTCGCGGTACTTCATGCGGTTGACAGTGATGTCCTTGCTGCCGTCGTGTACCCACAGGTTCATGATGCAGGGGTCGCCTTGTGCCTCGCCCATGGCATTGGCTACAGCGCGGCACCGCCGGGTGTGCTCAATCCAGAAGCTGCGTATGCCGGGGTCGGGGTTGGCCAACGAAAGGTCGCCGCTCTTGGGATGCGAGAAAGAGGTGGAGTTGAAATCGAGCTTCATGCCATATTCCTTTCCCCATTCCATCCAGCTGCGGAAGTGTTCGGGCTCTACTTGGTCGCGGTCTACTACCTTGCCTCGGAAGTCGCCGTATATCTCGTGCAGGTTCAGGCGGTGCCGGCCGGGGATGAGCGAAGCGGCCTTCAGAATGTCGGCACGCAGTTCGTCTATATTGCGGGCTTTGCCCGGATAGTTGCCGGTGGCCTGGATGCCTCCGCTCAGTTCGCCGGCCTGTACTTCGAAACCGCTGACATCATCGGCCTGCCAGCAGTGCAGGGAAAGGTGAAAATTCTGCAATTGATTCAGTACCTGCTCGGTGTCGATGCCCATGGCGGCATAACGTTCTTTGGCTATTTCATAAGCCTTGAGGATAAGTTCTTCTTTCATGATAGGATTATTGTGAGATGAATGATTCGTAGGTCAGGAAGCGTTGATAGGCCTCTTCCCAGCAGGTATGCACTGTCGGTTCGTAACGCTTGGGAGCAAGCGTGTCGTGTAACAGGTTCCTCAGCGCAGCTATGTCGCGGACTTTTCCTGCGGCAATGGCCTGAATGGAGGCGTTGCCCAAGGCTGTGGCTTCCGATGGGCCGGCCAGGACGGGCAAGTTAAGGGCGTTGGCGATCCATTGGTTGAGCAGGTCGTTGCGGCTTCCGCCACCTATGACGTGCAGCACATCGATGGGGTGGGAGGATAGCCTTTGCAGATGCTCCAATACTCTGCGGTAGCGGAGAGCCAGACTCTCGAAGATGCAACGGGTCACTTCGCCTGCACTGCCCGGCACAGGCTGCCCGCTCTGCCGACAAAATTCACGGATAGCCTCTTCCATGGAAAGTGGGTTGGCAAAGCACGTGGCATCCGGCTGGATGAGGCTGCGGAAGGGGGAAGCCGCCTGCGCGTCGGCCATCAGCTTGCCGTAGTCGGGATTGCCCCACTCGCTGCGGCAACGCTCCAGCAGCCACATGCCGCAGATGTTCTTCAGCAGGCGGATGGTCTGTTCCACACCACCTTCGTTGGTGAAGTTGAGTGCTTCGGCTTCGGAGGTAAGTACCGGTGTGGGGCTCTCTATGCCCATGAGCGACCAAGTGCCGCTGCTCAGGTAGGCATAGCGGTTGGTGACGGTCGGTATGGCGGCTACGGCCGAGGCTGTGTCATGGCCGGCTACTGCGATGACGGGCACGGCACCCAATCCCGTCTGCCGCTGTATCTCGTCGGTCAGTGTGCCTATCGTCTCGCCGGGATAGACCAGACGTCCGAAGTGGCTCTCGTCCAGCTCCAGAGCAGCCAGCAGCTTGGGCGACAACCGACGTGTGCGGGCATCCATCAGCTGGGAGGTGGAGGCAATGGTGTACTCTGTCACCGCTTCGCCGGTAAGCAGATAGCCAAGGGCATCGGGGGTAAACAGCAGTTTGGATGCCGCCTGCAGAGCACTGTCGCGACGACGACGCAGAGTGTCAATTTGGAACAGGGTGTTGAAGTTCATCACCTGAATGCCGGTTATGGCATAGGTCTCACTGCGGTCCATGCGTTGGAAGAAGAGTTCGGGAGCTCCTTCTGTATGTGGGTCGCGATAGGCATACGGCTGGCGTAGAATGAGGCCGTCTGCCCCGATGCAGACAAAATCCACTCCCCAGGTATCTATGCCGATGGAGCATATCTCTACATCTTCTTTCCGTGCAGCCAGCTTCAGGCCGGCAATGATGTGACGGAACAGTTCATAAATATCCCAATAATAGTGGCCTTGTATCTGGATGAGGTGGTTGGGAAATCGGTTCACCTCTTCCAGTTCCATCCCCTTGTCTGTAAGGGAAGCCAACATCGTCCGTCCGCTGGTGGCACCTAAGTCCACCGCAAAATAACACTGTCTCATGGTATGATTGCAACTATGGTTTTTCGATGGCAAAAGTAGCCACTCTTGCAGAAACGGCTACTGTGCATTTTGATGGTTGAAATGTCTGTTTTGATGTTTGTAGTGCTGGATGGGAAAGCGGAGCCGAAGGATTGCCTGGTGAAAATGGCATGTCATTCGGCTCCGCTTGGGATTGTTCAGGCGGTAAGGCCTGTCGTTGCCATTAGTATCCGAAGATTTCTTCGGTGGTCAGTTCCGTGATGGGGCCAATCTTGCGGAGGGCATTCAGGTCAAGGTCCTTCTTGTCGCCAAGGATGGCGTAGTGGAAGATGCGGCCCTTGATCCACTGCTGCTGGAAGTTGACAACATCCTGCAGGGTCATGTTCTGTAGGTCGTTGTAGAACTGGATGCGGCTATCCGTGCTTTGGCCGAGGTCTTGGGCGTCGATGTAGCTCCAGAGGACATTCTCCTTGGTGATGCGCTCGGTGCGCAGGCGGGTGATGGCACTCTCCTTGGCCAGCTGGAAGGCTGCTTCGGATTGGGGCATGTCGAGGATGATATCGTTGAAGGCGGCGATGGCATCCATCATCTTGTCGTTCTGCGTGGCGATGTAGCTCATGAAGCTATAGTTGTACTTCTGATAGCCGGGTTCGTTCAAACCTGCCCAGGCAGAGTAGGCCAGTCCGCGGCGCTCGCGCATCTCCTGGAAGACGATGGCGTTCATGCTGCCGCCGAAGTACTCGCCGTAAAGCTTGCGGGCCGACTCGATGGCAGGGTCAAACTTCTCGTCGCGAGTGGAGATTTGTGCCATATAGATCTGCTTAGCATCGTAGGGGGCGATGAACACCTTGGTCTCGTCGGTGAGCTGCTGCTTCAGCTCCACACCGGCGGGAATCTCCTTCAGCGTGTCGGGGGTCTTGTGCTCTTTGTCGAGCAGGGCAATCAGCTCTTTCTCGGCATAAGGACCATAGTAGACGATGCGGTGCTTGTAGCTGTTAAGGGCATGAATGCGGTCGACCAGCTCCTGAGGATTGACGGCTTTCAGTTCGGCTTCGCTGGGCGTCAGGGTTGCGCCGTTCACCTTGCCCCATTGTACATAGTAGCGCAGGCGGGCGAAGTTCTGGCCTTGGTTGAGCTTGCTGTCGCGGCGTCCCTTCAGCACATCAGCGGTGAAGTTTGCATAGACTTCGGCATCGGCTTGTGCGTCGGCCAGCAGCTTCTCGAAGAGGGCGACGGCGGCAGGCATGTTCTCGCTCAGACCGCTGAGGGTGACGTAGGTGCGCTCGGTACCTGGATTGACGCGGATGTCGCAGGCCAGACGATAGAATTCGCTCTTCACCTGTTCGGGAGTCATGTCGCTGGTGCCTAAAAGTTCCATATAGTTGGCAGCGGTGCCGAGGAACTTGTCGTGGATATTGCCCATGTCGAAGAGGTAGATGAGCGTGAAGAGGTCGTTGGTCTCGTTCTTCTTATAGAGCACGGGGATGCCCTTGCCGGTGGTGAACTTTGCAAGGTCTTTCTCGTAATCGAGGAACTGCGGCTCGATGGGAGCAACTGTACTTTGTTGGATTTCCGTCAGGAAGGCACTGGCCGTGTCGCGGTTCATTTGGATGGGGGTAATCTGCGGCTTGGAGATTTTCTTCTCGTTGGGATCCTTGCCCTGACGTTTGTAGATGACGGCATAGTTGCTGTCCTGCAGGTACTTGTTGGCGAGGGCCACGATGTCCTGTTTGGTCAGCTTGGCCATACGGTCCAGCTTGCCTGCCTCGTCGGCCCAGTCAATGCCGTTGATGAAGGCATCGACAAACATATCGGCTCGGTAGCCGTTCTCTTCCAGCTGCATCTGCTTGTAGCGGCGCTCGTTGTTGAGGATGGAGGTGAGCATCTGTTCGTCAAAGTCGCCTTCGCGCACCTTCTTCACCTCGGCCAGCAGCAGTTCCTTCAGCTCGTCGAGGGTCTGTCCCTCCTTGGGGCGTGCCTGCATCATCAGGGCAGAGTAGTCGCTCATATTCATGGGGTAGCAATAGGCGGAGAGCACTTTCTGCTGCTGTTGCAGGTCGAGGTCGATGAGGCCGGCGGTACCGTTGTACAGTACGCTGGAGAGCACTTCCAGACCCTCCATGTCGGGGTCTGCAGCCTTGGGTAGACGCCAGGCCAAGGTGAGGTTCTCGGCTTCGAGACCGAGCACACTCTTTTCGATGGGCTGGGTGATGGGCTCTTCCTGCGGCAGGTCGAGCTTGGGCAGGTTGGCATTGGGTTTCAGGGGACCGAAGTATTTGTCGATGAGGACAATCATTTGGTCGGGGTCGAAGTCACCGCTGAGGCAGATAGCCATGTTGTTGGGCACATACCAAGTGTCGTGATACTTTTTGATATTCGTAATGGAGGGATTCTTCAAGTGTTCCTGCGTGCCGAGCACGGTCTGCGAGCCGTAGGGGTGGTGTGGGAAGAGGGCATTGAGCACCGTCTCGTACACCTTGCGGCTGTCTTGGGTGAGCGACATGTTCTTCTCCTCGTACACCGTCTCCAGTTCGGTATGGAAGCCGCGGATGACGTTGTTCTCGAAGCGGTCGGCTTGAATCTTGGCCCAGTTCTCCACCTGGTTGCTGGGGATGTCTTCGGTGTAGCAGGTCACGTCGAAACTGGTGTAGGCGTTGGTCCCGTTGGCACCGATGGCTGCCATCAGCTTGTCATATTCGTTGGGGATGGCGTACTTGGAGGCTTCGTAGCTCAAGCTGTCGATGACGTGGTAGATGGCCGTGCGCTCGGCCTCGTCGGTGGTCTTGCGATAGACCTCAAACTGCTGCTCAATCTGGTCGAGCAGGGGCTTTTCAAGTGCGTAGTTCTGGGTGCCGAACTTCTCGGTACCTTTGAACATCAGGTGCTCGAAGTAGTGGGCCAGACCGGTGGTCTCGGCGGGGTCGTTCTTTCCGCCTACGCGCACAGCGATGTAGGTCTGGATGCGCGGAGTCTCTTTGTTGACGGTCATGTAGACCTTCAATCCGTTGTCCAGTGTGTAGATACGAGCCTTCAAAGGATCGTTGGGGACACTCTCGTAGCTGTACTTCTCAGAGGTGCAGCTGCCCAGCAAAGCAGTTGTCAGGACGACAGCTGCCAGCTTGCAAAGAAATGGATGTTTCTTCATAAACAGAACTTTTTTAAAACGATTTGATGCCCATCGGGGGCAGCATCGCCCGGTTTCTTTTTGAGCGATGTTGCCGAACATGAAGCAATTTCCCTGCAAATATAATGTAAATCGAGGGAAGAATTCGTGTGCCTGTATGAAAAAGTTGTTCGGAGTTGCTGCTTGTCTGGTAAAAAGCTTGATGGTATTTACTTTTTTCATACCTTTGCACGCACTTTTACAGCAATTAATAAAAATCAAGCATGATAACATCCGAACAACTGAAGGACATAAAGGAACGTACCGACGCCCTGCACCGCTATCTAGATATCGAAGGCAAGAAGATACAGGTGGAAGAGGAGCAGTTGCGTACACAGGCACCCGGCTTCTGGGACGACCAAAAGGCTGCCGAAGCACAAATGAAAAAGGTGAAGAGTCTGCAACAATGGATATCGGGCTACAACGAAGTGAAGACACTCTCCGACGAAGTACAGCTGGCGTTCGACTTCTATAAGGACGAACTGGTGAGCGAAGCCGAAGTGGATGAGGCCTATGCCAAGGCTGCTGAGGCCGTAGAAGCACTGGAGCTGAAGAACATGTTGCGTGAAGAAGCAGACCAGATGGAGTGTGTACTGAAAATCAATTCAGGTGCTGGAGGTACGGAGAGTCAGGACTGGGCCAGCATGCTGATGCGTATGTACTTGCGCTATGCCGAGACGCATGGATACAAAGCCACCATCGCCAACCTGCAGGAGGGGGACGAGGCCGGCATCAAGACCTGTACCATCGAAATCTCAGGCAGCTATGCCTACGGTTACCTGAAGGGAGAGAACGGCGTACATCGCTTGGTGCGTGTGTCGCCCTATAACGCACAGGGCAAGCGCATGACCTCGTTTGCGTCGGTCTTCGTCACTCCATTGGTGGATGATACCATCGAGGTGAATATTGAACCGGCCCGCATCTCATGGGATACTTTCCGAAGCGGTGGCGCCGGTGGACAGAATGTGAACAAGGTGGAGTCGGGCGTGCGTCTGCGCTATCAATATAAAGACCCCTATACGGGTGAAGAGGAGGAAATCCTGATTGAGAACACCGAGACGCGCGACCAACCCAAAAATCGCGAGAATGCGTTGCGACTGTTGCGTTCCATGCTCTATGACAAGGAAATGAAGCATCGCATGGCCGAGCAGGCAAAAGTGGAGGCTGGCAAGAAGAAAATCGAGTGGGGTTCGCAGATACGAAGCTACGTCTTCGATGACCGACGTGTGAAGGATCATCGGACCAACTATCAGACCAGTGACGTCAACGGTGTGATGGACGGTAAGATAGACGGATTCATCAAAGCCTATCTGATGGAATTTGCCGGTGGAGAGGGTGAATGAGTTTCAATAGAATAATTAATCAATCATTTTTTTCTAATACCTTATGTTTAAAAATTTTGCAGGTTTCCAACTGGTCGAAGCTTATCACGACCTGAAGAAGTCGAAACGACTCTCTGAGAAGAAAACGCCGAGTCGAATCATCAAATTGGCATGTGCCATCATTGTCTCCCTGACGCTTTGGCTGTTGCCGGCCGAGGTGCTGGGTATCCCCGACTTGACATTAGTAGAACAACGCCTGATTGCCATCTTCGTATTCGCTACGATGATGTGGGTGCTTGAAGCGGTTCCGGCTTGGACCACTTCCGTCATGGTGGTGGTCATCTTGTTGCTTACCACCTCTGATAGTAGCCTATGGTTCTTTGTCGAGCCGGGATCGTTGCAGGAATTAGGTACGCAGGTGAAGTACAAATCGCTGCTTCATTGCTTTGCCGACCCCATCATCATGCTCTTTATCGGTGGTTTCATCCTGGCAATCGCTGCTACCAAGAGTGGACTGGACGTCATGTTGGCCAAGGTGATGCTGAAACCTTTCGGTACGCAGTCGCGCTTCGTCCTGCTGGGCTTTATTCTGGTAACGGCTTTCTTCTCCATGTTCATTAGTAACACGGCTACTGCGGCTATGATGTTGACTTTCCTGGCACCTGTATTGAAGGCTTTGCCTGCCGACGGTAAAGGAAAGATCGGTTTGGCACTCGCCATACCGGTGGCAGCCAACGTGGGCGGTATCGGTACGCCCATCGGCACGCCTCCCAATGCCATAGCACTGAAGTATCTGAACGATCCCGAAGGACTTAACATGAACATCGGCTTCGGTGAGTGGATGGCTTTCATGACTCCCTATGCTATTCTGGTGCTGTTTATTGCCTGGTTCATTCTGTTGCGTTTTTTTCCCTTCAAGCAGAAGACAATCGTGCTGAACATTGAGGGTGAAGCCAAGAAGGACTGGCGTTCCATCGTTGTCTATGTGACCTTTGCCATCACCGTTTTGTTGTGGATGTGCGACAAGTACACCGGTGTCAATGCCAATGCGGTGGCCATGATTCCTGTCGCCGTGTTCTGCATAACGGGTGTCATCACCAAGCGCGATCTGGAAGAAATCAACTGGAGTGTGCTTTGGATGGTAGCCGGTGGTTTTGCATTGGGTGTAGCCCTGAATGAAAGTGGATTGGCTGAACACCTGATTGCCGCTATTCCTTTCAATACATGGTCGCCGGTACTGATGATTGTGGGCTCCGGATTGCTTTGCTGGGCAATGGCCAACTTCATTTCTCATACGGCTACAGCAGCATTGCTGGTTCCTATTCTGGCAATGGTGGGTACCAGTATGCGTGATACACTACAACCGCTTGGCGGTGTTCAGACGCTGCTCATCGGTGTGGCATTGGGATCTTCGCTGGCCATGATTCTACCTATCAGTACGCCTCCCAACGCATTGGCACATGCTACCGGTCTTATCGAACAGCGTGATATGGAGAAGGTCGGTATCATCATGGGTATTATAGGTCTGATATTGGGCTACTCTATGCTGATTGTCCTCGGATCTACCGGATTGTTGTAAGAGGTTGAAACAGCCTTCATAAAAGGAGGGCGGGTTGTCAAAGGTTTGTTCCTTGGCAACTCGCCCTCCTTTTAGTTCCCTTTTCCCGCAGGGAACATTTTTTCTACGTGTTGTTTTCAGGTAAATGATGCAAGGCTATTGGGGAAGTTGCATCACGCGGTCATCTTCCTTCTTGAAACGGTAAGTGCCGCCTCGTTCGCTTAACTCGAACAGGGAGATGCGTTCTGTAGCGTTGTCTACTATCATTAGTGCGCTTTGTTCGCTGAAACGGTTGATGGACAATGTACAAGGGTCTGCAGTAAGGAGGCTGTCTATTAACAGACTGTCATTCAGATAGACTGAGGTGGAATGGCCTTCGAAGCCACCCTCCAGCACCAACGTATAACTTTCCAGAAAGCGGCGTTCTCCCTCCTTCTTTCGTTGAAGGCGCATGCTCATGATAACGAAAATGACGACAACCAGCAGTACGGCAAAGGCCAGGATGCCATTACCTATCATGAACTGCTTGTTAGTGTTCAGATGATTGTTTTTCATATTGTTTTATTTGAATGGATGATTTTGTCTCTATTCTCTTGCCGCTTGTCGTACCACACGAACAGACTGGCCAATAATGTCCCTGAGATGGAGTGGTAGGCGCAGCTGATGGCACAGGGTACAACGCAGAGTATAGCTTCAGGGGTGGTAGCCAAGATATCACTATTGGCAAAGAAGGCGGAAGCCAGCACGGTAGCCATGCCTGCGTTCTGCATGCCTACCTCTATGGAGAGTGTGCGTTTTTTGGCTGTGCTGAAGTGGCATAAGGTACCTACACCATACCCTGTCAGATAGCCTAACGTGTTGTGGCAGAAGACCACTGTCAGCATCTGGCAAAAAAGGGCTGCACCGTTTAGCATTAACTGGGGTTTCACTTGCGACACCACTCCTCCTACAATCAGGGCCAGACAGGTGACGCTGACGCCTGGCATGCTCTGCTGAATATCCTTGAACGATTTCTGGCGGCCGGCATAGTGATTGAGCAGGAAACCTGCGGCTACAGGTAGTACAGTGATGAAAAGGATACCTCGGAACATACCTAACGCATCGACCTCAATCTTGGTATCAGCCAGCCACCAGACTAAAAGAGGGGTCATGACGGGGGCTAACAGCGTAGATGCGGTGGTCATGCCGACCGAAAAGGCAACGTCGCCTCGGCAGAGGTAGGACATGATGTTGCTGGATACGCCGCCCGGACAGCAACCAACCAGAATCACACCGATAGAGAGATAGGGGTTTAGTCCGAACAGATGGGTCAGCGTATAGGCTATGAGTGGCATCAATGTGTATTGGGCACAAGCTCCTATCAGGATATCGAGCGGACGGCTGAAAAGAATCTTGAAATCATTGGAGGTCAGCGTCAGTCCCATCGTCAACATGATGATGCCGAGTATCAGGCTGGATACATCGCCTCTCACCCATCCGAACAGAGTAGGCCAGAGAAATGCCAATAGGGCAGCCAGTATGACGTAAGCTGATGAATAGGTAGCCAATGTCCGGCTGATTTGCTGGATTATTTTTATCATAACTGCTATTTTGTTGGAAGACGGCGCAAAATTCGTGAATAATTCTGAGATAATCAATCTATTTTCTTACATTTGTCACTCCTAATTCAAAATATGTATTACACACTTTGATATGAAAAACTGTTTTTATCTACTATGTTTGGCTGGAATATTGGCTGCTTGTGTACATGCTCCTCGGCAGCACGACGATTGGGAACTGGTTTGGGAAGAAGAGTTTTCAGGCAACTCGATTGATACAGCCGTGTGGAGTCGCATCCCGCGTGGTACACCCGATTGGATGAATACACAGTCGCATGATGACCGTTGTTATGCCTTTCGCGACGGTTGTATCGTACTGCGCGGTATCGTGAATACCGACTTGGAAGCTGATACGGCCCACTACCTGACAGGAGGAATCTATTCGAAGGGGAAACATGCTTTTCAAGGAGGCCGTGTAGATGTTCGTGCTCGTCTTCATGGAGCACGTGGCGCATGGCCTGCTATCTGGATGCTTCCTTTTGACGGACAGACCTATCATTGGCCGGATGGGGGCGAGATTGATCTGATGGAACGGTTGAACGATGATAGTATTGTCTATCAAACCGTGCATTCACACTATATCACTACACTAAAGCAACGTTCGAATCCTCCACAAGGAGGTACTTATCCCATTGTAAAAGATGATTTCAATATCTATAGCGTGGAGTTTGCTTCTGACAGTCTGATCTTTTATGTGAATTATGAGAAAAGTTTCGTCTATCCTCGTATAGAGACAGAACTGGAGGGACAGTTCCCCTTTGATTTACCCTATTTCCTGCTCATTGACATGCAGTTAGGAGGAGCGTGGGTAGGTGAGGTGGAACCGGCTGACTTGCCTGTGGAGATGGAAGTGGATTGGGTAAGACACTATCAGAAACATGCGCGATGAGGTAATTGCCGATGTGGACTTCTATTCCTGTATAGAGAGCAAGTATGTCTGGAGAAGAAGCGTAAGAAAGCCTCTTTGCGCATGAAAAAAGTGTTTTTGATATGTTAAATCATTCTTTTTTTCTCTAATATTTTGTAGTCGAACAGATTATTTATATCTTTGCATCCAGAAAACTGATGATTTGAGGAGGGGCTGAAACGCTCCTCTTTTTTGTTCATAATGGTTAATGTATGATAGATAGTAACAGCGTACGCGCCATCGTAGACGGGTGGCTGGAGGGGAAGGAGTACTTCCTGGTGGATCTGACCGTATCCGCCGACAACCAAATAACGGTAGAGATAGACCACCGCGAAGGGGTATGGATAGAGGACTGCGTGGCCCTGAGCCGCTACATAGAGAGCCGTCTGAGCCGTGAAGAGGAGGACTATGGACTGGAAGTAGGTTCGGCAGGCATAGCACAGCCCTTCAAGGTGATGCAGCAGTGGCTGAACCACGTGGGCCGGCAGGTGGAGCTACGCCTGACGGACGGTAAACGGCTGACGGGCAAACTGCTGGCGGTGGACCAGGAACAGCTGCAGATAGAGGTGGAGGTGCGCGTAAGGCCAGAGGGAGCCAAGCGGCCACGCAACGAGCGGCAGACGCTGACCCTGCAGCGCACGCAGGTGGCCGAGGCACGCGCCGTGATAGACCTGCGTTGACTTGTGCACCGGTGTGAGGACAGAGAAAACAGAGGAAAAACAAAGAACAAATAAAGAAATAAACAAGAAGAAGGAGGTAACAGATGGCCAAGAAAGAAGAGGCGGTGAGCCTGATAGATACGTTTACGGAGTTCAAAGAACTAAAGAACATAGATCGCACCACGATGGTTAGCGTGTTGGAGGAGTCGTTTCGCAGTGTGATAGCCAAGATGTTCGGTACGGACGAGAACTACGACGTGATAGTGAACCCCGATAAGGGCGACTTTGAGATATGGCGCAACCGTGCCGTAGTGGCTGACGACCAGCTGCAGGATACCAACCGTGAGATAGCCCTGAGCGAGGCGCGGCAGATAGACGCCAGCTACGAGGTGGGCGAAGAGGTGACGGACGAGGTGAACTTTGCCAAATTCGGCCGGCGGGCCATACTGAACCTGCGTCAGACATTGGCCAGCAAGATACTGGAACTGGAGAAGGACAGCTTGTACAACAAGTATACCGACCGCGTGGGCACGGTGGTGAATGCCGAAGTGTACCAGATATGGAAGAAGGAGATGCTGTTGCTGGACGACGAGGGCAACGAATTGCTGCTGCCCAAGACGGAGCAGATACCGGGCGACTTCTACCGCAAGGGGGAGACGGCACGTGCCGTGGTGGCACGGGTGGAGAACAAGAACAACAACCCCAAGATAGTGCTGAGCCGTACGTCGCCCCTCTTCCTGCAGCGGCTCTTCGAGATGGAGGTGCCCGAGATAAACGATGGGCTGATAACCATCAAGCGCATAGCACGCATACCGGGCGAACGGGCCAAGATAGCCGTGGAGAGCTACGACGACCGCATAGACCCCGTAGGCGCCTGTGTGGGCGTGAAGGGTAGCCGTATACATGGCATCGTGCGCGAGCTGCGCAACGAGAATATCGACGTGATAAACTATACGCAGAACGTGCAGCTCTTCATACAGCGGGCACTGAGCCCGGCACGCATATCGTCCATCCGCCTGAACGAGGAGGAACGCAAGGCCGAGGTCTACCTGCGGCCGGAGGAGGTGTCGCTTGCCATTGGCAAGGGGGGACTGAATATCAAGCTGGCCTCCATGCTGACGGAGTACACGATAGACGTGTTCCGCGAGGTGGACGCATCGGCCCCGCAGGACGAGGACATCTACCTGGACGAATTCCGCGACGAGGTGGACGGATGGGTGATAGACGCCATCAAAGGCATCGGCATAGACACGGCAAAGGCCGTGCTGAACGCTCCGCGTGAGATGCTGATAGAGCGCACCGACCTAGAGGAGGAGACGATAGACTACGTGCTGCAGGTGCTGCGGCAGGAGTTTGACGAGGCACCCGCCGCACCGCAGCAGCCGGCACAGGACGCACCCGTCGCCGAAGAGGGGGGAACGGACAACGGCACCGGCGAGGCCTGACACGGGGACGCGGGACCGGCCGTACGTGTGTGAGAAGAGAAAAAGGAACGAGAAACTGAGTGAAGAGGAACATAGAGAATGACTATAAGACTGAATAAAGTAACGAGAGACCTGAATGTGGGAATCACCACTGTGGTGGAGTTTCTGCAGAAGAGGGGGTATGCCGTGGAGGCAAACCCGAACACGAAGATAACGGACGAGCAGTATGAGATGCTGAAGCGCGAGTTCAGCACGGACAAGGACCTGAAGCAACGCTCGGAGCGGATGAGCTTGGAACGGCTGACGGGCGGACGGAACAAGGCGCAGG
The DNA here is from genome assembly GCA_945641355.1 of uncultured Mediterranea sp. Taxonomy (GTDB): domain Bacteria; phylum Bacteroidota; class Bacteroidia; order Bacteroidales; family Bacteroidaceae; genus Bacteroides. The sequence goes on along the minus strand of CALZEQ010000005.1, from coordinate 76,284 downwards.
CGGCCACAGAGGGCCATGCGGCCGGGCAGACAGAGGAGGTACGCACCGCACTGCCCGAGGAGGCAAGGCCGCGCTTCAAGCCGGTGGGACGCATTGACCTGGAGGCACTGGCCGACGGACGGCACGGAGCAGTGATACAGCCCATCGGCAGCGACGACGACGGCACGGCAGCGGCAGACGCATCCGAGGCCGTCGCAGCAGCGGAGGAGGAGACGGACACCTTGCCTGTCACAGCTATTGACGAACCGCAGCCTGTGCAGGCGGCAGCAGCCCAACCTGCTGCGGATGCAGCGGAGGCAGCCACAGCTGCGGCACCCGAGGCGGATGACGCACCCGCAACGGCGGAGCCGGCAGAGCAGCCTGCTACTGCGGCACCCGCTACGGCAGCGCAACCGTCCGAGACCGACGGCGCAGCCGTAGCGGGGCAAGAGAGCGAAGGCGTATTCAAGCTGCATCGCCCCGAACTGGCCACGAAGCTCAATGTGATAGGCCAGATTGACCTGGCCGCGCTGAACCAGTCGACCCGTCCGCGCAAGAAGTCGAAGGAAGAGAAGCGGCGCGAACGCGAGGAGAAGGAGAAACTGCGCCAGGACCAGAAGAAACTGATGAAGGAGGCCATCATACGCGAGATACGGCGCGAGGAGAGCCGTCAAAAGGAGGAGCGTGACACGCTGGAGGGCAGTGGCAAGAAGAAACGCACGCGCATAGGCAAGGAGCGCATCGACATCAACAGCACAGCCGTACAGACGGGAGAACGCAGCGCACAGCCTGCCGCACCCGCCCGCAAAGAGTCCGGCCTGGCACCGCAAGCTGCCGCAGGAAAGAAGGGGAAGGACCGCTTCCGCAAGCCGCCCGTGAAGCAGGAGGTGAGCGAAGAAGACGTGGCTAAGCAGGTGAAGGAAACGCTGGCACGGCTCACCTCGAAAGGCAAGAGCAAGGGGGCGAAGTACCGCAAGGAGAAACGCGACCTGGCAGCCGGCCGGATGCAGGAGCAGGAAGACCGCGAAATGGCGGAAAGCAAGGTGCTGAAGCTGACGGAGTTTGTGACGGCCAACGAGCTGGCCAGCATGATGGATATATCGGTGACGCAGGTCATCGCCACCTGCATGAGTGTGGGCATCATGGTGAGCATCAACCAACGGCTGGATGCCGAGACCATCAACCTGGTGGCCGAGGAGTTCGGCTTCAAGACGGAATATGTGAGCGCAGAGGTAGCACAAGCCATCGTGGAGGAGGAGGACCGGGCGGAAGACCTGCGCCCGCGTGCCCCCATCGTGACGGTGATGGGCCATGTAGACCATGGCAAGACGTCGCTGCTCGACTACATCCGCAAGGCCAACGTCATAGCTGGTGAGGCAGGAGGCATCACACAGCACATCGGCGCTTACCACGTGACGCTGGAGGACGGACGCGAAATCACCTTCCTCGACACACCGGGACACGAGGCCTTCACCGCCATGCGTGCCCGAGGTGCCAAGGTGACGGATATTGCCATCATCATCGTGGCTGCCGACGACAACGTGATGCCGCAGACCAAGGAGGCCATCAACCATGCCATGGCCGCCGGCGTGCCCATCGTCTTTGCCATTAACAAGATAGACAAGCCGGCCGCCAATCCCGACAAGATAAAGGAAGAACTGGCCAACATGAACTTCCTGGTAGAGGAGTGGGGCGGCAAGTACCAGAGCCAGGACATCTCGGCTAAGAAGGGCATCGGGGTGAACGACCTGATGGAGAAGGTGCTGCTGGAGGCCGAAATGCTGGAGCTGAAGGCCAACCCCGACCGTAATGCCACGGGCAGCATCATTGAGTCTTCGCTGGACAAGGGACGCGGATATGTGGCCACGGTGCTGGTGCAGAACGGTACGCTCCGCGTGGGCGACATCGTGCTGGCTGGAACCAACTACGGACGTGTGAAGGCTATGTTCAACGAGCGTAACCAGCGCATGAAGGAGGCCGGGCCGGCCGAACCGGCATTGATACTGGGTCTGAACGGAGCTCCCGCCGCAGGCGACACCTTCCACGTCATCGCTACCGAGCAGGAGGCACGCGAGATAGCGGGCAAACGCGAGCAGCTGCAGCGCGAACAGGGCCTGCGCACGCAGAAGATGCTGACGCTGGACGAGGTGGGACGACGGCTGGCACTGGGCGACTTCCACGAGCTGAACATCATTGTGAAGGGCGATGTAGACGGATCGGTGGAGGCGCTGAGCGACTCGCTCATCAAACTCTCTACGGAGCAGATACAGGTGAACGTCATCCACAAGGGCGTGGGACAGATATCGGAAAGCGACGTCTCGCTGGCAGCCGCCTCGGATGCCATCATCGTGGGCTTCCAGGTGCGCCCATCGGGTGCTGCTGCCCGACAGGCCGAGCAAGAGGGCGTGGACATACGCAAGTACTCGGTCATCTACGACGCCATCGAGGAGGTGAAAGCGGCCATGGAGGGTATGCTGGCTCCTACGCTGAAGGAACAAGTGACGGCTACCATCGAGGTGCGCGAGGTGTTCAACATCAGTAAAGTGGGCATGGTGGCAGGTGCCATGGTGAAGACGGGCAAGGTGAAACGCAGCGATAAGGCCCGCCTGATACGCGACGGCATCGTGGTGTTCACCGGCAGCATCAATGCACTGAAGCGCTTCAAGGACGACGTGAAGGAGGTGGGCACCAACTTTGAGTGCGGCATCAGCCTGACGGCCTGCAACGACATCAAGGTGGGCGACGTCATAGAGACCTACGAAGAGGTGGAAGTGAAGCAGACACTTTGAACAATTTAAAATGAAAAATTTAAAATGGGGATGTAGGGCATACTTACGTGTGTCTGCCTCAAATTTTAAATTTTCATTTTAAATTGTAGGGGCGGAATATTTCCCCTACAGTTAAGTTTAAATTTTAATTTTTTAATTTTAAATTGAATACAGTAGATTATGTGATAGCGGGCGCATTCCTGTTGGGTGCTGTGGCCGGTTTCATGAAGGGCTTCATCCGCCAGTTGGCCTCGTTGCTGGGATTGGTAGTGGGACTGATGGCTGCCAAGATGCTCTATGCACAGGTGGCAGAGCGGCTTTGCCCCACATTGACGGACAACCTGACCTTTGCGCAGATTATCGCCTTCGCCCTGATATGGATTATCGTGCCGCTGCTCTTCGCCCTGGTGGCCTCCCTCCTGACAAGGGCGATGGAGGCCGTCAGTCTGGGATGGCTGAACCGCTGGTTAGGATCGGGGCTGGGAGCCTTGAAGGCACTGCTGCTGGTGAGCCTGCTGATAGGGGTGCTTGAGTTTGTCGATGCAGACAATCGCCTGATCGGACGAACAGAAAAGAGCGAATCGTTGTTGTATCATCCGGTAGGGCAGCTGGCAGGCCTGTTCCTGCCCGTAGCCCGGCAGGTGGCAGAAGGAATCATCAATCAATCGTAAAGCAAAGATGGAGGAACCGAACAGATATGTAAAGCAACTGACGCAGGAGAAGTATAAGTACGGATTCACAACCGATGTGCATACCGATATCATCGACCATGGGCTGAACGAGGAGACGGTACGTCTGATCTCACGGAAGAAGGAGGAACCCGAATGGCTGCTCGACTTCCGGCTGAAGGCTTATCGTCACTGGCTGACATTGGATATGCCCCGATGGCCGCACCTGCGTATACCGGAGATTGACTATCAGGCCATCTCCTACTATGCCGACCCTACCCGCAAGCAGAAGGAGGGGCCGAAGAGCCGGGAGGAGGTGGACCCCGAGCTGCTGAAGACGTTTGACAAGCTGGGCATCCCGTTAGAGGAACAGATGGCACTAAGCGGCATGGCGGTGGATGCCGTCATGGACTCGGTGTCGGTCAAGACCACCTTCAAGGAGACGCTGCTGGAACGGGGCATCATCTTCTGCTCCATCAGCGAGGCGGTAAAGCAGCATCCCGATCTGGTGCGCCGCTATCTGGGCAGCGTGGTGAGCTATCGGGACAACTTCTTCGCCGCGCTCAACTCGGCCGTCTTTTCCGACGGCTCGTTTGTCTATATACCGAAAGGGGTGCGGTGCCCCATGGAGCTGTCCACCTATTTCCGCATCAACGCACGTGGCACCGGACAGTTTGAACGGACGCTGATTGTGGCCGATGACGACTCGTACGTCTCCTATTTGGAGGGATGTACAGCCCCCATGCGCGACGAAAACCAGTTGCATGCAGCCATTGTGGAAATTGTGGTGCTGGATCATGCGGAGGTAAAGTATAGCACCGTGCAGAATTGGTATCCGGGCGATGAACAGGGACGTGGCGGAGTCTATAACTTCGTGACCAAACGGGGCCATTGCAAAGGAAACGGCTCCAAGCTCTCATGGACGCAGGTGGAGACGGGTAGTGCCATTACCTGGAAATATCCGTCGTGCATCCTGAGCGGCGATGACTCGACGGCCGAATTCTACAGCGTGGCCGTGACCAACCATCACCAGCAGGCCGATACGGGTACTAAAATGATTCACATCGGACGCAATACCCGCAGTACCATCGTAAGCAAGGGCATCTCTGCCGGACAGAGCGAAAACTCATACCGAGGCCTGGTCAAGGTCTCTCCGAAGGCTGTGCAGGCACGCAACTACAGCCAGTGCGACTCGTTGCTGCTGGGCAGCCATTGTGGCGCACATACGTTTCCTTACATGGACATACACAACGAGACGGCCATTGTAGAGCATGAGGCAACCACTTCGAAAATCAGCGAAGAACAACTCTTCTACTGCAATCAGCGGGGCATCTCAACAGAGGATGCCGTAGGTCTGATTGTGAACGGATATGCCAAAGAGGTGCTGAACAAGCTGCCTATGGAGTTTGCCGTAGAGGCCCAGAAACTGTTGGCTGTATCGCTGGAGGGCAGCGTGGGATAGTGTGATTCATTGTTTAAGTTGAACTCAAAATTCAATATCATATATGCTTGAAATCAAAGAGCTTCATGCCAGTATCAATGGCAGGGAAATATTGAAAGGCATCAACCTGACCGTACGTGACGGTGAGGTACATGCCCTGATGGGACAGAACGGAGCTGGTAAAAGTACACTGAGTAATGTGCTGGTAGGACATCCTGCTTATCAGGTCACTCATGGAACGATTACCTTCAACGGTAAAGATCTGTTGGCATTGACTCCTGAAGAACGGGCACACGAGGGCATCTTTCTCTCGTTCCAGACACCGGTGGAGATTCCCGGCGTCTCGATGGTCAATTTTATGCGTACAGCTGTGAACGAACAGCGGAAGTACCGTCATCTGCCTGCATTGAGTGCAGGCGAGTTTCTGAAGCTGATGCGCGAAAAACGGGCGATTGTCGAGTTGGACAGCCGGCTGGCCAACCGTAGTGTCAATGAGGGATTCAGCGGCGGAGAGAAGAAGCGGAACGAAATCTTTCAGATGGCGATGCTGGAGCCTACCTTCACCATCTTGGATGAGACAGATTCCGGGTTGGACGTAGATGCCTTGCGCATCGTGGCTGAAGGGTTTAACCGGCTGCGTACACCGCAGACCAGTGCCATGGTCATCACACACTATCAGCGTCTGTTGGATTACCTGAAACCTGACATCGTGCATGTGCTGCTGGACGGACGCATCGTCAAGACGGACGGACCCGAACTGGCACAGGAGATTGAGAAACGCGGATTTGACTGGATCAGGAAAGAGAAGAACGACTAATGGAGAGCGACATGAGACCGGAACAACAATACATAGACCTCTTTACGCAGGCAGAAGCCATGATTTGTCGGCATAGTGCTGAGGTGCTGAACGCGCCACGTGTTGCAGCCTTTGCAGACTTCGAGCGGCTTGGATTCCCGACGGACAAGCAGGAGGAGTATAGATATACGGATGTAAGTGCCTGTTTTGCACCCGACTACGGACTGAATCTGAATCGGTTACGGATACCGGTCAATCCATACGAAGTGTTCAAATGTGACGTTCCCAACATGAGTACGTCGCTCTACTTTGTTGTGAACGATGCTTTCTATACGGCAGACAGCGCCTCGAAGCCGGCTACCACGCCGCCTTTGCCTGAAGGCGTTCTGTTCGGTAGCCTGAAGGAGATGGCCGGGCGTTATCCCGAGTTGGTCAGAAAGTATTATGGCAAGCTGGCCGATACGTCAAAAGATGGGGTGACAGCCTTCAATACCGCTTTTGTACAGGATGGTGTGTTGTGTTACATCCCCCGAAATGTAGTGGTGGAGAGACCCATCCAACTGGTGAATATCCTGCGCTCGGATGTCGATGAGTTGGTCAACCGACGTTTGCTTGTCATTCTGGAAGAGGGAGCACAGGCACGGCTGCTGATTTGCGACCATGCCATGGACAATGTCAACTTCCTGGCTACGCAGGTGGTGGAGGTGTTTGTAGGCGAGCGGGCTGTCCTGGATTTGTATGAATTGGAGCAGACACATGGCAGCACGGTGCGCATCAGCAATCTGTACGTACGTCAGGAGGCCGGCAGCAATGTGCTGCTGGGAGGTATGACGCTGACCGGCGGCACCACCCGCAACCAGACCTCGGTTCTGTTGGCAGGAGAAGGTGCCGAAGTAAAGCTGTGCGGTATGGCAGTGGCTGATAAGAACCAGCATGTGGACAACCGTACTCAGATTGACCACGCTGTACCCCGCTGCACCAGTAGCGAACTCTATAAATATGTACTCGACGACCAGTCGGTAGGTGCTTTTGCCGGATTGGTGCAGGTTCGTCCCGGTGCCCAGCAGACTCAGGCGCAGCAGACCAACCGCAACCTCTGTGCTACACGTGAAGCCCGCATGTACACCCAACCTCAGTTGGAGATTTATGCCGATGATGTGAAGTGCAGCCACGGGGCTACCGTGGGACAGTTGGACGAAGCCGCCCTTTTTTATATGCGTCAGCGTGGCATCCCGTTGCATGAGGCCCGTCTGCTGCTGATGTTTGCGTTTGTAGGCGAGGTGATTGATCACATCCGGATGGATGCGTTGCGCGACCGTCTGCATCTGCTGGTCGAGAAGCGTTTCCGAGGTGAGTTGAGCAAATGCCAGGGATGCAGCATCTGCAAGCCGTCCGGTCATTTATAACTCAGAATTCATTACTTAAAATGTAAGAAAGTCATGGATATACAGAAGATTCGGGAGGACTTCCCCATACTCTCCCGGCAGGTATACGGCAAACCGTTGGTCTATTTAGACAATGGTGCCACCACGCAGAAGCCCCGATGTGTAGTGGATGCGATGGTGGACGAATACTACAGTGTCAATGCCAACGTGCATCGAGGCGTACACTTCCTGTCGCAACAGGCTACCGAGTTGCACGAGGCCAGCCGCGAGACGGTGCGCCGCTTCATCCATGCACGCAGTACCGACGAGATTATCTTTACCCGAGGCACTACCGAGAGCATCAACCTGCTTGCCTTCTGTTTTGGCGAGGCTTTTCTGCGGGAGGGAGACGAGGTGATTCTCTCCGTCATGGAGCACCACAGCAACCTGGTCCCCTGGCAGCTGCTGGCCGCCCGTCGGGGCATCGGCCTGCGTGTCATTCCCATGGATGACCGGGGTGAACTGCTGCAGGAGGAGTATCACCGCCTCTTCACGCCGCGTACGCGGCTGGTCTGCCTTGCGCACGTCTCCAATGTGCTGGGTACGGTGAATCCCGTCCGCGAGATGATTGCCTTTGCGCACGGGCAGGGGGTGCCTGTGCTGGTAGACGGTGCCCAGTCCGTACCCCATCTGCCGGTGGATGTACAGGCGTTGGATGCCGACTTCTATGTCTTTTCCGGCCATAAGGTGTACGGCCCTACCGGTGTAGGTGTGCTGTATGGCAAGGAAGAGTGGCTCGACCGCCTGCCGCCCTATCAGGGGGGCGGAGAGATGATACAGAGCGTCACCTTCGAGAAGACCACCTTCAACGAGCTGCCCTTCAAGTTCGAGGCCGGGACACCCGATTATGTGGGTACCACCGCATTGGCCCGTGCCTTGGACTATGTTTCGGCGATAGGCATGGAGCAGATTGCGGCTTACGAGCAGCAGCTCACCGCTTATGCCACCGAGCGTCTGCAGGCCATTCCCGGCTTGCGCATTCTGGGTGAGGCATCCCGAAAAGGCAGTGTCATTTCGTTCCTGGTGGGCGACATCCATCCGTTTGATATGGGGACGTTGCTCGACCGTCTGGGCATTGCTGTCCGTACGGGTCATCATTGCGCCCAGCCGCTGATGCAGCGCCTCGGCATCGAGGGCACCGTACGTGCCTCATTTGCCCTGTACAACACCTGTGCCGAAGTGGATGTACTTGCCGAAGGTATTGAGCGGGTGCGGAAGATGTTTTGAGTTCAATTAATAATTTAAGATTAACCCTTAAAACTGACCATTTACCGTGCACGAAGATATTGTTCTTACACCGATGATGAAGCAGTTTCTCGACCTGAAGGCGCAGCATCCCGACGCACTGATGCTGTTCCGTTGCGGCGACTTCTACGAGACCTACTCCACGGATGCCGTGATAGCCTCCGAGATTCTGGGCATTACCCTGACCAAGCGGGCCAACGGCAAAGAGAAGACCATCGAAATGGCCGGTTTCCCCTATCATGCACTGGACACCTATCTGCCGAAGCTGATACGGGCCGGCAAGCGTGTGGCCATCTGCGATCAGTTAGAAGACCCCAAGCTGACCAAGAAACTGGTGAAGCGGGGCATCACCGAGCTGGTCACTCCGGGTGTTGCCATCAACGACAACGTGCTCAACTACAAGGAAAACAACTTCCTGGCCGCTGTCCATCTGGCTCCCAAGGGCGTGTGCGGCGTAGCCTTTCTCGATATCTCTACCGGCGAGTTCCTTACTGCTGAGGGCGATGCCGACTATGTAGACAAGCTGTTGGGCAGTTTTGCCCCCAAGGAGGTGCTTTTCCAGCGGGGCCGGCGTGAGGAGTTTGAGAGCCGTTTCGGCAACCGTTTCTTCACCTTCGAGCTCGACGAGTGGGTCTTCACCGAGGCGGCAGCTCGCCAGCGTCTGTTGCAGCACTTCGAGGTGAAGAACCTGAAGGGATTCGGTGTAGAGCACCTCCGCCAGGGCGTGATAGCTGCCGGAGCCGTGCTGCAATACCTCATCCTGACCCAGCACACACAGACGGCCCATATCCTTTCGCTCTCCCGCATCGAGGCCGATCACTATGTCCGTTTAGACAAGTTTACGGTGCGCAGCTTAGAGCTTGTCGAGCCGATGAACGAAGGCGGCTGTTCGCTACTCCGTGTGATGGACCACACCCTCTCGCCGATGGGTGCCCGTCTGTTGCGCCGTTGGCTGCTTTTCCCGCTGAAGGACCCCGCCGCCATTAACCGTCGGCTCGATGTGGTGCAGTCCCTCTACCATCATCCCGACCTCCGGCAGGTGCTCGCCTCTCAGCTTCCGTTGATTGGCGACTTGGAGCGCATCGTCTCCAAGGTGGCTGTCGGGCGGGTCACTCCGCGCGAGGTGGTGGCTCTTGCCGCTGCCTTACAGGCCCTGGAGCCGATGAAGGAGGCCTGTCTTCAGGCCGACAACGACGGGCTGAACCACATCGGCGAACAGCTGAACGTCTGCCTCACCCTGCGCCAGCGCATCCAGCGTGAGATGGCCGATGATCCTCCATTGTTACTCTCCAAGGGCGGTGTCATCCGCTCCGGCGTGAATGCTGAGCTGGACGAGCTGCGCCAGATGGCCTACAACGGAAAGGACTATCTGCTGCAGCTGCAGCAGCGCGAGGGTGCAGCCACCGGCATTCCCAGTCTGAAGATAGGCTACAACAACGTCTTCGGCTACTACATAGAGGTGCGCAACGCCCATAAGGACAAGGTACCCTCCGGGTGGATACGCAAGCAGACGTTGGCCCAGGCCGAGCGGTACATCACCCACGAGCTGAAGGAGTATGAAGAGAAAATTCTGGGTGCCGAAGACCGCATCCTCTCGTTAGAGTCGCGCCTCTATGCCGAGCTGGTGCAGGCCGTGGCCGAGTACATTCCGTCTATCCAGTTAGATGCCGTTCAGGTGGCGCAGCTCGATGTGTTCCACTCATTGGCGCAGGCAGCCTTAGAGGGTGGTTACGTCCGTCCCGAGGTTACCGACGACTGCCGTCTCGACATCCGTCAGGGGCGTCATCCCGTCATCGAACGCCAGCTCCCCGTGGGCGAGAAGTATGTCCCCAACGACCTTCTGCTCGATACCGATACCCAGCAGATAGTCATCATCACCGGTCCCAACATGGCCGGAAAGTCCGCCCTGCTGCGTCAGACGGCCCTCATCACCCTGCTGGCTCAGACGGGCAGCTTCGTACCTGCCGAGTGTGCCCACATCGGTGTGGTGGATAAGGTGTTCACCCGCGTCGGTGCCAGCGATAACATCTCCGTGGGCGAGTCCACCTTCATGGTAGAGATGAACGAGGCAGCCAGCATCCTCAACAACCTCTCGCCGCGCAGCTTAGTGCTGTTCGACGAGTTGGGACGCGGCACCTCCACCTACGACGGCATCTCTATCGCCTGGGCCATTGTAGAGCACATCCACAACCATCCCCGCGCCCGTGCCCGCACGTTGTTCGCCACCCACTATCACGAGCTGAACGACATGGAGCCCCTCTTCCCCCGCATCCGCAACTACAACGTCAGCGTGCGCGAGGCTCAGGGGCACATCGTCTTCCTGCGTCGGCTGGAGCCTGGCGGCAGCCAGCATTCGTTTGGTATTCATGTGGCGCGACTGGCCGGCATGCCCCGTTCCATCGTGCGTCGTGCCGGCGAGATTCTGCATCGGTTGGAGACCGAACATCGTCCGGATGCTCCCGCCACAGCTGTCGCACCGTCTCCGCCGCCTTCCGCCGGGGGGGTGCAGCTCAGCTTCTATCAGCTGGATGACCCCGTGCTGTCGCAGGTGCGCGACCAGTTGCTCCACCTCGATGTGGATAACCTCACGCCCCTGCAGGCCCTCAACAAGTTGAACGACATCAAGAAGCTGTTGTTTTGAATTTAAAATTAACAAATTAAAATTTAAAATTGGGGGTGTTTGCCACCGTCATTTTAAATTTTATATTATTGATTTTACATCGAACATGTATAGGGGCACCCCTATGTGTCCGCCTAACCCCGCCCAACGTCATTTAAATTTTAAATTATAAATTGTATGAAGTCTTTTCTTTTGCTCCTTCTCTGCGTCTGTAGCCTGTTTGCAGGCCATGCACAGCCGTCGGCCGCCGCTGCTGCCGCCGATGTCGATTTCGACACCTGGTTCCTACCCCGTTCCCTGCGCATCGACTTTGCCTTGAGCGGCAATGCCCGTGGTCAGCAGGCCGCCATCCGCACCCTGCGCGACGAACCCGTGTGGGCCGGTCCGCGCCGTCACCTCATTGACCCCTTCGGCTACGGAGGCTACTACGTGCAGGTGTATGACAAGACAGGCACCCGCCTGCTCTACTCCCGTGGGTTCAACACATTGTTCGAAGAGTGGCTCACCACCGCTCAGGCCCGCAGTGAAACACAGTCGTGGGACAACAGTATCAGCGTGCCCTATCCGCGCGACACCGTCATCGTCCAGCTCTCCGCCCGCAGCCGGGCCGACATGCAGTTCCATCCCCTGCTCCGGCAGATGGTGGCTCCCTCTAGCATCTTCATCGACCGCACTCCGTTGCAACCTCATCCCGTCACCGTATTGCAAGAGAATGGGCCTGCCGACCGCTGCGTCGACCTCGTCTTTCTGGCCGAGGGCTATACCGCTGCCCAGCAGGAGCAGTTTGTCAGCGATGCCCGCCGCTTCATGGAGGCACTCTTCAGCACTCCCCCCTTCGACCAGTGCCGTTCATTGTGGAATGTCCGTGCCGTGGGCACCATCTCCCGTGAAGAGGGTACCAGTTCATGCGGACAGGGCATCTACCGCCATACGGCACTCGGAGCCGGCTACTATACCTTCGGTGTAGACCGCTACCTCACCACGCCCCGCTACAACCTTATTCGCGATGCCGTGTGGAATGTGCCCTGCGACGCCATCTTCATCCTTATCAATGCCGACACCTACGGTGGTGGAGGCATGTACAACCACTATGCCTGCGGCACCGCGCACAACGACCGCACCCCTGTGGTCTTCACCCACGAGTTCGGCCACAGCTTTGCCGGACTGGCCGACGAATACTTCACCTCAGCTGTAGCCTACGAGGATTTCTACAACCTGGCCTTCGAGCCGTGGGAGCCCAATATCACCACTTTGGTGCACTTCGCCTCCAAGTGGGCCGACCTTCTGCCACCTTCCACGCCCGTGCCTACCCCGCTCGCGCCCGATGCCCCTCAGGCCATAGGTGTATACGAGGGAGGCGGCTATCTGGCTCATGGCATCTACCGCCCCATGGACCACTGCATGATGCGCGACTATGCCCCCTTCTGCCCCGCCTGTTCGCGGGCCATCCTACGCATGGTGCACTACTATGCCGACCAGCCCCTTTAGCCGAAGCAGATGCCCATCCGCCTGCCCTGCACCACCAGGTCGTTGTCCTCCGTCACCGCTTTCAGTCGTCCGGCCACCTCGGATAGCGGTACGGAGGTCATTTCGCCGCCCCTCAGTGCCACCATGCGGCCGGTCTCTCCGCGGGCTACCAGCTCTGTGGCGTGTCCGCCCATGCGCGTGGCCAGGTTGCGGTCGTAGGGTGTAGGCGCACCGCCCCGCTGTATGTAGCCCAGCACCGTTTCGCGCGTCTCGATGCCCGTTTCGTACTCTATCTCCTGTGCTATGTACTCTGCCGCCCGCTTACGCCCGTCCGTGCGTATGCCCTCGGCCACCACCACGATGCTGTAGGGTTTTCCCCGCTTCAGCCGTTGCAGTATGGTGTCACCTATGCGGTGTATGTCATACCCTATCTCCGGTATCAGTATCACGTCGCCGCCGCCGGCCATGCCCGCGTGCAGGGCTATCCAGCCCGCCTTGTGGCCCATCACCTCTATCACCATCACCCGCTTGTGTGCGCTGGCCGTGCTGTGCAGTCGGTCTATGGCATCGGTGGCAATGCTCACGGCCGAGTCGAAGCCGAAGCAGTAGTCCGTCCCCCAGATGTCGTTGTCAATGGTTTTGGGCACCGACACGATGTTCAGCCCCATCTCGGCCAGCCTGGCAGCCGTCTTCTGCGTGCCGTTGCCGCCTATGCACACCAGGCAGTCCAGCCCAAGTTCCTCTACGTTGCGGGCTATCAGGGTAGGCTTGTCCACATCCGTCACCACTCCACCTCGTTTGAAAGGCTTTTCGCGCGATGTACCCAGTATCGTTCCTCCCATGCTCAGCAGTCCGGACAGCGATTCGTCCGTCACCTCTTCCACCTCCTTGGTCAGCAGCCCCTGAAAGCCGCTATGTATGCCCGTCACCTCCATGCCGTAGTGATGGATGGCTGTTTTGCACACGCCGCGTATCGTGGCGTTGATGCCGGGGCAGTCACCGCCCGCAGTCAAAATACCGATTCTCATATTTCTGTTTCTTTTAGCTTACAATATTTCATTCCTGTTAACTGTACTTTCTGTTGTGCGTCAGGCGCGTATCTGCTGCAGCAGGTTGTGGAAGAAGAAGAGTCCTTTTTGTTCCAAACCGCCCGCAGATGTGCTTAAATCGCGGTAAAGATAGAAAAAAAAGAGAAAAAGAGAGAGATTGCCGATAAATAAGATTACTTTTGCGCACATAAATAAACGCTGACTAAGAACGATGAATATCACAAGATTTCTGAACAAGGTATATTTTGCACCGCGACTCAAGGAAATAGAACAATACACCGACCATGCCGGTGAGTTGCAGCAACGTGTGTTGCAGCGATTGACGTCAATGGCGGCCCAGACCGAATGGGGACGAGCCCATCACTACGCCGACATCCATACATACGAGGACTTCAAGCGCAATGTCCCTATCCAGACGTATGAGGAGGTGAAACCCTATATCCTTCGTCTGCGTGCAGGTGAGCAGAATCTGCTATGGCCTACTGAAATCCGTTGGTTTGCCAAATCGTCGGGGACGACCAATGACAAGAGTAAATTTCTGCCCGTCAGTCGTGAGTCATTGAAGGACACGCACTATCGGGGTGGACAAGATGCTGTCGCCATCTACTTGGGACAGAACCCCGACAGCCGTCTTTTTTCGGGCAAAGCGTTGATATTGGGCGGCAGTCATGCTCCGAATCTGAACACGAACCATAGCTTGGTGGGCGACCTCTCGGCCATCTTGATTGAAAATATCAATCCGCTGGTCAATTTGGTACGTGTACCTTGCAAACGGACGGCCTTGATGGAGCACTTTGAGCCGAAGATCGAGGCGATAGCCAACGAAACCCTTCGGGCCGATGTCACCAATCTGAGCGGTGTCCCTTCGTGGATGCTGGTGCTTATCAAACGACTGTTGGAGAAGAGCGGCAAGCAGGGGTTGGAAGAGGTGTGGCCCCATTTGGAGGTCTTCTTCCACGGGGGAGTGGCTTTCACCCCTTACCGCGAGCAGTACAAGCAGATTATCCGCAGCAGCCGTATGCACTATATCGAGACCTACAATGCCAGCGAAGGCTATTTCGGCACACAGAACGATCCGAACGATCCGGCCATGTTGCTGATGATAGACTACGGCATTTTCTACGAGTTCATTCCTTTAGAGGATGTGGGGAAAGACCATCCGCATGTATGCAGCCTGACCGAGGTTGAGTTAGGCAAGAATTACGCCATGGTCATCTCCACCTCTGCGGGCTTGTGGCGATACATGATTGGCGATACGGTGAAGTTCACCCGCCGAGATCCCTACAAGTTCATCATCACAGGGCGTACCAAACACTTTATCAATGCGTTCGGCGAGGAGCTGATAGTAGACAATGCCGAGAAGGGACTGGCCAAGGCGTGTGCCGAGACCGGTGCCCAGGTGACGGACTACTCTGCCGCACCTGTCTTTATGGATGCCAATGCCAAATGCCGTCACCAGTGGCTGATTGAGTTTGCCCGGATGCCGGATGACCTACAGAAGTTTGCCCGCATTCTGGACGAAACGCTGAAGGAGGTCAATTCCGACTACGAGGCCAAGCGGCAGAACGACCTGGCCTTGCAGCCGCTTGAGGTGATTGTGGCTCGTCGCAATCTGTTCCACGACTGGTTAGAGGGAAAGGGCAAGCTGGGTGGACAGCACAAGATTCCCCGGTTGAGCAATACACGCGAATACATTGAGGAGATGCTGAAGCTGAACGAGTAAGCCGCTACTGCATCGGCTCTCGCTGTGCTGCTTCAGAACTGGTATCCAAGTCCGAGCATCAGGTTCTGGGGATCCTTGAAGCTGCCCAGACGGTAGCCTGTATACAGATAGGCGCGACGGGTGACGAAGGTCTTCAGTGCCAGCAACTGGTAGAAACGTTTCTCTCCTTCGGGATTCATCAGGTTATATCCCATCCCCACATTGATGGCAAACAGCGGTGCGGTCAGCTCTGCGTGTGCCGACACGCCCACTGCCAGCTGCTTGGCAAAAGGCGGACGGTTGAACTTGATCTCCTTTCCCGAGCTGCCTTCCACCCAGTAGGAAGCCAATCCGCTCCCTTCGTCCCATTGCAGGTCGAGGGCCGAACCGACGGCTACATGTCTGTTCAACCGGTACATAGGCGAGAACTGCAGTCCGGCAACGCCGAATTTGCCAGGGCACACC
The DNA here is from genome assembly GCA_945641355.1 of uncultured Mediterranea sp. Lineage (GTDB taxonomy): Bacteria > Bacteroidota > Bacteroidia > Bacteroidales > Bacteroidaceae > Bacteroides. The sequence continues at coordinate 60,660 of CALZEQ010000005.1, read as the reverse complement.
TGCGGATCGTCATACACGGATACGATGCGCTTCCGCCAGGCTCCGAATGCCGTGACGTCAACCATCCAGTCACCGCTTTCGATGTCACCTTTCGCTCGCTCTGCCGAGGTCGTCAACCCCTTCTCCTCAGTCGATAAGGAGTATGCTACCCCGATAGAAGCGCCGATGGCGTTGACACCTGCGTTGGGGAACGAGGTGTTTCCGTTCGAAAAGTGTGTGCCGTCTATGCCCACGCTGACCCTCCATCGGTTGAGTTGGTAGTGCAGTTTCACGCCCAATCCTATCAGGGCTGTCACGTCCGTGCTGACCGACGAGTTGTTGTCATTGCTGTCTTTCACATGATGCTCCCAGCCGAAGGCCGCTCCGAACTTCCATTCGTAGCCCAGCCACAGCCGCTGGTTGAGGCGGACGATGGGGGCACCCTGATAGACGTAGAGGGAGAGGGGAGTCCCCAACAGCGAATGGGCAAAGAACGTATTCACTCCTACTCCGATGCCCTGATACAGGCCGGGGTAAAGCTGCCCCTCCTTGGATTGTGGATGAAAGCTGAACTCTGTTCGGAAGGTCCCCGACAGCATGTTCCTGATTCGCTTGTCCTGCAGATTGTATCCTTCCAGAAAACTGTTGGTCCCAGGCACCCATCCCATGGATGTCTCCCATCCGATGCGCCACATCGGTCTCAGACCTCCTGCAGGAGGAATGGAATCCCCTGCATAGAGGGCAATGGCACACAGGGCAGCGACTATGGCTCCCATCCCTCTCAGCCTATTCTGCATTCTTGACGGTGACTTCATAATCTACAGGTTCTATGGTTTCTGCTTCAAACCGGGTGGTATGCAACCGGCCGGAGGTGGACGTCCGAAAGGTCATCTGGCCATGCAACACGGCCTTTGAGAAGTAGACTTCGGTAACAATATCCACAATGCTGTTGGGAGGAATCTCTACATACTTCTCCTCCGACCACGATTTGAGATTGTAATAGAGGGATGTCTTCAACTGGATATCCTTGGCGCTGCCCAGCATCCACTTACCCTCCGTATAGGTAGGCAGTGTCATGCAGACGTTCTGATAGTCTGCCCACTGCTCGGCTGGGGTCACGAGGGTCACTCCTTGGAATCCCACATTTGTAGACTTCATTCGTTGGGTCTGTGACGTGTTGTTGGCAAATCTTGTTTTCATTCTTTCCGTCTTATATCTGTCCGTCACCTCCAGGCGTTCATCGTACTCCATCCGTACCATCTCTAATGGTTTGCCCGCTTCGATGTTCAGCACCAGAAACTTGACCTCATAGTCGTATGACAGCCGGACGGTAACCTGCTGTGCTTCAGAGGTCGCATTTTCAAGCGTATGCACCGTCAGCGAGTTAGTCTTCACCTGAATGGAGTAGGATAGCAGGACGGAGGTGTATCTGATTTCCACCAGATCGGCAGGAGAGGCGAGCTTCGGGTCCAGCTCCTCGCCGTCATGGCCCAGGTAAGTCAGATTCCTGTCGTCAAACAGATCGACACTAATCTGCCTCAATCCTTTGGCGGGGAATGGGAAGTGATATTCACCTCCGTCCCCCTCTATGGCAACCTCTGTCATTGGCGGAATGTCTACCTTGTCCACAAACAAATCGCCGTTGCAGGCGGTAAGGAGGCAGACCGTGGCGCAGACGGACAGAAGTCGGAGTTGTAAAAAGAGAGTTCTCATTATACATTCGTCATTCGTTGTTATTGCGAGGCAAAAGTATGCAGAGGCGGGGTCACCTCCAAAATACAGCCGCTGTTTTATGCTTTGTTGACTTATTTAAGGAATCGTTGTGGTGCGGTGCCTTTTCCCCTTCACAATCATCATTTCATGTGCGTCCAAAATTTCACGCACATGTCTCTCTCGCGCACGCGCGCGTGAGAAGTTTTGTTTATCTGCCATCTGCCACACACTTTCTGTTAATCTCCTTTATATAAAAGGATTAACTTCTAAAAATGTGTGGCAGATATTTTGAGATTTACAATCATTAACACAAAAATGGCCCTTTTTTGTGAAAAAGTGGGTTCAAAACAAGTCGTTTTTGGGCGTTTTTTGGCAAGTTTGGGCAGATTTGTGGCAGATAACCGTTGTTTTTTTCATCAAAAAAGCACTTATTTTGCTGCAACAATCACCGTTATCACTGTCGTACCACCGCAGTTTGTCGAAGGTGTACAATAGGTATGGAACAACTGTTGCATAGGATATGGAACAACTGTTTCGCCTATAGATAACAACTGTTTCATTAGGAGATAACAACTGTTTCATTAGGAGATAACAACTGTTCCATACTATGTTTACGGCTGTTCCATTAAAAGTTGTAGGCAGAATGTTTGTTCTTATCCCGCACAAACTTCTTCAACAAGAAGGTCAGGAAGTAAGGAAAGGTATAGAACTTGCCATTGAAGCCGATATTCTTACGTCCCAATTTGATGCCATATTTTATATCGGGATACTTGTCTTCTTTTAGTAGGTTGTTCAGTGATGCAGTGGCGTTGTCATTTGCTTTTACTTCTACAGGAATGAGGGAATCTGCATCACGCACAAAGAAATCCATCTCAAGAGAAGGCTTGTCGCAACTGTAATAATAAAGACGATAGCCTTGCTTGACAAGCATATCTCCTACAATATTCTCATAAACGGATCCCTTGTAAGTGCCAAGATTCTTGTTGGCTCTCAAATCTTCTTGGGCTTCTTCATCGAGAGACGCAATCAACAGACCGGTATCCTTATAATAAATCTTATACAGTTTCGGATCATAGTTGCCTTTTAATGGGAGCTCCGGTTGGTTCAGACAATAACAGACATTGATGACTCCTGCATCGGCCAGCCATTCTACGCAACCTACATAATCTCTGTTGCGTGCATTCTTTGCAATCTTGGTAATCTGGAAGCGTTTGTTTTCTTTGGCCAAGAAGGTTGAGATGTGATTGTATACAGCTTTAACCTTTGCCTTGTCCAAGCCTTCTACATATTTGGTGATATCCTCTTCATAGTCTTTGAGCAATTGTCTCTGTATGCCTAATGTCCCACTGAAGTTCTTGTTCTTGATGTACGTGTTCACCACCTCGGGCATACCACCGATAGTGGCATAATCACGGAACAACCCGAAAAGCACATCCATCTGCAAATCAGCCAAAGGCTTTACTTGCCGCATGTGTTGGTAAAGGTCGTCAACAAACCCCTCATCGTATCCTTTCGCACAAAGGAACTCCTCGAAATCCATGGAGTGCATTTCATAGTCTTCCTTATAGCCGACGCTATTGGATTCAATCTCCCTGTAGTTGATTCCCATCAATGAGCCGGAACAGATGACATCAAATCGTCCATCGAGCTTGAAGAACTTCAATGAAGTAGCACAGTTAGGACAGGCTTGCAGTTCATCAAAGAAGAAGATAGTTTCCCCCGGTATAAACTTCAGTTCAGGATTGAGTAATGAGATGTTTTTAAGGATTGCTGTCGGGATTGTTCTTCCATGCTATCAAATAAGCATCTATCTTCCTTTTAAGCAATCTGTCCATGACTAAATCCTTTTGTTTCAACTGCAAATATAGCAGTTTTCACATAATCCGCACCATAAAACGCCCATTATTTCACATTTTCCCCTAATAAATTGCCTATGATTTTCACATTATCCGTTTATTTTGGGTTATAAAAATCACATTTCCCCGGATATAATTGTACGAAACCCCGTGCTTGCAAGGCGCAGACACGGGGTTTATAAGACGTTGAACTTGTGCATCCAACGTCGTTTCGCATTAATGTATCACTGCATCAGGAAAGTGTTCATGGAGTGAGCCGCCAGCGATACCGACAGGTATCTGCCCTGCAGCTTCAGTGTCAGTGTCTGTGCAGCGTCGCCGAAGTTGCCCGCCATGACGGCCAGCTTGCCCTGTGTGGTACGCACCACCAGAACGGGCATCCGCATCTCCTTCCGTTCAGGCGCATAGGCCAGCACATGGCATCCGGAGGCCATGGCTTGCGAATAGTGCTTTACGGCGTAGTATTCGGGTGTATAGGTGAAGGTACGTGACTGGCTGTCCACGTGAATCAGTGCATTCTGCTTCCATCCCCAGGCACTCTCTCCCTTGTCGGCCAGAATGCCGTTCCAGAAGTTATACTCCGAGCAGCCGTTCCCCAGATAGTGGTTCATCAGCTCGAAGGTGTGCTCGGCGGCAGGCCAGTCGAAGCTGCCCCAGCCACATTCGCTCTCCGACGAGATGTACTCCCACTCGGGATGTTGTGCGCGGATGGCGGGCAATATCTCCCGTCCTTCCCATTGGAATCCCATGCCGCAGATGACCTCCCTCAGCCCTTCGTCGGCCAGAATGCTTTCCACGTGGTCCTTTCGGTTGGTGTTGAAGGTGCCCAGGTAGAGTTTCACTTCAGGATGGAGCCGTTTCAGGGTAGGGGCCAGATACTCTTTGTTGAAGCGGATGGTGCCGGCTGCCGTCCAGGCACAGCCGGGGTAGGGCGTATAGCTGTAGGCTTCGTTTTGGTACATTACCATATCAATGGGGATGCCCTGCCCGGCGTATGCGTCAATGAAGCGGCAGAAGTAGTTGGCATACGTCTGCAGGTAGCGCGGGTCCTGAATCATGAAGTCCGTGGTGGCCAACCGGCGGGGGAAGACTCCTTCGCGTTCGCCGGTCAGCTTCATCTCGTCGGGGTCGGTCTGTGCGTCGCTGCTGCCATACAGCAGGTAGTTCATCTTCTCGGGCAGCCGGTTGTAGGGGCTGCTCAGCACGGGGTAGTCACCGTTGATTTTCATCCAGCTGGGCGGGCACCAGGGCGATATCCAGAAGGTCAGGTCCGGGTTGTACTTCTGTGCGGCACGTATGTAGGGGATGACGGCCTGCTTGTCGCGCTCAATGTTGAAATAGCGCAGCTCGAAGTCGCCCTCCATCTCGTCGCAGCTGTACCACGAGCGTGCATAGTCGTTGGCACCCAGCGAGATGCGTCCGCGGGTAAAGCGCAGGTCCCCTTGGGGGTCGAAGAAGTTGAATAGAATCTCGTCCTGTTCGTTGCGCGACAGCACGCTCAGCGCGTCCCAGCACAGTTCGTTGAAGGTCGTTCCCCAGTGGCGGAACAGGGTGCCTTGCTCGGTGCCCTCCACCTCCAGCAGGGGCGTTTGCGGTGCCGATGCCTGCATCTTCACCTTCGTCTCCTTCCACACTTGGCCTTCGGTGCTGCTGATCCATCGCACGCTTTGGGCCTGAAGTACCGATGCCGTCATCCACAGCATGGCGGTACAAAGCAATGATTTCGTTCGGTTCGTCATACGTCTGTTCAAATTTGGTTGCTACAAATATATTCGTTTTCTTTTGTTTTCTCACAAAAGAAGTCAGAAAAAGGTGTCATACACCCGATGCCATTCTGACTTCTTTCGTTTTCAATCACCGGTCAATCCAGCGAAGGATATCCAGGGTTCTGCTTGAGATTGGGATTGGCGCCCAAGGCGGTACGCGAGATGGGAACCCACATCGTATGATTGTCCGCATCGGGCTCTTTGTCCCACCAGGTACCCGTGTTGTAGACGCCAAAACGGCAAAGTACCCTGCGGCGTTGGCCTTCGCCGACAAACTCGCGTCCCCATTCATCCAGAAGTTCCTGACGGGTAAGCTGGCTTCCATCCTCACTATACAGGCTGGTAGAGCCTTCGGGATAGTAGCGCCTGCGTACGTAGTTCAGCAATCTGGCCGCTTCGGCCTTGTCTCCTTTGTTGAACTTGATTTCAGCCAGGTAATAGTAGATTTCGGCCAAACGGATGACGGCGTAGTCGGCTTCAATCTTTCCGATGTCGTCCGAGCGGTAAATGGGGTATTTTATCAGGCACCATCCCGAGTTCTGGTCACCATAAGCCATGGCCGACTTCGGTGTCTCCTTTCCGCTGGATGGGTTGGGTGAGAGACTTTGCGGGTCTGTATCTTGAAAGATTCCTACCTGATCGCGAATGTACCGCTGGTAAGCGTCGTTGTCCGAACGGACGTATTTCACCGTGCCGTCGGCTTCGGTATAGGGCAGGTCGCCATAGAGGAACATGCCTTCCCGGGTGCTATTGCCTAAATTGCGGTATTTCTTCAGACGGATGTCATCGGGGTATTTCATAAACTTGCGTACGGGCTTCCCGTTGTCAAATGCGTATTCCTCACCGTTCAAGTCCAGACCCGGCTGTAAGGCATATTTGGGATTGCACCTGCCCCAGTCGGTAAAACCGAAATAGGGCATTGACATGAAGGGAGCTACCTGCCAGTGCAGCTCGTAGTCGTATCCCCAATGCGCCCCTCCGAACGAGGTAGGGAAGGCATAGATTATCTCTTCGCATTGGTCATTGTTCCAGTCGAATGGGGCATCCCAACGTTGGGCGATGTCGTATTGTCCATATTTCCCATTGATGATGTCTTCGCAATAGGTTTCACACTGGGCGGTCATGTCCTCATCAATCCACCAGCTGGCATTCATATACAGGCGGGCCAGCAAAGCTGCGGCACCGGCCTGGTTCCATAAGCCCTGGTTGACGCCGTTGCCACCGTTCCCCTCCTTGACAAACAGATTGGGCAACGCCTCTTTCAACTCGTTCTCCAAAAACTGGAATGTCTCTTTAGGCGATGACTGCACAGGCAGTTCGGAGGAGGGGTAGTCTGTTACGATGGGGATGTTGTGTACCAGGTCGAACAGCGACATATACATCCACGCCCGCAACACCCTCTGCTGGGCAATGAAATCGTTGAACTCTTGCTGTGAAAATCCGAACTGGATCGGATCCAGTTGCTTCAGGTCTGCTATGACGGAGTTGCACTGCACAATGCCCCGATAGATGTCTTCCCATGTGGCATTCACATACCAGTCGTCAATGGTCCAGGTGTGGTAATGCAATCGGAAGAATTCTCCTCCATTGTACCAGTGCTCTTCGCGCTGGACCGTCATATAATGGTCGGCCGACAGCTCGCCGAAGAGATAGGAAGTCCGTGAGCACAACCAATATGCATGGCCGAAAGGCCTGACAAAACTCTGAAGGACATTCTCCTTTGTCTGATAGAACTCATTTTGAGGAATGATGTCATACGTGTTTTCTGACAAATCCGTACAAGCCAATGTCGTAACGACAGAGAGACTTGCCAATATATACTTTACAAATTTTATCTTCATGGTAGCCTTTGATTAAAAATTAACTTCAATACCAAATAAATACTGACGTGATGAAGGATAATAGCTGGTCTTGTTGGTAGGAACACCCGGCTGCATTCCGTTCACGGCGTACGAGTCGACATCCAATCCATTGTGGTAGCCCCTCAATGTAAACAGGTTACGGGCAGTCATATAGATGCGTGCTCTCTCAATCCATTTGGAATGAAGCTTGAGATTGTATCCCAACGTCGCTACATCTAACTTTAGGAAGTCGCCGTCATGCACGAAGTAACTGCTGTGTACATTGGTTCCCTGTACTACCTCCTTGTTCTCTGAATAGGCCGTTTTGAGTACATTCGTATTAGGTGCGGCAGAGGAGAGGCCGTAGTACATGTTGTGAGCGTCATATATCTGGAAACCGAAGTTGCCGCGGAAGAACAGCGAGAGGTCTATATCCTTGTAACGGAACGAATGGCTCATCGACATCGTGAACTTGGGCAGACCGTTCCCCACGACACGTTTGTCTTCGTCTGTTCCCTGCTCGATAGGGATGATGTCTCCTGCACGGTTGTAAATCAGCCAGCGTCCCTCTTCGCTGACTCCTGCATACTTGAACGTGTAGAAGTTACCGATGCGTTCTCCCTCTTCGATACGCTGCAAGGCACCGGGATTACCTGGATAACTGGGGAATGAACTCATCCAATAATAGGAGTTGCCAGAATAGGTCTGGTCGGAGAACGAAATGAAGCAGTTGCTTGAAGTAGATCCGACTAATCCCAATGAATAATCGAAATCCTTGCTTTTCACCGCGTTCCAGTTCAGGTCAATCTCCACGCCCGTATTCTTCATGGTGCCTACATTGACAAAAGTGGTCGGTGCCCCGTTGGGAGGAAGCGGAACGGCATACGTGCCCAATAGATCGGATTGCTTTCTGGAGTAGTAGTTCACGCTACCATTCAAACGGTAGCCGAACAGGCTGAAGTCAATGCCTACATTCCAGTTCTTGCCTTTTTCCCATTTCAGGCTTGCATTGGGGTTGTTAGAGAAAGACCATCCTGTGATGTACTGTCCTTTGTAGTAATTCAGGTCATAGCTTGCCATTGTGCTCAGCGACATATAGCTGCTGAAGTCCTGATTGCCGGTTACACCGTAGTCGCCTCTTATCTTCAGGTCGTCCAGCCAGTTAACCTCCTTCAGGAATCGCTCCTCGCTGATGCGCCAACCTGCTGATACGGCGGGGAAGGAACCCCATTTGTTGTTCGTACCGAATTTGGACGAACCTTCGTGCCGTAAAGAGAATGTCGCAAAATACTTGTTGGCCCAATTGTAACTGATACGTCCGAAAAAGGCAATCAGCTTTGAGTCGTTTTTGTAGGAGCCCATTCCCAGACGGCCGATAGCTGCGCTGTTGTACGTACCTGCGCCCAGATTGTTGTAGCTCAGAAGGTCGGAAGCGAAATCCTTGTTCTGTGCGTTGAATCCGGAATTTACGAAGTATTGGTAGGAATATCCTCCCATCACTTTCAGCTGATGCTGGTTCTTCTCGAACATGTAATTGAACAACCATTCCAGCGTCTCCTGCTTGCTCTTGCTGTAGCTTCTGCTTGCCTCACCCTTAAATCCGTTCTGTTCGGCATGGGTAGAGACCGACGGACGGAAGAAGAAAGCATCCGTGTCAATGATTTGCTGGGCTATCATGATTTGGGTGGTGAGGTAATGCGACTTTCCCTTGCCCAAAAGAGGCAGAAGGTTCAGTTTGAAGGTGCCGTCCCAGTTCAACAGTTTCTTTTCGCCTCCACTCTCGTCCAGACGAAGTGTCTCTACCGGATTGTATGTATCCCATCCCGTCAGCTTGTAGTATTTCGAGGGATCGTCCGGATTCTTGACAGGAATGGTCGGATTTACCATCAGGGCTGTCCAGAATACGCTGTAGTCGGAGTCGTTGTACTTCACCGTGCGTGGAGCCACGTTTACGACAATGTTGTATAGCTCGTTCTTGGCTGTATGGTTCAGCGTAAGGCGTGCGCCTACTTCCTTCTTGTCCGAACGGAGGTCTATACCTTCACTGTTCTTCACATCAATGGTTCCTTTGTAGCTGTTTTTGCTGTTGCCGCCGGATATCTGGAGGGTATGGCTATGCGAAATGCCCGTCTTGGTAATCTCGTCAAACCAGTTCGTGTCTGCACCGTAATCATCCCCTCTCTTGTATTTCCTGAACTCATCTGCGCTCAGTACTTCCAGTTCGGTAATCGGGGTGGCGATGTTGAGAAAGCCGGAATAGGAGGTATGCACGTTGCCGTCAGCCTGACCTTTTTTGGTCGTGATGACAATCACTCCGTTGGAGCCGCGCGTGCCATAAATGGCAGATGCCGCACCATCCTTCAGGATGTCGATGGACTCCACATCGTTCTCGTTGACATTGTCCAGACTGCCTCCCGGTACACCGTCGATGACGACCAGCGGTCCCAAGCCGGCCGATCGCGAACCGACACCGCGAATCTGAATGTTGGTCGAACCGTTAGGGTCGGCCGATGCGGTATTGTCGATATTTACGCCGGCCACTTTGCCTTGAATCTGCATGGCGGGATTGCCGTTCCCTATTTTCAGCATGTCTTTTCCAGAGATGTGTGATACGGCACTGGTCAGCTCTTTCTTCGATACAGAGCCATAGCCGATTACGACGACCTCATCCAGCAGGGCAATATCCTCTGCCAATGAGATGTGCAGCGGTGCAGCCTTGCCTACCTTAACCTCCTGTGTCACATATCCGATGTAGCTGACAATCAGGATGTCTCCTTGTTTGGCAATCAGCTGGAACCGCCCGTCCACATCTGTCGTTGTGCCTCTCGGCTCACTTTTCAGGCGCACCGTGACGCCTATCAGCGGATTGCCTGCCGCATCCGTCACCACTCCACGTATGCCTGCTTTCGCTTCTGTGTGGAGGTTGGACCGTTGGGTCAGGATAATGTGATTCCCCTCGTAGCGGTAGTCTACCGATTGGCCATCCAGCAGGAGTTCCATCACCGAGGAAACCGGTGCTGCATTCACATCCATACTGCGCATGACCTTTACGTCCACATCCTTTTTATAGATGAACAGGTAATCGGTCTGCGACTCTATGGCCTCCAGTATCTCTTCCAGTGGGACATTGCGTTTATGTATCGTTACTTTAGCGTTTTGAGAAGCGGCGTTCATTGCAGAGAAAAGAATACATATGAATCCCCACATCCTCAGATTCTTAAAAATTACTTTAGCTGCCGAGATTTTCAGACAATATGAATCCGGCAAAGGAATGTTTTTCATATCTTTGCAAATAGTTAATTAATACGATTTTTGAATTGTGTTAGTTTCTCCGGCCAATAGGAATGGGCCTTCCTGTTGGCCATTCTTTTGTTCATCAGTTTGTTAGGTGCTTCTTCATGGGCAAATACAATTTAAGTTAGAACTCAGTTTACTTTATATAGATAATATTATCTTCTTTTGAACGGACGTATGTAAACGACACGTCATATTGCAGAATCTGCAGTGCGTAGTCCCATCCGTCGGCAATGCGGAACTTGCCGGTCAGCTCCACGTCGGCGATGTCAGACTTTTCCAGACGAATCTGCAGGTCGTAGTATCGTTCCAAATCCTTCAGGATGTCTGCAAACCGCTTCTGCCTGAAGCAATATAGTCCTTCGCGCCAACGAAACACTTGGGGGTCGTCAATTTCCGATATAATCCAATGTCCCTCCTGCAGGGCTATCTTCTGGTTGGGGGCAAGGGTTACACTTTCTTTATCCTCCGAAGGGGATGATACCTTCACTTTCCCTTCCAGCAGCGATGTCCTGAACAGATTTCTGTCGGTATAGGCTTCTACGTTGAAGGTGGTACCCAATACTTGAATGTCCATCTCCTTGGTATGGACTATGAAGGGAATGCGGTCGTCGTGCTGCACCTCGAAGTAGGCCTCACCATCCAGCGTAATCTCTCGGGCCTTGCCCATAAATGAGAGCGGGTAACGCATCCGGCTGCCTGCATTCAACCACACGGCAGTGCCATCTGGCATCTGCAGATGGGCTCTCTGTCCGGCAGGCACGCTGATGGTATGCATGGCAAGCTGCTCCGCATCCGAACGGCGACTCCAGAAGAAGCACAGCGAGGTGATGCAGACGGTCACGACCACTGTTGCAGCTATCTTCAACCATTCCGGCATCCTGTGTCGGGTGTCCGTTGCTTTTGTCCGGCTTCCCTCATCCTTTGCGGATGCGGTCAGCAGCATGGCATCAAACAGCTTGCGTTCCTTATGCAGCTGCTTCTCATTCTCTTCAGAAGATTCTGTCCAATGTTTGATAGCTTTCAGTTCATCTACAGAAGCGATGCCTTCAAACATGCGGTATAATATATCTTTATCCATATACACCTTCTTAAATGAATTCAATAAAAAGACGGATGAAAGGGATGTATCCCTAGTGAAATATCGGATTAATTTATATAAAAATACAACAAGGCAGTCGGTAGGTAGTCTTTCAAGGCCACACGCAGCAGTTTTGTCGCTTTGGCGATGTGAAATTCCACACCTTTGGTCGTTATCTCCAGCCTGTCAGCTATCTCTTTGTGGCTTAGGTTCTCGTATCGGCTCATCAGAAAGATTTGCCGTGTCCGTTCCGGCAGCTTCTGCAAGGTTCCTTCAACTACTTCCAAAATCTCTTTTGTGAAGATTTCCTCGGGCTCGAATTCCTCTAAGGTGCTCAGACGAGTCGAGAGCTCCCATGTATACAGTTGAGTAATTTCATCAGAAACCTTTTGGTGATATTGCAGATGACGCAAGTAGTCGATGCATTTGTGCTTTACCATAGTCAGCACGTATGCCGGTGCATTGGTGACGTGACTTGGAGCGGCCATTTGTTCCCAGTAATCCGTCATCGCCTCCATTACGATGTCTTCCGCTGCCGCTTCATCGTGTGTATAGGTATATGCAAAATGGATGAACCGACGCTGGTAGGTCTGAAAAAAACGGTTGAAATCCATTAGCAAAGTGCTTTGTCCTTTATCCATTGCTCAAGGGTATTAGATTCAGTCATCTGTTTTTAATACAAAAATATAAAATTAAAGAATGTAATTCCTCCCATTAGCGTTCCTTAACCATACGCCAATCTGAATTCTATAATCCAACCATATCTTTGTTCTTAAAATGCTGCAAATTTAATGCTTGTCGGAAACAATTCCGACTTTTAGCGATAAAAACTATACTATCATATTTCGAAGACGTATGATTAGTTACTTCCTACGTGTGTCATTCTTCGGTGAGGCTCGAAAAGTTTTTCTCCAGTTTTCTGCCTCATAATGGAAAATCTGCATCATTTGAGCCGAAAATGATGCAGATTTCAATCAGATGATGCAGATTTTAGGTATCTGACTATATTAACCCGTTGGCAGAATTAAATACGCACTAAATTAATTCCGCCAACGGGTTAATAATTTAAAATTTGAAGTGGTACTACCGGCGGGGAGAGGGCGGAAAATGTTCCGCCCCTACCTGCTGACAGGGGGACGCACCATGCCTGCAGAATGTAAAATATCCGGACAAATAGACAGCGGAAAACATACGGTCAGGAGAGTGCTACATTCAGTCGTATCATGAAATACATTCAGTCGTATTCTGAATCACATTCAGTCGTATCATGAAACACATTCAGAATATGACTGAATGTTGCCTATCTTAACTATTTGATTTTACAACGAATTACAAAAACAATTTTTCGCGTTCGCGGTCAATTGTTCAACTTTAATAATTGTTTATAAAAATTATAGGAAAAGCACCTTATCCGACGGCCTCACTGTAGGGGTAGACCTGTGCGCCTGCCCAACCCGCACGCAAGGCATCATCGCGAACAACATTCAGGGCGGACCACAGGTACACCCCTATGTTTCCCTTACTATAGGAACAGGAAACGAACAGGATGCTAAGGGAATGATAAGGAAATAGTGGAGCCAACAACTGACTTACCGAGCAATACATCAATTAATTAAGTTTCGCCAATACTGATTTCCAGAGATAGGGACATAAAAATTCCGCCAACGAGTTCTTATTATTGTAATGTGAGTTCTGAAGTAATGATTGACAGCAGTTTTTTCGTGAACTCGTCTGCTCCGTATGCATTCATGTGGGAGCCGTCCCTGAAATAGATGTCATGATGCACGTATCGGGGGCAGTTGGCGAAGTTATAAAATGGTATGTGGTACGCTTCGCACAGCTCTTTGATGGGCCGATAAGTGGCTTCATCCATTCCGTACCATATCGGCGAGATGACAAAAATGAGCCTGCTTTCCTGGGTCATCTCAATCAGTTTTTGGAAGTATGTCAGTTTCAGCGGGTCGTAGTTGGGGTTTGTTTTTCTTTCTTGTCTCTGCCGATTGATTTTCAGGCTGTCCAGATTGCCCTTTAAGGGACGGAATCCCTTGATACCTACAGACTGCATGGGTATAAGGTTGTCGCTGACGATTTGTACGAACTTGGAGTTGTAGCGATAGAGATTGGACATCATTTTATAATTTTCCATTGCATCTACAGATTCAAAGATTTCAGCTATGCCGTTTCTGTCATAATAGGCTCTCAGCCAGTTCAGGTACTTGTGATTGTCATCTCCTGCCAGCAAGTCAAATCCAGGTGTTATGTCGTATATGATGTATTTGGGATGATACCTCTCCACTATCATTTTCAGACGTCCGTAATGGAGGATAATCCCATTCCCATTTTGCCCGCAATTGTAGCAGCTTGCTCCTGTTGAGTCGGTAAAAAGCGTGGGATTGTAGTGATGGATGGCTCTGGAGGAACCGAATATCAGTATGTCCTCACAGGTTTGGTTACAGATATAGTTGTTTCGTTTGTTATCTCCCCCTTTGGCATTGGATATCAGATAGGGGAAAATCTGCCCGGCCAGTATGTCAATTATCCAGATACAGACGAACAGACACATCGCTTTACATAAGAACTTTTTCATGACTTTTAGAAATTGGCATAAATAAATTGTCCGGCATCCAGAACACCGGTCAGTAGAATCATTAGGACAATCGCTGTGTAGGAAAGCCATCTAACATAGGAACTGCCGTTGTCGAACAGTCGGTATTTCGTGGGAAAATACTCATCGGTCACATCCTTGATAATCAACACTCCGACAGAGACTATGATGAACAGCGTATTTGACTTTTCCGGCAAGTAAAGGCTACCCCATGAGGAAGTGTCGGATATCCTGCTCATCATGCGGAAGGCATCCGTAAGTGTGGGCATTCGGAAGATAATCCAAGCGAAATTTACCAATAAGAAGGTGACACAGATTTTAACAGCTTTTCCTATGACTCCATAAGGGCATTGCTGCTGATGCAGTATTTTCTCTATCACCTGGCAGACACCATGCCATATGCCCCAAATCACAAAGGTCCAGTTGGCACCGTGCCAGATGCCACTGACCAGAAATGTGATGAAGATGTTGGCATAGTTCCTGATTTTTGAGCATCGGCTACCGCCAAGAGGAATGTATATGTAATCCTTCAGCCATGTTGATAAGGAGATATGCCATCTGCGCCAGAAATCGGTGATGCTGTACGAGAAATAGGGACGATGAAAGTTCTCAGCCAAGTCGAAGCCCAATGTCTTCCCCGTTCCGATAGCCATTAATGAATAGCCTGCGAAATCGGCATAAATCTGCACGGTATATAGCAGGGAAGCTACCAAACAAGTGATGCCTGAATAATTTTCGTACAGAGGGAATACTGTATCTACATACAAAGTAACCCGTTCTGCCACAACAACTTTCATAAACATACCCCATAGCAGCAGTTTCATGCCTCGTACGGCCTTCTCATAGTCGAATGACTTGCGAGATTGCCCGATTTGTGGCAACAGGGAGGAAGCTTTGTTGATGGGACCGGATACCAAGGAGGGGAAGAATGAAATGAACAGAGCGTAGTGCCAGAAGTTCCTTTCAGCTTGGATACGCCCATAATACACATCCCATAAATAACCCAAAGCCTGAAATGTGAAGAAGGAGATGCCTACGGGTATCGCCCAGTTGAGGCCTGGCAAGGCAAAGTGTATGTGAAATAAATCCAAGACATGGGTGCAACTTTCGTTGACGAAGTTGTAATATTTGAAGGTGAGCAGAGGAAGCAGTGTAAGACACACACCGATGCTCAACAGCGTGCCGGCGTTTCGATGCTTCTTCTGATAATCCGCTATCCGTCTGGCTGACAGGTAAGTGATTAGAGTCACACTCAGCAATACCAGCGCGTATGCTGCGCAGAACTGCATGTAGAGCAAGTAGCTGACAAGCAACAGATACACATTACGCCAAAAGGAACGTTTGGCCGGAATGGCATAATAGAGTAGAAATAGAAATGGATAAACAAGAATGAAACTGAACGAGTTGAATACCATAGTGTTGAACTGATTTGATTGTTTTGTTGAGGCAATCGACTATCAGTCCACAAACGCAAAAAGAAAAGCGTGATGCCCTTCTTACTCGCGTTTAGCACGGGGTGGCCTCGGAAATGGAACCCCGGTCATACCATAAGATTGCATCACGCAATATTGCGTGTACATCGCTTATTGGTATGAAAGAGGGCTATACAATACGAGCCACCCATCACATATTATTGTCGTGCTTTTTATTCCAATTGAGTTTCCGAGGCTCTTGGCTAAACGCGAAATAATAGCGAATGCTTGTTTTTTAATCCACAATGTTTTAAAATAAGGATTTCCCCTTATTTTGGGCAAAGATACGAACTTTATTGGACAAACAGGCTTTTACGGAGTAGAAATTTTGGGTGTTCCTCTTCTGATCTTTTCGGACCTTTGTCTGCTTGTTGAAGGGGTGTGACCGTGGGTACGGATAGCCTCAAAGTTGTCGCAATCTTGAAAAAAAAGAGAGATTGCGACAACTTTGCAGGTTGAAAAGTGTCGCAATCTAATAAAAAAGGGAGATTGCGACAACTTTGGGCACACGATAAGGAGAAAAGCCTTCTTTTCGTTCTCTATAAAGGGTACATACAAAGGGGAAAGCGGATGAGAATAAGGGCTCCGCATTTGGATTTGTGCACGAGAAACCGTATGTTTGCATCCCATTTGCGAAAGAACAGAAAGCTGGATATCCATTATAGTAACAATACGTATGGCAGAATACCGACTACTTGTGCTCGATCTGGACGGCACGCTGACCAACTCGAAAAAAGAGATTTCAACCCGTAACCTCGATACCTTGCTGCGCTTGCAGCAGACCGGCGTACGGCTGGTATTGGCTTCGGGACGTCCCACGTATGGCATTGCACCGCTGGCCGAGAAGCTGCAGATGAAACGCTACGGCGGCTGTATCCTCTCGTATAACGGCGGCGAGATAATAGACTGGAGCAACGGACAGATGCTCTATAAGAACCTGTTGCCCGATGATGTGCTGCCTGTGCTGTATGCCACTGCCAACCGCTATGGACAGGCCATACTGACGTATGACAATGCCTATATCCTGACGGAGTGTCCCGATGACCCTTATGTGCAGAAGGAGGCCTTCCTTAACCG
Organism: uncultured Mediterranea sp.; assembly: GCA_945641355.1. Taxonomy (GTDB): domain Bacteria; phylum Bacteroidota; class Bacteroidia; order Bacteroidales; family Bacteroidaceae; genus Bacteroides. The sequence goes on along the minus strand of CALZEQ010000005.1, from coordinate 43,976 downwards.
GATGGAGATACGGGTGGTGGACGACTTTCTGGAGGCGGCTCCACGTCCGTTGCCCAAGTGCCTGATTGTGGGAGATCCGGAACGGCTGATTGAGACCGAGGCCGAGTTGTCGTTGCGCCTGCAAGGACAGATCAGTGTCTACCGCTCGGAGCCTTACTTTCTGGAGCTGGTACCGCTGGGCATCGACAAGGCCCGCTCGCTGGCGGTGCTGATGGATGAACTGGGACTGACGCGCGAGCAGATGGTATGTATGGGTGACGGATACAATGACCTTAGCATGATTGAGTTTGCCGGCATGGGAGTGGCCATGGCCAATGCGCAGGAACCGGTACGCAAGGCTGCCGACTACGTGACCCTGACGAACGATGAGGACGGGGTGGCTGTGGCGGTGGAAAAATTGTTCGCCCTGTAGCCTGCAGAGGACAAAACGGGGGAGAATACCTGAGAAAAAGCATGGAAGAGAGAATCTAATCCATTATAAATGCTTATTTTTGCACCACTTAAACAAATAAACAACACTGTATTATGGAACAACAACTGATTATCTACAACACCTTAGATAGGCGGAAAGAACCTTTCAAACCGCTGCATGCACCGCACGTGGGCATGTATGTATGCGGACCGACGGTCTATGGCGATCCCCATCTGGGACATGCCCGCCCGGCCATTACTTTCGACCTGCTCTTCCGCTACCTGAAGCATCTGGGCTACAAGGTGCGCTATGTGCGTAACATCACCGATGTGGGACATCTGGAGCACGATGCGGACGAGGGCGAGGACAAGATTGCCAAGAAGGCACGTCTGGAGCAGCTGGAGCCGATGGAGGTGGCCCAGTACTATACCAATCGTTACCATCAGGCAATGGAGGCACTTAACGTATTGCCGCCCAGCATCGAACCTCATGCCAGCGGACACATCATCGAGCAGATTCAGCTGGTGAAGGAGATTTTGGACAACGGATATGCGTATGAAAGCAAGGGGTCGGTCTACTTTGATGTGAACAAATACAATCAGAAGTATCGCTATGGGAAGCTTTCGGGCCGCAACCTGGAGGATGTGCTGAACACGACCCGCGAACTGGACGGACAGGACGAGAAGCACAATCCTGCCGACTTTGCCTTGTGGAAGCGGGCACAGCCTGAACATATCATGCGGTGGCCCTCGCCTTGGAGCGACGGATTCCCCGGCTGGCACTGCGAATGTACAGCGATGGGGCGCAAGTATCTGGGGACACACTTCGACATCCACGGCGGAGGCATGGATCTGGTGTTCCCGCATCATGAATGCGAAATAGCCCAGTCGGTGGCCAGTCAAGGTGACGACATGGTACACTACTGGATGCACAACAACATGATTACCATTGAGGGACAGAAGATGGGCAAGAGCCTGGGCAACTTCATCACGCTGAACGAATTCTTCAGCGGATCGCATGCAAAGCTGGCACAGGCATACGCACCGATGACCATCCGCTTCTTCATCCTGCAGGCACACTATCGCAGTACGGTGGACTTCAGCAACGAGGCATTGCAGGCGGCTGAGAAGGGATTGGCCAGACTGATGGATGCCATCCACGGGCTGGAGAAGATAGTGCCGGCTGCTGCTTCGACGGTGGAGGTGGCTCCGTTGCGTGAAAAGTGCTACGAGGCGATGAACGATGACTTGAACTCGCCTATCGTCATCGCACACCTGTTTGACGGTGCCAAGATGGTGAACAACCTGCTGGCCGGCAACGATACCATCGCGGTCGACGACCTGCAGGTGCTGAAGGATACCTTCCACCTTTTCTGTTTCGACATCTTGGGGTTGAAGGAGGACAACAGCTCGAACGCGGGGCGTGAAGAGGCCTTCGGCAAGGTAGTGGACATGTTGCTGGAGGAACGCGCCAAGGCCAAGGCCAATAAGGACTGGGCCACGAGCGACAAGATACGCAACGAACTGACCGCGCTGGGATTTGAAATCAAGGACGGCAAGAACGGCAGCGAGTGGAAGCTGAACCGATAAGGCTGGCAGCGTAAATTACTTTTCCTCGACCACAGAGGTCATGGGATAGCGGTTGCCGCGAACGCTCTTCAGGAAGGCTTTGGCGGCACCGAAGTTCAAGTACATATCCAATCGGATGGGCAAGTGATTCTTGTCATCGGATACAAAGAACGTGATGACCTCACGTTCTTTTCCTTTTTTATACTCCACAAACGAGAAGACCAGGCATCGGTAGGTGGTGTCGTTGTTGGCCTCTACATTCTCCTTGCCCCGATAGATGAGCGTCTGCTCTTCTACGCGACGCCCTGTAGCCATAGGGAATAGAATCTTGTCTCCCACCTTGTAGTCGGCGGGGTCATACGAGCGAGCCTGCGCCAGGATGCTGAGCATATCGAAGATGCAGCGGCTGTCTTCATACTCCATCTCTTGCGGTTCGCGCTGCGGACTGTACCAGGTGCGGCGTTGCTTGACGTGCGACACGCCGTCGGCGTACGAGAACCAGGCTTCGTCCACGGTGTGGCGCTTGCCCTCTTCGGCTGCCTTTCGGAAGTAGAGCGGTTCCAGCCGTTCGCTGACGTAGCACGTCAGGGTATCGCGCATCTTGAAGAAAAAGTCGCTGCTCTTGCTACCCACCGAGAGCAGGTTGAAGCGGAAGGCCGGTTGCGAACGGTAGGTAGTGGCATTGGTGGTGAGGCTGGCCAGACCCACCTTCTTCCAGATAAACTTCCAGTTGAAGTAGAGGTCGTACATCACGTGCTCGCCGCTCTGAAAGGCCTCGTTGCGGGCTGTACACTGCGCCTGCAGCCCAGGTGCAACGATGAAACAGATTATCCCTACCGAGAGCATGGCACAGAACCGCCGTAAGCTAACGGCGGCTGCTGGTGCTGCTGTTCTTGTTCTTGTTCTTATTTTTGTTTTTCTTGTCTTCATCTGGTTTTTGTTTTTTAAGTTCGTCTGGTTTTTGTCTATCTGTCGGTTTCTGCGTTACGTTCCACTCCTGCGTCAGGTCGAAGTTCGCTTTCAGTTCCAGCACCATCGGATAATAATAAACAGTTTCTGGCTGTCGATGTTCGGCCAGCAGGCCGGTATCCCATACCCCGTTCCCGTTGGTGTCGTTGATCAGGCGGGCTCCATACTTGCCTGGATTCAGGTAGTAGAAGTCGGCCCGGCCGTTCTCTACAGATACCGAGCGTACCACTTGGTCCTGTGCATCCAGCAGTTCTACAAAGGCGATGGAGTCGGCTCCATATACGTTGAAGAAGATTTGTCCGTACTCTTCCAGTTTCTTGGCCTTGAACTCTTTCTTTACCTTGTCGGTGTGCAGTCCGTAGATGCCTACAGCAGCCATCGAGTCTACCTCTAACTGATAGCTCACATCGGGGCTCCAGTCGGCATAGAGGTTGTATCGTTTCAGGTCGGCCGAGTCACGTTCCAGGTCAAAGGACATGTCGTGCCACAGCGTATCTACCTTCTGTTGCAGGTGGAAAGCGGTGGAGTCGAGATTTGACAAAGGCTCTTCGAACGAGAGGGTGATGTAGTCGTAGATGTCCATGGCTGAGGGTGCATAGACCTCCATCGGCAGGAAGAGGGTCTTCTCTGTCTCCTCATCGGCATCCTCCTCTTTCTTTTTCTTTCGGGCTTTTTCCTTCTCTTTCCTCTCCTTCTCCTTGGCCTCTTCTTTCTGCTTCTGCTGTTTGGCATAGGTCAGCTTGGGTATCACGGTCAGTGTGTCGGTACGCGGCACTATCTGGTTCAGACTATCGGTAAAGAGGTAGGTCAGCGTCATACGCAGCGAATCTTGCTGATGCAGCAGCGTGTCCTTTATCCAATATTGTAGCGTGTCTTTGCGTCCCGTTAGGTCCTCTATTACAAAGGCATCCCGTTCGTCAAAGTTCACTCCCTTGAGCAGGGGAAGTGAGTCGGACGGTGCTGTGAAGTAGAGCGAGAACTTCTCGGGTGTCTGACGTTCGGCCCTTACTTGGCGGTGGATGAAGCTAAGCTCCTTGAAACAGCGCAGCAGGATGTCATCGGGCAGGAAGTGGGTATATTCCACCTCGGCAATGGAGTCGATAGTGAGCGAGTCAACCCATGCGGTGTCCTGTCGCATCCGCCGTTCGCTGGTGGGGATGATGAGCGAGTCGTTGAAGGCGATGATTTCGGTGGGTTGCGAATAGTAATAGTTCTGGTCGGCATCCTGCAACGCATAGATGCGGTAACTGCCGGGTGCCACTCCACGGATGGAGAAGCGTCCACGGCTGTCGGTACGGCCCACACGCTCCAGCGGCAGTTTGGTAAAGGCCGTATCGCTCAGGTTGGCATAGAGTCCCACAAGTATGCCCTTTACCGGTTCCAGATTGGCGGCATTGAGTACTGTGCCCGATACGGCCATCGTGTCAAGCCGTTCGCCGGTGGAGAAGGCGTATGTGAAGTTCTCCAAGGGGTTACCTTCGTTGTTGTCCTGAATGGCATCGCCGAAGTCAATGGTATAGGTGGTGTTCGCCTTCAGCGTGTCTTGCAGCGTGATGACCACCTTTTTGCCGTTGGCTTTTACCTCGGGTTGCTGTACCTGCGGGGGTGAGATAACCACCTTCTCGGCAGGCTTGTCGAGCTTGATGAACTCGTCGAACTCGATAGAGACTTTCTTTTTGGTTACCCGCAAGGCGCCTGGAGCCGGTGTACCCGACAGGAAGCGCGGCGGTGTCTCGTCAATGGCTCCTCCCTCTATACGTCCGATGCTGGCGCACGAGTAGAGCAGCACCAGCAGCAACACTCCTCCTGCCAATCGGCGGAGAAGGGACCTCTTCCTTTTGATGTATGCAGAATCTAACATGCTGCAAAAATATAAGTTATCTGCCAATCTTCCGCACGCTTTACACTATTTTAATCAAATAAGGCTTTGAACTTCGGAAATATAGTGTACATTTGTCGTACTAACCAAACCGTTCATTGCAATGCAACAGACCCTTTTACCTATTCATTTCACCCCGCTGCAGGGATATACCGATGCCGCTTACCGACAGGCACACGCCCGTCTGTTCGGAGGCGTGGAGCGTTATTATACTCCTTTCGTACGTGTAGAGCATGGAGAATGCCGTCGTAGAGATGTGCGCGATCTGGAACCTGAATACAATCGGGAAGTGCCGCTTATTCCGCAGCTGATAGCCCCTGATGCCGAGACGGCCGGTCGGATTATGCCCTTGTTCGTCGAGCGGGGATATCGAGAGGTTGACATCAATTTGGGATGTCCTTTCCCTACACTGGCTCGCCGTCACAACGGGGCGGGGCTGTTGCCCTATCCTGATGAGGTGGAACGTTTGCTGACATCACTGGTTGAGGGATATCCCGAAGTACGCTTTTCAGTAAAGATGCGTTTGGGTTGGGAGCGTGCCGACGAAGGGTTGGCTTTGCTTCCCTTGCTCAACACTTTGCCCTTGTCGCACCTCATCGTCCATGCCCGGCTGGGTGTGCAGCAGTACAAGGGAGAGCCGGACATCGAGGCTTTTGCCCGCTTCTACGAGGCGTGCCGGCTCCCTCTTTATTACAATGGAGACCTGCGTACTGTAGAAGAGATGGAGCAGATGACACGACGGTTCCCCCACTTGGCAGGGTTGGCGTTAGGGCGCGGCCTGTTGGCCAATCCGGCTTTGGCACTGGAGTATAGGGAAGGAAGACACCTGACGGGTGAAGAGCTGGCCCAAAAGGTCAGACAGCTGCACGACGAGGTGTATGCCCGTTACGAAGCACAGTTGCAAGGAGGGGAACTGCAGCTGCTGACCAAGATGAAGAACTTCTGGGAGTATCTGCTGCCCGATGGCGACCGAAAGGCCCGCAAGACCATCCATAAGACCGGCAAGTTGGCCAACTACCGGGCGGCCGTCAGCAACCTGCTTGCCGCTCTGTGACGAGACTCCCTCAATCGCGGAGAATTAGAAATCCAGTTTCGACAAGGGGATATAGGAAGGCTGTGAAGTGTGGCTGCCGGATTGGGCGGCGATGAACTCACACCCCTCTTCATTGTCATATCTGACCATGTACATCACGGTATCGTTGTTGTAGACGACGGGCAGTACGCTCAGTATGTTCCGACTCTCTTCTTGCATCCTGAGCCGGAGCTGAGACAACACGTCCTGGCCATTCAGTTTGTGCAGGCGCGTTTCCAACCGTTGACCGTCACCGGTCGAAGTACTGCCAGAGGAGAGGGAATGTCGATGGCTATAGGTGCTCCAAAGAGCTCCTAAAAGTAAAAGGGTCATGCCAATAGCGTGAATTGTTTTCATAAATAATGCTCATTTGTGGTTTCTGTTTGCAAATGTATAGCATTATTTTTAATACACAATCAACCTGAGCCCTATTTAAAAAATAGAAGTATCAAATAGATATTATCTTTCTAGAAAAGGTGGCAAAATGTATGTTATTCTACAGAAGAAGGTGTCTCGGGGATGATGACACTCTCTGTTTTAGGGAGGCCTTTGGTTTCGTCTGTACACTCCTTTGGGACGGAGATGGGCTGTTCTGGTGTGTCAGGGGTATGGTTCCGTTCTTTCGCCTGTAAGATTTCTAGACGGAAAGCCTCGTCGTTCTTTATCTTCTTCAAGGCAATGCGGGAGGCATTTTGTTGCGATTCCTTTTTGGAGTAACCCGTTCCGTTGCCGGCCGGCAATCCTTCAATGCGCACTTCGGTACAGAAGATGGGGTTGTTGTCGCGGTCCAGCAGCTGTTCAATCAGTTCGAAAGAGACCTCCATCTTGCTCTTCTGGCTCCATTCTATCAGTTTTGACTTGAAGTTCATCTCCTTACGCGACATTTTGTCCAGGTCGATGTACTGCTTCAATATCTTCTGCTCCATGAATTGCTTGCACCGTTCATAACCTTGGTCCAGGTAGATGGCACCGATGAAGGCTTCGAAAGCATTGCCGTACATGTAGCTGTTGTGTGACGAAGAGCGTGAAGTGTATTTCACCAGCTTGTCCAGGCCGATTTCCACAGCCAGCTTGTTCAGCGTCTCCCGTTGCACGATTTTAGAGCGGGTGTTGGTCAGGAATCCTTCGCGGCGGCCCTCAAAGTGGCGGTAGACGATGTCGCCTACGATGGCATCGAGGATGGCGTCGCCCAGAAATTCCAGTCGTTCGTTGTTGATGGGACGCCCTTTTTCAGAGCGCATGGTGGATGATTTGTGGAGTAATGCCTCCTGATAGAAGCGGATATCGTGAGGAAAGAATCCCAGAATCCGATATATACGAAAATAAGACTCCCTATCCTTGCGGAACAGGAGCCTTATTTTGTCTATTTGGTTACGTAACACGACCGTATTATTCTGCGTATTTCTTGAAGATGACGCAAGCGTTGTGGCCGCCAAAACCAAAGGTATTGGACAGGGCTGCGTTCACTTCGCGCTTCTGAGCCTTGTTGAACGTGAAGTTCAAGGCATAGTCGATGTTCTCGTCGTTGTCGCCCTCTTCGTGATTGATGGTGGGAGGTACGATGCCATGTTTGATGGCCAGGATGCTGGCGATGGCTTCTACGGCTCCGGCAGCACCCAGCAGGTGGCCGGTCATAGATTTGGTCGAACTGATGTTCAGCTTGTAAGCATGTTCGCCGAATACTTCGAGAATGGCTTTGGCTTCCGAGATGTCACCTACAGGAGTAGACGTACCGTGTACGTTGATGTAGTCAATCTCTTCAGGCTTCATTTCGGCATCTTCCAGTGCATTCTTCATCACCAGTTTGGCTCCCAGACCTTCGGGATGCGAAGCGGTCAGATGGTGTGCGTCGGCTGACATGCCTACACCGCCCACTTCTGCATATATCTTGGCACCACGTGCTTTGGCATGCTCCAACTCTTCCAATACGATGCAACCACCGCCTTCGCCCATGATGAAGCCGTCGCGGCTGGCACTGAACGGACGGGAAGCTGTCTGCGGAGAGTCGTTACGGGTAGAGAGGGCGTGCATGGCGTTGAAACCGCCTACACCGCAGGCTGCGATGGCAGCTTCTGAACCACCGGTCACAATGGCGTTGGCCTTACCCAGACGAATCAGGTTGAAGGCATCGGCAATGGCATTGGTGGAGGTGGCACATGCAGAACAAGTGGCGTAGTTGGGTCCATGAAAACCGTACAGAATGGAAATCTGGCCGGCTGCGATGTCCGAAATCATCTTGGGGATGAAGAACGGACTGAACTTGGGTCCCATCTCTTTGCCGTTGATGGCATAGTTGCCGGCCTCCTCCTCGAAGGTGCGGATGCCGCCGATGCCTGCGCCAAAGATAACGCCGATTCTGTTCAGATCCTCTTTTTCGATGTCAAGACCCGAGTCGCCTACAGCCTCTTTTGCTACGGCAATGGCATACTGCGTGTACAAGTCCATCTTACGGGCCTCCTTACGGTCCATATATTTGGTCGCATCGAAGCCTTTCACTTCGCATGCAAATTGAGTCTTGAAAAGGGATGCGTCAAAATGGGTAATAGGTCCCGCTCCACTAACCCCATTCACAAGGTTTTCCCAAAACTCGGGAACACTGTTGCCAATGGGAGTAATGGCGCCAAGACCTGTTACTACAACTCTTTTTAATTCCATGTTTACGAGATATGGATAAAATTACTTGGAGTGCTCTTCGATGTAAGCTACGGCATCACCTACAGTGCCAATCTTTTCAGCTTGGTCATCGGGGATAGAAATACCGAACTCTTTCTCGAATTCCATGATAAGTTCTACAGTGTCAAGAGAATCAGCTCCCAGATCATTCGTGAAGCTTGCTTCGTTTGTAACTTCAGATTCTTCAACGCCTAATTTATCGACGATAATCGCTTTCACTCTTGATGCAATTTCAGACATAACTTTAAGTTTTTAATTAATAATTAGTTTTATTTCTTTAATTTTGCGCTGCAAAGGAATGAATATTTATCATTCCTCGCAAATATTTACGTAATTAAATGCAGTTTTTTGCACATTTTTCACGGTTTTGTGCATCGAAAGGAGGGTTTATGATAAAAAACATAGCTATTTTAGCTTCTGGCAGCGGTACGAATGCTGAGAATATCGTACACTATTTTCGTCAGCGGGAGACGGCCGTTGTCTCGCTGATTCTGACAAACCGCCGTCAGGCACTGGTGCGTGAGCGGGCCGAACGCTTGCAGGTGCCCTGTTTCTGGCTTCCCAAAGAGGATTGGGAGGATGGCGGACCTGTATTGGAGAAGTTGCGTGCATATCAGGTGGACTTTGTGGTACTGGCTGGTTTCCTGGCCAGGGTGCCGGATAACGTGCTGCATGCCTATCCTGAACGGATGGTCAACATCCATCCTTCGCTCTTGCCCAAGTTCGGTGGTAAGGGTATGTATGGTGACCGTGTCCATCAGGCTGTGCTGGAGGCCGGCGAGCAGGAGAGTGGCATCACTATACACTATACAAACGAGCGATATGACGAAGGTGCCGTCATCTGTCAGCAGCGATGTCCCGTCTTGTCCAACGATACGCCGGATACGTTGGCGGCTCGTGTCCATCAGCTGGAGTACACCTATTATCCGCGCGTGATAGAGCAATTGCTGGCCCGATAGAGGCCCAACAAGCGGGAACGAGCAAAGTATTTGACTTTTCGTTTGGATTCTTCCCGATTTTCTTTTTACTTTGCTCGTCGTTTAAGAAGCATTGAACTTTAAAAATACAGATTACTATGGGAAAGAATAAGAAAAAACAGGTACACAGTGCGAAGGAAGAGCAGCAAGCCAACCGGGTGATTACCATCATCTGCGTAGTGGCCGCCATTTTGGTAGTGGCCATGTTTGTCGGTTACTCCTTCATGGCCAACTGATAGCAGCAGCTTCCATGCCTCAGGAGATAGAACGGAAATTTTTGGTGACGGGCGACTTCAAGTCGAAGGCCGTCTCTTCCAGTCACATCGTGCAGGGATATATATGTAGTGCGCGCGGGCGTACCGTGCGGGTACGCATTCGCGGAGAGAAGGGTTACCTTACCATCAAAGGTGCCTCCAACGCTGCGGGTACCAGTCGGTATGAATGGGAGAAAGAGTTGCCGTTGGCCGAGGCCGAAGAACTGATGAAGCTATGTGAACCGGGCGTGATAGACAAGATGCGCTATCTGGTGCCTAGCGGGAAACACACCTTCGAGGTGGACGAATTTTATGGCGACAACGAGGGGCTGATTGTGGCCGAGGTGGAACTGACCTCGGAAGATGAGCCCTTCGTGAAGCCTGACTTTATCGGTGAGGAGGTGACGGGCGATGTGCGTTATTACAATTCGCATCTCATGAAGCTGCCTTACCGTGCTTGGAAAGGGTGACTTCACTCATCCATTTCCAACAGATCCGAACTTGACTAACTAACGATGAAAGGATAGCAAGATGGAGAAATTGTATGAATACCTGCCGCGGGAGCTGGTCACCTTTGTATTGGTCACGCTCTTCTCTCTGCTCATCGGCTTGTCGCAGCGTAAGATCAGTTTGAAACGCGAGGGAGAGACGACGCAGTTCGGCACCGACCGTACCTTTACATTCATCGGCATATTGGGTTATCTGCTTTACATTCTCGACCCGAACCGGTATAGCCTCTTCTTGGGAGGTGGGGCTGTGTTAGGGATACTGTTGGCTCTGAACTATTATGTCAAACAGATGCAGTATCATGTCTTTGGTGTGACCACTATCATCATTGCGCTCATCACCTATTGCATCGCTCCCATTGTCGATACCCAGCCATCGTGGTTCTACGTCATGGTGATTGTCACCGTGCTGCTTTTCACCGAACTGAAGCATACCTTCACCGAACTGGCGCAGCGCATGAAGAATGATGAGATGATAACGCTGGCCAAGTTCCTGGCTATCAGTGGCATCATCTTGCCTATCCTGCCGGACAAAGAACTGATTCCAGGCATTCGCCTGACGCCTTACAGCATTTGGCTCGCTACGGTGGTGGTGAGCGGCATCTCTTATCTTTCGTATTTGCTGAAGCGTTACGTCTTCCGTCAATCGGGCATATTGGTATCAGGCATCGTCGGAGGGCTGTACAGCAGCACGGCCACCATCTCTGTGCTGGCTCGCAAGGGCAGGCAGGCTTCGGCTCAGGATGCACCTGAGTATGTGGCTGCCATGCTGATGGCTGTCAGCATGATGTTCCTCCGTTTCCTCATACTGACCGGCATCTTCAGCCGCTCCACGTTGCTGGTGCTCTATCCCTATCTGCTCTTCATGTCGCTGGTGGCAGCGGCCATTGGCTGGCTGTTTCATCTCCGCCACAAGCGCAGGGCGTTGTCAGCCCAGCGAGATGAGGCCGAGGACGGCAGCAACCCGCTGGAGTTCAAGGTGGCCTTGATATTTGCCGTTTTGTTTGTGGTGTTCACCTTTGTCACACACTACACTTTGCTCTATGCCGGCACGGGAGGTCTGAACCTGCTCTCGTTCATTGCCGGATTCAGCGACATCACTCCTTTTATCCTCAACCTGCTGCAGGGAACAGGCAGCGTACCGGTTTCGCTGGTGGCAACCTGTACCATGCAGGCCATTGTCAGCAACATTGCCGTCAACCTGTGCTATGCTCTCTTTTTTGCAGGTGGCGGCAGCCCCCTCCGCCGTTGGCTCTTCCGCGGGTTCGGTTGTGTCATTGGGGTGAATGTGCTGTTACTCCTCCTCTTTTTTATGGTATAGGTTGACGGTGGCTGTCAGGGGCTGCTTACGAGGGATGCCGTGCGCTACATCCGTTGGATGACCTCTTGGCCTGCACCTGTCCCTTTGTACTTGCTCTTGGTGGCGTTGAAGGTATATCGCAGGCTCACGTTCACCCGTTGCAGGGCATAGAGGGTGCGCTGGCTGCCGTTGTTGTGGGTCTGGCGCAGGGTGTAGTTGCCCAAATCCAACCCTACGGTCTGTTCGGCTGTACGGAAGATGTCGTCCACCGAAAGGCGCAGGCAGAGGGCGTTCTCCTTCAGCCAGCATTTCTGCACCACAGCACTTAGGTTCCAGAAGTGGCTCAGAAGTTCGGCATTTCCCCAGTGTGAGCGGGTGTAGAACTCGGAGTTCAGTTCCACCGTCCATTGGTGAGGCAGCCGGAAGGCGTTGTTGGAGTTGAAGATGAACATGGGCTTGTTGTACGAAACCTTCCGCTGGCCGGAGGCTGTGCGTGGATCCTCCAGTTCGAAGGTGAGCTGTTGCTTGACGACTCCCACCGTGTTGCTGGTACTCCAGCATCCTACGGTGGGTGCATAGTTGGCAAATAGGATGTAACGGTGTAGCGGGCGCGAGAAGTTGGCCATGTAGAAAAGCACGGTGCCCTGCTCGTCGTAGAGGCGTGTCCAGTCGAAGATGCCGTTGCTGATGCGCTCGTAGCCTGTAGAGAGGGAGAGGTGCCTCCATCGCAGGTTAAGTTGCAGGTTCTGGCTGCTTTCGTTCTTCAGTGTCGGGTCACCCGTCTGCAGTGAGTAGCGGCTGATGTACTCGATGTTGCTGCGCAGGTGCTGGTACGAGGGACGGCGAGTCTTGGCAGTGTAGCTCAGGGCTGCCTGTACCAGGCCGATGCGTGTGGCTAACGAGAGCGAAGGGTACAGGTGGTCCGTAGGCCGTTTCAGCGAGGCTGATTTGTCCATCAGGTCCTGATATTCGAAGTAGCTGTGCTCGTAACGCAACCCCATGTTCAGCAGGCCGATGGAGGCCAGTGGGAAGCTGTATTCGGCAAAGAGGGCACTGAGGTCCTCTTTGACGGTCGACTGGTTGTCACTGATGGCATCGTAGCTGATGGCATAACGGTTGTCGCGGCGGAGTCGGTTCAGCTCTCCTCCCAACGTCAGCTTGCCCCTTCCTATCGGGTGGGAAGCCATCAGTCGGGTGGCCCACAGGCGGTTGTCAGCATCGTTCATCGAAGTCAGTTGGCGTGTGCCCTGCCGGTCGGTCTCTTCCACGTCGTTGTCGGTCTGGTTGCCCGATTGGTAGTGGTCTATGTTCCAGTCAATCTCCCACTTTCCTATCTGCCCGTTGTAATAGGCATTGACCAGCCAGCTGTCCGGATGGCGGCGGTCGTAGTTGCTGACGGAGGTCAGCTGCTCCTCCAGAGCCTGGTTGCGAAAGAACTCGTCTGTGGCTCTCGACTGAAAGTGGTTGTGCAGGTGTGTTCCACGTTCCACCTTCACGCCCACCGAGTTGTGTTCGTCAATCTGCCAGTTGGCCCCCACGTTGCCGAACAGCTGACTTATCTGTTCCGAGGCTTCGAACCGTCCCTTCTGGTGATAGGTGGTCTGCGGCGTATAGGTGTACTGTTCTCTGTCGGACACGTAGCGGTCCAGGTGCAGGTATTGGTAGTTCAATCCGCCAAACAGGTCGATGCTGCCGTGCCGGTAGTTCAGGTCGGCCGAGGCAGTGAACACGTTATTGTCGTATCGGATGGCTTGCTCGTCCTTGGTTTCTAATCGTCCGCTCCATCCCTCTCCCTGTCCTTTGCGGGTGCGTATACGCACCACGGCCTGTACGCTGGCATCATAGGCGGCTCCCGGGGCGTTGATTACCTCTACCTCTCTGATGTCGCTGCTTTGCAGGCGACGCAGCTCGCTGGCATCCTGTACCTTGCGCCCGTTGATGTAGTACACAGGTTCGCCCTTGCCGATGACCTGCAGCGATTCGCCCTTTCGCATCATGCCGGGCACACGGGCCAGCATCTCTTCGGCATTGCCTGCCGTCTGCAACACGGTACCTTCGATGCGGGTTACCAGGGCATCGCCTTTCATCTTCGTCTTGGGGAGGCTTGCTTTCACCGTCACTTCATCCGTGCGGACAAAACAATTGATACTGTCGTTTGTCAATGTCTCTTGCGCCGACAGCAAGTTGCCTATCAACAATCCTATCAACAGGCCAATACACATTTTCTTCATCATCATACATACGAAATTTTATGGTTTGTTGGGGCAAATGTAGAGAGGCTCGAATGGATGTACAATAGCTGGGGATGTACGACGGACGCAGGGGGATGCGTAGCAACGGCAGGGAACAGGTGCAGAGGGTGAGGGACGGACGGCGGACGGTCGCTTTTCGTCCCTGCGGCCTGTCAATTCGTCCCTTGCAATTGGCAGTCTTTTCAGAATCAGCTACTTTTGTGCAACGAATTACGAAATCTCTGTGTATGATTATGAAACCAGCTTTCACTACTCTGGCTTGCAACGCGGCCTCCGTCTCTTTGATAGCCTCTGTTTTCTTGGCTATTGTCCAGCCTTTTGGCATTGACCACATCCATACCAACAAATGGTGGTTCCTGGCAGGAGAGATGCCCATCATCTTCGCCGGCAGCATGGTGTCGCTCATCGTGGTCAACTATCTGCTGCGGCTACCTACCGAGGGGCATCTGCCTTTGCGCACGCTTAACCGCAACCAGCTGGTCCTGTCACTTGTCAACATCCCGATACTCTCGGCCTTCCTTACCACATTCAATGGGGTGCTGCTGCAGGAGAACATCCGATTCGGCTGGACCTATCAGGGACACTTCTCCTTCTATCATTTTTCCTACTTCTGCTACTACGTCTCCTCCCTCTCCATATACCTTTTCCTGTTCAAGACGTTCATTAACAAGAATCAGGTGTTGAGTCACGAGCTGGACGATATGCGGGCTATCAATGCACTGTTAGAGGAGCGGCAGGAACGGATGGACGAGCATCCGGAGGAGGCTGTGTCCGATGGAGAGGAGGAACCTTGCTGCCGCCTGGTGGGCAATGCCAATAATGCTGTGTTGGAGGTGAAGCCTTCGGCGCTTATCTATGTGGAGTCGATGGCCAACTATGCCGACATCTGCTACATGTACGACGGTGAGCCGCGCCATACCACGCTACGTATCACGCTGAAGCAGATTCGCGAGAGTCTGGCAGAGGCGGACTACATGCTGCAGTGTCATCGGGCCTTCATCGTCAATCTGAACTTTGTGGTGGCTATGGAGGGCAATGCTGCCAATGGCCGGCTACAACTGTTTGGCATAGACAAAACGGTGCCTGTGTCACGCACCTATACAGGCACCATCAAAGAGCGTCTGATGCAGAAGTGCTGATTGGCCGTTCGTCGCGAAGCGGCCTGTCATTTCTTTCATCTCGTGTAGAAAAATGTTTTTCCTCGGGAGAGCGTGTGAAAAACGAGTGGATTCTTACAGTTCTTACAGATAACAGTTTTGAAAATGGAGTTGCTAAACTGCATCTCAAAAAATAACTGTTATCTGTAATCTGTAAGATTTTTATCGGATTGGCATAGAAGTACGTGAGGTTAATGATAAACAAGCAGGGGAGCATTCCAATGACCCGATGACGAGTGGATGGAGTACTCCCCTGTTCGTGGTGCGCATGATAGGACTCGAACCTACACGTCTTACGACACCAGATCCTAAGTCTGGCGCGGCTGCCAATTACGCCACATGCGCAGGTGGATGCGTTGAATCCGTGGGCAAAGATAGCAAGTTTTTCTTGTACTACCAATTCTTTGTGCAAGAAAAGCTGTTGATGGGGTGCGGAAGCTATTGATTCAGGTAACGTCGGGCCGCTTCGATGAGGGTGTCTTCGCCCCTCTCTTCGTCATCCTTCTCCATGTCTACCCGTATGTGAGGGTCGATGCCGAACTCTATATGTTGCTTCTGTGCGTCCAAATGGGGGCTGGCCGAGAAGCGTACTCCCCATCCGTTGGGCAGCTCCGAACTGAAGGGAAGGCCGGAGCCTCCGCCCGTCTTGTCGCCCAGCAGGGTGACGTTGGGGAAACAGCGCATGGCGTTGACAAACTCGTTGGTGGCACTGTAGCAGTGACGGTTGGTCAGTACCACTACCGGCTTCTGCCACCGTATGCTGTTGGAAGGTTCGGTGTAGATGGGGGTGGGCTCGGAGAAGTCGTTGTGCCCCTTGCCCGTCTTGTGCTGGATGTAGCCGGTCAGCACCTTCTCGTTGGTGAAGCGCTGGGCGAAACGGGTGGCATAGGTGAGGTTGCCCCCTCCGTTGTTGCGTACATCGATGATGAGGCCGTTGCATACGGCCAGATAGGAGAGTATCTCGTCCAGGTTACCCTCACCGATGCCATACGAGAACGATTCGTAGCTGATGTATCCGATGTTGTCCTCCAGTATGCGGTACTTGGCTCCGCCGGCGATGCGGTAGTCACGGCCCAGGTACTGCTCTATCAGTGCCTCGTTGTAGTTGCGCGGGTAGTCGAGATACCAGTTCCAGTAGCGGGCGGTGTTGGACGAGGAGTAGAGGTTGACGTGTCCGTCCTTCAGTTCGGCCAGCATGTTGCCCAGCACCTCGAACAGACCGTCGTTGCTCATGCCGGCCGTAATCAGTGGCTGGTAGCGGTCGCGCACTTCGTTCCAGTCTATTTGCTTGTATTCGAAGAAGCAGTAGTGCTCGTCCATGAGGCTCCACAAGGCTTCGAAGTTGCCCTGCGGGGTGTTGCTGAACTCATCTTCGCGGATACAGCCGACGGTGGCCAGCGCCATGGTCAGCATCCACAGGGTGTGGCGGAGGTAGGTGATATATCTTCTTTTCATTTTATCAGATACAGATGTTTGACGACTCCCACCATGAAGACGTGTGAGTGGGTGTGGGTCTTGATTTCGTTGACTTTCGCCTGTTGTGCGTCCCACAGGTAGGCGAGGCGCAGGGTGGTGCGTCCCAGCTGCAGGTCGGCCGTCAGCAGTTGCCGTAGCGAGGGCTGGTTGTGGAGCGAGGTGAAGTTGACCACTCCGTCCCAATGGCCCAGCGTAAATATCTCGTAGTAGGACTGTCCGTAGTTGGGCATGAACATGATACCGGCCAGCGGCAGGTTCAGCTGGTAGCGCAGGGTGAGGGGACGATGGTTGATTCGCAGGTCCCAGATGGCCATGCCCGAGGCTCCCACATTGATGTAGGCACGTGCCTGGGCAGGGTTGTTGCCGTTGCGCAGGTTGTATACAAAGCCTCCGTTCAGGTCGGCCATGCCACCGGCCAGCAGCTTGAACTGGGGGGTGAGGCGGAAGTTGTAGTGCAAGGCATAGTTCCAGTTGACCAGTCCCGAGAAGGTGTTGTTGTTGTCCACCCGGTTGTGGGTGTAGCCAAGGTCGGCCTGGAAGAAAATCTGTTGCGACACGTTGCCCCCCATGAGCCGCGTCATGCGCATGCTTTCGCGGGCGATGCGGAAGTCTACCCCCTTGTACTCCTGCGGTGACAGATAGGTGTCGAATACGTTGGTGAAGCCCACACCGTACATTGTGGTGCGGGTGAGGTAGCGTGTCTGGTCGGTCGAGTCGGGTCGCATCGTCTGTTGTGCCAGCATGAGCAGGGCCGGCCAACCAATCAGGAGCAGTGACAATATCTTCTTCTTCATGTTAGGTATGTCAAAATAGTTTCATCTGTCCCGTCAGTTCGTCCAGTATGTCTCTCTCGCTCTTACCGTGGTCGGGATCCAGTATCTCGGCCTCCTCTTGGGGCTCTTCGGCAGTTGTTTGTGGCTCCGGCTGTCGGGTCGGTTCCAGTTCGTTGACGGTCTCGATGGTATAGTTGGTCAGACGTTTTCCCTTGGCCTTGAAGCCCTTGACGGCGATGAACTCGTCGGCCTCTATCACCATCGGCTCGCGGAAGTGGTCGTGCCCGCCGAATACCACCTCCAGACGCGGATAGCACTCGTCCGTCAGCAGCACCAGGCGGTTGTGCCTGTTGTCACCCAAGTAGTTCTGCTTGCGCGTGGTGGCATCGAAGCAGAACCGCTTGATGTAGGGATAGTTCTGCTGGTCGGCATCGTAGAGCACGGCTGTCCATATTTTGTTGGGGTCGTACTTCTCCAGGATGCGTATGTTGTCCTCGTAGTGGTTGTTCACATCGAAGTTAGTGGTGTAGAAATCACCGTTCTCCAGCACCACCAGAATGCGTTCGTCGCTCTGATACTCGCCGATGAACTCGCCTCGTCCGTCGTAGTTAAGGCGGAGCACATCGCGGTCGAACCACACTTTGCGTCCGCCCAGCGTAGAGCCGCCCCGCTGCTTCAGGGCGATGCGGTGCACCGGGTTACGGGTCAGGATGTTGCCCATGGCCTGCCGTCCCTTGATGTTCACCAGGCTGAAGTCCTCCTCGAAGATGATGCGACGGATGCGCGGGTTGGGTTTCAGGGTCACTTTGATGATTTCGGCCTCACCGTTGGGGTTGGCACTGAAGTATACGATGCGTGAGTCGGGAGTGCCTTGTGTCAGGTCGTACTCGCGGTCGCGCACGATGGCTGTCACGGCAAACCGCTTGATGTAGTAGGTACCCTCCTTGCCGTCGCGGTACACTACGTTGTAGATGGTGCGCTTGTCATTCTTCTTGAAGATGTTGGCATAGAGGATGTTCTTCCCCACAAACTTCTTGTCGGCTACGGGAGTAATGATATAGCGTCCGTCGCGGAAGAAGAGGATGACATCGTCGATGTTCGAGCAGTTGGCCACAAACTCGTCCTTCTTCAGGCTGGTGCCGATGAAGCCCTCTTCGCGGTTGATGTAGAGTTTCTCGTTGGCTTCGATGACTTTGGTCGAGTCGATGACGTCGAAGTTGCGCAGTTCAGTACGGCGGGGGAACTGCTTGCCGTACTTCTCCTGCAGCATACGGAACCACTCTACCGTATACTCTACGATGTGGGCCAGGTGGTTCTCTATCTCCTCCACGTCGTTCTTCAGACGGGCAATCAACTCTTCCGCCTTGTCCGAGTTGAACTTCAGGATGCGGGCCATCTTGATTTCCATCAGTTTCAGGATATCTTCCTTGGTCACTTCACGCACAAACGAGGGGTAGTAGGGAGTGAGGCGGTTGTCGATGTGCTCGCAGGCAGCATCCATGTTCTTGGCCTCTTCAAACTCGCGGTCCTTGTAGATGCGCTCTTCGATGAATATCTTCTCCAGCGAGGCGAAGTGCAGGCTTTCCAGAAGTTCGTTCTTGCGTATCTCCAGTTCGCGTCGCAGCAGGTTCAGTGTGTTGTCCACCGACTTGCGCAGTACGTCGCTCACGTTGAGGAAGTGAGGCTTTCGCTCGTCGATGACGCAGCAGTTGGGCGAGATGCTTATCTCGCAGTCGGTAAAGGCATACAGGGCATCGATGGTCTTGTCGCTCGATGCACCTGGGGCCAGGTGTACCAATATCTCTACGTTGCCCGATGTCAGGTCTTCCACCTTGCGTATCTTGATTTTCCCCTTCTCGCTGGCCTTCACGATGGAGTCGCATACAGTGGCCACCGTCTTGCCATAAGGAATCTCTTTCACGGCCAGGGTCTTGTTGTCTACCTTTTCAATGCGGGCACGCACGCGCACGGAGCCGCCCCGCTCGCCGTCGTTGTACTTGCTGATGTCGATGCTGCCTCCCGTCTGGAAGTCGGGATAGAGGCGGAACTCTTCGTGGTGCAGGTACTTGACAGCTGCTTCGCACAGCTCGTTGAAGTTGTGTGGCAATATCTTAGAGGAGAGGCCCACGGCGATGCCCTCCACACCCTGGGCCAGCAGCAGCGGGAACTTGACGGGTAGCGTCACCGGTTCTTTGTTGCGGCCGTCGTAGGAGAACTGCCATTCGGTGGTCTTGGGATTGAACACCACGTCCAGGGCAAATTTGGTCAAGCGGGCCTCGATGTATCGGGCGGCGGCAGCGTCGTCACCCGTCAGGATGTTTCCCCAGTTACCTTGACAGTCGATGAGCAGGTCTTTCTGACCCAGTTGTACCAGTGCGTCTTTGATGGAGGCATCACCGTGTGGGTGAAACTTCATGGCTTCGCCCACAATGTTGGCCACCTTGTTGTAACGTCCGTCCTCCATGCGGCGCATGGTGTGCAGGATGCGGCGTTGCACCGGTTTCAGTCCGTCCATGATGTGGGGTACGGCACGTTCCAGTATGACATACGAGGCATAGTCCAGAAACCAGTTCTGATACATGCCGCTCAGCTGATGCTTTGCGCCTACATCCTTGGTGTCGGCCGGCTTGTAGTCGGAATGGTTTTCAGTGTCGGGATTGGGCATCTCGTTGCCTAATTCGTCTTTCGGGGTATTGATTTCTTCGCTCATATCTGTCGTTAGGGATTGTCAGTGGCAAATGTAGGCATTTTTTTCGTGAATCGCTTGCTACAAGAGAGGATTTTTGAAACGGTCGTCCTGTGAGTGTGAACGAATCTTGACACCTAAGCGCAACAAGAGAGGTTGGAAACATCCTGCCGACAGCATTAAAACTTCTGCACAAAAGGTTTAAAACTTCTGCCCTTGTTCTTTAAAACTTTTCGACAGGAGGTTTTAAACCCGATTTTGGCTTATGTTACAGACTTGAATCTGTAGGATGAAAGGAAGTGGCTTGTCGCAATGGAGAGGCTTGCTTCGGTTTGGGTAATTCAATGCATCTTCTTATGCTTTCTGGCATAGTATCAGTGCTTTGCTGTTGTCATTCAGCGTAGTGGCAAAAAGGTAAAGGTCGCCTCCTTCGGCCAGCTTCAGCTTGCGGCGCAGCTCGGCTACGGTAGCGGGGAAGTTGCGGACGGTGAGGTTGGCGCGGGAGACAGAGGCTTGGAGAGCCTTTATCTCCTTCTTGGAAAATCCTTGACAACGAAGGACGCGGAAACAACGGCCGGGGAAGTCGGCTATCAGCGTGTCAGAGGTGTAGAGATGGCTGCTGGGATGCAGCTTGGACACCTCATAACGTTGCGTCAGGCTGCGGTAGGCACCCGCCTTCAGCAGGGCGGCATGGGGTTCGTAGAGATACTGTCTGGGGACATCGGCATAGGGGCAGGCCACTTCTCGCTCCGTGCGTCGGGTGAAGCGGAAGGGGAGGGGGCGGTTGCTGACGAGGGAGGGATTGTCGGGCAGGAGGCGCGGCAGGTCGATGCAACAGATGGGTACGTCGTCGGCGGACGGGGTGACTGTTCCGTTCAGCATCAGGAGCAGTTCCTTGCACTCGCCGTCGCTGGCCACGATGTGTGCCTCTTCTACGTGCTTCAGGGTGTGTAGGGCTTGGCTAAGGTCCAGCATGGGAGAGAGCTTGACCAATACCCGCTTCCCCTTGCTACAGAGTAGGGACTCCAGCTGGGCTACGTCGGGTTCGCAATCGGCCATAGCAACGGTCTTGCCTCCCTGTCCGTCGCGGCGGGCAGGGTCTATGAATATCCAGTCGCAGGGTGCCATGGCCTGCAGATGGCGGATGGCATCGGTGTGGCACACTCGAATGTGCGGCAGCCCCAACAACTGGAAGTTGTGTACAGCTGCCTCGCACAGTACTGCTTGACGCTCTACGTAGGTCACCTCCTCAAAGCAGGTGGAGAGAAAGGAACAGTCGATACCGAATCCGCCGGTGAGGTCCGTCAGGCTGTGTGCTGCCTCCCCTTGGGCCTTCACGACATCGGCTTTGTAGCGGGCGGTGGCTTCGGACGAACATTGCTCCATGGAGAGGTGAGGCGGATAGAGGATGTCGGGGCACGCGGCCCAGCTGGGCAGCTTGTGTCGTGCCATCTGCCATCCGGCTATCTGCGTGAGGGCCGTCTCCATCTCTACCTCCGGATAGCGGGCGGCTTGCAGTGCCAGCAGGCGGACGTCGTCGGTGCGGTGGGTACGGATGAACTGGAGGGTTGCGGGTGTCATAGGCGCGCAGCAGAGCCGGTCATCTCCTCCACCAGGTGGGGAGCATGGCCGTATTGATGGATGATGAACAGAATGTAGCGGATGTCCACGGCAATGGTACGTTGCAGGCGTGGCTCGTAGAGGAGGTCGCTGCTCATGGCCTCCCAGTTGCCGTCGAAGGCCAAGCCCAGCAACTCACCGCGGGCATTGAACAGGGCACTGCCGCTGTTGCCGCCCGTGATGTCGGTATCGGAGAGGAAACATACCTTCATCTGGCCCGTGGCATCGGCGTAAGGGCTGGATGATGCGTTGGAGAGCAGTTCGTGGAGTCGGGGCTGCAGGTAGAAGTCGCGGTCGCCGGCACGGTCGCGCGCTTTCTGCAGAATGCCCTGCGTGGTGGTGTAGTGTCGGTATTCGGCTCCGTCATAGGGAGTGTAGCCACATACCCTGCCGAAGCTGAGGCGCATGGTGGAGTTGGCATCGGGGTAGGCGAAGCGGGAGGCATCCAGTTGGCGGAGGGCAGCGGTGAGCTGTCGCTCGCCCTGTTGGATGTCCTGTGCGGGTGATTGCAGCTGTAGGTTCATTTCAAAGAACTGTGTCAACAGGTCGATGCAGAGGGAGATGGCCGGATCGTCCACCAGCTGGTATGTGCTGTCGCGTTGCAGAAAACGTTGGAATCCGTCGGGGGTGGCCAAACGGGTACGTGCATAGAGGGTATCGGCAAAGGCCCGGCAATCGCCTCCATAGAGGGTATCGATGGTCTGGTAGAACTCGGGCAGGTAGTCGGAGGAGACCTGACGGCGGTAGGCTTCGGTCAATGTGGCGAAGACCTCTTTGTCAATCCCGGCATCCATATCGGTATATTTATCGGCCAGTCGTTGCAGCTGGTATGTGATGCTCTGTGTGTCGGCATCGAGGTCGAGGTTCAGAATGGTGAGTGCCTGCTGTATCAGCTCCGGGCCGTTGAGGAACGACTCCATGAGATAGGCTTGCGCCCGGGCGGCTTCGCGATGTGCTTTGTAAGCCAGCTCCAACCGGCTGAAGAGGTGCAGCAGGTCACCGTCGGTCTCCTTGGTGTCGGACAGACGGCGCAGTTGCTCGCGCAGACGCTGTTCCAGAGCGCGTTTCCGCTCCAGTACATGCAGACGGTGCACTGTCTGGCTCAGACCGATGCTGTGCTTCCAGTAGTTGGAACTCTCGTCGTACTTGGAGGCATACTGCAGGCGGATGGTGTCGCTGCGCTCCATCCGACGCTTCCAGATGGCCTGCTTGATGCCGCGTATGTCGGTCTGTGCCTGGACGGTGGTCGCAAGCTGCTCTTCTACGCCATACGACGACAGGAAACGGTCGGTGCTGCCCGGATAGCCCATCGTCATGCAGAAGTCGCCTTCGCGGTAGCCGTCTAGCGACAGGGCAACCACCTGACGGGGACGGTAGGGGACGTTGGAGGGAGCATAGTCGGCCGGCAGGTTGTCGGGGCCGGCATAGATGCGGAAGAGGCAGAAGTCGCCTGTATGGCGGGGCCACATCCAGTTGTCACTGTCCCATCCGAACTTGCCGATGGAGGAGGGTGGGGCGAATACCAACCGGATGTCGGTGTAGTCGCGGTAGACGGAGAGGACAAATTCGCTGCCGCCATAGTAGCTGTCGACGATGCCGGTAAGGGTGGAGTCCTGACGGAAGACCTCTTCGCTGATGAGCAGACTGACGGAATCGGTTGCTGCAGTGCGTGCCGCCTCGTCCATGGCAGGAGTGACGGCGGAGAGGATACGGCGCGTCACATCTTCCTGCCGGAGCAGGAAGCGGACATAGAGGTCGGGGCAGGGTAGCTCGTCACGGTGGTCGGTTGCCACAAAGCCGTCCTGCAGGTAGTCGTGCGCTGGCGATGACAACTGCTGTACACTGCTGAACCCGCAATGGTGGTTGGTGAGCAGCAGGCCTTCACGGCTCACCACTACACCCGAACAGAAGCCGCCGAAGCTGACGACGGCATCCTTCAGCGAAGGGTGTGAGGGGTGGTAAAGCTGGCGGGCAGCGAGCTGCAGCCCCATCTGCTTCATGTGGCGATGGGTGGCTTTGTCTAGGCGGCCTACCATCCACATGCCTTCGTCGGCGCGTAGGGAGCTGCCCGTCAGGCAGAGACAGAGAAGGATGATGACGTTCAGAAGAGGTCTGTGTAGGGATTTCATGGCAACGTAAACAGGTGCTTGGGGTGAAACAATCGCTTCCCTTTTAGCGGGTAATCAGGCGCAGCTTGCCGGCACCGGTACGTGCCTTCAGCCAGTCGGTCATTTTGGCCTTCTCACTCTCTCGGGGCTGCTTGTCGAACTGTAGGACACAGAGGGTGACGGTGTCCGTACGGAGGCTGTCTACCGTCTGCTCCAGTGCCTGTGAAAGGGCGATGCTCTGTACGTTGGGATAGAGCACCTTCAGCTCGGGAATGATGCGTCGGCTCAGTTCATCGAATTTCCGATATTGCTCCAGGTCGTTCTGCAAGGAGGCGATGGTCTGCTTCTGCTGCTGCAGGCGTTCTTCGCTGTTCTTGTAGAAATCCTCCATCACCATGGCGCGGATGGAGGAGATGTCCAGCTCCTCGCGGTTCTTGCCTTGCAGAACAGTGAGCCGGGTCTCTTCCAAGTTATACTCCTTCAGTTTGCTGCGGGCGATGGCTAGGGAGGCTTCGGGTACCTCTTCACCAATCAGTACGACACGTATCTCTGCACCTTCGCTGCCGCGGGTAATCCTCTTGTCCAGCACCTGGGTATCCGCAAATGAGAGCTGTTCGTTGATAAAGCGGTTGGCACTGCCCTGAAACAGCATGTCGCGGATGATGCCCACCGTGAGGTAGACGGCAGGGCAGAGGGTCAGTATCACTACGAAGACGATGGTGCGGCGAACCTTCAGCTCGCGTCCCTTGTCGGCGAACGCCTTCCGCTGGAAGTGCATTACCCGCACGCCGGTGAAGGTCGCCAGGCTGATGAAGACGGAGTTGATGAAGTAGAGGTAGAAGGCACCGAAGAAATAGGCGGCACTGCCGGTAGCCAGGCCGTAGCCGGCGGTACAGAGAGGGGGCATCAGGGCCGTGGCGATGGCTACGCCAGGGATGACGTTGCCCTTCTCTTTGGTAGAAAGGGCGATGACACCGGCCAAACCGCCCAACAAGGCGATGAAGACATCGTAGATGGTGGGCGAGGTGCGTGCCAGCAACTCGG
Organism: uncultured Mediterranea sp.; assembly: GCA_945641355.1. GTDB lineage: Bacteria > Bacteroidota > Bacteroidia > Bacteroidales > Bacteroidaceae > Bacteroides. The sequence goes on along the minus strand of CALZEQ010000005.1, from coordinate 19,250 downwards.
ACTGACCCTCGGCCACAGGACTGATGAGGAAGAAAATGGTGGCGGTAGTGACACTGAACAAGGTGGTGATGAAATAGCTCTTGAGCGAGCGTTTCATCAGTTCGAAGTCGTTCAGTCCCACAGAGAGGCCGACTCCCATGATGGGACCCATCAGGGGAGATATCAACATGGCACCGATGATGACGGCGGTGGAGTTGACGTTCAGTCCCAACGAGGCCATGAAGATGGCCAGTATCAGAATCCACAGGTTGGCTCCCTTGAACTCCACCCCTTTGCGGATGGAATCGACGGTGGCCAGTTCGTTATCCTTGTCCTTGCGCAGGTCAAGGTATGTCTTCAGGAAAGTTTTGATAGATGATTGTTGCATGATGTCAGTATGGTTACGCATGTTTGAAGCTTCTGAATCCAGGTAGCTGGCTGATGGGCAGGTCGTGCTTCAGCAGGTAGCCCACGAAGAGCAGCAGCAACAGGGTACGGTATGCCATCCGCCACACGATGGAATGGATGGAAGGCAGCTCGGCAGCCACATAGAGCAGAGCTGCCAAGGCCACATAGCGGCCGATGCTGCGCAGGTCGTACGGGATGGGATAGTGCCGTCTCCCCACGAAGTAGGAGAGCAGCATGGCCGTTCCGTAGCCGAAGAATCCCGCCCAGGCACAGCCCATATAGCTAATGCGGGGAATCAGCAGCAGGTTGAGCAGTATCAGTACACCGCACCCTGCCAAAGAGAAGTAGGCTCCCCAGCGCGTCTCGTCGGTCAGCTTGTACCAGAAGGAGAGGTTGAAGTAGATGCCCATGAAGATTTCGGCTGCCATGACGATGGGTACTACCCGTAGGCCGGGCCAATAGTCGGAACCGATGATGAACTTCAGGATGTCTAAGTAGAACATGACTCCCAGAAAAGCCAGCAACGTGAAGATGATGAAGAACTTCATGGCTTGTGCATACATCTGGCGGCTATCCTCCTTGCGGCTGTTACCGAAGACGAAGGGCTCGTAGGCAAAGCGGAAGGCTTGTGTCAGCATGGCCATAATCATGGCTATCTTGCTGGCGGCACCATAGATGCCCAATTCCACTGTGGCGCTGGCGGCATCGGGATAGATGAAGCGGAAGATGATTTTGTCTGCCACTTGATTGAGTATGCCGGCCAGACCCAGCACTAGCAGCGGCAGGCTGTAGGAGAGCATCCGTCGCAGCAGGGCGCGGTCCAGTACGTAGTCGGACAGGCGCAGTTCGGGCAGCAGGCAAAGCATTACTACCGATGTTCCTATCAGATTGAACAGAAAAGCATAGCCTACGTCACTCCCTTTCATCCATACATAATAGGTCAGGTTCAGGGCGATGTTCACGAAGATGAACAGCAACTTCAGTGCGGCAAACTTGAAGGGACGCTTGCGATAGCGTAGGTAGGCGAAGGGTATGCTTTGGAAGGCATCCATTGCCACCACTATCATCATCATGCCCACGTACCACGGATGGTCGGCATAGCCTAACCAGCCGGCTATGGGGTGCAGGAAGAGCAACCCCACAAGCAGGAAGACCGATGCCCCGATGCCAATGCTGAGTAAAGTAGTGGAATAGACGCGGCGTGGGTCGTCCTGCCCGTTGTTGGCGAAGCGGAAGAAGCCCGTCTCCATGCCGCAGGTCAATAACACCAGTGTCAGTGCCACCCAGGCATAGATGTTGGTCACCACCCCATATCCTCCCGACTGGGCGGACATGGCGGTAGTGTAGATGGGTACCAGCAGGTAATTGAGAAATCTGCCAATAATGCTGCTCATTCCGTAGATGGCAGTCTCTTTCAATAAGCTCTTTAATCCGGCCATGCAATTGACAATTGATTATAACTGTAGGGGCGCAATATTTTGCGTCCTAACCCCGCAGTCGTATGATTTTGGGCGGAAAATGTTCCGCCCCTATACGTATCAAACATTCTCATTTATATAAATCTGAAAATTGAGCAATTAATAATTCATTCGAGAGTCTTAAAACAGCGTGCGCTGGTTGTCGTAAATGCTCCGTCCCAGATGCTTATAGGCCAGTTCGGTGACCTCCCTGCCACGGGGTGTACGTTTCAGGAAACCCTCCTTGATGAGGAACGGTTCGTAAACCTCCTCTATCGTGCCAGGATCCTCACCCAATGCCGTAGCGATGGTAGTCAGTCCAACAGGCCCTCCTTTGAACTTGTCAATGATGGTACAGAGTATCTTGTTGTCAATCTCGTCCAGTCCGTAACGGTCGATATTCAGGGCCTCCAGTGCAAAGCGGGCTATCTCCGTGTCAATCTGTCCGCTTCCCTTCACCTGGGCAAAGTCGCGAACCCGGCGTAGCAGGGCGTTGGCAATACGGGGCGTGCCCCGGCTGCGTCCGGCTATCTCGGCGGCAGCGGGTAGAGAGCAAGCCACGCCCAGAATGTGTGCCGAGCGACGGATGATGCCACTCAGTACGTCGTCATCGTAATACTCCAGGTGCAGGTTGATGCCGAAGCGGGCACGCAAAGGGGCAGTGAGTAATCCACTGCGGGTGGTCGCTCCTACCAGTGTAAAGGGGTTCAGGTCTATCTGAATGCTCCGTGCCGAAGGACCCTTATCAATCATGATGTCAATGCGGTAATCCTCCATGGCCGAGTAGAGATACTCCTCTACTACGGGACTCAATCGGTGAATCTCGTCGATGAAGAGCACATCGTTCGTCTCCAGGCTGGTCAATATACCAGCCAGGTCGCCGGGCTTGTCAAGTACAGGGCCGCTGGTAATCTTGAACCCAACTCCCAATTCGTTGGCTATGATGTTGCTGAGGGTTGTCTTTCCCAAGCCGGGAGGCCCGTGTAGCAGCACGTGATCCAATGCTTCGCCGCGCAGACGGGCTGCCTTGACAAAGATGCGCAGATTGTCCACCACCTTGTCTTGTCCGCTGAAATCTTCAAAGTTCAGCGGCCGCAGGGCATTCTCAAAGTCCTTCTCCCGTCCGGAAGCCAGCTGCTGGCTACGTATGTCAAAATCTTCTTGTTCCATGGATGATTGTAGCATTTTCGGGGGACAAAGATAGTGCAAATCGAGAGAAGAACTTTCATGCTTGCATGAAAAAGTTGTTCCAAGATGCAGCCTATCTTATCGAACGATAGTGCAAAAAAACGAGTAAGCGAGAGGAGAGAAAGTTTATTTGCTCTTTTGAGTAGGAGGTTTTGTTTGTGTATTGCTTTCTATTTGCTACTTTTGCCCGCCAAATAAACATCTCTATTCAAAGAAAGAACATCGTATGAAACGCATCTCTATGAATCGTCGCCAGTTGCGCCGCTTCTTGCTGGACTGCTTTGGCATCTGCATCGGCTGTTTCCTGGTAGCCGTGGGCTTCGTGCTCTTTATCAACCCTTACAAGCTGGTACCGGGTGGGGTATTCGGTACAAGCATCGTGTTGCACCAGCTCTTCCCGCAGATTCAAGTGGGTACGTTCGGTTACATACTGGAAGTCCCCATTCTGCTGCTCTCGGCCTTCTGCCTCGGAGCCAAGTTGGGAGCCAAGACGTTGTTGGCTTCGTTTGCCGCTCCGCTGTTCATGAATCTGATATCTTCGTGGTGTTATCCTACGGAAGAGGCCTTGCAGGCACTGGACCCGCAACAGCTGTTGGGAGGTATGCTCAATTTTTCGGACGACCTGATACTGGCTATCCTTTTCGGCCCGCTATTGATAGCACTGGGAACGGGGCTTATTATCAAAAGTAAGGCTTCATCGGGAGGAAGTGATGTGATAGCCATGATTATCAGCCGCTACGCCCGGGTGAAGTTCAGCAATGCCCTGTTGGCGGTGGATGGTACTGTGGTAATGATGGGTCTGCTGGTGATTGGATTGGGACTGGGCAACGAGGGTGAATCGGCCACCCGAAGCCTCAAGTTGAGCGGCTACTCGTTGCTATGCATCTACATGATGACACGGGTATTGGCTTTTGTGATATCGGGTGCCAAGAACGACAAGATTATGCTGGTGGTCACTCCAGGCAATACCCAACCGCTGCGCGACTTCATTTTGCACGATCTGGACCGTACGGCTACCTGTCTACCCGGCTACGGACTGTACAGCGGAGAGAAACGCGAGATGCTGATGTTAGTGCTGCACCAGAAGGAGGTAGACTACGTGACGACGCGCATCAAGCGATTCTGTCCGGAGGTGTTCATCGTGATGACCGATGCCTACGACACCTACGGCCTGCGCTGGAGTGATTTGCCCCAGCAGGGTGACCTGGTGCTGAAGTGACCCCTTGCTGACGGTTCTCTGCTCTTTAGTTAGGTTTTGTTCAATAGTTTGATTACGGCAAAAGCCGCTGACAGGAGATGGTTGACTTTCTGACGAACGAGGATTTCGTCATCTTTCGACGAAAAACAGATGAGACACTCAACGTCATCCTTGCAGATTCACTATATTTGTGTGGGAAAATCAACAATAAAATATGATAGAATGAAAAGAACATTAATGACCCTAATGGCCGCTGCTGTCATGACAACGGTGGCCGCACAGCAGAATCCGCTATTGCCGGGATTTCATGCCGACCCAGAAGTGCTCTACTCCAACAAGACGGGCAAGTACTATATCTATAGCACGACTGACGGTATGCCGGGGTGGGGAGGATATACTTACAGCGTGTTCTCGTCGGAGAATCTGAAGGAATGGAAGGACGAAGGCATCGTGCTTGATGCCAAGAGCGATCAGGTGAAATGGGCAGACGGCAATTTGTGGGCACCTGCTGCCATCGAGGTAAGGCAGAAAGACGGTTCGTACAAGTATTTCCTCTACTTCAGTGCCAATGCCGGCCTTCGTAAGGAGATTGGTGTGGCGGTGAGCGACCATCCTACAGGCCCGTTTGTGGAATCGGGTGCACCCATCATCAGCGACTCGCCCGTAGGTGGAGGGCAGCAGATAGATGTGGATGTGTTTCAGGATCCCAAGTTGAAGAAGTTCTACATCTACTGGGGCAACGGATATATGGCCGGAGCCGAGCTGGATGCGGATATGAAGACGGTGAAGAAGGAGACCCTGACGGTGATGACTCCTGAAGGAGGAACGTTGCAGGACTATGCCTTCCGTGAAGCGGCCTATGTATTCTATCGTAAAGGCACATACTATTTCACCTGGTCGGTGGATGATACCGGTTCGCCCAACTACCATGTGGCGTATGGTACGTCTAAGTCGCCCCTCGGTCCTATTCAGGTGGCCGACGAACCAGTGATACTGCGTCAGGATCCGGAGAACGAGATATATGGTACGGCCCACAACTCTATACTCCAGATACCTGGCAAGGATAAGTGGTACATCTTCTATCACCGCATCAACAAACAGTATCTGCAGCGGGATAAGGAACCTGGTATACATAGGGAGGTCTGTGCTGACCGCCTGACTTTCGACAAGAAGGGGCGGATTGTACCTGTGAAGCCAACACACGAAGGGCCTTCCCTTTAATTACTAAAAAAGAAGAAAGTGCGTCGAGGGATAAACCCTGACGCACCTTCTGTGCGGTTGTGCGGCCCATCAAGAGCCGTTACCTATCAGTAAAGCTTATTTGGCGTCCTCAGCAGGAGTACCCTTGTGCTTCAGCAGACTGAAGGCAATCGGCGAAGCGATGAAGAGTGATGACAGGGTACCGAATACCACACCCAAAATCATGGCGAAGGCGAAACTACGGATAGAGTCACCACCCAAAATGAAGATGCAGAGCAATACAATCAATGTACTGAGTGAGGTGTTGATGGTACGTGCCAATGTAGTGTTCAGTGAATCGTTGAACAGCTGGAGCTTCTCACGCTTGGGATAGAGACTGAAGAACTCGCGTACACGATCGAAAATAACCACCTTGTCGTTGATAGAGTAACCGATAGCCGTCAGGATAGCACCGATGAAGGTCTGGTCAATCTCCAGCGAGAAGGGCAGGATGCCCCAGAAGATGGAGTACATACCCAAGATGATGATGGTATCGCATGCCAGAGCGGCTACAGATCCGATGGAGTAGGCGATGTTGTGGAAGCGGATGAGGATGTAGAGACCGATGGCAATCAGAGCCAAGAATACCGACCAGATAGCCGATACCTTGATGTCGTCGGCCATGCTTGGTCCTACCTTCTGCGAGCTGACGATACTGCCACCCGTGTGGTTGTCGCGGTCGATGAAGGTATCCAAAGAGATGTTCTGCGTCAGCAGCGGCTTCAGTGTCTCATACAGATAAGCTTCTATTTCAGAGTCAACGTTGTTGCCTTCGTCTTCAATGCGGTAGTTGGTGCTGATACGCACGGTGCGACCGTCGGTACCTACTGCAATGACGCTGACATTGGCATCGCCAAATTTGCCGGCGATGAGCTCGCGTACCTGTTCGGGTTCTACCTCTTTTTCGAACTGTACCTTGAAGTTACGTCCACCTGTGAAGTCGATGCTCTGGCTCAGACCACGGGTCAGCAGGAAGGCCAGACATACCACGATGGCTGCACCTGCAATGGTAAGCCACTGCTTGCGGCGGCCCATAAAGTCGAAGTGAACGTTCTGCATCAGATTCTTTGAGATGTTGGTGCAGAAGGTCAGGTTCAGCAGCTTATCCTTGCCCATGAAGTGCTCGTATACCAGACGGGTCATGAAGACGGCGGTAAAGAACGAAATCAAGATACCGATAATCAATGTAGTGGCAAAACCACGGATAGGACCTGTACCGAAGTTGAACAGGATGATACCGGTGATGATAGAGGTCAAGTTGGAGTCGAGGATAGCCGAGAAGGCATTGCTGTAACCGTCGGCCAAGGCTTTCTTCACACCCTTGCCGGCGCGGAGCTCTTCCTTGGTGCGCTCGTAAATCAGCACGTTGGCGTCAACCGCCATACCCAGTGAGAGTACCATACCTGCGATACCCGACATGGTCAGTGCTGCCTGGAACGAAGAGAGGATGCCGAGCGTGAAGAAGAGGTTGATGATCAGGGCACCGTTGGCTACCATACCCGGTACAAGGCCATACATGGCGCACATGTAAATCATCAGCAGGATGAAGGCTACGACGAACGAGATGATACCTGCGTTGATGGAAGCCTGACCCAGTGACGGACCTACGATATCCTCTTGCACGATGTGGGCAGGAGCCGGCATCTTACCAGACTTCAGCACGTTGGCCAAGTCCTTGGCCTGCTCGGGCGTGAAGTGGCCGGTAATCTGTGAGTTACCGCCGGTAATCTCCGTATTTACATTCGGAGCCGAATATACATAGCCGTCCAATACGATGGCGATGCTGCGGTTGATGTTCTGTTTGGTCAGTTGGGCCCAACGGCGGGCACCGTCGGTGTTCATCGACATGCTGACGGCGGGTTTGCCATAGCTGTCGAACTCGTCCTTGGCATCTACCACTACGTCACCCTCCAGCGGAGCCTTGCCGTTGCGTTCGGTCGACTTGATGGCATAGAGTTCGAAGGTCTGTGCCTTGGGGTCGTACTCGAAGGCCGATACACCCCACTTCAGGCGCAAGTCTTTGGGCAACTGGGCCTGTACCTCGGGCATGGAGAGGTAGCGGTTGATGTCTGCCGTATCTTTATAATTGGCATAGGCTACAACGGGGCCTACATTGGCATTCACCTGCAGGATGGCCAGCAGAGGATGATCCTTCTTCAGCTGGACCAGGTCGGCAACCTGTGCCTTGCTTTCGCCCTTCAGTGCGGCAGCCAGACTGTCGGCTGTGCTGGTGGCCTGTGCTTCGGCGGGGGCTGCTGTGGCTACGCTGTCGGCATCGCTTGTGGCAGCGAGCAGCGAACGCAGCTTGCTGTCGGCGGCTTGCAGATAGGGTGCGATATCCTTGCCGGTGTAAGTTTCCCAGAATTCCAGATTGGCTGATCCTTGTAGTAATTTTCTTACACGTTCAGGCTCCTTGATACCAGGCAGTTCCACCATGATGCGCCCCATCTTGTCTTCCAGACTCTGGATGTTGGGCTGAACCACGCCGAAACGGTCGATACGGGTACGCAGCACGTTGTACGAGTTGGCGATGGCTGCCTTCACCTCTTCGCGCAGCACCTTCTCCACTTCGGCATCGGTAGACTTCTGATTGACTTTATCCTTCAGCTGCTGGGTAGCGAAAAGCTGTGCCAGCGATGCGCCCGGAGCCAGCTTGTGGTACTCCTTCACGAAAAGGGTGATAACGTCCTCCTGACTGGTTGTAGCCTGCTTGGCTGCATTGGTCAGGGCTTGGTTAAAGGCCTCTTCCGTCTTGTTGTCGGCCAACACTTTGATGACATCGGGTACGGAAACTTCGAGGATGACGTTCATACCACCCTTCAGGTCCAGACCCAGACTGATTTCCATCTCGCGACATTGTTTCAGCGTCCAATTGCCGAAGTACACCTTTTCGTTCGCAAGCGAATCGAGGTAGTCCTGCTCTACCTTCACATCCCCTTTTGCATACTCTTTCGCCTTATTAGTATAGTGGCGAGTCACAAAAGAGAAGGAGAGATAGAACACACACACCAGTGTGAGCAATATCGCAAAAACCTTTACAAATCCTTTGTTTTGCATGTTACTTTTAGTTTATTATGATTACTTTTTAATTAATTTCCAGTGGCATACAAGGGTGCAAATATAGCTTTTTTTTCACAAATCTTACTTCAAACCGCGATTTTTTAACATCGGCTCAAGTTGAGGCTCTTGTCCACGGAAGTTTTTGTACAAAGTCATCGGGTCGTCGCTGTCTCCCTTTTCAAGTATATTGCTGCGGAAACTGTTGGCGGTTTCGGGGTCGAAAATGCCGTTTTCCTTGAAGGCTTCGAAGGCGTCGTTGTCCAGAACATTGGCCCACGAGTAGCTGTAGTAGCCGGCAGAATATCCTCCGATGATGTGGTTGAAATAGGTGGTGCGATAGCGCGGAGCGATTTGGGGAATCAGGCCCAGCTTGTCCATTGCCTCTTTCTCGTAGGCCAGCACGTCGAGTCCTTCGGTGGAGGTGAGGTTGTGCAGGTTCATGTCGAGGATGGCTGCCGCCAGCAGTTCGGTGGTGATGAAGCCCTGATTGAAGGTTTTCTGTTGCAGCACCTTCTCAATCAAGGCATCGGGCATTACTTCACCGGTCTGGTAATGCTTGGCATACATCTTCAGCACCTCGGGCTCGGTAGCCCAGTGCTCGTTGATTTGCGACGGCAGTTCTACGAAGTCGCGTACGACGCTGGTACCTGAGGTGCTCTTGTACTGGCACTTGGTCAGCAGGCCGTGCAGTGCGTGCCCGAATTCATGGAAGAGGGTCTCTACTTCGTCCAGCGTCAGCAAAGAGGGCGTATCGCCCACGGGCTTGGTGAAGCTGCATACGTTGCAGATGTGGGGACGTACGTCACCCTGCTGGTCGCGGTAGTTGCTCATCCAGGCACCGCCACGCTTGCCGGCACGGGGGAAATAGTCTACGTAGAAGATACCCAGTTGGGAGCCGTCGCGGTCTTTTACCTCGAACACCTCTACGTCGGGATGATAGACGGGTACACCCTCCATTTTGGTCAGTGTAATGCCATACAGCTTGTTGGCTACGGTGAAGGCTCCTTCGCGCACGTTTTCCAGCTTGAAGTAGGGCTTCAGGTCCTCTTCCTCCAGATTGAACTTCTCCTTACGTAGTTTTTCGGTGTAGTACCACCAGTCCCAAGCCTCCAGCTTCTCGCCTTTGCCCTCTTTGTCCATCAGCTTCTGCAGCTCGGCTGCCTCGGCCTTTGCCTTGGGCAACGCATAGCTCCAAAGGTTGTTCAGGAACTCCATCACCGTAGCCGAGTTCTTGGCCATCTTGGTGTCGAGAACGAAGTTCGAATAGCAATCGAATCCCAATAGATTGGCTTTCTCCAGACGTAAACGGACGATTTCGGCAATGGTGCTCTTGTTGTCGTTCTCGTCGTTGTTGTTGCCGCGGTTGATGTAAGCCTTATAAATCTGTTCGCGCAGGGCACGGTTGTCGGCATACTGCAGGAAGGGCAGGCGGCTGGCATTGTGCAGCGTAAAGAGCCATTTGCCCTCTTGTCCGTCGGCCTTTGCCTCGGCGGCGGCACTTTCGCGGAACCATTGTGGCAGTCCCGACAGATCTTCTTCCTTTTCTACATAGAGCTTGAACGCATTGTTCTCGTTTAGCACATGGTTGCCGAAGGTGATGCCCAGCGTGGAGAGCTGCTTGTTGATTTCGCGCAGACGCTCCTGCTTCTCGGCTGGAAGGCCGGCACCCGAACGGACAAAGTCCTTGTAGATTTTCTCCAACAGACGCTCCTGCTCGCGGGTCAGCGAGAGCGATTCGCGTTGCTGATAGACGGCATCTATCTTCTTGAATAATGCCTGGTTGAGCGAGATGTTGTCGCTGTGCTCGGAGAGGACAGGAGCCATCTTCATGTCGAGTGCAGAGAGTCCGTCGGTGGTCTCGGCTTCGGTCAGATTAAAGAATACGCCTCCTACACGATCCAATATGGGAGAGCTCTGCTCAAACGCTACGATGACATTGTCAAACGTAGGTGCCTCGGTGTTGTCGATAATGGCCTGAATGTTTGCATTTTGCTCTTCGATACCTTTTTGGAAGGCCGGTTCGTAGTGTTCCAGCTTGATTTGGTCGAAAGGAGGGACACCGTTAGGGGTTTGAAACTCGGAAAGGAACGGATTGCTTTCCGTCTGTGTCGCACAGGAGTACATCATACAACTTGCTGCTAACATGAAGATACTTTTCTTAAACATATTAATATGGTATTAAATTAAACTTATTTCTTTTGCAGGGAGAGGTAACAGGCTATCGGATAGTGGTCGGATTCGCGTATGGAACGGTCGACCATGCAATTGTAGCTGCGCAGCTCTTTGCTCGTCAAGATGTTGTCTATCCGAAAGTAGAACTTGTTCTGATTGTAAGAGATGCCCAGCCCTCTTCCGGACTGCGCGAAGGCATCGTCCAGCCCGCGGGCAATGACGCGGTGGGTGTAGGAGATGGGAGTGTCGTTGAAGTCGCCGCACACGATGAGGGCAGGATGACTCCGGCGGGCGATGTGGCTGGCTATCGAGTCTGCCTGTACGGCACGGATGGCCGAGGCCTCGGCCAGTTTGCGCACCAGCAGACGCAGTCCGCTCTTTACCTTCTCCTTCTCGGGGTCTTTCAGCATCTCTGTATACACCGCCTTGTCTTCCAGGGTCAGTTTGTTGGACTCCAGATGATTGTTGATGAGTGTCACGGTATCGTTGCCTATCTTCAGCTCGTAGAGGACGCTACCGTTGTAGTCGCTGGGATAGGAGAGGGTGCGGGCCGAGAGGATGGGGAACTTGGAGTAGCAGGCCATCTTGTTGGCTCCCTTGTTGTGCCCCACCGAAAGGATGCGGTGGTAGGGATATGCCTTCAGCGCCTGCTCCACATCGTGCTGCGTGAGGTGCCGTTTGTCTTCGATGGTGATATATTCCTGCAGACAGAGGATGTCCGCTCCGCTCTTCTGCAGATAGGTCAGGATGGGATTGGTACCGTCGGCCTGCTTGGTGGCTCCGTTGAATCCCATGATGTTGTACGAAAGCAGCTTGAATGACGCTTCGGGCAGCGCATCGGTACGAAAGTTTATCGGGATGTAGAGGCGTATCTGTGCCGTACAGAGTAGGAATCCTGTCAACGGAAGCAGGGCGGCCTTGTACTTCTGCACCACTAACCAGAAAAGGAGGAAACAGCCGTTGAGCACCAGGAAAATGGGGAATGTCAGTCCCATACACGACTCCACAGGGTGAACCGTCGGAGCAATGTGAGGGCTGTAGGCCACCAGCAGCAACAACAAGGTACAGAGGGCGTTGGCCAATATCACCACCAAAAATAGTATATTCCCAAAGTGTCTCATTTTTTTCAGTTACAAGTTACGAGCTACGAGTTACAAGCTACAAGTAATGGATAATACCATTTTAAATTTTAAATTGTTAATTTTAAATTGTTCTTACCGTTTGCTTGCGTCAAAGAGGCTTCGCTTCTCGTCGGTAGTCAGACTGTCATAGCCCGATTGTTTCAGCTTGTCAAGGATGCGGTCTATCTCGTCATTCTGCGCTTTCTTGCGGGCGTTGTAGTCGTACTCCTGCCGTCTGCCTCCGCCCGGATGAACAGTCATCTTCGGTCGGCGCGTTTTTGGGCTGAACAACGACGAAAGGATGTCAATCAGTCGATTGATCCAGGCCGTTGTGTCGTGTCCCTTGTTCAAGGATGCGGCAAACCAAAGGCCTGCCAATGCACCGCCGAGGTGGGCGATATGCCCGCCGGCATTGGCCGACGTTATGAAGAGCAGGTCGAGTCCGATGACTATCAGCGCCAAGTACTTCATACGTACGGTGCCCAGCAGGAGGAAACGGACGGGATAATCGGGGTCGCGATAGGCCACGGCTGCTACGACAGCCAGTACGGAAGCCGATGCGCCCAGCAGGTAAGAGCCTTCGAGCATCGGACGGAAATAGGGGAAGATGTTGTAGGACAGCATGTAGAGCAGTCCGCCACAAATGCCACCCAGCACATAGAGTCCCCTTAGGTGTCTGGCTGAAAAGCTGTTCAGAAACAGCTGGCCGAACCAATAGAGCCACAGCATGTTGAAAAGGATGTGGAGCAGGCCTGCATGCATGAACATATAGGTGAAGAGCGACCAGGGCTGCACCGCGAACCGTGTGAATGAGGCAGGCAGCTCGACCCACTCCAGCAGGCCGGCCGGCGAGCAGTTGAAAAGTAGCAGCGCAATCTGCATCAGGCTGACTGCAACAAAGAGGGCTGCATTGATATAAATCAGCTGCAGGCAGAGACTGCCCCGACGGAACTTCTCCTTCAAATCAGTGATAATAGTAGTAGCCATTGCCTCTGTCCTTTCTCCTCCAGTACATTATCAAGATGAATCCGAATATCATACCTCCCAGATGGGCGAAATGGGCCACGTTGTCTGCCGGGTTGTTGGCAAAGCCTGAAAGCAGTTCAATCAGGGCATATCCCATCACCAGATACTTGGCTTTGATAGGGAACGGCAGCGGGAAGATGAACATCTGTTGGTTGGGATAGAGCATACCGAATCCCAACAGAATGGCATAGACAGCCCCTGAAGCCCCCACCGTCTGACTGTTCAGCGTGATGTTCAGGCGGGCCATCTGCGGGTCTACATAGTTCATCTGCGACTGCAGTACGCCGTTCCCCTCACGCACCACCACGTCTATCGCCTCGGGCGACAACCCCTCGGTGGCCATGGTGTATGCAACGGCATTTACCCCCTCCTGTATCAGTGCGGCTCCGATGCCGCACATCAGGTAGTAGAAAAGGAAACGCTTGGGACCCCACACCTGCTCCAGGATGCGTCCGAACATCCACACGGCAAACATATTGAAGAAGAGGTGAGTAAAGCCTCCGTGCATAAACATATAGGTGATGAGTTGGGCCGCATTGAAACGGTCGGACAGCATAAAGTGAAGCCCTAAATAGTCGCCCAGGTCAATGCCTCTCCCTTGCACCACGATGGTAGCCAGAAACATCAGCACGTTGATGATCAGGAGGTTCTTGGTTACGGTCGGTAGATTGTTCATAATCTGTAAATTTCATTCATACGGTGCAAAAGTACGAATAAAATTCGTTCCCCCGCAGAAAAAACATCTACTATTCCTATTATTTACCTGGTTTACGTGCTATTTTCAAGGTTTTTAACTCATGTGTCAGAGCAGGAAATATGGGATGTGTCCCATTCGGAATGCCGCCCGTGGCAATCGTCTTCTGTCTGTATGTGCGTAATTTCGTTAAATCTCCTTAACCCCAACCCTATAACTCACTTTTTATTTGTAGTTTTGCACCAAATTTAGGTGTAGTGTGACCCGACGGGTCGGAAGAACACTGCCCGTTCGCAGGCTATCAGAATGAAGAAAATCAACATAACTACTTGTCCGCTGTGTGGCGGCACGCAATTGGAGCGCACGTTGACGTGTGTAGATCATTACGCAACAGGCGAGATGTTCCATCTGTGTCGGTGTGCCCGATGCGGATTCCTCTTCACGCAAGACTTCCCTGCCGAAACGGAGATAGGACGCTACTACGAAACACCCGACTACATCTCGCATACCGACACTCGCCGGGGAGCCATGAACCGCATTTACCATTGGGTACGCACCTACATGCTGGGCCGTAAGGCGCGGCTGGTATGCCGTACGTCGTATCGCAAGGAGGGTCGTCTGCTGGACATAGGCACCGGCACGGGCTACTTCCCACAGGCCATGCTGAAGCGTGGCTGGCAGGTGGAAGCGGTGGAGAAGAGTGCGCAGGCACGTGCCTTTGCCAAGGATCACTTCGGTCTGGAGGTGAAGCCTGAAACGGCGTTGGCCGATTTGCCGGCCGGCAGCTACGACGTCATCACAATGTGGCACGTCATGGAGCATCTAGAACATCTCAATGAGACGTGGGACAGGCTGAACGAACTGTTGACCGAACGCGGCCTGCTGATTGTGGCGGTGCCCAATTGCTCGTCGTTCGATGCCCGTCGTTATGGTGCCTATTGGGCAGCCTACGATGTCCCGCGCCACCTGTGGCATTTCACGCCCGCCACCATGCAGCAGTTTGGCAGCAAGCATGGCTTCATCTTGGCCGAACGCCATCCCATGCCTTTCGATGCTTTCTATGTTTCCATACTGACCGAGAAGCACATGCGCCATTCGATGACCTTTCTGCGGGGCCTGCTGACAGGCACGCTGGCTTGGTTCAGTGCATTGGTGAAGAAAGAGCGGAGTAGCTCGATGATTTATGTATTCAGAAAAAAAAGATAAGAACGAATGAGCAAGGCAAACACCAGAAATCGCGCATCCAGTGGCTTTGAATTTGTCACGTCGTGCATCAGCACTACCTTGGTACTGCTGCTGTTGGGGTTGGTGGTATTCTTTGTATTGGGAGCCCACAACCTCTCTGTCTATGTGAAGGAGAATATCAACTTCTCCATCCTCATCAGCGACGACATGAAGGAGGCCGACATCCTGAAGTTGCAGAAGCGTTTGGATCAGGAGCCCTTCGTGAAGCAGACGGAGTACATCTCGAAGAAGCAGGCGCTGCGCGAGCAGACGGAGGCCATGGGTACCGACCCGCAAGAGTTCTTGGGCTACAATCCGTTTACAGCCTCTATCGAGGTGAAACTGCATTCGGCATACGCCAACCCGGACAGCGTTGCCGTGATTGAGAAAGTTATCAAACAGAAAAGCAGCAACATACAGGAAATCCTCTATCAGAAGGAACTGATTGCTGCCGTCAACGAGAACATCCGCGACATCAGCCTGCTGTTGTTGGGACTGGCTGCCATTCTGACGGTCATCTCGTTCGCCTTGATCAACAATACCATCCAGCTGACCATCTACTCCAAACGGTTCCTGATTCACACCATGAAGCTGGTGGGAGCCAGTTGGTCGTTCATCCGTCGTCCTTTCTTGTCGCGTTACTTCTGGACGGGCGTGTTGGCTGGCTTTGTGGCCGATGCCCTCTTGTGGGGAGGTGCCTATCTGGCTGTGCGTTGGGAGCCTGATTTGGTGAAGATTATCACGCCGGGAGTCATGCTGCTGGTGTCGGCATCCGTCTTGCTGTTTGGTGTGCTGATCACATCGTTGTGTGCACTGTTCTCCATCAACAAATATCTGCGGATGAAGGCCAGTGCCTTGTATTATATTTAGCTACAAGCTTTAAATTTTTAATTGACAAAATCATTCAATATGGATAAAAAGAAATTTGCATTTGACAAGACCAACTTCATACTGCTGGCAGTAGGCATGGCAGTGGTTATCATCGGTTTTCTATTGATGACAGGGCCTTCCTCTTCCTCGGCTAACTTTGAGGCCGACATTTTCAGTGTACGCCGCATCAAGGTGGCACCAGTGGTCTGCCTGTTAGGGTTCGTGTTCATGATATATGCTGTGCTGCGTAAGCCGAAAGAGGAAAACAACTGATAATTTAAAATTAAGAATTTAAAATTTAAAGTTATAAGCTCGTAGCTTGTAACTAAAAACTGAAAACATGGATGTAATAGAAGCATTGATATTGGGCCTGTTGCAGGGCCTGACCGAATATCTGCCCGTAAGCAGCAGCGGCCATCTGGCCATTGGAGCCGCTCTGTTCGGCATAGAGGGAGAAGAGAATTTGGCATTTACCATCGTGGTGCATGTGGCCACCGTGCTCAGTACGTTGGTGATACTCTGGAAGGAAATAGCCTGGATATTCAAGGGCCTTTTCCAAGGAAAGTTGAACGAAGAGACGCGCTATGTGGGCAACATCATTGTCTCCATGATTCCCATCGGTATCGTCGGCGTTTTTTTCAAGGATCAGGTAAAGGCAATCTTCGGCTCGGGTCTCACCGTGGTGGGGTGCTGCCTGTTTCTGACTGCCCTGTTGCTGGCCTTCTCTTATTACTACAAGCCGAAGCAGAAGGCGGACATTTCTGCCAAAGATGCCTTCATCATCGGTCTGGCACAGGCATGTGCCGTATTGCCTGGCCTCTCCCGTTCGGGCAGCACCATTGCTACAGGCTTGCTGCTGGGCGATGACAAGGCCAAACTGGCCCAGTTCTCGTTCCTCATGGTGATACCTCCCATTCTGGGTGAGGCGTTGCTGGACAGTCTGAAGATGGTGAAGGGCGAAGCCGTTGCGGGCGATATCCCTACCCTGTCGCTGTTGGTAGGATTCATTGCCGCCTTTGTAGCAGGATGCTTGGCCTGCAAATGGATGATAGGCATTGTAAAGCGTGGCAAACTAATCTATTTCGCTATCTATTGTGCCGTTGCGGCCGTTGTGGCACTGGTTCTATAAACGCATGTATATCGGATGAAGCCCATGGATTTCAAAGAAGGAGAGGTGCTCTGTTTCAACAAACCTCTGGGGTGGACCTCGTTCAAGGTCGTAGGCCATGCCCGTTACCACATCTGCCGCCGCATGAAGGTGAAGAAGCTGAAGGTGGGACACGCCGGCACATTAGACCCGCTGGCTACCGGGGTGATGATAGTCTGCACCGGTAAGGCAACCAAGCGCATTGAAGAGTTCCAGCAACATACCAAGGAGTATGTGGCTACCATTCGTCTGGGAGCCACGACACCGTCGTACGACCTGGAGCATGAGATAGACGCCACCTATCCTACCGAGCACATCACACGCGAACTGGTAGAGGAGACGCTGAAGCGGTTTGTGGGACAGATAGAGCAAGTACCTCCTGTCTTCTCTGCCTGTATGGTCAACGGCAAGCGGGCCTACGACCTGGCCCGTCGGGGTGAAGAGGTGGAACTGAAGCCCAAACTGCTGGTCATTGACGAGATAGAACTGCTGGAGTGTCATCTTGATATACCTGAAATCAAGGTGCGGGTGGTGTGCAGCAAGGGGACATATATCCGCGCACTGGCCCGTGACATCGGCATAGCCTTGCAGAGCGGTGCCCACCTCACGGCACTGGTACGTACCCGTGTAGGCGACATCCGCCTTGAAGAGTGCCTCGACCCGCTGGCTTTCCGCGATTGGATAGACCGCCAAGAGGTGGTATTGGAGGAGGCGGAATCTGAAAACAATGAAAACTGAAAACTCAAATAATCAATCCACATGAAACTGTCACAATTTAAATTCAAGCTACCTGACGAAAGAATCGCCTTGCACCCCACCCGGTACCGCGACGAGTCGCGCCTGATGGTGCTCCACAAGAAGACCGGCGAGATAGAGCATCGGATGTTCAAGGACATCCTGGAGTATTTTGACGACAAGGATGTATTCATCTTCAACGATACGAAAGTGTTCCCCGCCCGTCTCTACGGCAACAAGGAGAAGACGGGTGCCCGCATCGAGGTGTTCCTGCTGCGTGAGTTGAACGAAGAGCTGCGTCTGTGGGACGTGCTCGTTGACCCGGCCCGTAAAATCCGCATCGGCAACAAGCTCTACTTTGGCGATGACGACTCGATGGTGGCTGAAGTGATAGACAACACCACCTCCCGTGGCCGTACGCTCCGTTTCCTTTACGACGGTCCGCACGACGAGTTCAAGAGTGCGCTCTTTGCCTTGGGTGAGACGCCGCTGCCGCGCAGCATCATCAACCGGCCGGTAGAGCCCGAGGATGCCGAGCGTTTCCAATCCATCTTCGCACGCAACGAAGGGGCAGTGACGGCTCCCACGGCCAGCCTGCACTTCAGCCGCGAGCTGATGAAGCGTATGGAAATCAAGGGCATTGAATTCGCCTATGTGACGCTACATGCCGGTCTGGGCAACTTCCGCGAGATTGATGTGGAAGACCTGACCAAGCACAAGACCGACTCCGAGCAGATGATTGTCGATGCCAAGGCCGTAGCCACCGTCAACCATGCCAAGGACCTGAACAGGCAGGTCTGCGCTGTGGGTACCACTGTGATGCGTGCCATTGAAAGCACCGTCAGCACCGACGGACATCTGAAGGAGTATGACGGCTGGACCAACAAGTTCATCTTCCCGCCCTACGACTTTACGGTGGCCACCTCCATGGTGAGCAACTTCCACATGCCGCTCTCCACGCTGCTGATGATAGTGGCGGCGTTCGGCGGCTACGATGAGGTGATGAATGCGTACGACGTAGCGCTGAAGGAGGGTTACCGCTTCGGTACCTACGGTGACGCCATGCTGATAACCGACCGATGAGCACGACCGTCTACTTCAGCCTTGGCACCAACCTGGGTGACAAAGAGCAGAATCTGCGCACTGCGATACAACAACTGGAACAGAGGGTAGGCCATGTGCTTGCCCTCTCGTCGTTTCACGCCACCGAGCCGTGGGGGTTCACTTCGTGCCACACTTTCCTCAATGCGGCTTGCAGTGTGCAGACTGACTTGGAAGTCATGGAAGTGCTTCGCGTCACGCAGCAGATAGAGCGTGAGATGGGACGCACCCTCAAGTCGGTTGACGGTACGTATCACGACCGCCTGATTGACATCGACCTGCTGCTCTGCTACGATGCCGACGGACGTAGCATCACCCTGCAGACACCCGAACTGGTGCTGCCCCATCCGTTGATGTATCAGCGCGACTTTGTGATGCGCCCGCTGCGCGAGATTCTGTCCCTACAGGCGGAGAGGTGAAACTTAGACTTGAAGCTCTTATCGTTTCAGCAACGACTGAATATCAGCAATGCTCAATCCTGTGATGCCAGCGATGGTCTCTACGGAGAATCCTTGCTTGTACATGGCTTGTACAATTTCGGTATCCCTTTCTGCTCTACCTTCTGCCCTACCTTCCGCTCTACCTTCTGCTTTTCCTTCCATTTTAGCGGTATCCAACACGTCGTTTTGAA
>CALZEQ010000004.1 GCA_945641355.1 uncultured Mediterranea sp. | reverse complement strand
TTCTAATATCTTTGTATCCATATGTCTGCAAAGGTAACATTTTTATTTATAACCACACCTTTTTGCTACTGAGCCGTTTGTAGGGGATGCGTTGCGTGTGGGTTGGGCGGAAAATCCGAAACCTGAATAAATAAGAAAAGCGAAGACTGAACTTGTCAATCTTCGCTTTTTGTCGGAATGAGGCGACTCGAACGCCCGACCCCTACGTCCCGAACGTAGTGCGCTACCAACTGCGCTACATTCCGATTCCTCACATCGGGAGGTGTTTTTTAAAAACGGTGCAAAGATAGACAAAATAGCAATGTGAGCAAAACTTTGCGACTTTCTTTAAGGGAATTTTAACACTCGGTCGATTCAGCTCCTTTCTGCGTGCACAGCAGAAGCTTGTGTACGCCGGTTGGTAAGAGGTAGCAACAGCCACAGAATGAAGCAGACGAGGGTACATGACAGGATGACTCCTGCGGTGGAAACAATCAGGTTGCCGAGGCCGGTGAGCGGAGCTACAATGCCTCCCAGCAGGAAGGGAGTGGCTCCTAACAGTGCCGATGCTACTCCCTTGTTGCCGCTGACGGCATTCAGGGCGCGGGTCATGGCAACAGGTGTCAGCAAGCCTACGCAAAACAACATCAGAAAGATGCCTGCTTCGAACAGCAGGAAGGAACCCTCCAGCCACAACGAGAGGGCTACTGTCAGGCTGGTGAGCAACAGACCGTTCACGCTGAGCGTGGTGGCCCGTACCATGCCTCGTATCTTTACGATGGCGGCACTGCCGGTGGTCAGTCCCGCGGCATTGAATGCAAAGCAGAGGCTGTATTGCATGGGGGTGAGGCCGAAGTGGTTTTGAAACAGGAAAGGGGAGGCCGAGATATAGGCCATCAGTGCAGCCGTGGAGAAGCCCAGCAGAAGGGTCATGACGGCAAAGATTGGATGGCCGAGTACGGTGAAATAGCAGCGGAACGACTCCCAAATGGGCATGTGGAGGCGCTTGGCGGCGGGTAGCGTCTCTTCCAGCGGACGGCAGGACATCCACAGGCAGATTCCCCAGATTCCCAGCAGGATAAAGGCGCCTTGCCAGCAGCTCAGGCTGAAGGCGGCACCTCCCAGAACGGGAGCGACAATGGGGGCTGCACCCTGTACGGCTGCCAGACCAAGCATACTGGCAGTCAGACTGGTTTGAATGATGGCCTCAGGCTGTGCAAAGTAAGAGGTCAGTTCGGGCAAACAAGGCAGATAGAAGTCTGTCACAAAGGGACCGAAGGCGGTCAAGTTACCCAAAATGATTAATAATGTTCTCTTTTTCAATGTGCTAATGAAATGATTGTGATTTTTGAGGCTGCAATGATAGCAAAAGATATTGGGAAAGTTCTTTCTCGATACCTCTCCTGTAGACATGGTTTGGATTAATTAACGTCAGTTGTTCGCTCTGTGTACATTCTTTGTAAAAATCGGCAGCAGTAAGCCGCTTTTTTCATCCGTCCCCTGTCAGGAAGAAAGGAATAGCACCTCTCTTCTTGAATTTCTTCTGATTTATTCGTTTTTTCCAGAGTTTATGCGTAAGTTTGCCCCAATAAACAGTAACGGTGCAAGTTGGGCGCAGGCGCAGCTTGCCTTCAAAGTGAACGTATGAAAGTAGCGATTATCGGAGCGGGGAATATGGGAGGTGCCATAGCCCGCGGAATGGCAAAGGGAACCATTGTACCCACAGAAGACATTATAGTATCCAACCCCTCTTCGGACAAGTTGGAACGGTTGAAGGCCGACTATCCGGCTTTGCGGGTGACGAATGACAACAAACTGGCGGCAGCCGATGCCGATATGGTGATAGTGGCTGTCAAACCGTGGCTGATGAAACGGGTGGTGCGCGAACTGAATCTGCGCAAACGGCAGGTGCTAGTCTCGGTAGCAGCCGGACTTACCTTTGAGGACCTGGCAGGCTTTGTGGCCGACAAGGAGATGACCATGTTTCGTCTGGTGCCCAATACGGCCATCAGCGAGTTGCAAAGCATGACACTGATTGCCGGACGGAAGACGACTCCCGAGCAGGAACGACTGATGCTTGACATCTTCAATGAGATGGGCATGGCCATGCTGATTCCCGAGGAGAAGATTGCAGCTACCACGGCCATGACTTCGTGCGGCATTGCCTATGCCTTGAAGTATATCCAAGCGGTGATGCAGGCGGGCATCGAACTGGGCATCTATCCAAAAGATGGCATGAAGATGGTGGCACAGTCGGTCAAAGGAGCTGCCGAACTGATATTGAACAACGACACCCATCCGGCTGCCGAGATTGACAAGGTGTGCACTCCCGGTGGAATTACCATCAAGGGAGTCAACGAACTGGAACATGCAGGCTTCACATCGGCATTGATTCGGGCGGTGAAGGTCAGTTGCAAATAACCGGTGTGAACGGCAAGAACGTATTATTAAAGAAATAAATTAGAACCTATGGATGAACAGATCAAACTGATAGCCGAACGTCTGCGTGGCTTGCGCGACGCACTGGACATGACGGCACACGACATCGCACAGGACTGCGGCATCGACGAGGAGGAGTACCGCAATGCAGAAAGCGGCGACTATGACATCAGCGTCAGTATGTTGCAGAAGATTGCCCGCCGCTATGGCGTGGCACTGGATGCGCTGATGTTTGGAGAAGAGCCCAAGATGTCGACCTACTTCCTGACTCGTGCAGGCAAGGGAACAAGTATCGAACGCACAAAGGCTTACAAGTACCAGTCGCTGGCTACCGGCTTTCGCGACCGCAAGGCCGACCCTTTCATCGTGACGGTAGAACCGTCGCCCGCTGATGCACCCATCCACCTGAACGCTCATCCCGGCCAGGAATTCAATCTGGTAGAGGAGGGGCGCCTGATGCTTTGCGTCGGAGGAAAGGAACTGATATTGGAGGCTGGTGACAGCATCTACTTTGACTCTGCGCTGCCGCATGGCATGAAAGCACTCGATGGCAAGACTGTGAGGTTCCTGGCCATTATCATGTAACCAAACGAAAAACGACTCGAAATCTATGTTAGAAAGATTCCTCAAACAGACCACATTCGCCTCGCAAGAGGATTTCAAGAACAATCTGCAGATACTGGTGCCGGAAAACTTCAACTTCGGCTACGATGTAGTGGATGCCTGGGCAGCAGAAGAGCCCGATAAGAAGGCACTGCTGTGGACCAATGACAAGGGAGAGTGCCGGCAATATACGTTTGCCGACCTGAAACAATATACCGACCGGACGGCCTCCTATTTCCAGAGCCTGGGCATCGGGAAGGGAGACATGGTGATGCTCATCCTGAAACGCAGGGTAGAGTTCTGGTTCAGCATCGTGGCTTTGCACAAGTTGGGGGCGGTAGTGATACCGGCTACTCACTTGCTGACCAAGAAGGACATCGTCTATCGCTGCCAGGCAGCAACCATCAAGATGATAGTCTGCGCCGGTGAAAAGGTGATTACCGACCATGTGATGGCTGCCATGCCCGAATCACCCAGCGTGGAACGGCTGGTCAGCGTAGGGCCGGAGGTGCCCGAAGGATTCCTCGACTTCCAGCAGGGAATAGCCGGGGCGGCTCCCTTTGTGAAGCCTGAACATCCGAATACCAACGACGACATCTCACTGATGTACTTTACCAGCGGCACGACGGGCGAACCCAAGATGGTGGCACACGATTTCACCTATCCGCTGGGACACATCGTGACCGGTGCCTTGTGGCACAATCTGCACCGTGACAGCCTCCACCTGACCATCGCAGATACGGGATGGGGCAAGGCTGTGTGGGGCAAACTGTATGGGCAGTGGATAGCCGGAGCCAATGTCTTCGTCTACGATCACGAGAAGTTTACACCGGCCGATATCCTGCAGAAGATTCAGAACTATCACGTCACCTCGCTCTGTGCACCGCCCACCATCTTCCGCTTTCTGATTCACGAAGACCTCACCAAGTACGACCTGAGCAGCCTGGAATATTGTACCATAGCCGGCGAAGCACTGAATCCGGCCGTATTTGAGACCTTCAAACAGCTGACGGGCATCCGGCTGATGGAGGGTTTCGGACAGACGGAAACGACGCTGACGGTGGGCACCATGCCGTGGATGGAACCGAAACCGGGCAGCATGGGACTGCCCAATCCGCAGTATGAGGTGGATTTGATAGACTACGACGGACGATCGGTGGAGGCCGGCGAACAGGGACAGATTGTCATCCGTACGGACAAGGGGAAACCGTTGGGACTCTTCAAGGAGTACTATCGGGATGCTGCCCGCACAGCGGAGGCCTGGCACGACGGCATCTACTATACGGGCGACGTGGCCTGGAAGGACGAAGACGGCTACCTGTGGTTTGTGGGGCGTGCCGACGATGTCATCAAGAGCAGCGGCTACCGTATCGGCCCCTTTGAGGTGGAGAGTGCACTGATGACCCATCCGGCTGTGGTGGAGTGTGCTATCACAGGTGTGCCTGATGAAATACGCGGGCAGGTGGTGAAGGCTACCATTGTGCTGAGCAAGGCATACAAGGAGCGTGCCGGCGAGGAACTGGTGAAGGAACTGCAGAACCATGTGAAGAAGGTGACGGCGCCCTACAAGTATCCGCGTGTGGTGGAGTTTGTAGATGAACTGCCCAAGACCATCAGCGGAAAGATACGCCGTGTGGAGATCCGCAAGAATGATGGAACTAAGTAACAAATACAAGTATAAATGAAAAGAACATTGATTCTGCTGCTCTGGCTGCTGGGAGCAGCGGCGACGACAGTCGCACAACAGGCAGCTGTGAAGAAAATCATCGAGATGGGAACTACGGACAATCAGGTGATGCGCCATCTGGATATCCTGACCAACCGTTTCGGGGGTCGTCCCATCGGATCGGATGCATACGAGAATGCGGCGGCATGGTTGAGACACGAATTTGACAAGTGGGGCATAGAGAACCATCTGGAGGAGGCCGGTGAACTGTCGGTAGGCTTTAACCGCGGACCGTGGTTCGGCCGGATGATAGGAGGCGACCAACCCATGACGCTTCACTTTGTCACCCCCTCGTATACCTCGGGCACCCAAGGCGTGCAGCGGGGGCACGTGCTGATAGAGCCTACCTCGGAAAGCGAACTGAACCGGATGAAGCATGTGCTGAAAGGGGCTTGGGTGCTGGTTGACGGAAAGAGCAGCGGATGGCCGGTGGGACATTCCGACTCGTTGCGTGCGGCCATCAAGCAGGAGAATCTGGAGATAGTCCGCTACAACGACTCGCTAATGCGCCGGGGCGGGCGTGACCGTGCGACCTATGAAAAGATGAAAAAGCCGAAAACATTCCCTGCTCTCTATTACGAAGAGATGGTGGAGGCCGGCGTGCTGGGCTTTATACAGAAGGCAGAGGTGCCTTTGCGTGCCTTGTACGACCGCGTGATGCTGCAACAGCAAAAGGTAGACTTTGACCACCTGCCTCAGGTGTGCGACATCAAACTGGATGAACATCAGTTTGATATCATCTACCAGATGGCCAAGGAACGGCGCGACTTCTGGTTGGAATTTGATATCCGCAACCACTTCAAGCTGGGTCCCATCAAATATCACAATGTAGTAGGTTCTATCCGCGGCAGCAAATATCCGGATGAATATGTCATTGTTTCCGGTCACTTGGATGCCTATGATGTGGCCACCGGTGGTATAGACTGTGGTACGGGCATTGGCCCGATGATGGAAGCGGCTCGTCTGCTCGCTTTGTCGGGGGCGAAACCTAAACGTACCATCCTTTTCGTTGCTTTTGCCGGTGAAGAGTTCGGCCTGTTGGGTGCCCATGCTTATGTAAAGACGCACGAGAAGGAGTTGGGTAAGATATCCAATCTGTTCAACCGCGATGGCGGACCTACTCCACCGGTTGGCATTGCCGTATCGCAAGCCATGCTGAAGGACTTTGAGGAGATTTGCCGTCCCATCAAGGACATCCGTCCCGACTATCCGTTTGAGGTAACGGTGGCCAAGCCTCGCAAGCGTCCCACTCAGACGGGAGGTACGGATGCTTCAGTCTTTGCAGTGGCAGGTGTACCAACCTTCGAGTTCACTACCCGCGACTTCAAGGGATATAATTTCAATTATGGGGAAATCTGGCATACCGAACGTGATGTGTTCAACAAGAATATACCCGAATATCAGGAACATACAGCCGTCGTGACAGCCATTGTCGCCTTGGGTGTGGCCAATCTGGACCATCTCTTATCGCGTGAGGGTATGTATGCTGACGAATAATAATCTGATTTTGTAGCACAAGGCTTCTCGCTGTAGCCATCGGTGCAGGCACGAGGATGTGTATCCGGAAAAGGAAGACACATCCTCGCGTTATATGGAGGCTTCAGAATGCTTTGTATATGGAGCGGTAAGAATATTCATGCAAAAATAAAACTGGATATACAGCGTATATTCCAAAAAATCGCTACTTTTGCAGCCGATTAAGGAATAAATATGCAAAATGAAGAAGAAGGCAAACAGACTGGATGCAATTAAGATGATCATCTCCAGCAAGGACATCGGTTCGCAGGAGGAGTTGATGCAGGCTTTGGGCAAAGAGGGATTCCAATTGACGCAGGCCACGCTGTCGCGCGACTTGAAGCAGCTGAAGGTGGCCAAAGCCTCTAATACGAACGGGAAATACATCTATGTGCTCCCTAACAACATTATGTATAAGAGGCCGAACGAGCAGAGTGCCAGTGAAATGTTGATGAATAGTGGATTCGTCTCGCTCCAGTTCTCCGGCAACATCGCCGTGATACGCACCCGACCGGGCTATGCCAGCAGCATGGCGTACGACATAGACAATCGGGAGAATCCGGCCATATTGGGAACCATTGCGGGTGACGACACCATCATGATGGTGTTGAGGGAGGGAGTATCGCATGGAATCGTCCGCTCCTTCTTGGCGGATATCATCCCCAACTTGGCATAGCGTATCTGCGTCGGAAGGAACGGTGATGTGTGCCTTCCGTATTCTTAGTGAGGAAGAACATAAAACATACAATAAACGAAATTAGTAATTTCAAAGAGAAATGGACTCAAAACAGATTGATGTGATGGTGGCTGATGCTTCGCATGAGGTGTATGTGGACAAAATTCTGGACACCATCCGCGAAGCTGCCAAAGTGCGTGGCACGGGTATTGCCGAACGCACACATGAATATGTGGCAACGAAGATGAAAGAGGGCAAGGCCATCATCGCCTTGTGCGGCAGCGACTTTGCCGGATTTACCTATATAGAGAGCTGGGGAAACAAGCAGTATGTAGCTACCTCTGGCTTGATAGTACATCCAGCCTATCGGGGATTGGGATTGGCCAAGCGAATCAAACAGGCCTCTTTCCGCCTGGCACGGCTGCGATGGCCTTGGGCCAAGATCTTTTCGCTGACCAGTGGCGCAGCGGTGATGAAGATGAACACCGAACTGGGCTATGTGCCTGTGACTTTCAATGAACTGACGGATGATGAGGCTTTCTGGAAAGGATGCGAGGGATGTATCAACCACGATATCCTGGTGGCAAAGAACCGCAAGTTCTGCATCTGCACCGCCATGCTCTATGATCCGAAACTGCACGATGAGGACAAAATTTAAAGTAGAACAAAGAGTAAGGAACAAATATATGGAAGAGAAAAAGAAAAAAGTAGTAGTCGCTTTCAGCGGCGGGTTGGATACCTCGTTCACGGTGATGTATCTGGCTAAAGAGAAGGGGTATGAAGTGTATGCGGCTTGTGCAAACACCGGTGGATTCAGTGCCGAACAGCTGAAGACCAATGAGGAAAATGCCTACAAACTGGGTGCGGTGAAGTATGTGACGTTGGACGTTACGAGGGAATATTATGAGAAGAGTCTGAAGTACATGGTGTTCGGCAACGTGCTGCGCAACGGTACGTACCCTATTTCTGTCAGCTCGGAACGCATCTTCCAGGCTTTGGCCATCTCACGGTATGCCAACGAAATTGGAGCGGATGCCATCGCTCATGGCTCTACAGGTGCCGGCAACGACCAGATTCGTTTCGATATGACCTTTCTCGTACTTTCGCCGGGGGTGGAGATTATTACACTGACACGCGATATGGCATTGAGCCGTCAGGAGGAGATAGACTATCTGAACAAGAACGGCTTTGCTGCAGACTTTACGAAACTGAAATATTCATACAATGTAGGTATCTGGGGCACCAGCATCTGTGGTGGCGAAATTTTGGATTCGGCACAGGGGTTGCCTGAATCGGCCTATCTGAAACATTGCACCAAAGAGGGGCATGAGCAGTTGCGCCTGACCTTTGAACAGGGCGAACTGAAGGCAGTAAACGACGAACGCTTTGACGATCCCATTCTGGCTATCCAGAAGGTGGAGGAGATTGGAGCAGCGTATGCCATCGGCCGCGATATGCACGTGGGCGATACCATTATAGGCATCAAGGGACGTGTAGGCTTTGAAGCTGCAGCCTCTATGCTGATTATCGGTGCGCACCGTTTCTTGGAAAAATATACGCTGAGCAAATGGCAGCAGTACTGGAAGGATCAGGTTGCCAACTGGTACGGCATGTTCCTGCACGAGAGTGAATACCTGGAGCCGGTAATGCGCGATATCGAAGCGATGCTGGCCTCTTCGCAGCGTCATGTGAACGGTACCGCCATTTTGGAACTGCGTCCTTACTCGTTTGCTACGGTAGGTGTGGAGAGCGCAGACGATCTGGTGAAAAACAAGTTCGGCGAATATGGGGAGATGCAGAAAGGCTGGACGGCAGAAGACGCCAAGGGATTCATCAAGGTGACCAGTACAGCCCTGCGGGCTTATTATGCTAATCATAAAGAAGAGAAGGAGAACATCTGATGGAGAAGAAACTGACACGTTCCGTCAGCGACAAGATGCTGGGCGGTGTATGTGGTGGCCTTGCTGAATATTTGGGCTTGGATTCCACAATGGTGCGATTGGGATATGCTTTCCTCAGCCTTTTCACGGCTGCTTTTCCGGGTATCATGCTCTACATTGTGGCTTGTATTATCATCCCTAAAAAGAGTGTGGTATGATTAAAGTAGGAATCATCGGAGGTGCCGGCTATACGGCGGGCGAATTGATACGGTTGTTGCTGAACCATCCGGAGGCGGAAATCAAGTTCATTAATAGCAGCAGCAATGCAGGTAACAAGATTACAGATGTACACGAGGGTCTGTATGGTGAGACCGATTTGGTCTTCACCGACGAACTGCCGTTGGACGAAATCGATTGCCTTTTCTTCTGTACCGCCCATGGTGATACGAAGAAGTTTATGGAGAGTCACAATGTGCCTGAGGAATTGCGCATCATCGACCTCTCCATGGACTATCGCCTGAAGAGTGACGAACACGATTTCATCTACGGATTGCCCGAACTGAACAGACGAGCTACCTGCAAGGCGCGTCACGTGGCCAATCCGGGATGCTTTGCTACTTGCATCCAATTGGGCCTGTTGCCCTTGGCCAAGAACCTGATGCTGAACAGCGATATCATGGTGAATGCCATCACCGGCAGTACGGGTGCCGGTGTGAAGCCGGGTGCTACCAGCCATTTCAGTTGGCGCAACAATAACCTGAGCATCTACAAAGCGTTCGAACACCAACATGTACCCGAAATCAGACAGTCGCTTTGCCAGTTGCAAAGTAGTTTCCAGTCAGAGATAGATTTCATACCCTACCGGGGCGATTTTGCGCGTGGCATCTTTGCTACCATTGTGGTGAGGACCAAGGTGGCTCTGGACGAGATTACCCGCATGTATGAAGAGTACTATGCGAAGGACTCGTTTACACACATCGTGGACAAGAATATTGACTTGAAACAGGTGGTGAACACCAACAAATGCCTGGTTCATTTAGAGAAGCATGGCGACAAACTGCTCATCGTCTCTTGCATCGACAATCTGCTGAAGGGAGCCAGCGGCCAGGCTGTCCATAACATGAATCTGATGTTTAATCTGGAGGAAACTGTCGGGCTTAGATTGAAGCCGTCGGCTTTCTAACCATTTAGTTAAGTTTCGTATGGAATTATTTGACGTTTATCCATTATTTGATATTCATATTGTCAAAGGGAAAGGGTGTCACGTGTGGGATGAAAACGGAACGGAGTATCTGGACCTGTATGGAGGTCATGCCGTCATCAGCATCGGACACGCACATCCGCACTATGTAGAAGCCATCAGCAGACAAGTGGCAACGCTGGGTTTCTACAGCAATTCTGTGATTAACAAATTGCAGCAGGAACTGGCACACCGTCTGGGCAAGGTGTGCGGGTATGATGATTATTCGCTCTTCCTGATTAACAGTGGAGCCGAAGCCAATGAAAATGCACTGAAACTGGCTTCATTCTACAACGGACGTACCCGTATCCTCTCGCTCTGCAAGTCTTTCCACGGACGTACTTCGTTGGCGGTGGAGGCAACGGACAATCCGAAGATTATCGCGCCTATCAATGCCAACAAACATGTCACCTATCTGCCGATGAACGATGTGGAGGCCATGCGCCGCGAGTTGTCCAAAGGAGACGTGTGCGCTGTGATTGTGGAAGGTATACAAGGCGTAGGAGGCATCCAACTGCCGACCGATGAATTTATGCACGCATTGCGACAGGCTTGTGACGAACAAGACACGGTGTTGATACTGGATGAGATACAGAGCGGCTATGGCCGCAGCGGACGCTTCTTTGCCCATCAGTGGAACGGCATCAAGGCCGATATCGTGACGGTAGCCAAAGGTATCGGCAACGGCTTCCCCATGGGAGGCGTGCTGATCAGCCCGCGTTTTACGCCTCTGTATGGCCAGTTGGGTACTACATTCGGCGGCAACCACTTGGCATGTAGTGCAGCCTTGGCTGTACTCGATGTGATGGAAGAGGAACGTCTGGTGGAAAATGCAGACAAGGTAGGTACGTATCTGCTGGAGGAGTTGAAGAAAATTCCCGCCATCAAGGAGGTGCGCGGACGTGGCTTGATGATTGGACTCGAATTTGAACAGCCCATCAAAGAACTGCGGCTGCGCCTGCTGAAGGAACAGCATGTCTTTACGGGCGTCAGCGGAACCAATGTCATCCGTCTCCTTCCGCCACTCTGTCTCTCTATGGAGGAAGCGGCAGAGTTTCTGGCACGTTTCAAGCAAATTCTGTAAAGAAGGCTTGAGGTGCCTCTCGGATTGGGGAAAACATACATTAGGGCGGACCTGTGTGTCCGCCCTGTGTGTTGCTTGCCGGCAGAGGTTCAGACGGACATGTAGCTCTTCCTTTGCAACTCAGGGCTTGCAATCATTCATCTTCCACTAATTTCAGACAAAAAAGTGTGGTAGCAATGGATTTACTATCAACAAAATTCGTACCTTTGCGCCACTAATTTAAATATGCGCGTACTTTTTAAATAAAAAATCATGTCTGAAACAAAAAGAATCAAAACTGCTTTGGTATCGGTATACCATAAGGAAGGTTTGGACGAAATCATTACCAAACTGCATGAAGAAGGGGTTGAATTCCTTTCAACGGGAGGAACACGTCAGTTCATCGAATCGCTGGGCTATCCCTGCAAGGCCGTAGAAGAACTTACCACGTATCCCTCTATTCTTGGCGGGCGGGTGAAGACGTTGCACCCGAAAGTGTTTGGCGGCATACTGTGTCGTCGCGGCTTGGAGCAAGACATGCAGCAGATTGAAAAATATGATATTCCTGAAATAGATCTGGTCATTGTAGACCTTTATCCGTTTGAGACCACTGTGGCCAGTGGTGCTGACGAACCTGCTATTATCGAGAAGATTGATATAGGCGGCATCTCGTTGATTCGTGCAGCGGCCAAGAACTTTAATGACGTGGTGATTGTGGCCAGTCAGGCACAATACCAGCCTTTGCGGGATATGCTGATGGAGCATGGAGCTACCTCTACGTTGGAAGAACGCCGCTGGTTTGCCAAGGAGGCATTTGCCGTATCTTCGCACTATGACTCGGCCATTTTCAATTACTTTGATGCCGGTGAGGGCAGTGCCTTCCGCCAGAGTGCCAACAATCCTAAGATGCTGCGCTATGGTGAGAATCCGCATCAGAAGGGTTACTTCTACGGCAATCTGGAAGCGATGTTCGACCAGATTCATGGCAAGGAAATCTCCTACAACAACTTGCTGGACATCAATGCGGCGGTAGATTTGATTGACGAATTCAACGAGACGACCTTTGCTATCTTGAAGCACAACAATGCTTGTGGACTGGCCAGCCGTCCCACGGTATTGGAGGCTTGGACGGATGCGTTGGCAGGTGACCCTGTGTCGGCTTTCGGTGGCGTGCTCATCACCAATGCCGTGATAGACCGTGCAGCTGCAGAGGAAATCAACAAAATATTCTTTGAAGTGATTATAGCTCCCGACTACGATGTGGATGCTCTGGAGATTCTGGGACAGAAGAAAAACCGTATCATCTTGGTGCGCAAACCGGCCGCTTTGCCTCGGAAGCAGTTCCGTTCGTTGCTGAACGGTGTGCTGGTGCAGGACCGTGACTTGAAGATTGAGACTTCGGACGAACTGAAGACGGTGACTAATCAGGCTCCAACGGCTCAGGAGATAGAGGATATGCTCTTTGCCAACAAGATAGTGAAGAACTCCAAGTCGAATGCCATCGTACTGGCCAAAGGTAAGCAGTTGCTGGCCAGCGGAGTGGGTCAAACCAGCCGGGTAGATGCCTTGAAGCAGGCTATTGAGAAGGCCAAGAGCTTTGGCTTCGACCTGCATGGTGCGGTGATGGCAAGCGATGCCTTCTTCCCCTTCCCCGATTGTGTGGAGATAGCCGGTAACGAAGGTGTGACAGCCGTTATCCAGCCGGGTGGAAGCATCAAAGACCAACTTTCGTTCGACTATTGCAACGAACACGGCATTGCGATGGTGATTACCGGCTTCCGTCACTTCAAACATTGATTCACGACTCATAATCGGGAATTATTAATTAACAAATTAAGGTTGATTCATAATTTATAAAATGGGATTGTTCTCTTTTACACAAGAAATAGCGATGGACTTGGGAACGGCCAACACCATTATCACAACGGGTGGTAAGATTGTGGTGGACGAACCTTCGGTGGTGGCCTTGGACCGTCGCACTGACAAGATGATAGCCGTGGGTGAGAAAGCAAAGATGATGCACGAAAAGACCCACGAGAACATACGTACGATACGTCCTTTGCGCGACGGCGTGATAGCCGACTTCTATGCTTGCGAGCAGATGATTCGCGGACTCATCAAGATGGTGAATACGCGCCACCGGCTCTTCTCGCCCTCACTGCGCATGGTCATCGGCGTACCCTCGGGCAGTACGGAAGTGGAACTGCGTGCCGTACGCGATTCGGCCGAACATGCCGGCGGACGGGATGTCTACCTTATTTTCGAGCCCATGGCGGCAGCCATCGGTATAGGCATTGATGTGGAGGCTCCTGAAGGAAACATGATTGTGGATATAGGTGGTGGCTCTACTGAAATCGCTGTCATCTCTTTGGGCGGCATCGTCTCCAACAACTCCATTCGCATCGCAGGTGATGACCTGACGGCAGATATCCAGGAGTATATGAGCCGTCAGCATAACGTGAAGGTGAGCGAACGTATGGCCGAGCGAATTAAAATCAATGTGGGAGCTGCTTTGACCGATTTGGGCGAAGATGCACCGGAAGATTACATCGTGCATGGTCCCAACCGAATCACAGCCTTGCCTATGGAAGTGCCCGTATGCTACCAGGAAGTGGCCCATTGCCTGGAGAAATCTATCTCGAAGATTGAGACGGCTATCCTCAGCGCATTGGAGAACACGCCGCCCGAACTGTATGCAGACATTGTACACAATGGCATCTATCTGGCAGGAGGCGGTGCCTTGCTGCGCGGACTGGACAAACGATTGACGGATAAAATCAACATACCCTTCCACATTGCTGAAGACCCGCTCCACGCGGTGGCAAAGGGTACGGGTGTGGCACTGAAGAACGTCGACCGTTTCTCTTTCCTGATGCGATGAGGATATGCGCAATCTGCTGAATTTCCTTATCAGATACAATTACTGCTTCCTCTTCCTGTTGTTGGAAGTGGTTGGCTTTGTATTGTTGATCCGATTCAACCGTTATCAGCAAAGCGTATGTTTTACTTCGGCCAATCAGGTTGCGGGCAAGGTGTATGAAATTTCGGGAGGCATCCTCTCCTATTTTCATCTGAAGACCGTCAATGAGGATTTGTTGGACCGTAACCTGTGGCTGGAGCAGCGTGTCAGTCTGCTGGAGAAGACCCTGCACGAAAGGGGAATAGACTCTGCTCGTCTCTATAGTCTGGAACAAGCGGCGATGGACAGCCTGCGCATCTTCAAGGCCAATGTTATCAAGAACAGTCTGAATCGTGCAGACAACTACATCACGCTGGATAAAGGAGCCCGCGAAGGCATTCGCCCGGAGATGGGGGTGATAGATGCCAACGGAGTGGTAGGTATCGTCTATAAGACCTCGGCACACTATGCGTTGGTCATCCCATTGCTGAACAGCAAGTCGAGCATCTCATGCAAGATATTGGGCAGCGACTATTTCGGCTACATGAAGTGGGAGGGAGGAGATTCGCGCTTCGCCTATCTAAAGGACCTTCCCCGCCATGCCGAGTTCAATCTGGGCGATACGGTAGTCACCAGCGGCTATTCTGCCGTTTTCCCCGAGGGGGTAATGGTGGGCACGGTAGATGATATGCAGGATTCGCATGACGGACTCTCTTATCTGCTGAAGGTGAAGCTGGCGACAGACTTCGGCAAGGTAAGCGACGTTCGCATCATTGCGCGTAGCGGACAGTCAGAAGAGAAGGAACTGGAACGCAGCGTCGAATGAACGGACGCTCCACGATAACTGAATGCTAATCAATCTAATTTCCGGATAAGCGTTGATACTTAATTATCTACATAAGGTAGGGTGGCTTGTTGGTTTGGCATTGCTACAGGTGCTCATTCTGAACAACGTGCATATCGCCGGATATGCCACTCCTTTTCTGTATGTCTACCTGATACTGAAGTTTGAATCGGGCATCTCGCGCAATGTGCTCATGCTGTGGGCTTTTGCCTTGGGACTGGTGGTAGATGTCTTTTCCGATACGCCGGGACTGAATGTATCCTCTACGGTGTTGCTTGCCTTTGTGCGTCCGTTCTACTTGCGCCTTTTCCTGTCGCGCGATGTACTTGAAAGCATCGTTCCTTCGTTCCGCACCATGGGTACTTCTTCGTTCTTGAAGTATCTGTTCGCCTGCCTGTTGACCCATCACTTCATGTTGTTCGTCCTTGAGTTCTTCTCGTTTGTCCATGTAGGCTCTCTTTTGCTACGTATCTTGTCCAGCACCCTGCTCACCATGGCTTGTGTGATGGCTTTTGAAGGAATCCGGAAAAAGAAATAGCATGAAAGATTATACCCTGGAGAAACGTAAATATGTGATAGGGGCAACGGCTGCTTTTATTGTATTGGTCTATCTGATACGGCTGTTCGATCTGCAGATTATGACGGATGACTATAAGAAGAATGCAGACAGTAATGCCTTTCTGAACAAGATTCAGTACCCGTCACGCGGAGCCATCTACGACCGGAACGGCAAGCTTCTTGTATTTAATCAGCCGGCCTACGACATCACTTTTGTTCCCCGTGAAGTCACCTCATTGGATACATTAGACCTTTGCCGGACGCTGAATATCACCCTGGAACAGTTTGACAAGCGGATGAAGGATGTGAAGAACCGCTGGATGAATCCGGGCTACTCCAAATATACCCATCAGGTCTTTATGACCCAGTTGTCGGCCGAGGAGTGCGGTGTGTTTCAAGAGAAACTTTTCAAGTTCCCAGGCTTCTACATTCAGCGGCGTACCATCCGTCAGTATACGTACAATTCGTCCGGACACGTGCTGGGAGACATTGGAGAGGTATCGAAGCGCGACATCGAGAATGACGACTATTACATCCGTGGCGACTACATCGGCAAGCAGGGCATCGAGAAGTCGTATGAGAAATACCTGCGTGGAGAGAAGGGAGTGGAAGTGTTGTTGCGTGATGCGCACGGACGTATACAAGGACATTACATGGACGGACGTTTTGACCGTCCGTCGATACCCGGTAAGAATCTGACTCTGGGTATTGATATCGACCTGCAGATGTTGGGCGAGCGGCTGTTACAGCACAAAATCGGGGCCATCGTGGCCATTGAGCCGGCTACAGGCGAGATACTTTGCATGGTCTCTTCCCCTTCGTTCGACCCTCATCTGATGATAGGTCGCCAACGTGGAAAGAATCATCGTATGCTGCAGTTAGATAAGCAGAAGCCGTTGCTCAACCGGGCCATCATGGGTGTCTATCCTCCGGGTTCAACCTTCAAGACGGCTCAGGCACTGACGATGTTGCAGGAGGGCATCATTCAGGCTACCACACCTGCTTTCCCTTGTGCTCACGGCTTCAATTACCGCAGTCTGCGGGTAGGATGTCACGGTCATGCCTCTCCGTTGCCGTTGATTCCGGCCATTGCCACCTCTTGCAACTCCTATTTCTGTTGGGGACTGTTCCGTATGTTCAGCGACAAGAAGTACGGGTCGCCTCAAAATGCCATTACGGTGTGGAAGGATCACATGGTGTCGCAAGGTTTCGGGTATAAGCTGGGCACCGACCTGCCCAGTGAGCAGCGTGGCTTCATACCCAACTCCAAAACCTATGACCGCGCTTATAGGGGCTCATGGAACGGACTGACGGTAATCAGTATCTCTATCGGGCAGGGAGAAATCCTGGCCACCCCTCTGCAGATAGCCAACTTGGGTGCCACCATCGCCAACCGAGGCCACTTCATCACGCCGCATATTGTCCGGGAGATAGAGGACAATGAGCTGGACAGCCTCTATCGGACTCCCCGTTACACTACCATCGACCGTAGCCATTACGAAGAGGTGGTGAAGGGAATGCGTGCAGCAGTGACAGGCAGCACTGGTAGCGCCACTTGCCGCATGGTGAGCACCATCCTGCCGGGTGTGGAGGCTTGCGGAAAGACGGGTACCGCCCAAAACAAGGGAAAGGACCACTCCGTATTCATGGGATTTGCTCCGATGGACAATCCGAAGATAGCCATTGCGGTCTATGTAGAGAACGGAGGTTTCGGTGCTACGTATGGTGTGCCGATAGGAGCCATGATGATGGACCAGTACCTCCATGGCAAGCTCTCTCCCGAGAACGAACTGAGAGCCGAAGAGTTTAGCAACCGAGTGATTTACTATAGCGATGAAGAGCGATGATGCGCAGAGATGAAACTATTTGGAAGTCGTTGGATTGGGTAACTATCGTAGTCTATCTGATGCTGATTGTGTTTGGCTGGTTCAGTGTATGTGGGGCCAGTTACGACTATGGCGACCGTGATTTTCTGGATTTCTCTACCCGTGCAGGTAAGCAGTTCGTATGGATTGTCTGCTCATTTGGCCTGGGCTTCGTATTGCTCATGCTGGACGATACGGTCTACGACTTCTTCTCATACCTTATATATATAGGTATGATGCTATTGCTGATAGTGACCATCTTCATTGCTCCCGATACCAAAGGCTCCCGTTCGTGGCTCATATTGGGACCCGTCAGTCTCCAGCCGGCCGAGTTTGCCAAATTTGCCACAGCGTTGGCGTTGGCCAAGTATATGAATGCATACGGCTTCACGATGAAGAACCTGAAGAATGCCTGTATGCTTGCCTTCCTCATCCTGTTGCCGATGGGGTTGATTGTCATGCAGCGTGAGACGGGTTCTGCATTGGTCTATTCCGCTTTCTTCCTGATGCTTTATCGGGAGGGAATGCCGGGTGTCGTGCTTTTCTCCGGTGTCTGTGCGGTGATTTATTTTGTTGTAGGCATCCGTTTCCAGCAGGAGATGATTGCAGATACCCCGACCTCTATCGGCGAGTTTGCAGTGCTGCTGATGGTATTGCTGTCTGCTGCAGGCATGGTGTGGGTCTATTGTAAGAAGTGGATTCCGGTTCGCAACATCTTGTGTGTCTCATTGGCTTCGTTGCCGGTGGCCTACCTGGTCTCCCAATACATGCTCCCGTTCAACTTGGTATGGGTAGAGTGGGTGCTTTGTGTGTTGCTCGTAGGCTATCTCCTCTTTTTGTCGCTCGCCCATCACCATTCCAACTATCTCTTGATAGGATTGTTTGCCATCGGAAGCATCGGTTTCCTCTACTCCAGCGATTATTTTTTCAACGATGTGTTGGAGCCTCACCAGCAAATCCGCATCAAGGTGGTACTGGGCATGGAGGAAGATTTGGCCGGAGCCGGGTACAACGTCAACCAGTCGAAGATTGCCATCGGATCGGGGGGGCTCACCGGGAAAGGTTTTCTGAACGGTACGCAGACAAAGTTGAAGTATGTGCCCGAGCAGGATACCGACTTTATATTCTGCACGGTTGGTGAGGAAGAGGGATTTGTGGGAGCTGCCGGTGTGCTCCTGCTGTTTCTTGTCCTGATATTACGACTGATTGTATTGGCTGAACGCCAGCCTTCTGTCTTCGGGCGGGTCTATGGCTATTCGGTCCTCAGCATCTTCCTGTTCCATCTCTTCATCAATATAGGTATGGTGCTGGGCTTGACGCCTGTCATAGGCATTCCGCTACCATTCTTTAGCTACGGCGGCTCGTCCCTGTGGGGTTTTACCATCTTGCTGTTCATCTTTTTGCGGATTGATGCCAGCAGGCATCGTTGGCTCTCTTAGGGGAAAGCTACCGCTCCAGTCTAATGCCGATATCATTGAGCCCGGGCAGTATGGAGTCGGGAAGGAGTGAGAATACCCGTATTCGATAGGTGCCGGGACAGTGGACGTGGATGCCTCCTGCTGCGGCTGTATACTGATACAGGTTGCTCTGTCCGCGCCCTATCCAGTGTCCCGCCTCGTCAGCCAGAAGCAGTTGAAGCGTATCGGTAGGCAGCGACAGCGAGTCGGGTGTGGTGACAGCTATGCCTACTGCCAGGTTGCGGTATGGATAGTCGTTCCGGTTACGCACTTCCAGGTCCATCCGGTACATCCGTGCCGAGTCGGCTGTCTCCACAGCAAAGGAGAGGGTGTCGTTTCGTTGCCATCCAGCCTCAGGAATCGAGTGGTATTGATAATAAGCAATCTTCTGCTGGCAGCCGGTCAAGGTGACTGCCAGCAGAAGGAACGCTTCCCACATCCAGCTCCTCTGTCCGTGTGGGAAGTTCCCCTTATGATTGTGCAGGCTGCTCATCCGTACTCTTTTTCTGTGCTTCTTTGGATGGTGAACCCTGTTTCTTGGGGCGTGGCTGTGCGTCTTTGGGTTGACCTTTCTGTCGGGGCTGCCCATCTTTCTGTCGGGCCTTCTGTCCTTTCTG
Organism: uncultured Mediterranea sp.; assembly: GCA_945641355.1. GTDB lineage: Bacteria > Bacteroidota > Bacteroidia > Bacteroidales > Bacteroidaceae > Bacteroides. Next base: position 91,553 of record CALZEQ010000004.1, on the reverse strand, counting down.
CCGTCCCTGGCCCTCTTTCGGCTTGTCGGCTTGCGGCTCTTTGTTTGCCTTGGCAGCCTGTTCTTTCGGCTTGGCCTCCTGAGCAGCTTTCACTTGCTCTTCCCCTTCGGGACGTACATTGCCGGCACTGCCCTTTTTCTTTTTCTTCTTGCCTTCGCTACTGTTGTTGCCCCCCTTGTTCTTGCGGGTGCGGTCAAAGCGGGTCAGGCTCTCTTGTTCCACCAGGTCAACAGCTTTCTTCGATTCCGAGTGCCGTTCTTCCTCATTCAGATTGTCCGGCTTGATGCCCCGTTTGTTCAGCCCGATCACTTCGAATGCCCTCCGTCCGCTGATGGTCACCAGATTGGCTGGGATGGCTTTGTCGGTTGAGTATGTTACCTGGTTGGTCAGGATGTCAGCCTTGAAGAAGTAGAACGTCCCGTCCTTGGTCTCTAAGGTAATCTCTTTGGACGGAAGACGTTTCTGGGCCTCTACGTAGCAGTCTACCTCGTAGTTCAGGCAGCATTTCAGTTTGGCGCATTGACCGGCCAGTTTTTGCGGGTTGAGTGAGATGTCCTGATAGCGGGCTGCGCTGGTTGAGACCGAGACGAAGCTGGTCATCCAGGTAGCGCAGCACAGTTCGCGTCCGCACGGGCCGATGCCGCCGATGCGTCCCGCTTCCTGACGCGCTCCAATCTGTTTCATCTCAATGCGTACACGGAAGACCTCGGCAAGCACCTTGATGAGCTGGCGGAAGTCCACACGTCCCTCGGCTATGTAGTAGAAGATGGCCTTGTTGCCGTCTCCCTGATACTCCACGTCGCCAATCTTCATGTCCAGATTCAGGCTCAGGGCGATTTGGCGCGAGCGTATCATTGTGTCGTGCTCGCGTGCTTTTGCCTCGCGGTATTTGTCCATATCCACGGGCTTTGCCTTGCGGTAGATGCGCTTGATGTCGGCTTCCGATTTGATATTGGCCTTACGCAGCTGGAGGGGAACGAGTCGTCCTGTCAGTGTGACCACACCGATGTCATGTCCGGGTGAGGCTTCGACGGCCACGATGTCTCCCTTCTGCAGCGGCAGTCCGTTGCTGTTGTGATAGTATCCTTTGCGGGTGTTCTTGAACTGCACCTCCACCAGGTCGGTCTCCTCGTCGTTGCCGGGGATGTCTGCCAGCCAGTCGTAGGTGTTCAGTTGCTTGTCCTGTCTGCCGCAGCTCCTGCAACAGAGTCCGCCGCTTCCGTTATGTAGTTTATATTCCATATCTCTTGAGTATTTAAGTTTATCAGTTTATGAGGCTTATTTGTTTTTCTTTCAGTTCTGTTTCAGCAGCACAATCATCTTCAGTGAAAAGTCGAAAAATACCATTCGTGCGTTTACATTCTGTTCGATGTGCAGTTGGGCTTCTGTCAATTCGTTCATGATTCCCATCACGTTTCGTTCGTTGACAAACGGGGCGAAGCGGGTGGCAAACTGTTGCTCATCGGTTGTCAGGTAGTTCATCTCCGGCTGGTGCAGGTTGAAGACGAAGTTTTCCCGAATCATGCGCTGGCAGTACATCAGAAAATTCTTCTGGCGTTCGCGTCCCATACCGGCCAGTTGCTCGCTCCATTGCTTCATCTCTTTGATTTTGCGTTGGTACGAGAGACGCATCAAGCTGACAAAGAGGTCGAAGAACAGCCGGTTCTCCTCGCTCAGATGGATGGTTTCAAGGGCCTTCACAAAGTTGCCGTTGGCCAGATGGGCCACATTCTGTGCATCGGCAGCCTGCAGGCCGAAGCGTCGGGTCAGTGCCTGCGTTATCTCCGTTTCGTGGATACAGGGCACATTAAAGCGTTGGGTACGGCTGATGATGGTGGTGAGCAACATCTCCGGAGCCTCGCTTACCAGCAGGAACAGCGTCTGTGCGGGAGGCTCTTCCAGCAGCTTCAGCAGTTTGTTGGCACACACTTCGTGCAGCTTCTCAGGCAGCCATATCAGTGCAATCTTGTATCCGCCTTCGCTTGACTTCAGACTGAGCTTGCGGGTGATTTCGTCACTCTCCTTGGCATAAATCAGAGGCTGGCCGTTTTCTGCATCCATTTCGTCCAGCCAGTGGTTCAGTCCGAAGTAGGTGCTCCCCGTCAGTAGGCGGCGCCAGGCTGCTATGTAGTCGTCGCACACCTCCTTCTTCGCTTTGGCATTTCGCACGATAGGGAAGACGAAATGTACGTCGGGATGCACCAGCTTCTCCCACTTTACACACGAGGGACATACACCGCAGGCATCTTCAGCTGTGCGGTGCGGACACGACAGATAGCGTGCGTAGGCCAGTGCCAACGGGAGCTTTCCGGCTCCTGCCGGTCCGCAGAACAGTCGGGCGTGAGGGATACGTCCCTCTGCCACTTCCTGCCGCAATCGTTGCTTGGCCTCTTCCTGTCCGATGACGTCGTTAAAGCTGAACATCTCTTTATCTGTTGTTTTATGGGGTCAATAAATCTGCTTGGCCACCTCGCGTATGCTGTCTGTGGCACCCACGGTGTAGAAGTGTAGGCTGGGTACTCCGTATGCCATCAGTTCACGGCATTGTGCGATGCACCATTCGATGCCTACCTGTGCAGCCTGTGCATCGTCCTTGCATTTCAGTGCTTCGTGGGTCAGGTTCTCAGGCAGGTCTACTTTAAAGGTCTTGGGGACCACATTCAGTTGCGACAGCTTCTTGAAAGGTTTGATGCCGGGGATGATGGGGATGGTGATACCCTCCTTGCGGGCACGCTCCACAAAGGCAAAATACTTGCGATTGTCGTAGAACAGTTGCGTCACGGCGTATGCAGCGCCGGCCTCTACCTTCTGTTTCAGCCAGTAGATGTCGCTTTCCATATTGGGAGCCTCCTCGTGCTTTTCGGGATAGCAGGCCACACCGTAGCTGAAGGGGGTAGCCGTCACCTTCATCTCCGACCCATCTACAAAGATGCCCCGGTTGAAGTCGTTGATCTGCTGTTGCAGCTCGATGGCGTGCCGATAGCCGTCTCCTGTGGGTGTAAATACTGATTCGTGCTTTCCCTTGTCACCGCGTAGCACCAGCAGGTCGGTGATGCCCAGAAACTGCAGGTCCAGCAGTTCGTACTCAATGTCCTCGCGGGTGTTGTCGCTGCAGATGATGTGGGGTACCGTGGTGATGCCATACTTGTTCTGTATGGCGGCGGCTACGGCCACGGTGCCGGGACGGCGGTACAGCTTGTCGCGTCGGAACAGTCCGTCGCCCAAGTCCCGGTAGATGTATTCGCTGCGGTGGGTGGTGATGTTGATGTATTTGGGGTCAAAGGGCCGCAAGGTGTCGATGTCGCGATACAGCTTCTCGATGCCCGTTCCTTTGAGCGGGGGCAGTATCTCGAACGAGAATGCGGTCGATTGGGTACTGTTGATCAGTTCTGTTACTTTCATTGTCTATATCGGTTTCTATCTGTTACGTCAGCAGACGTATCGTGTACATTGGGAACAAATGTACGAAAAAAAATGAAACGCCGTGCTTTTCGGGCAGCGGTATCTATTAGAATTAGAAAAATTAAACAGAGGAAGGAGCCGATTGGCAACTGCCAGGCTATGTTGCAGTGAAGTGATACTGTGTGAAAAAACACTAAAATCTCACGTTCCTCTGCATACAAGGTCTGAAGTTTTTGCGTACCTTTGTCCATCGAAAAATCAACATGTAGTGCCCTGCCACGTAAGTCTAGTTGACTTCTGTGGCAGGGCATTGCTTTTTGTTTGTACGTAAGCGGCTACAATATAAAACTTACTATAATGAATCAGACAACAGACTTTGGACAGGTTCCTTCATCAAGATCTGTCTCGTGAACTTCTTCATTTTTGTCAATTTCCACGCCTTGCTGCCTACTTTTCCTTTCTTTGTCACCTATTTGGGAGGCGATGCGGTAGCCATCGGCCTGGCAACTGCCCTGTTCAGCATTGCCTCCATCGTGTCGAGGCCTTTTGTGGGTTGGCTGGTCGATAGCAAGGGGCGTTGCACCATGCTGGTCGTCGGCTTGATAGGTATGACACTGCTTCCGATGGGCTATTTTGTTTCGTCGGGCATCGCCTGGGCCGTTCTGCTACGTACCGTTCACGGTGCGTTCCATGCCGCTTCCAGCAACGCTTCCTCCACGTGGGTGACGGACATCGTCCCTCACACCCGGATGGGCGAGGGACTGGGCATGTATGGTCTCTCTATGGCACTGTCCACAGCAGTGGCGCCTGCCTTGGGACTGGGTGTGATGAACGCATGGGGCTTCCGTCCCTTGTTTGCCGTCACCACGCTGGCCGGCCTGATTGCCTTGCTGATAGGCATCAGCATCCGTCAGCGCAACTATACGCTCTCTGCTGCTCCCTTACGATTGAACCAGCTGTTTGAGCGCATGTCGTTGCCGGCAGCCGTCACGCAGTTTTTCTTCATGATGGCTTATGGAGTGGTCGAGGTCTATGTGGCCATCTATGCAGCCGGACATGGATTGCCCGGTGGAGGCATCTACTTCATCTGCATCGCGCTGGCTACCGTGGCAACCCGATTGCTGCTGGGACGTGCGATTGACAGGCATGGTGAAGGGGTGCTGGTCTATACGGGGAACGGAACCATCATTGCAGGCATATTGCTGCTGGTGTTTGCCCACAATGCACCTTGTTATCTGCTTTCCGCCTTGCTGTTGGGCTATAGCTTTGGTGCTGTGCAGCTCTCGTTGCAGACCATGGCCATGCATGCCGTGGCCCCCGAACGTCGCGGAGCCGCCAATTCCACCTTCTTTGTCGCTTTCGACCTGGGCATCGCATTGGGCGGATTTCTGGCCGGTGTGCTGGTCAAGCAGTGGGGCTACGATGTCATGTTCCTCCTCATCGCCTGTTCCAGCGTACTCTCCATCGCATATTATCACCTGTTCGGACGCAATCATGCCTCTTCTTTCAATCCGCGTCGCCGTCAGGCTCAGGCTTCTGTTGCCGCCTCTGCAGCTGTGGCATCGACCGATCGCAGACTGCCGTTGGTCATCACCATCTCGCGTGAGTATGGAAGCGGTGGGCGTCACATCGGCGAGCTGCTTGCCCGGAAGCTGGGTATCGGCCTGTACGACAAGAGTCTGATTGAGCTGACAGCCCGTCAAAGCGGATTGAACAGCGAACTGGTAAAAGAGCAGGAACAGGTAGTGGAAGGCCGTCTGCCTTACGACAATCCCTTGCAGACGGCCATGTTCAAGGCGCAGGAGGCAGTGATTCGCGATATCGCCCGTCAAGGCAGCTGTGTCATTGTAGGCCGTCTGGCCAATTTCATCCTGCGGGGTGACGAATGCCGTTGTTACAACATCTTCATTTATGCCAATCGTGCCTACCGACTGAAGCATATCGTGGCGGAGTATGGCGTGGCTGAGGAGGAAGCAGCCGCACGTATGCATACCGACCGCGAGCGCAGTGAGCACTGTCTGCACTATACCGGTTACGAATGGGGTGCCTATTCCAACTACCATCTGATGATTGATAGTGCTGCGTTGGGCGATGAGGAGACGGCCGAACTGATTTGCCGCAGTGTGAAGCCCATGCTTTCATAAGAAGTCAATTGGTAATTTAAAATTAACAATTTAAAAATTAAAGTGGTGTTCGGGGCAGACTGGCGGGATGAGGGCGGAAAATATTCCGCCCCTACTTGTAGCTCGTAGCTTATAGCTTGTAGCTTGCAATGCGGACCCCTCCGTCCTCACCGTAGGAGCGTCAGGCGGAGAGGGGTACGGAGTAGCTCCGTAGGTGCAGACGGGGTATTTTCTTTTGGTTACTTTTCTTTTGTACAAGCAAAAGAAAAGTGACATACCCGCCCGACACATTCAATTTAAAATTTAAAATTTAAAATGGCACTACTGGCGGGTTAGGACGCAAGATGTTGCGCCCCTACAGGACAAGCAAAAGAAAAGTGACACACCCGCCCGGCAAATCAATTTCCTCATTTATGAGGATTGTGCGTACGCTCTATTTTCCGTTATTTTGCAGCCGGATACAAACCGTAATATACAGAATATAGAGATGAACAGATTTCGTATAGTGTGTGCCCTCTGTGCGGCACTGAGCGTTGCCGGCACGTTGAAGGCCGAAGAGAAAGATACCCTGAAGGTAGTGGATGTGGAGGAAATCACCGTCATTGCTGCCCCCAAAGAGAACCGTAAACTGCGCGAACTGCCTCACGCCGTCTCACTGCTTTCGCAGCAAGCCATGCAGGCAGCGCAGGTCACTACCATCAAGGATATGACAGCCGTGGTACCCAATCTCTTCATCCCCGACTATGGTTCCCGCCTGACGACGGCAGTCTATATCCGTGGCATCGGATCGCGTATCAACACCCCTTCGGTCGGACTCTATGTAGACAACATACCCTATATCAATCAGGCAGCGTTTGACTTCAGCTATGCGGATGTAGAACGCATCGACGTGTTGCGAGGTCCGCAAAGCACCCTTTACGGCCGCAATGCCATGGGCGGACTCATCAAGGTGCATACCAAGTCGCCCTTCAGCTATCAGGGTACCGATGTGCGTTTGGGGGCTGCCACACACGGCAGCTATGACGCTTCGCTGACCCACTACCATCGGGCGAGTTCCCGCTTCGCCTTTTCCACCGGTGGCTTCTATACCTACGACGACGGTTTCTTTCGCAACAGGGCGTTGGGAGGCAAGAAGGTGGATCGCGGGCAGAGTGCCGGCGGACGTCTGAGGGCTGTCTGCCTGCCTGCCGACAACTGGAAGGTAGACCTGAACGTCAGCTACGAGTACAGCGATCAGAGCGGATATCCCTATCAGTTTATGGGCAGCAAGGCCGGTGCGGCGGATGAACCGGTGGGCGAGGTGGCTTACAATCGGGAGAGCAGCTACCGACGCAACCTGCTGAACAGCGGTCTGAATGTGGAGTATCGCGGACGGGGTTTCACGCTGAGTGCCGTGACGGGCCATCAGTGGGTGGATGACCGCATGTTCCTCGACCAGGACTTTACGGCAGCCGACATCTATACGCTGGAGCAGCGGCAGCGCATCCATACGCTGAGCGAGGAGGTGGTGCTGAAGTCGGCTACGAAAGGACGCTGGCAGTGGACCACAGGAGCCTTCGGATTCTATCAGTGGCTGAAGACCGATGCACCCGTCATCTTCCGTTCCGATGGCATGGCGATGCTGGGACGGATGCTGGGCGGTGTAATCCCTTCGCAGATTGAGGTTTCGATGGGCCCCGCGGGGAGTATGAACATCCTGCCTTCGCTTACCATTGACGACCGGGAACTGTTGATTGCAGGAGGCTTCCGGATTCCGCAACTCAACGGGGCATTGTTTCACCAATCTACCTTCGACCGACTGCTGGGTCTGGACGGACTCTCGCTGACGGTAGGGGCGCGTCTGGACTATGAGAAGCAGAAGCTGACCTACGACTCCGGTTGTGGACTGAACTACTCCGTAGGTATCCAAGGCCAGATGCTGAGAGGCGGTCAGCCGGTCCGTGACATCGAGATGATGCCCTCCACCTCCCTCTGCGTGGAGAGTCGTTACCAGGGACGGCTGGACAAGGATTACCTCCAGCTGTTGCCGAAGGCTGCCTTGCAGTATGCGTTGCCTGCAGGAAGGGGAAACCTCTACGTCAGCGTCAGCAAAGGGTATCGTTCCGGCGGATACAACATCCAGAAGTTCTCCGAACTGCTGCAGTCGGCTTTGCGCAACGACATGATGCGCCAGACGCGCGAGGCGGTTCTGACCCATGTGCCCGAGCAATATGCCTCCTTCGTGGAACAATATTTCCCTCAGGCGGGGGATAATCCGGAAGTCCGTGCGGCAGTGGAATATAAGCCCGAACAGACTTGGAACTACGAGCTGGGTGCCCACCTCAATCTGTGGAACCGCAGGGTGCAGCTGGATGCCGCTCTCTTCTGGTTAGAGACCAAGGACCAGCAGATATCTCGTTTCGTCCAGTCGGGCTTGGGTCGCGAGACGGTCAATGCCGGCAAGAGCCGCAGTCTGGGAGGGGAATGCGCACTGGCCGCTGCTTTGACGGACGAATGGACCTTGAATGCGGCCTACGGCTATACGTATGCCACGTTCCGCGACTACTACGTGGGCGCACAGAGTGATGCGGCAGAGGCGATTGACTATACGGGCAACTATGTCCCCTTTGTACCCAAACATACGTTCAATGTGGGGATGCAGTATGCGTGGCCGTTGCGAGGCCGGGCGTTGCTGGACCGCATCGTCTTCTCTGCCGACTATCGGGCTGCCGGTCGCATCTACTGGACGGAGGACAACACGGCCAGTCAGTCGTTGTACGGTACGCTGAACGGGCGCATCAGCTTCCGCAAAGGAGGCGGGCAGATAGACCTCTGGGTACGCAATGCGCTCGACCGAAAGTACGATGCCTTCTATTTCGAGAGCATGGGGAACTGCTTCCGTCAGTTGGGTCGACCGGTCCAGGCCGGCATCGAGGTACGCTGTCGCTTCTGACGAGTCTCCTTTCTCCGATCGGTCTTGTCATGGGGGTGTCACAGCTCGTCGGCTTCGTGGCAGCCGGCAGACTCCGAAGAAGGTGGCAGGAGGAAGGAAGGCGACTGCCCTGCTTGATTGTATGTAATTAATTTTCGCAAAAAAGAAGCCGATGAAACTATCCAACTCTATGCTCGTAGGTTCGCCGAACCTGACTTTGCAGAGGAAGATACCTAAAACTCTGTTCTTTTTGATTATCAATGCATTATCGGAAGGTGGTGGTGCGATGTGCCAGCCAGTAGGGTTCACGAAGGTTCAGGGTTCACCCCTAACCCCTCCGAGGCGATACCGAAGGCTGATGATTGAGTTGATTTGTTAAATAAAATGACAGATTACGAGCGGATGCTCCCTGCAGCCTGAGGAGGAGCAACCGCTGTTGTATTTGCTGAATACCTCCCAGTACGAAGAGCTATCATCGGCCTACAAGACCAACAGCCTGCATAGGACCCGCTATCCCCGACCGGTCCTGTCGCTGTCGGGACTGTACAAGCGTTTTGTATATACATAATTCTTGACATCGTCTTCCGAACAAGGAATTTCCGAATCCGCAGAAAAATGGCTTTTTGAAATGGATTAAAGCGTAAATAACTGAAAAACAGGTATATAGATATGCTATGTCTACTGATGTTTCGCCGGGGAAGCGTTAGGGGTGAACCCTGAACCTAAGTGAACCCTGTAAAAAGAAAAATGTGTACAACACTCCCTCTAATGATGCCGAATCTGCCGGTAGGGAAGTTTAAAACCGTTGCATAAACAGTTTTAAACCTTCTTACCAAAGGTTTTAAAGTATTGCTCCGTTTCTTTTAATCTTTTTCCGGTATACTATGCCGGTTCGCTGCTTTGCATTTTCTCAATTTAGTTAAGTCTTAGCGGCCAAGAGGATTTTCATTGACCGGCATGAACGCCATTATAGATTTCAAATTGAGAAACGTGTAGGGACGGAACATTTTCCGCCCTCATCCCGCCGGTAGTGCCATTTTAAATTAAGCGGAAAGGACTGGCTTAGGCGTAGTAGCGACGGAGACGTGAGCCTTGAATTTTTCTTTTTGGTATCTTTTTCTTTTGTTTCAAGACAAAAGAAAAAGCTTATACATTCATGGCCCCGCAGTGGGGGCAGAGCCCCTTCTCGTGCAGCTTCCTCCCACATTGTCCGCAGCGGTAGCGGGGAGTGTGCAGGGTGGTGACGAGGCGGCGGAAATAGAGGTAGGCAAAGGCTGCCAGAAACAGATACCCTACGTAGAAACGGGTGGTCAGAATGAAAAAGAGGTAGCAGAAGATGCAGCAGGAAACCAGCCCTAACAAATAGAGGACGGCTGCTGCCGGCGAGAGCTGACGGAATAGTACATCCAGCGTGGCCAGCAGCACGATGAGAAAGAACCACAGACTCAGCAGAAAGATGGAGAGCACAAAGGGAACCCGGAGCGGCGAGAGGGTGGGATTGAAGTAGAAGTGCTCCCAGGTATCGGGTGCAAAGACCTGCATGGACTCGTAAAGCGTGGCACTGAAGGCCATCAGCAGACAGAGCAGCAGCGGATAGAGGCTGTCGATGTCGTTGAAGTAGACCAACTTCATCTGTTTGCGGCGCCAAGTACGCACCAACCACACCGCTATGAACAGGGCAAAGATGGCCATAAAGTAGGAAGCGTGGGTCTTGCTGAAGAGGTGAATGGCCTGCGATATGCTGTCGGTAGGCACGAAGTGGCGTTTCATCTCCGATTCGCATAGCCAGCCTTGTGCCTCCTGGGTATGTGCCAGCTTTACCCAGACGCTGTCTACGCTGTCCTGGGGATGGATGGCAACCTCGGCCACTACTACGCGGTCGCCCCGGTAGAGCATGCTGTAGCAATCTTTGACAGGCAGACAGGCCAGCCGGATGGAGTCGGCCAGCAGCTCCAGGTTCATGCCCGGGGTGTAGTGGTGTGCAAAGAGGCAGGCCAGCGAGTCGCGTTGCTCGCGGCTCATCGTTTCGTCCGTCAGTGAGGGATGCGCATAGTGGCAAGAGGCAAGCAGCAGGCAGAGCAAGGGTATCCAGGCTATCCACATCCGGACCGACTGGTTCGTCCGCTCCATCTCCCTATGTTGCCAATTGCTCATTCCTCCTTATCTGTTAGCAGGTTTATGCTCCTCGATTACCTTCATCTGGCAAGCCCGACAGTCGAACTGCAGGCGGAAGCGTCGTCCGTCCGAAGCCGTCAGGTAGTAGGGTTCGCGGTAGGGTGAACGTCCGTGCTGGTGTGACGGACACCACCCCATGCTGTAGCGCAGGCAATGGCGGCAGAACATCAGTACAGCCCCCTCCACCGGTTGGGCCTCGAAGGCCGGGTCGATGTGTTGCAGACCGTGTGAAAGGTAGAAACTGCGGGCTGCGGGGTTCATTACGTTACCCAGATAGGTAAGTGATGCGGCTGGGTAGGGATGAGTGGTCGGGTGCCATACGGCCAATTCACGTCGATAGTTGATGCGTCGGGCGGCTTGCAGGCGTTCGATAGCCTTTCGGCGCCATTCGGTGACGACCGATGAGGGGAGGAACCAGTTACGGGTCAGCTTCAGGGAGACCCCTTCGCCGTCGGAGGAGAGCGAACCGATGACTTCAAACGGCGTCTCTCCCAGACGTGTCAGCAGCGTCCGCAGGTTGTCGGCTTGCGGCGTGCGTGCCGGCTCCTTCTCTGCGGCAAAGGCCAGTGACACCCGGTTGTCGTCCTCGTCGGCCAGTGTCAGACGGAATCCCCACTTCGTCTCGGCCAGTTCCCAGCAGACACCTATCTTCCGATCGGACGAAGGACGTGCCAGCAACCGCTCGAAAGCCTGGTCGAAGTTGCGGTAGAGGCGTGTGCGTGGACGGATGCGAGGCATCTCGCCGGCCGGATAGAGCTTGTTGTTCTCCACCCGATTGACACGGAAGCCTTGCAGGCGTCCTTGTTCGTCCAGGTAACAGACCCCGTCACCGTTGTGGAACGGTTTGACGCCGGCCACCGTCAGGTATCCGCCCCGTTGCTCCTTCATTGTGCCCATCTCCTCGCCCAGCGATTTGGGCGTGTCGGGCGAGAGAATGTCCGGGTCGCGGCCTTGCAGGAAGTAGTGGGTGAATCCACGGCTGAAGCTCTTCTCCAACTGAGGCTGGAAGGTATAGCGGCAGCTGCCCGATGAGGCACTGCGGTATTCTGGCCGCCGTCGGTAGATGGCATCTAACCGTTGGCGGTAGGCGGCGGTGACGTTCTTCACATAGGAGACCTCCTTCAGGCGTCCTTCAATCTTCAGCGAAGTGACTCCTGCATCCAGCAGCTGCTCCAGCAGGTCAATCTGGTTGAGGTCTTTCAGCGAAAGCAGATGCTTGTCGCGCACCACCACCCGTCCGTCGGCATCGGTCAGGGTAAAGGGCAGCCGGCAGAACTGTGCGCACTCCCCCCGGTTGGCACTGCGTCCGAAGCAGGCCTGGCTGGCATAGCACTGTCCGCTGTAGCTGACGCAGAGTGCGCCGTGGACAAACACCTCCAGTGCCGTCTGCGGCACCTCCTGATGGATGGCGCGTATCTCCTCCAACGACAGCTCGCGGGCCAGTACGACCTGACGGAAGCCCGCTTCGGCCAGGAAGCGCACCTTCTGAGGTGTGCGGTTGTCGGTTTGTGTGCTGGCGTGCAGCGGGATGGGGGGCAGCTGAAGGCGGGTGATGCCCATGTCCTGTACGATGAGGGCATCCACGCCTGCCTGATAGAGGTCGTGAATCATCTGCTCCGTCTCGGCCAGTTCCTCCTCCTTCAGGATGGTGTTCAGGGCTACGTACACACGCACGTTGTAGAGGTGGGCGAAGCTGACCAAGCAGGCGATGTCCGCCAGTGAGTTGCCGGCTGCAGCACGGGCACCGAAGCGGGGCGCACCGATGTAGACGGCATCCGCACCGTGACGCACCGCCTCCAGTCCGCACTCCAGGTTGCGGGCCGGGGCCAGAAGCTCTATGTGACGCAGCTGCTTCATCCGATGTCGTTGATGTTGTAGGGTGTCTCTTGATAGACAAAATAGTTCAGCCAGTTGGTGAAAAGCAGGTTGGCATGGGCACGCCAGCTTACCCGTACTCCCTTTTGCGGGTCGTCATCGATGTAGTAGTTGCGGGGCATCTCGATGGGAAGTCCCTTGCCCAGGTCGCGGCGATACTCGGTGTCCAATGTCAGAGGGGAGTATTCCGAATGGCCGGTGACAAAGAACTCGCGTCCGCCTCGGGCCATCACCATATAGACACCGGCCTCGTCTGACTCGGAGAGCAGCGTCAGGGCAGGTACTTTCAATATGTCCTCACGGCGCACCTCGGTGTGGCGGCTGTGGGGGACACAGAACTCGTCGTCGAACCCTCGGAAGATGGGGTGCAACGGCTGCAGCGGTCGATGGCGGAAGATGCCGAACATCTTGTGCGGCAAGGCGTACTTCGGAATGCCGTAGTGGTGGTAGAGGCCGGCCTGGGCGGCCCAGCAGATGTAGAGTGTAGAGGTGACGTGGGTACGTGCCCAGTCGAAAATCTCCGTAATCTCATTCCAGTAGGTCACCTCCTCAAACTCCATCTGTTCCACCGGCGCACCGGTCACTATCATGCCGTCATACTTCTTCCCCTTCATCTTTTCAAAGTCGGTATAGAAGGCCTTCATGTGTTCGATGGGGGTGTTCTTGGAGGTATGACTCTTGATTTTCATGAACTCAATCTCCAGCTGCAGCGGCGTGTTGGAGAGCAGGCGTATCAGGTCGGTCTCCGTCGTCACCTTCAGCGGCATCAGGTTCAGTATGACGATGCGCAGCGGACGGATGTCCTGTTGGGTGGCCCGCGAATTGTCGATGACGAAGATGTTCTCCGTCTTCAACAATTCGATGGCGGGCAGTTTATCGGGTAAGTTTAGTGGCATTTATGGTATATTTAGAATGGTTTTCATTAGAAGACGTGCAGCATTCCCAGCACGTAGAGCACACTGTAGCCCAGTATCATGCTGATGATACCCACCATCAGGCCCATGCGTGCCATGTCCTTCTGCTGCACCAGATTGGTGGCAAAGGCCAATGCGTTGGGCGGTGTAGAGATGGGCAGCACCATGGCGCTGGAGGCGGCGATGGCAACACCAATCAATACGGTGGGCGTACCTCCGATGGCTCCCAGCTTGCTGTCCATGGCCGAGCAGACTACCACCAGGATGGGCATCAGCAGTGCAGCTGTGGCAGAGTTGCTGATGAAGTTGGAGAGTGCGTAGCAGATGAGGCCGGAGAGCACCAGGATGAATACCGGTGAGAAGCTGCCGAAGGGAATGCTCTCAACGGCTTGCGCAGCCAGTCCGGAGGCATTCAGACCGTAACCCAAGGCAAAACCGCCGGCTACCATCCAGATGACCGACCAGTTGATTTCCTCCAGGTCACGGCGGGTGATGACCCCCGTCAGTGCAAAGACCACAAACGGTATCAGGGCCACTGTATAGGAGTTGATGCCTGTCACGGTGTCCAGCAGCCAGAGCAGTACCGTCACGATGAAGGTGACAATCACGATGTAGGTATGTACATCCTTCTTCATCTCGCCTTCGATGGTGAGGTGGATGGTCTTCTGCGAGAAGGGGAACACCCGCTTCAGCAGCATCCAGCTGATGAAGAGCAGTACGATGACCAGTGGGAACATGAAGGCCATCCACTGTCCGAAGCCCAGTCCCAGGTTCAGCCCTTCAGGGTCGTTCAGGTACTTCAAGGCGATGGTGTTGGGAGGGGTGCCGATGGGGGTACCCATACCGCCCAGGTTGGCAGCTACGGGGATGGAGAGTGCCATGGCGATGCGTCCCTTGCCCTCGGGAGGCAGCTGCTTGAATACCGGTGCCAGGAAGGTGAGCATCATGGCGGCGGTAGCCGTGTTGGACACAAACATGGAGAAGAGACCTGTGATGAGCAGGAAGCCCAGCAGCACGTTCTCGCTCTTGGTGCCGAAGGGACGGAGCAGTATCTTGGCCAACTGGGCGTCCAGACCCGTCTTGCCGGCTGCGATGGCCAGCGTGAATCCGCCGATGAACAGCATGATGACGGGGTCGGCAAAGGTCGCCATCACGGCTTTGTAGCTCAGCAACGTACCCACTTCGTCAGGGTTGCACATCCACTTGATGCCGGAGTTGGAGGTAAAGAGCAGCAGCATACCGATGATGGCCACACTGGTGGCCCACGAAGAGGCTACCTCCATGACCCACATCAACGTGGCAAATGCAAAGATGGCAATGATGCGTTGCTGCACGATGGTCAGTCCGTCAATGCCGAAGAACGAGGTCGGAGCGTTCCATATCAATAGCGTGATAACCAATACAATGAATGCCTGTATCAGTTTCTTGATGATGCGTCCGGGCTGCGCCTTCTTTACTTGACGCATCTTGTGGTAGGCATCCAAAATGGAGAAGCCGTGAAAGTTTTTAAACATAATTCAAATCGTTTTGTGTTAGATATTAATGGTTATTTTTGATTCGCGGGCGAAGGTACGAATAATATTTATCACACGACGCATTTTGCCTCTTTTCTTTTTGTTGCTCCGCTTCGCTCTCTCCTTGCGCTACCAATAAACAGAGGAGCTGCCGTACTTTTGTAGAGTACGGCAGCTCCTCGCTAAATGTATGAATGAAGGGAAAGGAATCTCCGTCAGGGCACGATTACGTTACCCGATGTGGGATGGTTGTACCAGTCGCGTGCGCTCGGGTCATCAATGTTGGTGGCCCACTGGCTCAGTGTGGGGTATGCATTGGCCAGGCTGACCATCTCCTTCGGCCACTGCCAGTTGCCTTGTACGCAGATGGCTTTAGGCTCTCCGTACGGCCCACGGCCGACGGCTATCTTTTCACCCTTCACCACGATGTAGAAGCGGTGCGCGTCTGTCGGCATGGTGTAGCCGTCCGGCCAGTCTACCGTCGCAATGAGTTTCGGAGCCTTTGACAGGCCCTTGGTGTTGACCATCTGGCCTAAGAGGGTGTGGGCGTCACCCAAATCCTCTACACCGTTGGGGCCGTCGTAGTAAATCTGTGCGGGGTACGTACCACCCGTGGCGCAGAGGTAGACCTTGGCCTTGTTGGCTGTGGTGGGAATCACCTTCAGCACGATGTCGTTGAAGTCGAAGTCACCATTCATTCCCAAGTCCTCGTAGCCGATGGTCCACGGCAACAGGTCGGTGCCGGTGGAGGGAGATTCACCACTGCCTTCACCCTCACCGGGATTGGGGTCGGTTGTTGTGGGGCCGTTGTCTTCGGGATCCCTACCTGCAATTACATTTTTTATGGGATCATCCTTGGGCTCATCCGTGAGGGTGCCGTCGTTGTTGTAGTACTTGTCTTTATCCAAATCCTTCACGCCTGGCAACAGAACACCCGGCAGTGAACCGCCGTTGCCTGCGGTCAGACCGAAGGATACGTCGTTGCAGTCGAAGTCACCACCGCCGGGAGAGTCGTCCAGCCCCATAAAGGTAAAGCCGTCGTACTTCTTGATGACGCTACGGAAGGGGTATTTGCTGACTCTGGTGTTAAGATCTGCACCCGAGAAGCAGAGACCTTGACTGATGTTGTAGCATGACTCCGGTACGCCGAGAGCCTTTAAATTATTCACTTGTGATGTCTGCTTGCTACCCGCCTTCAGGTAGAAGCCCAAACGATACCCTACAGGAACGTTGACCTGGAAGGTAAGTCCGCGCACGCCTTGGATACCATTGACACCACCGTATCTCTTGTTGTCGCGGAACGTGCAGCGGATGCCATCACCCTGACGGGCGGCAACCTTTGCGGTGATGCCGTCGTCCCCCTCACCATCCCAATGGTCGAAATTGGTGTCCGTCCAGCTGCTCTCGCCTATCAGTTGGAACTGTGTCTTGGCATAACCGTCAATATAGTCGTATCTCAGTACTTCACAGAGATCCACCATCACCAGGTCGGTGTAGACACCCGGAGTCTGATAATAGTAGTAACCCAAAACAGTGGGTGTCGTTGTACCTGTGTAACCGTAGATAAGCGACAGGTAGAAGGGACCGGTGGAAATCAACTCGTAGTTGGTGATTTGCTTCCCGTTTGGATTCTCACCTTCCGGAATGGCTTCGGCGAGATTGTCCCACGTCCAGCCGGGGAACTGGGTGTAGCCAAAGTTGTGTCCCGCATAGCCACCGGCTGTGCTGCTGTTGCTGCTGCCGCAGAGGGATGAGGGGGGATCGGGGTTCGAGTTGCTGGATGCCATGGCGGCACGGGTGGTGGCCGGGCGTGTCAAGTCCAAACTGATGCTCTGCTCCAAATTCAGATTCAGGTCCATCTTGCGATACACCTTCTCTGCATCCCCATAGTCGGCTTCGAAGGCGATGTGCTCATCCAGGTTCTGGGGGATGGCAAAGCGGAACGAACGGCTGCCGTTCACCTCCTTGCGGGCATAGAGCACACGCTCTTCCTTGCCCAGCGTATAGACGCTGACGATGGCCTTGCCCGAAGTTTTCACGTTGGCATTGACCACGGCTCCGGTAATCCATGTCTGGGCTTCGTCAATCTCGCCGCCAATCATCTCCTTGAAGTTGGCTGCGTATTTTTTCTCAAATAGCGAATCGTCGGCTGATGGTACGCATCCCGTCAATACCAACAGAACCGAAAGTACTGCCCATACTTTGCATTTGTTTAATGTTTTAATCATATCTGTAACTTGTTTTGTTTGCATACTCTTTCACTTGTTCCGCTAAAATAGTTGTATAATTTGGAATAGCAACCCTCTTTCTTCAACTTTTTTGTTGGAATCTACAAGAAAAAATGCAAGAGGGGTGGTTCTGCTACTTCGCAGTTAGCAAAATCACTCCTCTTATAAGGAGACGGCAGGTGATGCCGACCAAATGCTGTGTTCTTTCAACCGATGCAAACGCTTGCCGGCATCGGCCGTTTGCTGTCTGAAATGCTTACTTGGCGGCAGCTGTCTTCGTACGCTTCTCCTTGACGAAATACTGGTTAAACACAATGCCCAATACAATCAGAATCAGTCCGATATAGGTGGTGGTGGCAATCTGCTCGCCCAACACTACGGCTATCAGGAAAAGCGAAAGGAAAGGCGACAGGTAGCAGAGCTGGTTGATCAGTGCCGGATTGGTAGTCTTGCGCATGGCCAGTCCGAAGCAGATGAAGGGGATGCCCATCTCGAAACCGCCCACATACATGCCCGAGAGGATGCCCGGAAGTGTGGAGATGTTGACGCCCGTCACGCAGGCACCTGCCACCAAGTAGAGGGTGCCGAACAGGAAGCTCATGAAGCAGGTCAGGATGCTGTCGAACGAATCTTTGTACTTGTTGTTCAGCATCCAGTACGAGGCCCACAGCAGGGCACTCAGTGCAGCCAGCAACAGGCCACCTACGGGGATGCCTCCATCGCCCATCTGTCCGCTGCCCATGGAGATGAGCGTCACGCCGCCCAGCGAGACAAACATACCGATGTATTTGCGCGAGGGGATGGGCTGGTGGGCAAACAGGGCCAGCAGGATGAGAAGCACGATGGGCCAGGCGTAGTTGATGGGCTGTGCCACCTGTGCCGGCAGCAGGTTGTAGGCACGGAACAGGACCAGATAGTATGCGACGGGATTCAGCAGTCCAAGACCGGCAAAAAGACCCCATTGTCTGGAAGTGAGCTTGCCCACCAATCCCCATTTGCGCTGGATGGTCATGACCAGGGCAAAGATAACCAACGAGGTGCAGCTGGCTACCAGCAACATTTCAAAATAGGTCAGGTGAGTCAGGGCTATCTTGAAGGCCGTGGCTACCGTTGACCAGCTGAGCACGGCAAATCCGGCCAGCATCAATGCTTTTGTATTCTCTTTCATATTAGCTTGTTTTTCAAATTGGCCGCAAATTTACTGAAAACTCAGATATTTTTGACTACATTTGCGCTTTGTTTTTATTTCGATTCGACGTATGGACAACTCAGAAAGACGTGTATTGGTGGGTATGAGCGGTGGTATAGACAGTACGACCACCTGCCTGATGCTGCGCGAACAGGGGTATGACATCGTGGGAGTGACGCTGTGGGTGTGGGGCGAAGAGCCCGTTGAGGCTCGCAGGCTGGCCGAAAGCATGGGTATTGAACACTATGTGGCCGATGAACGGGAATCCTTCCGAAAGGTCGTGGTACAGAACTTCATCGACGAATACAAACGGGGCCGTACGCCCAATCCCTGCGTGATGTGCAACCCGTTGTTCAAGTTTCGTGTTTTGGCAGAGTGGGCCGATCGGCTGGGGTGTGCCCGTATCGCTACCGGCCACTATGTCCGCTTGGAGGAGCGTGACGGCATCGTCTACATCGTGACGGGCGACGACGACCGCAAGGATCAGTCTTATTTCCTCTGGAGGTTGGGCCAGGAGGTGCTGAGACGCTGCCTTTTCCCGCTGGGCACCTATACGAAGGTGGAGGTGCGCGACTACCTGCGCCGTCGGGGCTATCCGATGAAGGCCGAGGAGGGGGAGAGCATGGAGGTCTGCTTCATTCAGGGAGACTACCGTGACTTCTTGCGCGAGCAGTCGCCCGAGATAGACCGGGAGATTGGCAAGGGTTGGTTCGTCAATGCCGAGGGGGTGAAGCTGGGCGAGCATCGCGGCTTCCCCTACTATACCATCGGTCAGCGGAAGGGACTGGAGATAGCCTTGGGCAAGCCGGCCTATGTGCTGAAAATCAATCCGGAGAAGAATACGGTGATGCTGGGCGATGCCGAGCAGTTGCGGACCGCTTATATGCTGGCCGAGCAGGAATGCTTCCCTCGCGAGGATGAGGTGTTCGCCTCTACAGAGTTGTCGGTACGCATCCGCTATCGCAGTCGTCCCATACCCTGCACCTTACGCCGTCTGGACGATGGCAGACTGCTGGTCCGCTTTCTGGCTGAGGCTTCGGCCATCACGCCGGGTCAGTCGGCTGTATTCTACATAGGTGGAAGGCTGGTAGGCGGTGCCTTCATTGCGTCGCAGCGGGGAATTGGTATGTATATATAAAAAGTAAACAGAGATGGACAAGAAACTGTTGATAGCGGGATGGTTGCTGTGCCTCGTTGCGGTGACGCAGGCGCAGCCGAGCCTCCTGAAGTATAGGGTCTGCCTGAAGGACAAGGCGGCTACCGAGTATTCGCTCGACCACCCGGAGGCTTATCTCTCCGCGAAATCGCTTGGCCGACGTCAACGTCAAGGGTTGGCGGTCGACTCTACCGATTTGCCTGTGTGTGGCCGTTATGTCGAGGAGATAGCCCGTCAGGGGGTGCAGATTCTGCTGACAGGGAAGTGGGAGAACTTTGTGACGGTGGCCTGCAGCGATAGCTCCGCCGTGGCCCGCGTGGCAGCCTTGCCCTTTGTCCGTTCTGTCCGGAAGGTGTGGCAGCCTCCTTTGGAAGCGTTGCCTCCGACCGCCCGCGACCCGCTGTCCAACCGTCCGACCCTCCATCCGGACAGCCTGTATGGAACGGCTTTCGCGCAGATAGCCATGAGCAACGGCCATCGGCTGCATCAGGCCGGCTTTCGGGGGGAGACGATGACCATTGCCGTGATGGATGCCGGCTTTCACAATGTAGATAAGATAAAGGCAATGAGCAACCTGCATATCGTGGGTACGCGCGATTTCGTCCATCCTGACTCCGACATCTATGCGCAGGGTTCGCATGGCACCTTGGTACTCTCCTGTATGGCGATGAACAAGCCGCAGGTGATGGTAGGTACCGCGCCCGAAGCCTCCTACTGGCTGTTGCGCACTGAGGACGAGTCGGGTGAGTTCCCTATCGAGGAGGATTACTGGGCCGCGGCGGTAGAGTTTGCCGATAGCGTGGGAGTGGATGTGCTGAACACGTCGTTGGGCTACTACGCCTTTGACGACGCTTCGCAGAACTACGAACTGCGTCACTTGGACGGCCGCTGCTCGCTGATGTCCCGTCAGGCCTCCCGCGTGGCAGCCAAGGGAATGGTGATGGTGTGCAGTGCAGGCAATGCCGGCAGGGGAAGCTGGAAAAAGATAACACCACCCGCCGATGCCTTCGATGTGCTTACGGTGGGAGCGATAGACAGGAGGCGCTTGCTGGCTCCCTTCTCGTCCGTCGGCCCCACGGCAGACGGACGGGTGAAGCCCGACGTGGTGGCGGTGGGTTCTCAGGCGGATGTCATGCTGACCAACGGCAATCAGGGAGAGGCCGACGGTACCTCGTTTGCTTCGCCCATCCTGTGTGGCATGGTGGCTTGCCTGTGGCAGGCTTGTCCGCGCCTGACGGCTGCCCAACTGCTGGAACTGGTCCGTCGGTCGGGCGACCGGGCCGATTTCCCTGACAATATCTATGGATATGGAGTGCCCGACCTGTGGCAAGCCTATCAGACCTATCTGCAGCAGGCGAATTGATAACGGAGAGGAGGAGACGGAGATGGATACAACATTGACATTGCTCGATCTGAACAGCCTGGTGCGCGGTTGTCTGGAGCAAGGGATGCCCGGCGAGTACTGGGTGCAGGCCGAACTGAGCGACATGCATACCCACAGCAACGGGCATTGCTATCTGGAGTTCGTGCAGAAGGAGGAGTATGGAAACCGTCTGGTAGCCCGTGCCCGAGGCATCATCTGGGCGAATGTCTTCCGGATGCTGCGTCCCTATTTTGAAGAGAGCACGGGGCAGCTTTTCGCATCGGGCATCAAGGTGCAGGTGCTGGTATCAGTGAGCTTTCACGAACTCTATGGCTACAGTCTGACGGTTCTCGACATCGACCCCACCTATACGCTGGGTGACATGGCTCGTCGTCGTCGCGACATCCTGAACCAATTGCAGCAGGAGGGCGTTCTTACGCTGAACAAGGAGCTGGCCATGCCGCGTCTGCCCCAGCGCATCGCGGTGGTCTCGTCGGCTACGGCTGCCGGCTACGGTGACTTCTGCCATCAGTTGCAGCACAATGACCGCGGCTTCTACTTCCACACCGAACTCTTTCCTGCCCTGATGCAGGGCGAACGGGTGGAAGAGTCTATCCTGGCGGCACTCGATGCCATCAACGACCGGCTGCAGGAGTTTGACGTGGTGGTGATGATTCGTGGGGGAGGAGCCACTTCAGACCTTTCCTGTTTCGATACCTATCTGCTGGCCGCTGCGTGTGCCCAGTTCCCCTTGCCTGTGATTGTAGGCATCGGTCATGAACGGGATGAAACCGTGCTCGATACGGTGGCACATACCCGTGTGAAGACTCCTACCGCAGCAGCTGCTTACCTCATCGGACTGCTGGAGCAGGAGGCGCAGCAGATAGAGGCATTGGCGCATTGTCTGGAGGCGGGTGTCCGTCATCGGTTGGCGATGGAACAAGTCCGCCAGGAGCGGTTGGTGAGCCGTCTGCACGAACGGGTACGCAGTCGTCTCCGTCAGGAGCAGTACCTGTTGCAGCAGGCACAGGCCCGCATTCCCGCAGCCGCCTATCGTCGCCTGTCGGATGGCCGCCTTACGTTGCTGACGCTTCGCAAGGACCTGGCACAGTCGCTCAAAAACCGCTTTGCTGCCCAGCGTCATCGCATCGACTTGCTGCGTCAACGTCTGGCCGATGCCTCGCCGGAGCGGCTGCTGGCACGTGGCTATAGCATCACCCTCAAAGAGGGCAGGGCGGTGAAAGATGCCTCTACGCTACAGCCGGGGGATGTCATCGTCACCCGCCTCTATCGGGGGGAGGTTCGTTCGACCCTTCTCCCGCAGGAAAACAAACTCGTGTAATCATCGTAACTACATATAAATATGGCACAGAAGAAAAAGTCTCAAACCTACTCCCAAGCCATGGAACGCTTGGAAGAGATTGTCCGGCTGATAGACAGCAATGAACTGGAGATTGACCAATTAGCTGAAAAAATCAAGGAAGCCAATGAAATCATTGCCTTCTGCAGCGATAAATTGACCAAAGCCGACCGCGAAATAGAAAAATTATTGTCGGAGAAGCAGAAATGTGAAGAATAAAAGCTACTTTTGTTGCAAATTGTAGAAAACTTTAAAACAATAGATATGAAAGAACTTGATTGGGCTAATCTGCCGTTCGGATACATGAAGACAGATTACAACGTGAGAATTTACTATCGTAACGGGCAATGGGGCGAATTGGAGGTATGTAGCGAAGAGACCATCCCCATGCACATGGCAGCCACCTGCTTGCACTATGGTCAGGAGGCTTTCGAGGGCTTGAAGGCCTTCAGAGGCAAGGATGGCAAGATTCGCATCTTCCGTCTGGAAGAGAATGCTGCACGCCTGCAGTCTACTTGCCAAGGCATCCTGATGCCTGAACTTTCCACTGAACGCTTCCGTGAAGCTGTGTTGAAGGTGGTGAAGCTGAACGAACGTTTCATCCCTCCTTATGAGAGTGGTGCCTCTCTCTATATCCGCCCGTTGCTGGTGGGTACAGGTGCACAGGTAGGTGTACATCCGGCCAACGAATACCTGTTTGTCATCTTCGTCACGCCGGTAGGTCCATACTTCAAGGGTGGCTTCTCTACGAATCCGTATGTCATCATCCGCGAGTTCGACCGTGCAGCACCGTTGGGCACCGGCATCTACAAGGTTGGAGGTAACTATGCAGCCAGTCTCCGTGCCAACAAGAAGGCGCACGACCTGGGCTATGCATGCGAGTTCTATCTGGATGCGCGTGAGAAGAAGTACATCGACGAGTGCGGTGCCGCCAACTTTTTCGGTATCAAAGACAACACCTACGTCACTCCGCTCTCTACCTCTATCCTGCCTTCCATCACCAACAAGAGCCTGATGCAGCTGGCCGAGGATCTGGGTATGAAGGTAGAGCGTCGTCCCATCCCCGAGGAGGAACTTACTACATTCGAGGAAGCCGGGGCCTGTGGAACTGCTGCTGTCATCAGTCCCATTGAGCGTATTGACGATGTGGAGAATGGCAAGAGCTATGTGATTGCCAAGGATGGCAAGCCGGGGCCTGTATGCACGAAACTCTACAACAAGCTGCGTGCCATCCAGTATGGTGACGAACCCGATCCGCACGGTTGGGTGACGGTGGTTGAGTAAGCCTGCCGTGGCTTGTCACGTTGACCTGAAAAATAAAAACTGTTATCTGTTATCTGTAAGAAATGAGAATTCGGCTATTCGCTGAGTCCGTATCTTACAGATAACAGATAACAGTTTTTTTATTGACGTGTAGGGGCGGACCTGCGTGTCCGCCCTCATCCCGCCAGTAATGTCACTTTAAATTTTTAATTTTTAATTTTAAATTGAACAGGCCGTGCGGGTATTACTTTTTTTGCTTGTCCTGTAGGGGCGCAACATCTTGCGCCCTCACCCCGCCAGTCTGCACCGAACGCCGCTTTAAATTTTAAATTGTTAATTTTAAATTGAACAGAAAGGAGCGGCTGTCTGAGCGAAGCGAGTTCCGCGACGACCCCTTCAGGCAATGTCGGAGTAGCGACGGAGACGTGAGCCTTGAATTTTCCTTTTTTGGTACCTTCTTCTTTTGTTTCAAGACAAAAGAAAAAGTACATATCCCTCACGTAGAAAAAATAATTTCCTCGGGAGGAAGGCTGACAGGCATCGTCCGTTCGGTATGGTGATTCCCAAAAAATAAACGTACAGAGGTGAAAAAAGGTGTCACCCCTGTACGTTACAAGACATATTGGAAAGCTATATAGCCTCTTTACTTACCTGCCTGTGTCTGACTGATACGGATTACCGTAAACGAGTAAGCCGGCATGGTATAGGGGAAGTCGCTGCCCGACAGAGCGAACGGAGCACTGACCGAATGCACCTGTTTGTCAGCCGGATGCCCGCTGAGGATGGTCCGGACAGCGGTGGGGGTTGCCCCCAACTCAACATCCTTCAACGCTACTTGGGTACGTACCTCTACTGGTAACAGGTTGACCAGCTTGACGATGTAGTCACCCGAAGTCTCATCCTGTACGACGGAGACACCGATGCGGGCCTTTACCTCCGGACGCTGGTTGTCAATTGTCACCACGGAGGGCAGATAACTGGTACCGGCATTCTGACCGTACATCTGCTGGGTGTAGTAGCCTACAGTAGGTTTCACCTCGTTGTTGTTGAAATAGATGAGGTCGGGATTCCATTGCGTGTGTCCCTCCTTGGCCAGCAGAGGCGCATACGAACTCATTGACACGACATCGGCATTGCGTTCGACAGCCGTCAGGTAGAGTGCTTCGGCCAGTGCCGTCTCCACATTATTGGGGCGGCCGGGCAGATGGGCGGCATACTCTCCCAGATAGACTTTCGACTTACTGCGGTCGTAACGGTCGTAGTAATCCTGGTTGTAAATCATCCAGCCCGGATTGACGTAATAGTGCTCGTCAACCATCGGCACTTTTAACTCGGATGCCAATCGCCACCCCTCGGTATAGTCGGTACCCTCGTAGAAGGGGCCTACTGTGCCGATGACGGTGATTTCGGGATGGAGTTCGCGCACGGCCTGATAAATCATCTTGAAGCGTTCTTCAAACACTTCCGTTATCATATCCTCGTTGCCGATGCCGATGAATTTCAGGTTGAAAGGCTTGGGATGGCCGGCTTCTGCCCGTTTGCGACCCCATTCGGTGGTACGGGCATCGCCGTTGGCATACTCTATCAGGTCGAGCACATCCTGTATGTAGGCAGGCATCTCCTCCATGGGAAGACCTCCCTGCTGCCCGTTACAACTCAGTTCGCCGTGCGAATGGTGGGTACATGTCCCCGAGTTCTGACAAGGTACACCTGCTGCCAATACCGGCACCGGTTCGGCTCCCATATCCTCACAGAACTGGAAATACTCGAAGTAGCCCAGACCGCGTGTCTGGTGGTACCCCCACAGATTGCGCAACGGCTTGCGGGCCTCCAGCGGGCCAATGGACCCTTTCCAGTCGTAGATGTTGTCTACACCGTCGCCATGCGCCACACAGCCGCCGGGGAAACGGACAAAGCGAGGCTTCAAATCGGCCAGTGTC
Organism: uncultured Mediterranea sp.; assembly: GCA_945641355.1. Classification (GTDB taxonomy): domain Bacteria; phylum Bacteroidota; class Bacteroidia; order Bacteroidales; family Bacteroidaceae; genus Bacteroides. The sequence continues at coordinate 66,140 of CALZEQ010000004.1, read as the reverse complement.
TGAGCCAGGTCGGCACGAAGTCCGTTCTTGTGTCCGCAGAAAGTGGCTTGCGGGAAGAGGGAGACCATGTCGAGTGCATAGCGGCCGGCCCGTAGCGGTTGCAGGGCGAGCGAAGCTGCCTTGACATCCTGACGGCTGGTAAGAACCACTTTCTGCTGCTTCCACGTGGCAGATGTGAGGTTGACAACCGCTTCGGCCACCGCCTCACCGCTTTCGTCCAGCAGGCTGACTTTCACCTTGCCTCCCTTACCTTGCAGCACTTTGCCGAACAGGGAGAAATCGTACTTGGCACCGCGTTGCAGTGCGATGCCGTCGTAACCGCTGTTCAGCAACGTGACGGCTCCATCTGCTGGTACCTCCAACGCGGCGTAATGGGCGTTGTTGGGGTGTAAGGGCTGCTCGCTCTCTATTGTGAAAGAGGCTCCTTCGGCTGTCTGGCGCAACGTCCAGGCCTTCTTCGGCCCCCAATCTTTTTCACGCCCTCCGTCGGTTTCCGAATATTCGAAATCGCGGTTCTGCACCAGTTCGGCATAGAGGCCACCGTCAGCGGCATAGTTGATATCTTCAAAAAAGATACCTATCAGATGCGGGCTGATGGCCTTCGCGCGGGTTGCCTCGACGCGGATGGTCGCTTCGATGGGTTTCAGACCGGCAAAGCGGACAGGGTCTTGTTCGGTACGTTCGTCATAGAGTGACTGACGATAGCGTTTCTGCTCGGCAAAGCGCACCAGTTGTTCAACGGTAGAATAGGCGACCCGCTGTGTCCAGCCTGTCTGCTCCTCACCGTCCAGCTGAATGGTGCGTTTCGTAGTGGCATAGACCTCTTTAGGAAGATACTTTGCCAAGTCTGCGCGGTCAAAATAACGCTGTGCCCGCCACTGCAGCAAGTCGGGCGACTCGACGTATGCCAGCGTCTGTCCGCTTCCGCTTACCTCCCACAGGCAGTGCCAATGCCCGTCGGCACGGGTCTGCATCAGGTGGGGATGGAACATTGTCTTCATGCGTCCCCAGGGACCGAAATCGGAGCTGACATAGGTGTGTCCCGCTCCGATGGAAAACCACTGCTCGCCATCGGTACTCCAGGCAAACTTCAAGCCGCTCCTGCCGTCGGCATGGGAGTAGGAGAACAGGTAAACACTGTCCGGCTCGTTCATGGTACGCGGATGGCCGGCTCGTACCGAAAGGGAGAAAATTGTGAAGAGGCACAAGGCCCACAAGGTTCTGAAATAGGTCATGTCTTTTGATGTTTTGGTTTTCTATGTCGTTTGAGTTAGTAGTTCGTTTGAACGTCCATCGGTTCTCTTTTACTGCTTGATGACCATGCCACCTTGAGGCTGGATGGTGACCTTCAACAAAGCATCGGCTTTCAGCTTCTGCTCTTTAACCTGGGGCTGCAGCTGTTTGTCGTCCTGATAGAGGGAGACGGTTTCGCCCGCTAACATGGGAAGGGCGAGGGTGAGCTTCAGCGGTTCGGACGTGGCGTTGATGGCCGCTACGTACCATTGCTGGCCGTGACGGCGGGCCAGCACGATGTAACGGCCGGGATAACCATCGATGAAGCGAGTCTCGTCCCACGTGGTAGGTACCTGTCGCAGATAGTCCATGCAGAGGGCAGGGGCATCCTCCAGGTTGTTAGGTGCCAGTGCAAAGTTCTGGATGGGATTCTGGAAAAGAACGGTGGTAGCCAGCTGGAAGACATCAGTCGTGCGACGCACGTTGCCGCCGTCGTTGCCTTTGTTCATCCGTTTGTTCATAAAGCAGCCGCCAAACTCCATGCAAGCCACAGCATTGCGGATAAAGGGGTGCAAGGCCGCGTTGAAGGCTTCGTTGTCGCAGTAGTGCTGGCCGAATATCAGGTTCTCGGAGGCCAATACCGCTTCGCTGCCTACATAGTTGGGGTACATGCGCTCCCAGCCGCGTGGCAAGGTACATCCATGGAAGATGACCATCAGGCCGTGGTCGTCGGCATCGCTCAGAATCTCCTCATACAGGCGCATGGTCTCTTGCTTGTCGCCGCCAAAGAAGTCCACCTTGATGCCCTTCACGCCCAACTGCTGCATCCAGCGCATCGCTTGTTTCCGGGCGATGGAGTTGTCCATGCAGTTGATGGGACCCTGTACAATGTCATTCCAATAGCCGCTGGAACTGTACCACAGGAATACGTCCACGCCCTTGCTCTGTGCATGGCGAATCAGGTCGGCCATCCGTTCGTGTCCGATGTTGGTGTCCCACCAGTTGTCAATCAGCACATATTCATAGCCCATGGCGGCAGCCAGGTCGATGTAGCGTACCTGGTCGTCGTAGTTGATGCTGCCATCTTGCCAGAGAATCCAGCTCCAGGTGCCACGTCCCATCTTGTATTCGTTCCGGGTAGTATAACGGGGCTCTACTACGTCCCAAGGAACGGTTGTCTCTACCATGGGTTTCAGTGTCTCGCCCACGGTCAGCGTGCGCCATGGCGTGCTTCCGGGTAGGGCAAAGGCCGGTTCGACGGTTCCGTTTCCGTTGTTCTCTTCCGCCATCGGGAAAGCAATGCGATAGAGTCCTTCCTGATAGTCGCTCAGGTGCGAACCGCAGTAGCGGCTGTCCACTCCCGTTTCGCTGACCAGCACCCAGCCATCCTCACCTATACGGAAGAGGCAGGGGAAGGTGTAGCCGTGGCCGAAGAGCGAACGGTCGGTCATAGGAGCGTCGGCATGATACTCCTCTTCGTAGCTGGGCTTGGTACGCTTCCAGCCTATCATTGCATCGCTCTGCGGACAGAGGAAGGTGGTGGTGCCTTCAGGAAAGCGGAAACCTGTGGCTTCGGACATGACACGTACGCTGCCGGTTTCACCTGTCTTGGGCAGGGTGTAGCAGAAGGCTACGTCGTTGTTGCTGACACGGAAGGTCACCTGCATCTGTTGACGCAGCGGATTCTCGAACGAGCATATCAGTTCGTTGGCATGATAGGCTATCTGTGAGGTCTTGATGCGATCTTGACTGTAGTTGCGGTTGATTTCGCTCCGACGCTCGTCGGTCAGGTTCAAATCCTGCGTAAAGTCTCCCCAGTTGGCTTCCAATCCCAGCGGGGAATCTTGCAGCATCGTCTTGCCATTGTAGGCAACACTGTAGGTGGGCGTACCGGCATGGCAGTTGACAGTGACCTTCAGCTTCCCGTCAGGGCTCTGTACGGATGCGCTCCGGTCGGCAGATGGTCTGGTACCCCATTTGGCCGTGATGCGTTCCAGCTCTTTTCGGGTGATGGGGATGACCGTGCCGTGGCGCGGATGGAAATCCATCGTCACCTCATTGTTTACAGCCTTGAAGTGCTGCAGGTCGGTTGTCTCGGTAAATTCGTAGCGTCCTTTGGTATAGACATCGTACATCAGGATGTATTTGTCCTCTCCAATCAGCTTGAAGGTGCCGGCTCCCTCTACTGCATCTGTGGTCTGTTGCTTGTAGTCGGGATATTCGGTCCATTTACCCGAAGTGAGGCTTTCGGTTGTCGCCACCTTGATGCCGTTGCCATGGCCTTCGGTCTTGTAGAAGAGATGGAAGAGTCCGTCCTTATAGACAATGTCGCCGTCGATGCACGATTTGCCATCGGTAGGCAGGAAAAGCGGTTTCGGCTCGCCTATCAAATCGGTGAACTCACGGTTGGCGTATGCATAGTAGATGATATCCACTCCATCACCGTGCTTCATAGACCAATAGACCATGTATTTGCCCTCTTGGGGGTCGAAGATGGTTTGCGGTGCCCATACGCGCTTCAGGTTCTCCTGTCCTGCATAACGCTTCTGCATATTGATGACGGAGTGCGTCCAATGAATCAGGTCGGTTGATTTGAGCAGTACCATGGCCCGGTTGGAATCCCATCCGTTGCAGGATGCCATGTCGGTGAGTACCATATAGAATGTCTTCCCGTCTTCGCAACGCAGGATATGGGGGTCGCGCACGCCACCAGTGGAACTGATGACCTTGGAATCGATGACGGGACGGTTATTGTTCAGTGCGGTAAAGTGATAGCCATCCTGACTGACGGCATAGCATACAGCCTCCTGGCTGATGTGATTGCCTGTGAAATAGGTAAATAGATAGGCTACGTAATCTTTTTCGCGGTTGCTCGCAGACTGAGCTGACATGGAAGAGGCAAATCCTGCACAAAGCAGCAGAATCCACCAAGCATAAGTCGATTTTGTGTTTCTGGTAATCATAAAAACTAATTTATAGGGTTAGTGGCACAAAAGTAATAAAAAAAAATGAAAACGGAGGTAAGAATGCAATTTAATCTCTTCTGTTCCTCCGTTTTCAATCATTCTGTTCAAACGGCTGCGCTTAGTCGGCTTGCAGGAAACGGGCCATCTCGCAGGCGGCCAGCAGGAAGGCACCTACACCAAAGTTGGCTGTAGAGTTGACATCCACCACCTGACCGGGAATGGCCTTTTCGCCGATGGGCTGTACATAACCCACCCGTCCGTCGGGTTGCAGCGCTACGGTAGTCAGATAGTTCCATGCTTTGCGTACCACCGGCTCGTAGGTCGCCTTGTCCAGCAGACCGTTGTTCATTCCCCACAGCAGGCCGTAGGTGAAGAAGGCCGTACCACTTGTCTCGGGGCCGGGTGCATGTTCCGGATCCAGCAAGCTGCGTGTCCAGTAGCCGTCGGGCTGTTGGCAGGCGGCTATGGCTGCTGCCTGTTTCCGATAATAGGCCAGGTATTCGGCACGATGGGCATCATCGGCCGGAAGGTCTTTCAGCACCTTGGCAAAGGCTGCCAGCACCCATCCGTCGCCCCGTGCCCAGAAGTCCTTCTTCCCGTTCACGCTCTCATGCTTGGGATAGACGTACTTGGCATCGCGGAAGTAGAGGCCGCTCTCCTCGTCGTACATGATGCTGTTGGCATACGACCAATATTCGTACAGTTTCTCCAGGTAGAGAGGGTTTTGTGTCAGTTTGTAGAGTTTGGTCATGACCGGCATCACCATATAGAGTCCGTCGGCCCACCACCAGTAGTCGTTGGCTTCGGTACTCATCTCATATTCCATCACCTCGCGGGCACGGGCAATCTTCTGTGAGTCAGGTGCCAGCGTATAGAGGTCGCAGTAGGTCTGGAAACAGATTTGGTAGTCGCCGAAGAGCACGTATTCGTCACTTTCGCCGTAACTGTATTTCCACTCCTCTTTGTTGTCGCTCTTGGCTCCTTTCCACTCGTTGTGTTCTGCCCAGGCCAACGAGTAGTTGTAGTAGGCACTGTCGCCCGTCAGGAAGAAGGCCTCCATGTTACCGGTATGGTAGGCGGCATTGTCCCAGAAAGAACGCTCGTGTTGGGGATGCGTCTCTTGCCAATGTCTGTTTACTTGGTGGATAATCTCCACCACTTGGTCCGTTTCTTGCTGCTGCTTGGCTGGCTGTTGCTTCGAGCCGCATGACAGCAGGCAGGTTCCCATCAAAGGAATAAGTAAGTTCTTGATTTTCATATCGTTTTTTTTGTCTTGTTGGTTTTCTTAACTTGCGCCTTATCGTGAAAGTACTTCCAGCACATAGACCGGTTGTGCTTCGAAGGCTATGGTACGCTCGCCGTCGCCCTGCTTGGTGTGTTGCACAAAGATGTGCAGACGTTTCTGGCCTTTCCACAGTTCGGTGTCGTGCGAAGGCTCCCAGGCATCGACCGCAAAATCGGTCAGGTCGGAGAGTGTCCATACCCCTCTGTCTACATCGTCGGTGTGTATCATCGATACCTTACTGCCACGCTCTTCGTCGCGGAAGATGTAGAAGGCCTCTTTGCCATCGATCACGATGCGCGGGCGGGCAATAGGTATCATCTTGGTGCCGCCTCCCTTCAGCGAGAAGGGGGTGGTGCGTTGCGATACCTGGCGCTGTTTCCAAGAACGGCCGTCAAACCATACCAGACGATATTGGGGCACGTCACTCTCTCTGCTTCTCCAGTAGGTGGCGATGTAGGGATGTCCTTCGGCATCCGCACTCATGCTGGTCTGGTTGATTAGTTCGGAATTCTGCGGAATGCGGCAGGCATATTCGGCGTTGGAGGCTTTGATGGGTAGTTCATATACTTCCCCGTTGCTCTTTTGCCAGGTCACACCGTTGTCGTAAGAGCAGGCATAGCAAATGTCGTGGTTGGTCTCTACCATCCACGTTTCACGCCACACCCACGACAGATGGATGGTACCCCGCTCGTCTACATAGAGTTGCCAGTAGGCGTTGCGCTTCTCTTCGCCGTCTATCAGCACATCTTGTACCCGCACCCATTTGTGCTCTTTCAAGCTATAACGGTTCAGTACCAGATTGCCTCTGCCTGACGATCCGGAACGGTAGGCGAAGAGCAGGTCGCCTCCGGCCAGCAGGTAAAATTCAGGATAGGTCACGTTGCCTTCGTCCACTCCCGTCATCGGTTGTTTGTCGCCCAGCTCCAGCGAGTAGGGCTTCAGGCTGCGGCAGTAGTTGAGCGGATGGCCGTGGTGGTCGAACGAAAGATGCAGATAGCCTTCGCCGTCCATCATCATGCTGATGACGTTGTGGGCATCCTTCACGTTACCAAGGTATTGGGTGCGGTGCAGGATCCATTCGTTGTGATCCAGTTTGCGTTTGCCCAGTGTCAGATAGCCTTCGGCATCGTAATAAGCGATGTACTGCCATTTGCCCCGTGTCAGCAGTGAACTGTTTCGGAAGACGGTGGTGTTGACCGATGTCTGGCTATACCCTTTGCCGGCTTCTACCAGACAGGTGGGCCACTTGGCCTCGGACAGAGGGGCAGCTTCCACCAATGTGATTCGCTGGTCCAGTGCATCGTTGATGTAGGTGGAGAGTTGGCCGTCAGCATAGACCAGTTTCAAGCGGAAACGGGTGAAGCGTTGAGGCGCATACCAGTCGCCGTTGGTGCCTCGTGGCTGCTGTTGCCAACTATCGGCTGTCCCCAGCACATTGGTACTGACGAAGCGCTGTCCTTGATAACGTACTTCCGGCTTCAAAGTTTGGGCATCCAGATGGTAGCTCAGATCGCCCAGTTGAAGCAGGCATCCTCCGTAGTTGGCCGTATCAGGAGTCAGGGTCAACTCAATGGCAAAGGGTCGGTCGGGATGGAAGGCGAGCGTCTCATCTGAGTAGTTTAACGTCGGTGTGGAGTCAGCGAAACCAACAAAGTCGGAATAGATGCCGGTGTTGTATCCCAAGGGATGGTCGCGGCTTACTATCCAATCGTAATAGTCGCCTTGCATCCAGACTACCCGAAGGGGAGTTCCCTCCGAGCCGGGCAATACAAAGGGACGGGCGTTGTCTTTGGTGGAATGGGTGGTGAGGGGTTCGGTCGATGTCACCCGACCTTCATCATCCAATGTGTATTTTACAATCTCGTACACCTTGCCATAGCGTCCCTCTACGGGAACGGAGGCATAGATTTGATGTACATCGGCCGGATCAATCGCCATACCTCCGCTGTAGCATAGCTCCAGACCGGTGGTGCGGTGGAAATGTCCGCCGCCATGGGCCACCCAACTCTTCTTCCATTCGTTGCCTGTCCAACGGGCATAGTAGTAGTCGTGCGAGGCTTTGTCTTCGCTGATGCGAGTCATGGCGATGACAGGATGCTCTTCGCCGTCCAAAGCCACCTGCCACACCCAATCGCGCTCGGTAGAGGCATCGACCAGTGCCCAAGGGAAGCGTTCGCCGTAGTCGGCCCGTTTGTCGACGGCCAACGGACCGTCGGCAATGGTGGACAGAACGTTGCCTCGGATGTCGGTGAGACAACCGCGACGGATATCTACTACATTTAGGTAGAGGAAGTTGGGATATTCATTGTCCGGATGTCCTGTGGTGTAGGACAGGTATATCTTATCTTTACCGTTGGATACGTACTTGGCATAGGGACGTGCGCCTGTGGACTGTACCAATTGGAAGGGTCCCCAATCCACCTGCACGCGGTCATCGGCATCGGGTAGCGTGAGACGGGCGATGGTGGGATGCCAGCCGATGCCACGCCAGCAAAGGTAGATGTGTGTGGGGTCGTCTGACAGCAGGAAGGGCGAAGGGTAGGTGGTGTTGTTCTCGGTTGCAATCACCTGCTCTTTACCCAGTGTGGTCAGGTCGCCCGGCAGACGGGTGATGCGGTAGTAGAAGCAAGGCTCGTCGGTGTGGCGGGAATAGAATACCATGACCCGTTCGTCGGGCAGCACCAGAAAGGTGGGATTGTTGTGGTCATCAGGCTGGAAGTAGGAGCGGATCAGTATCTCCTCCTGTTGACCGGTGCGGAAATCATACTGCATGGCCTTGATGTTGCCGTGCCGGTCGATGTAGCCGACGTAACTTTTGTTGATGCGTCCGTCCCGGCTCTCGTGGTGTAGGGCACGAGGGTCGGCAAACCAGCACCAGGCCCCCTCGTCGGCAATAGGGGTGGGGTGGGGCTGCGCCGTCTGGCATTGTACATAGAGCGGAAGGAGGCAACATAGCCACATCGTCCATAGGGTCTTCTTGCGTATCATGTGAGTCTCTTTGTAGGTTAATTCGTTCGTTAATCGGTTCGGATGCCGTTCGAATGTCATTCGAATGTGACGCTCTTCGTTTCGTTGTCAGCCAGTACGACGGTCACCGTCTTCTGGTCGGGTGAAATCGTAAGTGACTTGACTGGGTTCAGCTCTTTCTTTGTGAAACCTTTGCCTCGTTTCATCTTTTTCCAGAGCTGCAGGGTGACGAAGATGCGGCAGTTCTCCACGTGGGCGGAGCATTGCAGCAAGGCACACTCGTCGGTAGCAGGATGCAGTCCCTTCGGCTGTAGTGAGTAGCATTGTTCCCAACCGGCCAGTGGCAATAGGGCCAGTTGATAGTCGCCATTGTCAAGCAGGCGTCCGTTCCGGTTGTTGCATTCGCTTTCGGCAAAGGGGCGTCCCTGCAAAGGGAGGGAATAACTGCCCAGACGGATGTCGGTAGCGCGAGGCACGCTCACCTTGTCTATCCGCAACACACCGTCGGGCAGACAGATGTCGGCCAGTTGATACCTTACCTCGCTGTCGCTTTCCAATACAGCATCGCGCCGATAGATGCCCTGTTCAAAGCTGCGGAACGTATAGAGGCGCAGCACCTCCCACCGGCCTTGTGCGTTCAAGGTACCATAGTTCATGGAGATCTCTCCCGAAGGACCATCTGCCATCCAGGGAAATTCAGTATGGTAGGCCAGCTTGTTGTAATTTTCTGAACTGCGGAACTTCTGCCAGTCGTCGGCCACCTTCTCGTGACACCAGGAGCGCATTTCCGCTCCACCACAGTTGGGATAGTCGGTAATCAACAGATTGGTTGCCGGCTGGAACTTGTGATAGACCGTCCCGGTCTTCAACTCTTTTTCCCAGGGGCCGTTGTTCTCTACGGCACTCCAGTAGGCCGATTCTTCAGGTAGAAGCAATCCCAAAAAGGCTTTCCCACACCAGTAGACGCTGCCGCGACAGCTATAGATTTGAACAGCCGGAGCGAAGGGACCGTAGTAGCCCATGGTAGGCACACCGTCCATCAGGAAGTCGGGCCGTTCGATAAACTGCAACAGGGAACTGGAGGCGATGCGACGCATCCATCCGTAATTGACCTTTCCGCTTGAGTCGTACTCCAGGAAAGGGAGGGGCGACACACAGGCAAAGCGGTAGCAGATGCTGCGTCCCCACATGTTCATCTGTCCGTCCCGGTTGAACATATAGGGATAGTTGTCCACCAGGTCGTGTTGGTTCTGCAAGAAACGGGCTGCCAGGTCGGGAAACTGCTTCTTGCCGAACAGCTCTGCCCAAAGCGGACCATAGGTCTGATAGGCCCACATGCTGTAATAATCGTAAGCTGGAGCGTCGTTGTACCATCCTTCGCCCCGATAGCGGTCCAGCAGTTTGGTCAGGTTCTCTCGCAGGTAGTTCTCGTTCACTTCATATCCTTGGTCCTTCAGAAAGCTCAGGATGAAGACATTGAAAAACATCCAGTTGGAGCCGATGGTAGGCCCGTCTCCGTAGCTCAGCATCGTAGCAGCCAGTTCGTCGCGTTGCAGGGGTGTCAATACATCCCATAGTACCGGTTGTGCAGCCTTCAGTGAGATGGCCAGCGAACCCAGCTCCAGCAACGTCTGGCTGGGGCCGCCTGTACGATGGGGAATGTAGCTACGGCTCTTCGGATTGGATAGGCTTACCAGCTGGTGGCGGTAATAGTCGGCCACGCGGATGCCATTCAGGGTCAGGTCTGGGTTTTCGCGCAGCAGTGGGGCTGCCACAAAGAGTGTACGTGCCAGCCCTTCCAGCCTGGCGACGGATGCCTCGTTCTCATTGTGCGGATAGGTCTTGTCCAGCTGTTTGGGAAAGTCCATCTGGTCGTCCAGCGCATGGATGTATCCGAAGGCACCCTTCAGCAAATATTCCGCGGCCTCTATCCAGTGGCGTCGGGTCATGCCGGTGTAGGGACTGCGTTTGTAATCGGGATTTTGCAACACGAAGATATTGCCTTGTCCCTCGTCGTCCGGCGGACACAAAGGACGGGCAGACAGAGCGGGCAGCGTGCCCAGCAGCAGCCCTAAGCATAGAATGATTTTGTTCATGGCAATCAGATTTGTTTTCTCTTGATGCAAAGGTACAGTTTTCTCTTCCATTCCATTATAATAATTAGCTCAAAATGGTACACAAATCGTTCAAATCAGCGAGAAATAACGAAAAAGGCAGCCCGACCCGCCGGCCGGACTGCCCTCATTACTCATCCTTTTACCTTAAACTAACACCTCAATTAGTACTTGTCTTCGTCTGCAACAGCATCTTCCCAGTTAGTCCACATCGGAATGTTGTCGCTGTAGCCGTCGTATCCATAGTTCTGACGCAGCTCAGCCTTGTTGTTGGCTGTGATGGCAGAATTAGGAACCGGCCAGAAAAGGTTATGCTTGTTGATCTTGTATTCGAAAGTTTGGCTACCTTGTGCACCGCGGCCATAATCCTGGTTGAATACGTTGTAAGTTGTACAACGCTTGTACCAGTAGCTGCCACCGCTCAAGTCAGTACCTTCCTGCTTGTCCCATGTGTTGAGGTCGTAGGTGTTGCCCCATTCGTCGGGCTTGCCGCTCTTGGCCAGACACCAGGAGACGCGGACCATTTCGGCCTGACGGAACTCTTCCATATAAAGTTCGCGGGCACGTTCGTCCATGATGTCGCCGATGGTGACTGTGGTATACATCTTCTTGGCGTTGGCACGACGACGGATGGCGTTGACATCTTCGGCAGCTTCAGCACTCTTGCCTTGGTAGAAGCGGGCTTCGGCGCGAAGCAGGTAGGTCTCTGCCAGACGGAACAGATACATGTCGCCGTTGCAACCCACGCCTTGGGCACCCTGGAACTGGTTGGCACTCAGGTCGGCTTCGGCTACGGCATCGAGGATGTAGAGCTGGTAGAGTGGAGTAGGATACCAGCTGCGGATGGTGTCGGAGCAGAGGATATCGCCCTTGCGTACAACCACCTGTCCATCCTTGATGTAGTCTTCGTCGGCATAGAGACGGTAGTTCTGGCCATAGAAGTCTGAGGCCGGGTTATTGTACTTAAAGTCTTCCATCTCCATCCAGTTGCCCACCTCGCGGTTGTAACGGAGGTCTTGCCAGTCGGTTTCGCCGTCGTATGACCAAATGGTCTTGTTGTAGTGGTACGAGGTACGGTTCAGGCCGATGCCACGGCCGGCTACACGTACCCAGTCAAGTTCTGGATCGTAGTCGGCACTGTTGCGGGCATAGTTGGAACCGGGGCCTCCCAGACCGTGAGGGTCGCGGATCACGCTGTTGCTCCAGTGTGCAAAGTTGGCGCGCATGATGTTGTAGCAGGTGAAGTTCTGGTCGTTGGAGTTGATGATAGGCATAATCAGCTCCTTGTTTTCGGCATTGCATACGTTGATGGTGCGGTGCAAGTCCCATACAACGTTACGGGTTACCTTCCAGGTCTGTTCGTTGCCCGAGGGCTGCCAGGTACCGAAGGGCTCGGTCATCAGTTTCAGACCGTGGTTGTTGATCAGATCGGTAGCTACGGATTCAGCCTTGGCATAGTCGCCTGTCACCAGGTAGCACTTGATGAGCAGGTGCATGCAAGCCTCCTGGTTCACCATGCCCAGATAGGTCATGTCTCGCTGGGAGGGAACGTATTGGGCTGCAAACTCCAGGTCGTGTACCAGCATCTGGAAGATGGCCTCCTTGCTGGTCGATGTGTAGTCCTGCTTGGGTACGGTCATCAGTTTGGTGATCAGAGGAATGTCACCGAACTGTAGTGTCAGGTTGTAGTATGCATAGGCTCTGTGGAAATAGGCACGTCCCTTGTAGGCATTGCGGATTTCATCGCTCAGCCCCTCTACCTGATCCAGATAGGAGAGTACGGAGTTGGCATACTTGACGGCACTGAAGCCCTGATCCCAGAAGCGTTGCATGTAGTTGCCGTCACCTCCGGAAGCCATACCCGATGTGGGAGTAAGCTTTGCATCGAAGTTGTCCTGGAAACCGCCACCCATATCCGTCTTGGCATACATACCCACGTCAGACAGATAGTAGTTGGTGGCCAGACCTACGTTGTTCCAGTTTCCGTCGAGGATGTAGGTCTTCAGCTGCTTGTCGCACATGGTCAGTGCCGACTGCAGACCGGCTTCGGTGGAGTAGGTGGTGGTAGGTTCGTAGAAAGAGAGCGGGTCCTGCTTGAGGAAAGAGTCGGAGCAGGCCGTCATTGCAGCTGCAGCGGCCATCACGACACTGCCTCTATACAAAATGTGTATATACTGTTTCATAGTGAATTTACGTTTTTAGAGTGTGACATTGATACCAAATTGGAACTGACGGTTGGCAAAGCCACCTGTTTCGGGGTCGCCATATTCCCAACTGTCGATGGTAAGTACGTTGTTGATACCTGCTGTGAGGTGAACACGGTCGATCATGAACTTCTGTGTCAGCTTCTTGGGCAGTGTGTAGCCGATGGTGATGTTGTCCAGGCGGACGAAGCTGCGGTTGTAGAGCTTCATTACACCGGTACAGCCGCTGGGGCCTACTGCGTTCAGGCGGGCATAGTCATTGGTCGGATTGTCGGGTGTCCAATACTCTTTCTTGTAGGTGTTGCATGTGTTGGTGAACATCGAACCCGAGTTGTCGCCGTTCAGATAATCGCTGGAAAGGCTCTTGTGACCCATGTATGAGTACATGGAGAAGGCGAATGTCCAGTTCTTGAAGAAGGTGAAATCGTGGCGCATGTTCCAGTAGATGGGAGGATTGGTAGTGCCCAGATAGACCTTGTCGTTGTCGTTGTAGACGGGTGTGCCGTCAGCCTTGTCGTCGGCCGTATAGTGGTTGATTACCTTCGGGTCACCCGGCTTCTGGTTCACCTTGGCAGCCTCGGCTGCTTCGTCCAGCTGCCAGATGCCGTCGGTCTCCCAATACCAAATTTCACCTACGGGGTGGCCTATGTACCATCCGTTGTCGGTATCGTTGATTTCCTTGCCGTTCTCGTCGTACTCATAGTAGAGGTGATTGATACGGTTCTTGTTGTATGAGAAGCCCAATGTGGTGTTCCACGTAAAGTTGGGACGGTCGATGTTGCGTGAGTTCAACGTGATTTCGATACCGGAGTTGGTCACCTCACCCAGGTTGGTGGTGATGCTGCTGAATCCGGTGAAGTTAGGCAGACGCTGGTTCATGATCATATCGTGCGTTTTCTTGAAGTACCATTCCACGCTACCGGTCAGGCGATAGTCAAGGACGGCGAAGTCCAGACCTACGTTGTAGGCAGTTGTCTTTTCCCACTCCAGGTTGGGGTTGCCCAGACGGTTGATCTGCAGAGCCTGGATGACGACCGGTGTACCGTTGGCGTAATATCCCATTACACCGCCATCGGTCAGGTCGGAGAGGGCCAGGTAGGTATTGGCCAGTGAGCGGTTACCGTTCGTACCGTACGATACACGCAGTTTACCGGTGTTCAGCCAGGGCAGATCTACAAACTTCTCTTCCGAGAATACCCAGCTGCCGCCGAGTGACCAGAAGGTAGCCCACGGGTTGTTGGAACCGAAGGCGGAGTAACCGTCGCGGCGTACCGTAGCCGTCAGCATATAGCGGTCGTTGTAGCCATAGAATACACGGCCCAGGTAGGCAGCCGCTGTATCGTGCGTGTCACTGGTGTAGATAGAACTCTGGCTCATTGTGGCACCGCTGACGTAGTGGAAGCCTAGGGCATCGGTCGGCGTGATGTTGCGGGCATAGATTTGGTCGTACCAGTAGCGGTTCTCCTCGGCCTCTTGTACCAGCGTCACGGTGAAGTGGTGCTTGTCGAAGAACTTCTCCCAGGTCAGGGTGTTGTTGAGCGACCAGTCAAACGTCTTCGAACTGTTGCGGTTGACACCGCGTTGGGAGGCTACGCTACCCGGCAGTTCGGACGACATGAAGTAGCGGTCGTAGAACCACTGGAAGCGCGGAGCGATGTTGAACTGATAAGTGATGCCCAAAGGCAGCGTCACCTTGGCGTTGAAGATGGTATTCAATGTGGTGTAACCCTTCTCCAGATCCTCGTACTGCACGTTGAAGTGGTAGTTGTAACCGCCATTGGTGGGGTTGCCGCTACGCGGATATTGCAGTTCGTTGCCATCCTCATCATAACGCAGTTCGTAGGGCGATTCGCGCAGCTGGTTGTTGTCCCAGTAGTTGCTGCCCAGTGGAACGGGGTTGGACTCATCGCTGCGGTCCTGGAAGTTGATGTTGGCACCTACCTCCAGCCAGTCGGCAATCTTGGCATTCAGCTTCATGTTCGAACGGAAAGCATGATAGTCATCGCCTTGGATGGCGCCTTGGTTTCTCAGGTAGCCGAAACTCAGGTAGTAGTTCACCTTGTCGGTAGCACCCGAAATGCTGGCGTTGTAGTCTTGGTTGAAGCCCGTGCGGAACGTAGCGTCTTCCCAGTTATAGGTACGTCCGGCCAGGTAGTTCGCCATTACCAGAGCGGCATCGGCATCCAGACCCATACGACATGCGTACAGCGATTCGAGGCTTTCACCGGCAGCCAGCGTCTTGGCGCCTGTGCTGGCTCACTGGTCGCTGGTGATGCCATATTTCGACAGGTTGCTGTAGTGGTCGTAGTAGCCGGCAGGAACACCGCTCTCTACACCGTAATATCCCCAATTGCCGTTGGCATCGTAGCCGTATGTCGTAGCCTTGAACCAGTCTTCGCGGTAGGTCATGTACTCTGACGGGCTGAACACGTCGCGGTAAGCAGATTTGGTGTTGGCAGCCAAATTGGCGCTGACGTTGATGGTCGGCTTGCCTTCCTTACCCTTCTTGGTCGTGATGATCAGCACACCGCTGGCAGCCTTGGCACCGTAGATGGCAGCCGAAGAGGCATCTTTCAGCACGTCAATCTGACCGATGTCATCGGGGTTGATTTCAGAGAGTTCGCCGTTGAAGGCCATACCGTCGAGGATGATGAGCGGAGAGTTATGACTGCCTTCGGTATACAGAGAGTTCTGACCGCGCAGCTGGATGGAAGCACCGCTGCCCTTGGCCGATGAATCGAAACCGATCTGCAGACCGGGCGTACCACGCAACAGGTCTTGTACAGAACCGGGATTCTGGTCGGCAATCTTGTCCGGATTGATTTGTACAACCGAACCGGTCAGGTCCTTCTTACGCATCGTACCGTAACCTACAACCACTACCTCTTCCAGCATTTCGCTGTCTTCAACCAGTTGTACGGTAAGCGATTTCTGCCCGTTCACAGGAATCTCTTGCGTCTTATAACCAATGAAACTAATCACGATGGTGGCATTGGCAGGTACCTGAAGCGAGAAATTACCGTCAATGTCGGTAATGGTACCGTTACCTGTGTTGCCTTTTTCAACGACACTGGCACCAATCACCGGGCCAAGTGCATCGTTTACCACACCTTTTACATGAATACCTTGCGCAAAGAGCAGTTGCGCATTGAGGCAAAGCAACAAACTGACGACAAAGGCTACAGAGCCTCTCAGTCTGTCCATACAATTAAAGATCTTTCGTATCTTCATCGTAAATAAATTAAGATTAAAAAAGTTAGTTATTAAAATCTCACTTCGCGCCCGGCCGACAGCAGCCTTCCGGGGCTCGATTCCGAAGTTTAAACATGTTCATTTACAGCTTTCTACCTCCTGTTAAAATAGTTTATAATCGGTGTAAAATTGTGTCATGGGACAATTGTCGCACCGTTTTGAATCTTTTTTCAACCTGTCGGCTCCTCTTTTCATCTCCCCGGGAAGGTACTGCGAGTGCCTTCCCCTCCTTCGCCGGACGAGAGCGCTTGTAGGCAGATGTCCTTTCAGTCCTGTTCTTAGTTTGTTTCAGTCGTATACTTAGTTACCGTTCAACCTAAGGATAGGGCTGAACCAAGTTCCGGATGGACTTCGGCGAAAATAATAGATAGCGTAAATGTGCAGCACTTGTCTGCTGCCGGGTCGTTCATCGTTCGCTTTGCGTCCGTCACAGTAGCTTTCGGACAACCAATCAAATTGAAATAAATAAATACGGTGTACGGGAATCTGAAAAAATAGCTGTATATTTGCGGAATCAATGGAATATAAACTTTCAACTCATGAGTAACCAACGATACATGATGCGTGGTGTAAGCGCATCGAAAGAGGATGTGCACAACGCCATCAAGAACATCGACAAAGGCATTTTCCCGCAAGCCTTCTGCAAAATCATTCCCGACATTCTGGGAGGTGACCCCGAGTATTGCAACATCATGCACGCCGACGGCGCAGGCACCAAATCGAGCCTGGCCTATATGTATTGGAAGGAGACGGGCGACCTGAGCGTATGGAAAGGCATCGCACAAGATGCACTCATCATGAACATTGATGACCTGCTTTGTGTGGGAGCCGTGGACAATATCCTGGTCTCTTCCACCATCGGACGCAACAAACTGCTGGTGCCGGGAGAGGTGATTTCCGCCATCATCAACGGTACGGACGAACTGCTGGCCGAACTGCGTGAGATGGGCGTAGGCGTATATGCCACCGGCGGCGAGACGGCCGACGTGGGCGACCTGGTACGCACCATCATTGTGGACAGTACAGTGACCTGCCGCATGAAGCGCAGTGATGTCATCAACAATGCCAACATCCGTCCGGGCGATGTCATCGTAGGCCTCGCATCCTACGGACAGGCTACCTACGAGAAAGAGTACAACGGCGGCATGGGCAGCAACGGACTGACCTCGGCCCGCCACGATGTGTTTGCCAAGTACCTGGCCGAGAAGTATCCGGAGAGTTTCGATAAGGCCGTGCCCGATGAACTGGTGTACAGCGGTGGACTGAAGCTGACCGATCCCGTAGAGGGCAGTCCGCTGGATGCAGGCAAGCTGGTGCTGTCGCCTACCCGCACCTATGCCCCGGTGGTCAAGAAACTGCTCGATGCCCTGCGTCCGCAGATTCATGGCATGGTGCATTGCTCCGGTGGCGCACAGACCAAGGTGCTGCACTTTGTAGGCGACAACTGCCGTGTCATCAAGGACAACCTTTTCCCCGTACCGCCCCTGTTCCGCACCATCAAGGAGCAGAGCGATACAGATTGGGCAGAGATGTACAAAGTGTTCAACATGGGCCATCGCCTGGAAGTCTATTTGTCGCCCGAACATGCCGAAGAGGTGATTGCCATCTCGAAGATCTTCAACATCGACGCGCAGGTCATCGGTCGCATCGAGGAGAGCGACAAGAAGGAGCTGGTCATCAAGAGTGAGTTCGGGGAGTTTGTGTATTGAGCTATCGGTAGGGGCGGAAAATCTTCCGCTCTATAGCTACGAGCTACAAGTTACAAGTATGCGTAAACTTATCTATTTTCTGTGCTGCATGGCCAGTGTATGTATCGCGGTCTATATGGGCTATGAGTCGTGGCTGCTGATTGAGGCCCGTCGCTTCTCGTTGCGCGACATCATGTTCATGCTCGGTTCCATCGGTTGGCTGGTCATTACGTTCAACATCGTGACCCGCCAGTACCGTTGGGCCAATTATCTTTGCAAGTAATCTGAAAGATCTATGATGGAGAAGGAGAATACACTATAACCCTATTCATTAGACATGAAGAAGAAATTCATCGTCAGCCTCTGCGTATTGATAGGCATGTCCTGCCTGCTGGGCATGTTCACCTTCCTAATGGACACGTGGGGAGAAAGAAACTTCCTGCGCAAAGGCATCGGCATACTTGCCCTGATGGGATGGGTAGTGATTACCTACCGGATGGCAACTTTAAAATATAAATGGATTAGAAGATTGGCTGAATAATAAATATGGCAGACAACAATACAATATTAGAAAAGCTGGACAGCCTCGTCGCCCGCTTTGAGGAGGTGTCTACTTTGATTACCGACCCGGCCGTAATCGCTGATCAGAAACGTTACGTCAAGCTTACCAAAGAGTACAAGGAGCTGGGCGACCTGATGGAAGCACGAAAGGAGTACATGCAGGTACTCAGCGGCATCGAAGAGGCAAAGGACATCATCGCCAATGAGACCGACCCTGAAATGCGCGAAATGGCACGTGAAGAACTGGATGTGTGTCAGACACGCCAGCCAGAACTGGAAGAAAGAATCAAGCTGCTGCTCGTCCCTGCCGACCCGCAGGACAGCCGTAATGCCATCCTCGAAATACGAGGCGGCACGGGAGGGGATGAGGCCGCTATCTTTGCCGGCGACCTCTTCCGTATGTACAGCAAGTACTGCGACATCAAAGGCTGGCATCTGGAAGTTTCCAGTGCCAACGAGGGGGCTGCCGGTGGATTCAAGGAAATCATCTGCTCGGTGACGGGCGACAATGTGTATGGTACCCTGAAATACGAATCGGGCGTACATCGCGTGCAGCGGGTACCGGCTACCGAAACACAGGGACGTGTACACACTTCCGCCGCTTCGGTGGCTGTACTGCCCGAGGCCGAAGAGTTTGATGTGGTTATCAACGAAGGCGAAATCAAGTGGGACACCTTCCGTAGTGGAGGTGCCGGCGGACAGAACGTCAACAAGGTGGAGTCGGGCGTGCGCCTGCGCTACAACTGGAAGAACCCCAATACCGGCGTGGTGGAGGAGATACTGATAGAGTGTACCGAGACGCGCGACCAGCCCAAGAACAAGGAACGCGCCCTCTCGCGCCTGCGTACCTTTATCTACGACAAGGAGCACCAGAAGTACATCGACGACATCGCCTCCAAGCGCAAGACCATGGTGTCTACCGGCGATCGTTCAGCTAAGATTCGCACCTACAACTACCCGCAGGGGCGCATCACCGACCACCGCATCAATTACACCATTTATAATCTAGCCGCCTTCATGGACGGAGAAATACAGGACTGTATCGACCACCTCATCGTGGCCGAGAATGCCGAGCGGCTGAAAGAGAGTGAATTGTAGGTAGCTACGAGTTACGAGCTACCAGCTACAAGTTATGAGTTACGAGTAACATTTAATCATTGACGATATGAATAAACAGGATTTATTTGAGAACATAAAAAGAAAGCAGAGCTTTCTCTGCGTAGGTCTGGACACCGACATCAAGAAGATTCCCGAGCACCTGCTGAAGGAAGAAGACCCTATCTTTGCATTTAATAAGGCAATCATCGATGCCACTGCTGATCTGTGTATCGCCTATAAGCCCAATCTGGCTTTCTACGAGAGCATGGGCGTGAAGGGATGGATGGCCTTCGAGAAGACGGTGAACTACATCAAGCAGCAGTACCCCGACCAGTTTATCATTGCAGATGCCAAACGCGGCGACATAGGCAATACCTCGGCCATGTATGCACGCACTTTCTTTGACGAATTGGACATCGACTCGGTCACGGTAGCCCCCTATATGGGCGAAGACAGCGTCACCCCCTTCCTTACCTACGAAGGCAAGTGGGTCATCCTGCTGGCTTTGACCAGCAACAAGGGCAGTCACGACTTCCAGCTCACGACGGATGAGCAGGGCGAACGCCTGTTTGAGAAGGTACTGCGCAAGAGCCAGCAATGGGCAGGCGACGACCGTATGATGTATGTGGTAGGTGCTACACAGGGACGTGCTTTTGAAGATATCCGCAAGATTGTGCCCAATCACTTCCTGCTGGTACCCGGCATCGGAGCTCAAGGCGGTTCGCTGGAAGAGGTCTGTAAGTATGGAATGAACAGCCAGTGCGGACTCATCGTCAACAGCAGCCGGGGCATCATCTATGTGGATAAGACGGAACGCTTTGCCGAAGCCTCACGTAGGGCTGCCCAAGAGGTGCAGGCGCAGATGGCTGAGCAGCTGAAGGCTATCCTCTGAGAGTTCACGAGTACTATACTTTAATAAAAACAATCGAACACCATGAAAAGACACCTGATTCACTATGCATCGGTACTGCTTCTGGTAGCAACCGTTACGGCGGGATGCAGTTCATCACCATCAACTGTGGTGGGGGTGCGTGCCGAAGCGATGAACGACACCGTATGGCGCTGCTCCCAATGGATCTCTGCCGCCAACGCACCTGTGGTAGACGGCATCATCGGAGGAGACAACGAACGGGCAGCTGATGGAGCCAGCTGGTTTGTATCTACACTCAAGAATGAAAAAAAAGTGGTGAATGCCCGCTGGACCACAACCGGTCTGGGCATCTACCAGCTCTATGTCAACGGACGCTCCGTCGGGAAAGAGATTCTGAAGCCGGGCTTCACCCATTATGCCAAAACCAAACGTTCGTTCACTTACGATGTCACGGAGGCACTTGCCGTTGACCCGCAGGCCGAAAATACCTTTGCCGTACAGGTCACGCCCGGCTGGTGGGCCGACAAGATTGTGACAGTCAGTGGGCACCAAGGTATGGTAGGACAGAAAGTGGCTTTCCGTGGTGTGGTTGTCCTGACGTTTGCCGATGGTACAACCCGTTGTTATGGTACCAACTGTACCGATTGGCAGGCCGGTGTGGCAGGCCCGGTACGTCATGCCGCCATCTTTGACGGTGAGGAGTACGATGCACGCATCGCACGGGGATATGACACGCCTCAGTTGCTGTCTACCCCTGAGGTGAATCGAGAGTTTGAAGGCGAAATACTTCCCTCGGAGGGGGCTGAGGTCTATCTGCGCGAAGATCTGGCTCTGCATCCGCAACAGGCATACGTATGGAAGGAGGTGACCGGCCAAAGCGACGAGGCGTACGGTACGGTGGTTGTCGACCGGGAGTATCAGTCTGGTCAGGAGCTGGTCGTGCGGCCGGGTGAAACGTTGGTGGTGGATTTCGGTCAGAACTGTGCTGCCGTTCCTTCGTTTCAGTTCAGTGCCCCGGCTGATACCAAGCTGACTTGCTTGCCTGCCGAACTGCTGAACGATGGCAACGGAGCAAAGGCACGTGGTATGGACGGTCCCGAAGGCAGCTGCCACCGGCGTAATCTCCGCATTCCGGACATCGGTATGCAGCTCAGCTACATTTTTGCCGACAGCAAGGGATACGTTGTTTACCGTCCCCAATGTACCTTCTTCGGCTATCGGTACGTCTCCATCACCGCTACTGACGAGGTGCGCATCCGTTCGCTTCAGTCGATACCGGTTTCTTCCATCACCCGTCAGATGGAGACCGGCACTTTGGAAACGGGTCATGCGGGAGTCAACCAACTGATTTCGAACACAGTGTGGGGGCAACGCTCCAACTACCTCTCTGTCACTACCGACTGCCCGCAACGCAACGAGCGTTTGGGCTGGACAGCCGATACCCAAGTCTTTGCAGAGACCGGTTCCTTCTTTGCCGATACGCGCCTCTTCTTCCACAAATGGATGCGTGATATGCGTGATACCCAGACTTCTGCAGGTGGATTCCCCGGCGTGGCACCTTTCGGACAATACGGCTCTTCTCCCAGTGAGATGATGCGCGTGGGCTGGGCCGATGCCGGTGTGATAGTACCTTGGGTTGTATGGAAACAGTTTGCCGACACGGACATCATCGACGAGAACTGGGAAGCCATGGAACGCTTCATCGATCATGTCAACGAGACCTGTTATGACCATGCTGCCTTAAGCAGTGAAAACGGTAACTACCAATGGGCCGACTGGCTGAGTTACGAACCGTTAGAGAGCTGTGGAGGGGGCATCTATATCCAAGACAACGCAGGACGGACGGTGATTTCCCCTCAGGCATACACCTATTGGAACTACCTGGGTGCCAGCTATTGGCTGATGGATGCACGCCTCATGCGCGACATGGCACAGGCTACCGGTCGTCCGACGGAGAAATACGAAGCCATGATAGCAAATGCCGTGCAATACCTGCACGAACGTTTCCTGAATCCGGACGGCACCTTCAAGGAGCAGCTGTTCGACACCATGCAGACACCGGCCCTCTTCGCACTGAAGAACAAGTTGGTGGAGGGTGAGGCACGAGAGTGTATGATACAGCGGTTGCGTCAGAACTTTGCCGATCACGGCAACTGCCTGCAGACGGGTTTCCTCGGAACCTCTATCTTGATGGCCACATTGACGGAGAACGGTATGCAGGACATTGCCTATGAATTGCTGCTGCAACGCAGGAATCCCAGCTGGCTCTATTCGGTGGACAACGGAGCTACCACTGTCTGGGAACGATGGAACAGCTACATGAAAGAGTACGGCATGGGACCCAGCGGCATGAACAGCTTCAATCACTATGCCTATGGATGCGTGTGTGAGTGGATATGGAAAAGTGTGGCAGGCATCGCTGCCGACACTTCCCGACCCGGCTTCCGCCACATCCTGATGAAGCCGTTCCCCGACAGACGGCTGGGCTTTGTACGGGCTGCCTATCATTCGGCTGCCGGACTTATCAAAAGCGAATGGAGATACGAAGGCGACCAGTGGATATGGAACTTTACCATACCACAGGGGGCTACAGCTTCGGTAACGTTGCCCGGAGAGAGCGTGGCTCAGGAATATGAAGCCGGCACGTATCAGCTGCGGCAATAGATAACCAATTAAATCGTATATGTAAAGCACGGCGTTTATGCTTGCCAAACAGGGCGTTTAAGTATTGCAAACCCTATGTTTACGAGGTGTAAACATAGGGTTTGCATGGTGTAAGCATGGGGGTGCGACGCAGGTTGTCATCATTGCCTGAAAGGGAAGACCTGTATGTCTGCCCAATACGCACGCAATGTGTCACTGCGGACGGTGTTCTGGGCAGACCTACTGGTAGCTTGTAGTTCGTAGCTATCGTCCGCCCGCAGGCAGATGTTTCAGCCAGTAGTCGGCCATCGTCTTGCGCAGGTGGAGTGTGGTGCCTTCGCGCTCGTTGATACTGTGCGAACGCATGGGATAGGATATCTGTGAGAAAATCTTCCCGAGGCGAACCAACTCGTTGACCAACCGCTCGCAGCTCTGGTAGTGCACGTTGTCGTCACCCGTCCCATGAATCAGGAGCAGGTTGCCCTTCAGCCCTTCGACGTAGGAGATGGGAGAGCCTTTGCGATATCCGTCGGGGTTGGCCTGGGGCGTGTTCATGTAGCGCTCCTGGTAGATGGTGTCGTAGAGCCGCTGGTCGGCCACGAAAGCTACGGCAATGCCGGTGTGAAATACGTCGGGATAGCGGAACATGCAGTTTAGCGTCTGGCTGCCACCGCCGCTCCAGCCGGTGATGCCGATACGGTTCAGGTCAATATAGGCATATTGACGGGCCAGATCTTGGATGCCCCGTGCCTGGTCTTGGCTGGCAAAGGTGCCAACCTCGCCATAGATGCATTTACGCCATTCGCGTCCACGCGGTGTATTGGCACCTCGATTCTCGATGCTCACTACAATGTATCCTAAGTTGGCCAGGTATTGGTGCCAGGGACTTCCGCCTTGCCAAACATCTTCTACGGTAGCGCTGGCCGGTTCGCCATAGACATCGATGATGACAGGGTATTTTTTGTTGGGGTCGAAATTCACCGGCTTGATCATGAACGCATCGAGCAGTAACTCGCCAGAGCGTACCTTGACAAACTCCTTGGGCTGTAATCCCATGGCTTGGAACTGCCGGAGAGCCTCCGCATTGTCTGTAATGAGTTTTACCCGTTTGTGGGCAGGCAGGCTGATGCGGTCGATGACGGGTGGCGTCTGCGCGTTGCTGAAGGTGTGCATGGCCCAGCGTCCGTTGGGTGAGATGCTGTAACGGTGCTGTCCGCTTTGGTCGGCCGGGCTGAGGCGTTTGACCTCTCCCTTGCCGAAAAGGCGGGCTTGGTAGAGGTAACGTTGCGTATAGTTGTCGGGCGAAGCGATGAAGTAGACCAATCCTTTCTTCAAGTCCATGCCCTCTTCGCTGACTACATCGAAGTCGCCTTGTGTAATGGGGAGTATCTGCTTGCCGTCGCGGCTTACGCGATACAGATGGCGCCATCCGTTCCGTTCGCTCTGCCAGGTGAACCATTTGTTCCCCTCTAACCAACTGACTTGGTCGTTGGTCTCCAACCAAGCCTTGTCGGTATCAGTGAAGATGTTCTCGGCTGTAGATTCACCCGTACGGGCTATCCATACACGATTGGTGTTTTGTGCCCGGTTCATCTGCTGGATAAAGAGTTCGTCGCTGTCGGGGATGTACTCCATACGGGGAATGTAATGTTCGCGGGCATCGCCGGGCAATTCTATCCAGGTCGTGATGCCTCCCTGTGCCGACACCGTGCCTACCTTGACTGCAGAGTTCTGTGTGCCGGCCTTCGGATAGGGAAAACGCTGGATGGTTGGGTAAAGAGAGTCTACATTGTTGATGATGGGGAACCAACCGGTACCCTTCGTGTCGCTCTGCCAGTAGGCTATGCTGTTGCCGTCGGGGCTCCAGCGGAAACCGTCACGACAGCCGAACTCCTCCTCGTACACCCAATCGAAGGTGCCGTTGACAATTTCGTCGGTACCGTCGGTAGTGACGGCAATGCGGCGGCCATCCGACAAGTTTTCCACATAAATGTTGTTTTGACAGACGTAGGCTACGCGATCGCCTTGCGGAGAGAACTTGGCAAACATCAGGGTGGCTTCGGGCAATCCTTTACCTAACTGTTGCAAGCGGCCTGTGGAGAGGTTGAGCACCCAGTAGTCGCCGCGTGTGTCGTAACGCCACACCCGACGGGTATTGGTATAGATCAATATCTGACGGCCGGCGGCATCGAATTGGAAGCTGCGTACCCGCAACTGCTTGCCGGTAGCGGGATTGATTAACTGTTCAGCGGTAATGAGTACGCTGCGTTCGTCGTTCGCGGCACTGTACGAGGCCACTTCATACATGCCGTCGTCTCTCCGCTCGGTTTTGGAATAGTGATTGCCGTCAGGCAACCAATTTACGTAACTGCCACCTTGCGTACGGATGAGTCCACCGTAAGCAGCCTCCTCCAAGGTAGGAATGTGTTGTGCCATGCCTGGCAGTGCAAAGGCGAAGACCAGACAGGCAAGCATCTTTTTGAACATCATAATTTTTTTCATTGATTGTACATAGGTTTGTAATTGAATCATGTGGTCAAATGTACGACTTTTTACAGAATATACCAAAAATACCAACAAAGAGAGTGAAGATGTGGATTTATTCTGCAAAATAGTGGGTATAGGCGTGTGCATGAAATGATGCGATAAATTTGCATACCTGACAGAAATAAACTGGGGGAAGCGCCTTCTTGTAACAAACTTTGTTTATATTTGCATCTGTAAATAGAAATGGTCGTTGAGATTGATTAATGTAACTATAAAAATCATATTTATGAAAAGACAACTGCTGACCGGACTGCTGACAGCCTTTGCTCTGATGGTTTCTGCCCAGTCCTTTAACGAATGGCTTGACCCGGTGGTCAATGCCGTGAACCGTGCGCCGATGCACACCAGTTACTTTGCTTACGAATCAGCTGATGCTGCTGCCCGTGGGGTGAAGGAAAAATCCGCCAATTTCATGACGCTGAACGGAACCTGGAAGTTCTTCTGGGTGAAGGATGCCGATGCGCGTCCTACCGATTTCTGGAAGACTGATTACAACGACAAGGGATGGAATGACCTGCAAGTGCCTGCCGTATGGGAACTGAACGGGTATGGTGATCCCATCTATGTGAACGTTGGGTATGCCTGGCGTAGTCAGTTTGACAACAATCCGCCTGTGGTGCCCACAGCCAACAACCATGTAGGTTCGTATCGCCGTGAAATCATGGTTCCGGCTTCATGGAAGGGCAAAGATGTCATCGCCCACTTCGGCTCGGTGACTTCCAATATGTATCTTTGGGTGAACGGTCGCTATGTCGGTTATAGTGAAGACAGCAAACTGGAGGCTGAGTTTGACCTGACTCCCTATCTGAAGCCGGGACAGAAGAACCTCATTGCCTTTCAGGTGTTCCGTTGGTGTGACGGCAGCTATCTGGAGGATCAGGACTTCTTCCGCTACAGCGGTGTGGGGCGCGACTGCTACCTCTATGCGCGTGACAAAAAGCGCGTGGAGGATATCCGCGTAGTTCCCGACTTGGATGAAAACTACCAGAACGGTTCGCTGGATGTGACGCTGACGTTAAAAGGTGGAGGAAAGGTCGCTTTGGAACTGCTGGATGCTGCCGGCAAACAGGTGGCTACAGCAACGGCCAACGGTAACGGAACGGTACGTATGGATGTGGAGACTCCACAAAAATGGACAGCGGAGACTCCGTATCTCTATACGCTTCGTGCTACCATGCAGGGTGCTACCGAGGTGATTCCTGTCAAGGTGGGATTCCGGAAGATTGAGTTGAAGAATGCACAGCTGTTGGTGAACGGCCAGCCTGTACTCTTCAAGGGAGCCGACCGTCACGAACTGGATCCAGACGGTGGTTATGTCGTATCGCCGGAACGGATGATGCAGGATATACAGATTATGAAGCAGTTCAACATCAATGCCGTGCGTACCTGTCACTATCCCGATGACAACCTGTGGTACGACTTGTGTGACCAGTACGGTATCTATCTGGTGGCTGAGGCCAACGTGGAATCACACGGCATGGGTTATAAGGAACAGACGTTGGCTAAGAATCCTGCTTATAGGAAAGCGCATCTGGAACGCAACCAGCGCAATGTGCAACGCGGCTACAACCATCCCAGCATCATCTTCTGGTCGCTTGGCAACGAGGCCGGTTATGGCGAGAACTTTGAAGCCGCTTACGATTGGGTGAAGGCAGAAGACCATAGCCGTGCCGTGCAATATGAACAGGCATGCAAGGATGGAAAGACTGACATCTATTGTCCGATGTACTTGGGCTACGACGGCTGTGAAGCATACTGCAAGGATGATACTTACCAGATGCCTCTGATTCAATGTGAATATGCCCACGCTATGGGTAATTCGCAGGGCGGATTCAAGGAGTATTGGGATCTCATCCGCAAGTACCCCAAGTATCAGGGCGGATTTATTTGGGACTTTGTAGACCAGTCGGTACGTTGGACTGGTAAGAACGGAAAGACCATCTATGCATATGGCGGCGACTTCAACCGCTTCGATGCCAGTGACAATAACTTCTGCGACAACGGTCTGATCAGCCCTGACCGTGTGCCCAATCCGCACATGTACGAAGTCGGACATATCTATCAGAATATCTGGACCTCGGCTGTAGACCTGCAACAAGGTGAAATCAGCGTCTTTAATGAAAACTTCTTCCGCGACCTTTCGGCTTACTATATGGAATGGCAATTGTTGAAAGGTGGCAAGGTTGTGCGTACCGGTAGGGTAGACAACCTGAACGTAGCTCCTCAGCAGACGGCCAAAATCAAACTGGATTTAGGCAAGACCTGCCAATGTACCGAGTGGCTGCTGAATGTGATCTATAAACAGAAAAACCGCGAGGGCTTGTTGCCTGCCGGACATGTAGTGGCCAAGAACCAGTTGGTGGTGAATGCGTACAAGGTTCCTTCCATGGAATTGAAGAACTGTGAACTGAGCAATATAGAGACGGTGGCACCTGTGGCGGCTGAGAATGACAAGAACTACCTCATCGTGAACGGTGAACACTTTACGGCCGAGTTCGACAGACAAAATGGATTCTTAAGCAGATATGTAGTGAATGGTGTGGAGATGATTCAAGAGGGTGAGGCACTGACTCCTAACTTCTGGCGTGCTCCGACTGACAATGATCTTGGAGCCAACTTGCAACGTAAATACGCTCCGTGGAAAAATCCGGAGATGAAACTCACCTCACTGAACCAACGGACAGAGAACAAGCAGGTAGTGATTGAGGCTGCCTATGAGATGCCAACTGTATCAGCTGTCCTGAAGCTGATCTATACCATCAACAACCGTGGTGCCGTGAAGGTGACTCAGAAAATGACGACCGACAAAAATGCCGAAGTGCCCAGTATGTTCCGTTTTGGTATGCAGATGCCAATGCCACGCTCGTTTGAAACCATTGAATATTATGGACGTGGCCCTGTTGAAAATTATGCTGACCGCAATCATTGTACGGATTTGGGTATCTACCGCCAGAGCGTAACTGAACAGTTCTATCCTTATATCCGTCCGCAAGAGAACGGTACCAAGACGGATATCCGTTGGTGGAAAATGCTGAATCCTGCAGGCCGTGGCATCCGTATTGTAGCTGCTGCTCCTTTCTCGGCATCAGCACTGCATTACACCATTGATTCGTTAGACGAGGGATTGGAGAAGGGTCAGAGACACTCTCCAGAGGTGGAGGAAGCCAATCTGACCAACCTCTGCATTGATTTGAAGCAGACTGGACTGGGGTGTGAGGATAGCTGGAGACGCATTACTCGTCCGGAGTATCAGGTGCCTTATGCAGACTATGAGTTTACGTTTATTCTGACTCCCGTAGAGAACGCAGTCGGACTGGAATAACCGGTCAGAGATAGGGGAATTCTACTCTGTGTGAAAACAAATCACCCACGTTGCAACGTCGCGTTGTTGCGTGGGTGATTTTAATTTATTACTTTTGCGTCCGATACTTTTCAAAATATGGTTATGTCAAAGAAAAATAGTTCAACGGGAAAAAATATGCAGAAAGAGGGCGGTAAGCCTTGGATTGGAAAACGGATGACGGGGGCTTTCAGAAATGAAACGTTCCACTTTATCGTAGGACTGCTATTGGTCATCTTTGCAGTCTATTTGTTGCTGGCCTTCTCCTCCTTCTTCGTAACGGGAGCTGCCGACCAAAGTGTCATTGATGGTAGTACGGCGCAGGAGTTGGCCGCTACTGATAATGGCGTGAAGAACTATGCAGGCAGTCGGGGAGCCCAGCTGGCCAGCTACCTGATCAACGACTGTTTTGGTATCGCTTCATTCTTCATTCTGATTTTCTTGGCAGTAGCTGGTTTGAAACTGATGCGGGTGCGGACCATCCGCTTGTGGCGTTGGTTTATCTCCTGTTCATTGTTGCTCATTTGGTTCTCTATCTTTTTCGGCTTTGCCTTTCAGGCACAATACGAAGGCTCTTTTATCTATTTGGGTGGTTTGCACGGATATAATGTAAGTCGCTGGCTGGCATCGCAGGTAGGGGCACCGGGCGTTTGGCTTATCTTACTGGCAACGGCTCTCTGTTTCTTTATCTATATCAGTGCCCGTACCATTGATTGGTTACGTGATGTGTTCCGACTCAGCTTTATGAAGCGAAAGCCGAAGGACAAGCCCTCTTCGTCGGAGCCCCCTCAGGTGGCAGAAGGGGAGGTCCCCGAGGAGTTTACTGATTCATGGACAGCAAAGGGACGAAAGAAGGACGTTCCTGTGGAAACGGAGCCTAGCGTGCCGTTTGAAGCAACAGAGGAGAAGGCGGAAGAAGAAAAATCGGCTACGGAAATCATGTTGGAAGTAGATGAACAGGCGAAGCGTAAGGTTAGAGAGGATGTAGAGGTGCCCATGACCATCGATACACCGGAGTCCGAGCCCTCTTCCCCTTTTGAGGAAGAGGCAGCCCCTCAGGAACCTGCTTTTGAAGTGGAGGCTGCCGAAGAAGATGAATACAGGGCTCCGGATATGGAACCATACAATCCGCGTCTTGACTTGGAGAACTACCATTTCCCCACCATTGATCTGATGAAGCATTTTGACGATGACGCTCCTTCCATTGATATGGTTGAACAGACCGCCAACAAGGATCGCATTGTATCGACTCTGCGTAGTTTTGGCATTGAGGTGAGCAGCATTAAGGCGACGGTCGGTCCTACGGTGACGCTCTATGAAATCACATTGGAGCAAGGCATCCGTATCTCGAAAGTGAAAGGACTGGAGGATGACATTGCCTTGAATCTGGCCGCACTGGGCATTCGTATCATTGCACCGATACCGGGTAAAGGTACCATCGGTATAGAGGTGCCCAATGCAAATCCGAAGATTGTCTCCGGGCAGAGCATTATCGGTAGTAAGAAATTTCAGGAATCAACCTTCGAATTGCCTATTGCCTTAGGTAAAACCATCACCAATGAAGTCTTTATGGTGGATTTGGCCAAGATGCCCCACATCCTGGTGGCCGGTGCTACGGGACAAGGTAAGTCTGTGGGACTGAATGCCATCATCACTTCGTTGCTCTATAAGAAACACCCATCGGAACTGAAGTTTGTGCTGGTCGATCCCAAGAAAGTGGAGTTCAGCATCTATTCGGTGATTGAAAACCATTTTCTGGCCAAACTGCCGGATGAGGCAGAACCTGTCATCACCGATGTGACCAAGGTGGTGCAGACATTGAACTCGATTTGTGTGGAGATGGATACGCGGTATGATCTGTTGAAAGCTGCCCATGTTCGTAACGTCAAGGAGTATAACCAGAAGTTTATCGAACGCCGCCTGAATCCGGAGAAAGGGCACAAGTTCATGCCGTACATTGTGGTGGTTATCGATGAATTCGGTGACTTGATTATGACGGCCGGCAAGGATGTGGAGTTGCCGATAGCCCGTATCGCCCAGTTGGCTCGTGCCGTGGGCATCCACATGGTCATTGCTACCCAGCGTCCAACCACCAACATCATTACGGGTACTATCAAAGCGAACTTTCCGGCCCGCATCGCATTCCGTGTCATGCAGATGATAGACTCACGCACCATCCTCGACCGTCCGGGAGCCAACCAATTGATTGGTCGGGGCGATATGCTCTTTTCGCAAGGCGGTGATCCGGTACGTGTGCAGTGTGCCTTTATCGATACCCCCGAAGTGGAGGAGATTACCAAATACATTGCCGTCCAGCAGGGATATCCTACCGCATTCTATCTGCCTGAATATGTGGATCCCAATGACTCGGGCAATGATCTGTCGGAAGTGGATATGGGACATCTGGATCCGCTCTTTGAGGAAGCTGCCCGCTTGATTGTAGTACATCAGCAAGGTTCTACCTCGTTGATACAGCGCAAGTTCTCTATCGGATACAATCGGGCAGGACGCCTGATGGACCAGCTGGAGAAGGCTGGTATCGTGGGACCTGCACAGGGTAGTAAACCGCGCGAAGTCTTTTGTGTGGATGAAATGGATTTGGAACAACGGCTGAACAACTTGCAGTCGTAAACAGTAATAGATTCACCCAATAAATCGTGATATGAAAAAGGTTGGATGTTGGATGTGGCTTTGTCTTCTGTTGTGGGTCAGCTGTATGCCTCTTTGGGCACAACAGGAATCAGCCCGGGAGATACTTGACCGTACGGCTGAAGCCATTCGGTCTGCGGGCGGTGTGAAGGTTTTGTTTACCGTGCAGACATCTGATGGTGACCGGCAGACCGGTTGCATCCGTCTACAAGGAGACCGGTTCCGTCTGGAGGCAGGGGGCATCATCACTTGGTTTGATGGACATACGCAGTGGACCTATCTGCCTTCCAGCGAAGAGGTGAACGTTTCGGAACCTTCGCCTGAAGAGTTACAGACACTCAATCCCTACGCTTGGCTTTCTCTCTATAACAAGGGGTATAAACTTAAGCTGGGAAAGGTTGACAATCCTGCCTTTAGCGGATGTCACAAGGTGGTGCTGACGGCCGAAGACCGACAGCAGGAACTGCAGTGCATCATTCTATATGTCTCGAAAGAGAATGGCCGCCCCGCCCGTATCAGCATGGCGCAACGGGGAGGAGGAACAGCACTGATCGTGATTGATTCGTTTGAAGGCGGACAGACCTATACCGAGGGGGACTTCCGCTTCGAACCGAAGGAGTATCCGATGGCCGAGGTGGTAGACCTGCGATGAAACAGAACTTATCAACTGACTATAAATCCTAATAACTACATGATATGGAAACAGAAAAAGTAAAATGTCTGATTATCGGATCCGGTCCCGCCGGCTATACGGCGGCCATCTATGCCGGACGTGCCAATCTTTCGCCGGTGCTTTATGCTGGTTTGCAGCCCGGAGGGCAGCTGACTACCACAACTGACGTGGAGAACTTTCCTGGTTATCCGCAAGGCATTGCCGGTCCGGAACTGATGGAAGACTTGCGCAAACAAGCCGAACGTTTCGGAGCGGATATGCGCAACGGCATTGTGACGGCTACCGACCTGGGACAGGCTCCTTACAAGGTAACCATGGATGATGGCAAGGTGATTGAAACCGAGACTTTGATTATCGCCACAGGAGCTACGGCCAAATACTTGGGACTGGATGATGAGAAGAAATATGCAGGCATGGGTGTGAGTGCTTGCGCTACCTGTGACGGATTTTTCTATCGGAAAAAGGTGGTTGCTGTGGTAGGTGGCGGAGACACGGCCTGCGAGGAAGCTGTCTATCTGGCTGGTCTTGCCCGCAAAGTATATCTGATTGTACGCAAGCCTTATTTGCGTGCTTCGCAAATCATGCAAGAGCGTGTGATGAACAATGAAAAGATTGAAGTGCTCTTCGAACACAATGCTGTCGGCTTGTTTGGCGAAGATGGGGTAGAAGGTGTCCATCTGGTGAAACGAATGGGACAGGCTGATGAGGAACGATACGACGTGGTTATCGACGGCTTTTTTCTGGCTATCGGGCACAAACCAAATTCAGATGTATTCAAACCGTGGGTTGAGACGGATGAAGTAGGGTATATTGTGACGGAAGGTAGCACGCCTCGTACAAGGGTGCCCGGTGTCTTTGCGGCAGGTGACGTTGCCGATCCTCATTATCGTCAGGCTATCACCGCTGCTGCCAGTGGCTGCAAGGCTGCTATCGAGGCCGAGCGATTCTTATCTGCGAAGGGGCTGATTTAAAAAGTGATGCTATGCAAGTTTCAGCAAGTCTGAAACTTGCATAGCACACTCATTTATTGAATTCTTATCCTATTTTACTGATCTTTTTCAACTTCTCCTCGTCTATGAGTTTGATTTTACGTCCGTCAATGGCAATGAGGTGTTCCGTTGCAAACTGCGAAAGGGTGCGTATGGCATTTGATGTCGTCATGTTTGAAAGGTTGGCCAGATCCTCGCGCGACAGGTAGATACTGAGTGTTGAACCATCCTCCTCCAGTCCATAGCTCTCTTTGAGGAAGAGCAGTGATTCCGCCAATCGGCCACGGATATGTTTCTGTGTCAGGCTGACGGTGCGTTCGTCTGCCATTCCAAGGTCATTCGAAAGCAATTTGATGAAGAAAAGGGCCAGCTCGTTGTTCTGTTTCAGCAGGGTGACGATGGTTGTCATTGGGATGAGACAGATGGTGGATGGCTCAAACGCAGCTGCAGCGGTTACATAGTCTTGTCCGGAGAAGTAGGCCCGATATCCGAAATACTCTACGGGCTTTATCATACGGATAATCTGGCTGCGTCCTCCTACACCATCCTTGTAAACTTTTACCTTACCACTTAACAGACACATCAGATGGGTGGGGGTCTCGCCCTCACAATGTATAATCTCATTCTTCTTGTAGTTCTGGAGTATAAAGTGGTTGGACAAGCATTCCCGCTGTTCCTCATTCAGGTGTTGCCACATGTCGGCAATAAGCTCCGAAACCTCTATGTTGGATAAGTTTACTTTAACCATAACTGCTGCAAAACTGTGTTATACAGCACAAAAATAGGAAGAAAAAATGATTTATTGCAAGTTTGCGGCAAAAATGTGAATATTTTGCCTATAAAATGTTAATTGGTGTGTGATAAAAGCAGAAATAATGGCTGATTTGTCGGATGATGCGGAGAGTGGGCTTCATAGAAAATACGGAATGTAAATAAAACAGGCACAGAACCTGCTTCCCATCAGACGGGGGAGTAAAAGGTGCTGTGCCTCTGTTTTCTGTTCCGAAACAGGCGGATGATGATAGCCGCCCGTCAGTCTGTTATTTGGTGAACAGCAGTTCCCTATACTTGGGCAACGGCCATATCTCATCGTCAATCTCCATCTCCAAATGGTCGATGTGCTCGCGGATGCTTTCCAAGTAGGGGCGGACGTTCTCCTCGTAGGCAAAGGCTTTTTCCTTGAAACTCTCCTTGTGGTTGGCCACTTTGCGGGCAGCGGTCATCTCGCGCACTTCCATCTTGATAGCTGTTACCCGATGGGAGATTTCCCGAATCAGCTCTTTGCGGTCGGCACTCAGCAAATCGTACTCTTCTGTCGAGAAAGTCTCCCTAAGTCCTCGCAAATTCTCCAGCAATCGGTTTTGATAGATGACGGCAGTGGGAACAATGTGGTTGATTGCCAAATCACCCAGTACACGGCTCTCTATCTGCATCTTCATGGTGTATTTTTCCAGTTCCACTTCGAGCCGGCACGCCAGCTCTGTCTCGTTGAAGATGCGTTCACCAATCAATACGTTGCGTGACTGGTTGTCCATGTAGTGCATCAAGGCTTCCGGTACATGGCAGATATTGGTCAATCCACGTCGGGCTGCCTCTTCCTTCCATTCGGCCGAATAGCCGTCGCCTTCAAACCGGATGGGTTCGGAGGCAATGATGGTCTCCTGTAGCAGGCGGAATAGTGCCTCTTCCTTGCTCGCACCCTCTTCCATCAGTTTGTCGACAGAGATGCGGAACTCATTCAATTGGTTGGCCATGGCTGCATTGATAGCAATCATGGCAGCGGCACAGTTGGCGGAAGAGCCAGCAGCACGGAATTCAAAACGATTGCCGGTAAAGGCAAAAGGAGAGGTCCGGTTGCGATCGGTCGTATCCAATAGAATCTCGGGAATGCGTCCGATACCCAGTTGCAAGGTTCGCTTCTCCTCGGCTGTCAGGTGGCTGTTGTTCACCTGTCTGGCTATTTCGTCAAGTATGGATGAGAGTTGTTTGCCCAGAAAGATGGAGAGAATAGCTGGAGGAGCTTCGTTAGCTCCCAAGCGGTGGCTGTTACCAGCACTCATGATAGAAGCACGTAGCAGGTCCTGATTCTTGTACACCATCATCAGTACATTCACTAAGAAGGTGAGGAAGAGCATGTTGCTCTTTGGATTCTTTCCCGGAGCAAACAGGTTGATGCCTGTATCGGTGCAAAGTGACCAGTTGTTGTGTTTGCCCGAACCGTTCACGCCGCTGTAGGGTTTCTCGTGTAGCAGCACGACAAACTTATGTTTGCGGGCGATGCGCTTCATCAGATCCATTACCAGCTGGTTGTGGTCGTTGGCCAGATTGACATTCTCAAAGATGGGAGCCAGTTCAAACTGGTTGGGTGCCACCTCGTTGTGACGGGTTTTCACGGGAATGCCCAATTTGTGGCATTCTATCTCCAGTTCTTTCATGAAGGCGGTGACACGTGGAGGGATGGAGCCGAAGTAGTGGTCCTCCAATTGCTGGTCCTTGGCAGAGGAATGCCCCATCAGTGTACGTCCTGTCAGGCAGAGGTCGGGACGAGCGTTGTAGAGTGCCAAATCTACCAGAAAATACTCCTGCTCCCATCCTAAGTTGGCATATACACGGCTGATGTTCTTGTCAAACAGCTGGCATACCTCGGTGGCGGCGCGGTCTACAGCGGCCAGTGCCTTGAGCAACGGAGTCTTATAGTCAAGTGCTTCACCTGTATACGAGATGAAGATAGTAGGGATACAAAGTGTAGTATCTACAACAAAAGCCGGTGAAGAGACATCCCAGGCGGTATAGCCACGCGCTTCAAATGTGTTGCGGATGCCGCCGTTGGGAAAGCTGGAAGCATCCGGCTCTTGTTGGATGAGCAGCTTGCCCGAGAAACGTTCTATTACGTCGCCTTCTTCACCGAACTCAATGAATCCGTCGTGCTTCTCTGCAGTACCGTCAGTCAAGGGTTGGAACCAGTGTGTGTAGTGTGTGACATTGAGCGACTTCGCCCAGTTCTTCATGCCGTTGGCCACCAGGTCAGCCGTTGCCCGGTTGATAGGCGTGCCTTTCTCTATGGCATCCATCACTGCCTTGTAGGCCTCTTTCGGCAAGTACTCTTGCATCTTTTTCTTGTCGAACACATGACTCCCGTAGTAGTCTGACAGTTTGTTCGACGGGGTGTTGACTTCCAGCGGGCTGCGGTTGGCCAGCTCCTGTAAAGCATAAAATCTCATTTGTGACATACTCTTTGTCTGATCTTTGTTGGTTGTTGGCCGCAAAATTACAGAATTTCTCTTAAAAATCCGCTCTTCTACCTACAAATATGGAATGTCGCTTCAATCATCGGCGTGATTATACATTTTTTTAGGTATTGTCCCATTTTTTCACTCCATTTACCTTTGCACAGACCAAAATAGGAGTAAAAATGAACAATTTTAAGGGTCTTCCGAAATTTGGAGTGATGGACATATCGCTTTGTAAATCAATATAATACCCTTTTTACCCTTTGCTAAGGCATTGGTAATCAATAATGCTATATACTACAAACTATAAATGCACATTGGCAGAGAACTCTCTTTTAGGGCTGCAAGCTATAAGAGCTAAAAATACTCTTAATCAGAATGGCAGAAAGAAGATATTGACCGTAAAATGGAATTGCACACATAAGCCCATCACTTCAAATTCCTGATGAACCAATTTTAAGTTATTAGTGGCATCGGTCTGCCTCTGTTGTTACGGAAGCCTTCGGGCTACCGAACCGGTAAAGGCGGAAGAGTTTACGCAATTGCGTTTCGGCGGCTACGGTGAAATGCTGAGCCGTTTTATGGATTATGATAGCAATCGGTTTTCGGGTACCTCTTACGGAAGTTCGCGCAAGCATCGGAATGATATTGCCATACCCCGGTTCGTGTTGGCATGGGATTATAAGTTCTCCTTCCGCTGGCTGCTGGGAGCGGAGATAGAATTTGAGTCGGGCGGCGTGGGGTTGGAGACCGAGCTGGAGAACTCGGAAAACGGAGAGTATGAGACGGAGATGGAGAAAGGCGGTGAAGTGGCATTGGAACAGCTGCACATCACCCGACTGATTCATCCGGTCTTCAACGTGCGGGCCGGCCATCTGATTCTGCCTGTGGGACTGACCAATGCCCATCATGAACCCATCCACTTTTTCGGCACATCGCCCGTAAGGGACACGACACGCAGCTGGACCGCGACAACGATAACCTGGGGCTGGCTACCCATGCGGCCACCCTGCTGTTGCAATATACATTCTGACGGTTATGAGGCGAATGGTTAGCAATGGGATTTGGCTTGGGCAGACGTTGCGTGCAGGCAGGAAGGTGCTCCTTGCGATTTGGGTGAAAACATCACGCCGGGAAGAGCAAATGCGATTCTCTCCTCTCGTTTGTTCGGTTTTTTGCATTATCTTTGTCCCGCTATGGCTCTCTTTGGCCGGGTGTGACGACGGACGCATCCATGAGGAGACCGTGATAAGGCCGCAGGAGGGTGCGACGCTGAAGCTGACCGCCCGCGTCAGCGGCATGAAGAGCTGGCCGGAGAAGTACAGTGTGGTGGTGGCCGGCTTTGGGGCAGACAGCGACTATGACATCCTCTCGAAGGTGCTGCCGCAGACCGCGGCCGACGGCCGGGAGATTACCCTCTACCTATCCGGCATCGGTCAGGAGGTGGCCACGCTGGAACTGTGTGTGGTGAACCGCTTGCGCAAGCGCATTGTGAGCTACTGTGGCATGGATGCAACGGCAGCGGTTGCCGACACCCTCTGTCTGGATGCAGGAGCCGTGGATGTGGAGATGTACAGCACCATACAGCGGTGGGTGTTCAACGAGAATTGCGTGGCGTGTCACGGGCGAAGCACATCGGCAGCTGCCGGACTCTATCTGACGGAAGGACGTAGCTACGCCGCCCTGGTGGGCAGACGGTCTGCGGCAGACAGTACGCAGCTGCTGGTAGCTCCCGGACGTGCACAGGAGAGTTTCCTCCATACGGTACTCAACCGCAACGGAGTGATCCGCCACGACCACGGGGACATCCTTTCGGCCAAGCCGTCGCTGCTGACGTTGCTGGACGACTGGATGGACCAGTTAGAGGAAGAAGATGAAATGGAGTAAGAACATAGAATATTGACGAAACAGATGCAGACTTATACATTGAACAATGCACTGGCACAGTTGGCCTCTCTGGAAGGAGGAGTGGGCGTGTCAGAATATCACTTGATGATTCAGGCTACCGACCGGGAGGCTACCTTCGAGACACAGCTGAAGGCTGTGACCGATGGCTACGAACAGCTGCGCCGCGAGCAGCTGGCCGGAGCCGTGGCTGTGATGAAACGTTACTTCCTGAGCGATGCAGCCAACCAGGCCGACCGGGTACAGGCCTTGGCTGCCGAGGGGGCGGAGTGTGCACTCTCGGTGGTGGAGCAACCTCCATTGGGTGGAACCAAGGTGGCGCTGTGGGTCTACCTGCAGACGGATATGCAGAGCCGTATGCTGCCGGGCGGACTCTTTGAGGCGAAGCATGGGGCATACCGTCACCTGTGGGGCGGGGGAGCCTGTAACCGGGCGGCCAATTCCGAGTATCAGACACGGCTGCTGCTGGGCGAGTATGTGATGCAGCTGGCGCAGCAGGGATGCCGCCTGGCCGACCACTGCCTGCGTACGTGGCTGTTTGTGCAGAATGTGGACGTGAACTATGCGGGCGTGGTGAAGGCACGCAACGAACTCTTCGTCACGCAGGGACTCACCCCGCAGACCCACTTCATAGCCAGCACCGGCATAGGAGGCCGCCATGCCGACCCGAAGGTGACGGTGCAGCTGGATACATACGCCGTGGCAGGACTGTTACCAGAGCAGATACGCTACCTCTATGCGAGGGAGTGGATGAATCCCACATATGAATATGGTGTAAGTTTCGAGCGGGGCACAGCTGTGGAGTACGGCGACCGTCGGCACGTCTTCATCTCAGGCACAGCCAGCATCAACAACAAAGGAGAGGTGCTGCATCCCGGTGACATACGCCTGCAGACCCGCAGGATGTGGCAGAATGTGGAGGCATTGCTGCAGGAGGCGGGATGTGGCTATGACGACGTGCAGCAGATGCTGGTATATCTGCGCGACGGGGCCGACTACTTGGTGGTGAAACGCCTCTTTGACGAATGGTTCCCCCACACGCCCAAACTCTTTGTACAGGCACCGGTCTGCCGGCCTGCCTGGCTGGTGGAGATGGAGTGTATGGCCATCAAACGGGTAGAGCAGCCTGCCTATGCGCCTCTGTAACCTCTGCCTCATCGTGGATGTGCGGCGTCTGGCCTTGCTGCTCACGGTAGGTATGATAGGGCTGTTGGCAGCGGCCACGGTGGTGGAACGTTGCCTCGGCACCCCCACGGTGGAGCGATGCATCTATCATACCACAGGATTCTGTCTGCTGTGGGGTCTGTTGGGAGTGACGATGCTCTGTGCCTTGTGGCAGAGGAAGGTGTGGCATAGGATGCCGGTACTGCTGTTGCATCTGGCCTGCGTGATGAGCCGTCGGTTTCCCTTTGTGCGTCCCTTCGGCTTCCTGTTGAGCGGCTGTGTACTGCTGGTGTCATACCTGGGCGAGATGAATCCGCAGATTACCCCGTTGGTACCCGTGTTGGCTTCTCCCTGGTTGAGCACACACGTCTCGTCCATCATGATGGCCTATTCGTTGCTGGCCTTCACCTGGCTCAGTGCTTTGCTGGCTCTGTGCCGGCACCGGGCCGCTGCTAGTCTGATGCTGTTCAGCCGTCTGCTGCTCTATCCGGCTCTCTTCTTCTTGGCTGCAGGCATCTTCCTGGGAGCCGTCTGGGCCAACGAGGCTTGGGGACGCTATTGGGCCTGGGATCCCAAGGAAGTGTGGGCATTGGTGACGTTGCTGGTCTATGGCGCAGCGTTCCATGTAGAGGCATTGCCTTGCCTGCGTCGTCCCCGCTGTTTCCATCTCTACATGGCGCTGGCCTTTCTCACTGTATTGATGACCCGCTTCGGAGTGAACTGCTTGCTGGGCGGCATGCACAGTTATCAGTAGGTACGGATTGCCTCCGACGGGATGAAAATACCTAAATCGTGGGATTGCACGTTTCGTGCGGATGTCCTACCTTTGTCCCCGTCAAACACAGGAAATGAATTAGTTAGTCATAATTACGTAACCACTTACTTGTTAGAGTAACACAGAATCCCCGCTCCCCCGATGTGATATCGAGAAGCGGGGATTTTTATCCCCCGCAAGCTAACCTTCTATATCGACCGGACGACGGTTGGTCAATCGCCCGACCAAGGTCAATCAATTGGCTGACCAAGGTCGGTCGATTGGCTGACCAAGGTCGGCCACCCTGCTAAGTGCTATGTCGATACGAAGCTGATATCCTTTTCGTACCAGTACCATGAATATAGCCTTTGGAGGGGATGATTAGGCTGTATGGGCTTCATCGCCCGTCAGGGGGAGGATGAAGAGGAAGCGGGCTCCTTGGGTGTAGGCCGTGTCCAGCTTGACGGTGGCGTGCATCCGTTCGGCTATGAGCTGGCAGATGCTCAGGCCCAGGCCGGTGCCCTGGTGGAAGCTGTCCACCTTGAAGAAACGGTCGAATACCTTGTCGGCCGCTTCGGGGGGGATGCCGCAGCCGGTATCGGTTACAGAAAAGGTGAGGTATCCGGGGTGTTCCTGCAGCGATACGTGCAGGTGGATTTCACCTTGGGTGGTATGCTTCTCGGCATTGGTCAGGTAGTTTATCAGCACCTGGCTGATGCGGTTCTCGTCGCTGTAGAGGGTATAGTCGTCGGTCACGTCGGTGGTGAAGCGTAGCACTACCCCTTGCGGCAGGCGGTGGCTCACGGTGGCGATGGCCTTCTGGCAGATGTCGTTGCAGCGGCATGGCTGCAGCTTCGTCTGTATGTCACTGCTCTCCAGTTCGGCCAGGCTCAGGATGTCGTTCACCAGGGTGGTGAGCAGCTCGCTGTTGCTGGTTATCAGCCGGCTGAACTCTTGGGTCTCCTCGGGGGAGAACTGCATGCCGGGGTCGGTGATGAGTTGGGTGAAGCCCACGATGGAGTTGAGCGGTGTACGTATTTCGTGGCTCATGTTCTGGATGAAGAGGTCCTTCATCTTGTTGGCCTTGTGCACCCGCTCGTTGGCCTTGGTCAGTTCCTCGTTCTTCCGTTGCAGCAGCAGCAGGTTCTTCCGTCGGCGGTATTGGTAGAAGATGAGGAAGGCGACAGAGGCTGCCAGCAGGGTGATGATGCAGATGCCTATCAGACGTTGGTAGTGTGCCCGGCTCTGGTGCTCGGCGTTGATGCTTTCCTGACGTTGCAGTTCGGCTTGCTGCCGGGCGGCGATGCTCTTCTGCAGGTCGCTCTCGGTGCGTAGCTGCTCCAGCTCCAGCGACTGCTTGTCCAGCATCAGTTGCTGGTTCTCCGCCTCTTGTCGGTCTATGGCCAGCTGCTGTCGCACCTGCTCCAGCTGCAGCTGGGTGTTCTGCAGATCCAGTTTGGTGTTCTCGCGCAGCAGCTGCTCGTTGCCAAACTGGGCGTTGAAGTAGGCGATGTCGTTGTTCTGCAGCTGGCAACGCACGGAATCGCAGATGTTGAAGTGGCGTTCCAGGTTCTGGATGGCACTTTCGTAGTTGCCGAAGGCGCGGTCCACGGTGAAGAGTTGCCTGCAGATGTCTCCTTGATTGGTCAGCATGTTGACGTAGCGGTACGCCTTCGCCTGGTCTCCTTCGTTGATGGCGATGCGTGTCCGCAGGAGTATCAGGTTGATGTTGTTGTCGGGCAGGCCGGCTTTGTGCGCGGCTTCCAGCGCTTCGGGTACGTAAGCATTGAACTCCTCCTGGCGGTCGGCACTGTGCAGGTTGAGTGCCTTCTGTATCTTGCAGATGGCCTGCGGTTGCTCTGTGCGGGCCGAGCGGATGCCCAGTTCGCAATAATACATGGCCGAGTCGAATTGCTGCGTCTTGGTGCGGTGATATTCAGACAGCACATAGTAGAGCTGTGCCGGGTCTTGTTCCGGCATGTGCTTCAGCAGATAGTCCAAGGCCTGCTTGTAGTACTTGTATGCTTGCGAACTGTTGCTGCGCGAGGATTGCAGATGCCCCATGTTGCGCAGGCACGAGAAGATGCCGAAGGGGTGGTTGTCCGCCAATGCCTGTTTGTGCATCTTGGCGCATTCGTCCAAGGCAGAGATGTGCATGCCCCGGTTCTGCAGCAGGATGATGTATTGGTTCCAGCCATAGTAGTAGTATTGCAGGTAGCCGTTCTTGCGTGCTATCTCCTTCAGCTTCTCTTTGGCCTCTGCCAGATGGACCGGGTCATTCTTGCTGAAGTAGTGTTTGATGGGCAGTGTGTAGGCCAGGCATTGGGCCTTCTTGTCGTCCAGCCG
Source organism: uncultured Mediterranea sp. (assembly GCA_945641355.1). Lineage (GTDB taxonomy): Bacteria > Bacteroidota > Bacteroidia > Bacteroidales > Bacteroidaceae > Bacteroides. Next base: position 23,661 of record CALZEQ010000004.1, on the reverse strand, counting down.
GACGGCCTCGCGGTAGAGGCTGTCTACCAGTGCGAAGAGGTGTGGATGAAGACGGTTCTTTTCGCCCTCCCGATAGATGGCATAGAGCTCGTCCTTAATCTTGTACGGATTGTTTTGGGCATGACAGATTATCGGCAAGCCAACGGCTTGCAGCGCAAACAGAATCGGTAGGAGGTAGTTTCGTATGTTTGTTTTGCCTTCCATGAATATCGGTTGCTGATATCATGTTGCAAAGTAATGCAAAACGATTCAAATCTACAACTTTTTGCATGGCTTTTATTATGCTTCGTTTCCTTACAGTCGGTCCTTGATTTCGTTCAGCTCTACCAGCTTGTTGACAATGGCGTAGATGGTGAGGCCGGCGGGCGAGTGAATCTGCAGTTTGCGGGCGATGTTGCGCCGGTGGGTGATGACGGTATGTACCGAGAGGCAGAGTCGGTCGGCAATCTCCTTGTTGCTCATCCCTTTGGCTACGCAGGTGATGACCTCCTGCTCGCGCTGGCTCAGGTTCTCGGTACCCTCACCACCAGCCCCCTCTTCGTTGGGTTGGTCTGCCGCGGCATCCTTCTGGGTCTGTTGTGCCAACTGCTCTTCCAATGCCTCTACAGCCGGTACGAACAGGTGGTCTTCCACCGAGCAGTGTGAGTTGAGGTCCTGCTCGCAGTTGAAGATGTCGAACAGGACGGCGTTCAGCAGGTCGTTCTCCTTCTCGGGGTAGTACTTGATGATGATGTTCTTCAGCTCCTTCAGCTTGATGCCTATCTGATTGTGCTTCTCTGCAAAGACGGTGATGCGGTATTGTGCGTCGAGGTGTCCGCGCAGCAGGTTCTCCACATAGCCGAATACCTCCTTGTTCTCGTACTCCATGTGCCGGCGTACCTCGCGTACGTAGGCATCGTAGAACTTCAGAATGAGGATGGCCACATCGTCTGCGCCCGAACAGTCGATGGCTTCTATCAGTTTGCGGCGGATGGCCGGCAGGTTGAAGTCGAGGAAGTAGGTGTGCGCCCGTTTTAGGTACTCCATCAGGGCGGCTACGGAGAAGTCGTTTTTCTGTTGCTTGTTCCCGCTGTTCAGGAAGTTGGCTACGGCCAGAAAGGTGTGGCAGTCCACACCCTGACTTTGGCAGGTCTCTCCCACCGTCTTCTCGCCAAAGCCCAGCGAGAGGCCGAAGCGGCTCATCACCATCAGTAGGGCGTAGTTGTCGCAGATGAGGTCGCTCATCTTGTCGGTAGCCCGGTATTTATGCGGATTGTCCATGGCTGTTTATGCTTTTTTCCGACTGCAAAATAAGGTGATTCTGTCGAACTATGCAATCCCCATTTTTAGGTATTTCGTGCGCTGTCCGCACCCTTTCCTGCCCGCTTGCGGCTCCCGTCCGAAGGATTACTCCTCCTCATCCTCTTCGTATTCGAAGTCTTCCAGTTCTTCTATCTCCTCCTCATCCTCGTCGATGTATTCGTAGCTCAACTCTTCGTCTTCGCCCTCCTCCTGCAGCTCTGCCTGCAAGTGGCTCAGGTCCTTGGCTCGGTGCGCGATGCTTTCGATGTGGCCGGTCAGCTTGTTGCTCTCCTTGTTCAACTCTTCCCAAAGGATGTCCTTCAGCACGTTGATGCCCAGTCCGGAGATGGCCGAGATGAACACGTGGGGGATGCCTTCGGGCAGTGTCGGCTCTATCTCGTCCATCAGCTTCTGGTCCAGCATGTCGCATTTGGTGACGGCCAGCACCCGTTGTTTGTCCAGCATCTCGGGGTTGAAGTTTCGCAGTTCGTTCAGCAGAATCTCATATTCGCGGCGGATGTCGTCGCTGTCGGCAGGAACCATGAAGAGTAGCAGCGAGTTGCGTTCGATGTGGCGCAGGAAGCGCAAACCCAGTCCGCGTCCTTCGCTGGCTCCCTCGATGATGCCGGGTATGTCGGCCATGACGAACGACTTCCCCTCCCTGTACGACACGATGCCCAGATTGGGCTCCATGGTGGTGAAGGGATAGTTGGCTATCTTTGGCTTGGCAGACGATACGGCAGAGAGCAGTGTCGACTTGCCGGCATTGGGGAATCCCACCAGACCTACGTCGGCCAGTAGTTTCAGCTCCATGATGACAGTCATCTCCTGCATCGGCTCACCCGGCTGGGCAAAGCGGGGTGCCTGTCGGGTGGCCGTCTTGAAGTGCCAGTTGCCCAAGCCGCCCCGTCCGCCTTTCAGCAGGATGACCTCCTGCTCGTGTTCGGTGACATCGCAGATGTATTCACCCGTTTCGGCGTTGTAGACCACCGTTCCGCACGGCACCTCTATCACCTTGTCGGCTCCATCCTTGCCGAAGCTGCGGTTTTTGGAACCGCTTTCGCCATGTCCGGCCAGTATGTGGCGGTCATATCGCAGGTGCAACAGAGTCCAGTAGTTGCGGTTTCCGCGTAGGATGACGTGTCCGCCCCGTCCGCCATCGCCTCCGTCGGGGCCTCCGTTGGGGCAATACTTGGCGCGGCGCATGTGTGTGGAACCTCTGCCGCCCTTTCCTGAACGGCAATATATCTTCACATAGTCTACAAAATTCGATTCTGCCATAATATTAACGCTTCGCTATATACAATTGCTATTTGCGGGACAAAGATAGTGCAAATAGAGCGAAGAACTTTCATGCTCGCATGAAAAAGTGATGTTTAGATAAATATCAAACCACGCCGTGCATCATCTTCTGCAGCTTCTTGCTGAGCAGGAACAGGATGAGCGAAGCAACGGCCGACATGACGACAAACACCATGAAGAAGTCGTGCATCGTCTCGATGTGGTAGCCGAAGAGCGATTTTACCTTGCCCGGCTCGGGATAGAGTCCGCCCAACATGCCGGCAAACTTGTTGGCCGTACCGATGGACATGTACCATACGCCCATCATTAGCGAGGCAAAACGGATGGGAGTCAGCTTGTTGACCATGGACAGACCGATGGGGGACAAAGCCAGTTCGCCCAATGTGTGGATGAAATAGAGGCCTACCAGCCACAGCATGCTCACCTTGATGCCCGGCTCTACATCTTTCACGCCAAAGCTGATGAAGAGATAGCCCAGCGAGAGCAGCAGCAGACCGATGGCTTGCTTGGTGGGAGAGGAAGGCTCCTTGCCGCGTTTGTTCAGGGCATTCCATACGGCAGGCATGAGGGTGGCCAGAATGACAATCATTGTGGGATTGAGCGATTGGAACCAAGAGGCCGGCATCTCCCATCCGAAGATGTGGCGGTCGGTCTGCTCGGAAGCGAAAAGGGTAAGCGAAGCACCTGCCTGCTCGTAGGCAGCCCAGAAAAAGATGACGAAGAAGGCGATGATGTAGATGACCAGAATCCGCTCGCGTTCAATCTTGGTGAGTGAGTCGTCCATGAAGATGCTGACCGGAATGACGATGCAGGCGGTGAAGATGCCTATGCTGACCCAGTCGTTGCCAAAGAGCAGATTGAAGGCTACCAGCAGGAAGAGGGTCATGATTCCCAAGAAGATGTATTTCTTTGTCTGTCCCTTTTTGGGTGTTTTAGCGGTGGGTGCAGGAGCGGCTTCTGCAGCCGGTTGTTTCCGCAGGGCATCGGGCAATACACCTAACGGTTCGCCAGAGGGACCGATGAGGTACTTGTTCTTCTGTGTCTCGAAGAGCACGACGGTCAGTACGGTGAAGAGGGCGGCAATCAGGAATCCCCATTTGAAGTCCTCGGGGTTGCCCGTCTCGCCAAAGAGGCCGCAGACGATGGGAGCCAGAAAGGATCCGACGTTGACGCCCATATAGAATATGGTATAGGCCGAGTCCAGCCGCTGGTCGCCAGGCACGTAGAGTTGTCCTACCAGCGATGAGACGGTGGGCTTGAAGAATCCGTTGCCCAAGATGAGGAACGCCAGACCGCCATACATCAGCATGTGCGACAGCTCTACCTGATCCAGCGTGGAGGCACTGAAGAACATCAGAAACTGACCTATGGACATCAGGATGGCTCCCCAGAAGATGGAGCGGCGGATGCCCCAGTACTTGTCGGCGATGTATCCGCCGATGAGGGGGGTCAGATAGACCAGACCGGTGTAGCTTCCGTAGATGGAGGCTGCCGTCTCTTTGTCAAGAAGAAGGGCATGGGTCAGAAACAGGATGAAGATGGCACGCATGCCGTAGTAGCTGAAACGTTCGGCCGTGCTGGTGGCAAAAATCAGGTAAAGACCTTTGGGGTGTTTAGGGGTGCTCATAAAGGGAAGTATCGGATTAAGTGTTAAAAATAGAATGACACACAGATGAAGGCTGCATCCGTCTCACCTGTGTGCCATTGGGTATGTCTCGTACATGCCGCCTGCTGGTAGCCGGAGCAGCGTGTACGGGGCTCTCTGTAGCTGTTTATTGAACGCTGTCGATGGCTTTGCAAATGTCGGCGGTGATGGTCTCCAGCTCGCCCAAGCCTTGGATGTGGGCATAGAGTCCCTCAGCCTTATACCAGTCGATGAGCGGAGCGGTCTGGCTGTGGTATACGACGAGGCGTTTCTTGATGGTCTCTTCGTTGTCGTCGGCCCGTCCGCTCTCCTGTCCGCGCTTGATAAGGCGTGTCATCAGCTCCTCTTCAGGTACGTCCAGATCCAGCATGACGCTCACTTGCTGCCCGCGTTCGGCCAGCATCTTCTTCAATGCCTCTGCCTGGGCGATGGTACGCGGAAAACCGTCGAAGATGACGCCTTTGCTTTCCTTGAATCCGTCCAGCGTGCTGGCCAGGATGTCGATGATGAGTGCGTCGGGCAGCAACTGGCCCTGGTCGATGTAGCTCTTGGCCGTCTTTCCCAATTCGGTACCGTTCTTGATCTCTGCACGCAGCACGTCGCCCGTGGAGATGTGGTTGATGCCATACTTGGCAACGATTCTTTCACTTTGTGTTCCCTTGCCTGAGCCGGGAGCACCGAAGATAACAATGTTAAGCATACGATTTATCTTGAATTTAATTTTTTTAATTTGTCCTTTCTGATTCTAAAATCTCCTTTTCACTTTACCGTATAGATGTCCTTGTAGTTGCGTCCCAGTCCGTCATAGTCCAGTCCATATCCTACGATGAAGTCGTTGGGGATTCGCATGGCCACGTATTCAATGTTCAGGTCCACCTTCAGCTTGTCCGGCTTCAGCAGCAGTGTGGCGATGTGTATCTCCTTGGGGTTGCGTGTGCCCAGCGTCTCCAGCAGGCGTTGCATGGTGAGGCCTGTATCGACGATGTCTTCCACGATGACGATGGTACGTCCGGCCAGCTCCTCGTTGATGCCTATCACCTCCTTGACGGCTCCCGTGGAGGCCACTCCTTGATAGGAGGCCAGCTTGACGAACGATATCTCGCAGGGGATGGTGATGCGTTTCATCAGGTCGGCGGTGAACATGAACGAACCGTTCAACACGCTTAGGAACAGCGGGTTCTTACCTGCCAGGTCGCGGTTAATCTCGTCAGCCACGCGGGCTACTTCCTTCAGGATGTCCTCTTCCTTGATGGAGACGGCAAACTGTTTGTCTTTTATCTGTATGGTATCCATGATAAGGGTTATGTTTGATATCGTGCAAAAATAAGCATTTTATTTTATCTTTTCCCGTATCTTGGTCAGATATTTCTTCATTCCCTCCGCATCTTTGTTGGTGATGATTTCCAGCAGCTGCTTCAGCTCCACGCGGATATTCTCCACTTGCGAGGGGGTGCGCGGATTGAACAGAATCTCCTGCAGCAGGTAGTCGTCTTCGTTCAGCAGCCCTTTGGCGATGGCCATGTGCTTTTTGAAGGTGGTGCCGGGGGCTTCCTGATGCTTCATGACGGCTGCAAACACAAAGGTAGAGACGAAGGGGATGGAGAGCGAGTAGGCCACCGTTTCATCGTGCTCGTCAAAGGTGTACTCAAAGATGTTGAGTTTCAGCGACTGGTAGAGGTCCTTGAAGAAGACCTTTCCCAGGTGGTCGCCTTCGCTGATGATGATGGCATTCTCGCTGCTCAGGTTGTTCAGGCTGGCAAATGTGGGGCCGAACATGGGGTGCGTGGATACGTAGCGGAATCCGCTCTCCTCATAGAAACGTTTCAGCCCGGTCTTGACGGAGGCGATGTCGCTGATGATGCAGTCCTTGGGCAGCACGGGCAGCACTTGGCGGAAAGCCTCCAGCGTGTACTTCACCGTCACGGCGTTGATAACCAGCTCCGGCTCAAACTCCTTTATCTCTTCCAGCGTGGTGTAGCGGTAGGTGTTGTAGACGAACCGCAGCTGGTGCGGATTGACGTCGAACACGGCCGTCTCGTGCTGGAAACTCAATATGTCTGTGAAAAAGGAACCCATTTTGCCGGCTCCTAATATCAGTATGCGCATGGTGTACGTTCTTCTCTTACTTGTTGATAATTTCCATCTGCTGGCGCACGCTCTCTTCGTGGATGGATTCGAACACCTTCTTGATGAATTCGGCATCCATACCGCAGAGGGCTCCTTGCGAGCCGCGCTTGTCCAAAATCTCGTTGTAGCGTCCTGTCTGCAGGATGGTCATGCTGTGTTCCTTCTTGTAGGTACCAATCTCGCGGGCTACGCGCATACGCTTGGAGAGAATCTGAATCAGTTCGTTGTCGCATTCGTCAATCTGCTTGCGCAGTTCGGCGAGGTTCTCGGTGGTCTGCTTCTCCGAGCGGATGACGAGCAGGTTCAGTATGTAGTCCAGCACATCGGGTGTCACCTGCTGCTTGGCATCGCTCCAGGCACAGTCGGGGTTGCAATGGCTTTCGATGATGAGGCCGTCGAAACCCAGGTCCATGGCCTGCTGGCAGAGGGGGGCTACCAGTTCGCGCTTGCCGCCGATGTGGCTGGGGTCGCAGATGATGGGCAGGGCGGGGATGCGTCGGCGCAGCTCGATGGGGATGTGCCATTGGGGCAGGTTGCGGTAGATGCTCTTGTCGTAGCTGCTGAAGCCGCGATGGATGGCAGCCAGCCGTTTGATGCCTGCGCCGTTGATGCGCTCCATGGCACCTATCCACAACTCCAGGTCGGGGTTGACGGGGTTCTTCACCAGCACGGGGATATCTATGCCCTTCAGAGCATCGGCCACCTCTTGTACGGCAAAGGGGTTGGCCGTGGTGCGGGCACCTATCCACAGGATGTCTACTCCAGCCTTCAGGCATTCGTACACATGCTTGGCGGTAGCCACTTCGGTGGCCACGTACATGCCGGTCTCCTTCTTGACCTGTTTCAGCCAGGCGAGTCCCTCTACACCGATGCCTTCGAAGCCTCCTGGCTTGGTGCGCGGCTTCCAGATGCCGGCGCGGAATATTTTCAGTCCTTTCTCTGCCAATGATTTGGCGGTACACATCACCTGTTCTTCCGTCTCTGCACTGCAAGGTCCGGAGATGACCAACGGGCGTTGCTCGGGTACGCCTTCCAGTCTGATGGGTTCTAATTCAAGTTCCATATAATCTATAATGTATAATTTAATATTTAAAGTTTAAAATTGAAAGTCAGGCACATCCGTTCAGTCCTAATTCCTTGATTCTGCGCAGGGCCTCTTCCAGCTTGGCGTCTTTGCAGCAGAGGGAGATGCGGATGTATCGCTTCCCGTTGCTGCCGAAGATGAATCCAGGCGTGATGAAGACGCGGGCCTCGTGCAGCACTCGTTCCGTCAGCTCCTCCACGTCGGCATACGAGTCGGGTATGCGTCCCCACAGGAACATGCCCACCTGCTTCTCGTCGTAGGTGCAGCCCAGTGCCTGCATGATTTCCCCTGCCAGCCGCCGGCGGTTGCGGTAGTTGCGGTTGTTGCCTTCGTACCACTCTTCTCCGGCATCCAAGGCGGTGGCGGCGGCCAACTGCATGGCGCGGAACATGCCGCTGTCAATGTTGCTCTTCACCTTCAGCACCCATTGGATGAAGTCGGCGTTCGAGGCCAGCATACCGATGCGCCAGCCCGGCATGTTGTGGCTCTTGCTCATGGAGTTGAACTCGATGCAGCACTCCTTGGCACCAGGTACGCTGAGGATGCTCAGCGGATGGTCGTTCAGTATGAAGCTATACGGGTTGTCGTTGACGATGACGATGCCTTTGCGTCGGGCAAAGGCCACCAGCCGTTCGTACAGCTCGGGGGTGGCGTTGGCGCCGGTCGGCATGTTGGGATAGTTGGTCCACATCAGCTTCACGCGGCTCAGGTCCATCCGCTCCAGCTCCTCGAAATCGGGCATCCATCCTTGCTCCTCGCGCAGGTTGTAGTGTACCACCTCCGCTCCCAGCAGGGTGCTCAGCGAGGTGTAGGTGGGGTAGCCGGGGTTGGGCACCAGCACTTGCTCGCCAGGATTCACAAAGGCCAGCGTTACGTGCAGGATGCCCTCTTTCGAGCCTATCAACGGTTGTATCTCCGAGTTCGGGTCCAACGTCACGCCGTACCATTTCTGATACCATGTGGCAAAGCTCCGCCGCAGTTCGGGTATGCCGATGTAGGGCATATAACCGTGTCCGTCGGGGTTTTGCGCCTCGCGGCACAGCGTCTCGATGGTGGGGGCAGAAGGGGGCATGTCGGGGCTTCCGATGCCCAGACTGATGACGTCGCGGCCTTCGGCATTCATGCGTGCCACCTCCTTCAGCTTGCGTGAAAAGTAGTATTCGCTGACACCGCTCAGGCGGTCGGCCGGCCGGATGCCTTCTGCATGGGCCGTCAGCAGCTTGTTATGGTCAGATGCTTGATTTTCCATCTTCGTATTCTCCTAATATTTTAAGTTCTTTGGTCAGTGGGGTAATGGCGGCGATAGACTGCTTGTATCTCAGCACGTTGTCGAACACCACATCTACATAGAACTGATACTCCCACTCGCGTCCGATGATGGGGAGCGACTGGATTTTGGTCAGGTTAATGTGATAGAACGACAAGATGGAGAGAACCTGCGAGAGGCTTCCTTCGGTATGGGGCAGGGTGAATACCATACTGGCCTTGTTCACCTCGTGCCCGCGGTGGCGGTTCAGCTCGTCCACCTGCCAGGGGTCGGCCACCACCAGGAATCGGGTGAAGTTGTGCTTGTTCGTCTCGATGCCTTCCTGCAGCACCTTCATGCCATACAGCTCGGCGGCCGCCTTCGAGCAGATGGCAGCGTGTCCCTTCAGGTGTCCGCGTCGGATGATTTCCGCGCTTAGGGCTGTGTCCTCGGCCTCTACCACCTTCATCTGCGGGTGCTGGCTCAGGAACTCGCGGCACTGCATCAGGGCGATGGGGTGCGAGTTCACCTCCGTCAGGTCGTCCCATCCCTCCTCGGGCAGGCAGCAGATGCTGTGCGAGATGCGCAGCTTGTGTTCGCCTACAATCTGCACGTTGCTCTGTTTCAGCAGTTCGTAGTTGTGCAGCAGGCTGCCCGCTATGGTATTCTCGATGGCGGTCATGCCTATGGTCTGGCTGTCCCTGCGGATGGACTCGAACACCTCTTCAAAGGTGGCGCAGCATATCAGCTCAATCTCTTCGTTTTCAAAGTACTTGTGAGCTGCGATGTCGTGGTACGAGCCCAGCGTTCCTTGTATGGCTATCTTTCTCATTGCCTCAGTTCTTTGTTTATCTCGTTGGTATATTAAAAAAAATCCCGCGCCAACCGGTGTTGGAGCGGGATTCATATCTTTACTTGGTCCTTCATTCAGTCCTTAAGCGTCACTCTCACTTGACACATACAAACTCCCGCTCTACTTTCTGGCTAAAGTAAAAGTAAAAAAAGAAGTAATATGCGTAAGTAAATAAGTTCATACTATCGTTTTGCTTTAAATGACGCGGCAAATGTAATACTTTTATTTGAAATGCAAGCAAAAAACAGAAAATTTTTATTCCGTTTGTCCCTGATGCGCACGGCATTCTCCATAGCGTATGCGCTCCGCGGCCTGTCTACAAGCTTTGGGGCAGCATCACCACGCCCTGTTTCTTCTTCCCGTCCATCTTGACGGTCAGCGGCGTGTCGAAGTGTATGTGGCGCAGATACTGCGTCTCGTGCAGGGCCGGCTGGCTGTTGAGGAACTCCTGGTTGTACAGTCCGTCGTTCATGTAGGCATTGATGGTGAAGTAGCCTACGCCGAACGAGGTGAGGTTCTGGAAGAAGTGCGTCCCCTGGCTGGGGTCAACACGGTAGTTGGTGAGTCCTGCCTCCACAATGACGCGGGCGGCGCTGATGTGCGGCCACTTCACGGGGATGCCCAGCCAGGTGTCGCTGCTGCCCCACCGTCCGGGTCCTACCAGTATGTAGTTTTTCCCTTCGTTGAGGAACTGTTGGTTCAGTTTCTCTATCTCCCAGGCTATCTCCTGATTGTGCGAGGCACTGTAGTGGTCGGTCTTCACATATACCACGTCGCACAGGTCGGTCATGATGCCGTGTCCCAGCGAGTTGTTCGAGCGCAGCAGCAGCCGGTCGTCGGGGATGAGGCTGAGATCCTCGTCCAGCATCTCCTTGCTGTCCACGATGGGGCGTATCTGCAGCAGGTAGAAGGTGCCGGTCTTGTCCTTCTCGCGGCTCAGCGTAGCGGCAAACTCTATCTCCACGGGGCGTCGCATCTCTTGTTGTCCGTACTTCAGTGCCAGCTGCAGGATGCGCGGCAGGGGGAAGACGTCGTGCTGCAGGATGTTGGCAAAGGTGATGACCTTGCGTCCGCCGGGGTAGATGCCGTCGCGTATAATCTGGTCGTAGGGGTCGTAGGTGGAGGCGATGTAGTTGAGGGCTCCGTCTTTTTCGGCCTCCTTGACAGGCAGCTTCAGCAGGTTGAATCCGTCGTCGATGGAGAAGTTGTGGCCCGCGTTGCGCAGGTCCAGGGCGTAGAAGCGCGTCTGCGTCTCGCGCAGAGCTATCTCCATCTCGCTGGTCTGCAGCACCTGGTTGGGGTGGTAGGGCGAGAAGCGTAGCGTCAGTCCGCCGTCCACGATGTACTTGCCCAGACCCAGCGCCAGGTTCACGATGCCCTCTTCGGCCCGTTCGTCGCCTATGGGGTAGTAGTTGAGCGAGCGTGCCACACCGGCCATGGAGGGGTAGTAGCGGTCGCCGTAGTAGTTGCCCACCACCTCTTGCAGGATGACGGCCATCTTCTCCTGGTCGATGACGTTGCTGGTGGCTTGCATGTAGGCCTTCGAGTCGCGGAAGAAGACCGAGGCGTACACTCCCTTGATGGCATCGGACAGCATACGCAGCATTTCGTACTTGTCGTCCAGATAGGGTATCATATAAGTATTGTATATGCCGGCGAAGGGCTGGTAGTGCGAGTCTTCCAGCAGCGAGCTGGAGCGGATGGCAATGGGCGACTTCACCACATCGAAGAAGGTGAAGAAGTCCTCCACCAGCCGGTCGGGCAGCTTGGCCTTCAGGAAGTAGCGCAGGATGACGTCGTCCTCTGCGTCCGACAGGGCCACCTGGTAGAGGTTGTTGGTGTCCATGAACTCGTCAAACACGTCGGTACAGAGCACGATGGTCTTGGGGATGGCCACCCGTGCGTTCTCAAACTCCTCGAACTCGGGATGACGCTTCACCAGGTTGTCGATGAAGGCCAGACCGCGCCCCTTGCCGCCCAGCGAGCCGTCGCCGATGCGGGCAAAGTTGGAGTAGCGGTCAAAGCGGTCGCGCTTGAATACGGCCACCACACCCTGGTTCTTCATCTTGCGGTACTTCACGATGGCTTCGAAGATGATTTTGCGGTGTGCGTCCACATCCTGCAGGCTGTTCCAGGTGATGGGCTTCAGAAATTCGGCCACGGGGAACATGGCCCGCGAGTAGAGCCAGCGGCTGACGTGGTTGCGGCTGATGTGGTACAGGAACGATTCGGCCGGAATGGCGAACAGGATGTTCTGCAGCTCCTTCAGGTTCTTCACGCGGGCTATCTCCTCCAGCGTGTCGGGGTTGCGGAAGATGAAGTCGCCGAATCCGAAGTTCTCCATGATGGTGCGTCGCAGGTCCACGTCCATCTTCTTCGAGTTCTTGTCTATGAAGGCAGCCTCGTACTTGGCGGCGTAGGCCACGTTCTCCGACTCGCTGCTCTGTATGATGAGGGGCACGAAGGGGTCCTCCTTGCGGATGGCGGCACACAGCTTGATGCCGGCCAGTCCGTCCTTCTCGCCGCGGTCGGTGCGGGGGAAGCGCACGTCGGTGATGACGCCCAGTATGTTGTTCTTGTACTTCTCGTACAGGCCGATGGCCTCTTCGTAGTTGCGTGCCAGCACTATCTTGGGCCGTCCCCTCATGCGCAGCGTGCGCTGGTGGGCGTTCAGGGCTTCGGTGGAGAATTCCTGGCTCTGCCTCAGCACGAACTTGTAGAGGTTGGGCAGGATGGAGGAGTAGAAGCGGATGCTGTCCTCCACCAGCAGGATGAGCTGCACGCCCACCTCGTTGACGTCGTGCTCCAGGTTCATCTTGTCCTCTATCAGCTTGATGATGGACATCAGCAGGTCGGTGTTGCCCAGCCAGCAGAACACGTACTCAAAGGGGCTGAGGTCTTCGCCCACGATGCGTTGGGTGATGCCGTGGCTGAAGGGGGTCAGTATCACCATCGGTATCTGCTGGTATTGGCTCTTGATGGTGCGGGCCACTTCAAACCCCTCGTTGTCGCCCGTGCCGGGCATGCAGATGATGAGGTCAAAGGGCAAGGCCTCCAGTTGGGCCAGTGCTTCGTCACAGGTGGACACCTGCGTGAATCGGGGTGGGTAGCGCAGCGAGAGGGAGGTGTATTCGTTGAAAATCTTTTCGTCGATGCGCCCGTCGTCCTCCAGCATGAAGGCATCGTACGGGTTGGCTATCAGCAGGACGTTGAAGATGCGTCGCGTCATCAGGTTGGCGAACTGCGTGTCCTTGAAGTAGAGCTGGTTCAATTTAAACTTGCTGAGCATGGTATTCTCGCGATTTGTTCATTCGTTTTTTTACGGATGCAAACTTACGGATAAATCCGCGATAATAGGTCGGCACGGCACCGAAAAATTTCACTTCCGACAGCCGAAATGCTCCGATTCTGAAAAATAATGCCAAAAACGTGCTGTCATTTTAAATAATATGCCTATCTTAGAGGCGGGAAAACGGGTGTTGTCCCCTCCGCCCGGCTGCGGAAATGACCTCTCCGGATGGACAGATGAGGACCTTTTATTGACATTTTATCATTATTTAATCAAATATTCGCCTTTCGATGCAGTGGATATAAAAAGAATACCTATATTTGCAGGGTCGTTTGGTGACATTTTGATTAGTAAACTTAAAACAGGCGATTTAAACCTTTAACAACGTAATATTATGAATATCGAACGTATTATGGCCTCTTTAGAGGCAAAACATCCTGGTGAATCCGAGTATTTGCAGGCAGTGAAAGAAGTCCTTTTGTCTATCGAGGGAATCTACAACCAACATCCCGAGTTCGAAAAAGCAAAGATTATCGAACGGCTGGTGGAGCCTGATCGCATCTTCACCTTCCGTGTGACGTGGGTAGACGACAAGGGCGAGGTACAGACCAACTTGGGTTACCGCGTTCAGTTCAACAATGCCATCGGCCCCTACAAGGGCGGTATTCGTTTCCATGCATCCGTGAACCTCTCCATCCTGAAGTTCCTGGGCTTTGAGCAGACCTTCAAGAATGCCTTGACTACACTGCCTATGGGTGGTGGCAAGGGTGGTTCCGACTTCTCTCCGCGCGGCAAGAGCGACGCTGAAATCATGCGCTTCTGCCAGGCTTTCATCTTGGAGTTGTGGCGTCATCTGGGTCCCGACATGGATGTTCCCGCAGGCGATATCGGCGTAGGCGGTCGCGAAGTGGGCTATATGTTCGGTATGTATAAGAAGCTGACCCGCGAGTTTACAGGCACCTTCACCGGCAAGGGCCTGGAGTTTGGCGGTTCGCTCATCCGTCCCGAGGCAACCGGCTTCGGCGGCCTCTACTTCGTCAACCAGATGCTGCAGACCAAGGGCATCGACATCAAGGGCAAGACGGTGGCCGTATCGGGCTTCGGCAACGTGGCTTGGGGTGCCGTGACCAAGGCTACCCAGTTGGGTGCCAAGGTAGTGACCATCTCGGGTCCCGACGGTTACATCTACGACCCCGACGGCATCAGCGGCGAGAAGATTGACTATATGCTGGAACTGCGTGCTTCGGGCAACGACATCGTGGCTCCGTATGCCGACGAGTTCCCCGGCGCTACCTTCGTAGCCGGCAAGCGTCCTTGGGAGGTGAAGGTAGACATTGCCCTGCCGTGTGCAACGCAGAACGAGCTGAACGGCGAGGATGCCCGTCATCTGATTGACAACCAGGTAACCTGCGTAGGCGAAATCTCGAACATGGGATGTACGCCCGAAGCCATCGACCTCTTCATCGAGAACAAGATAATGTATGCACCCGGCAAGGCCGTCAATGCAGGTGGTGTAGCTACCAGCGGTCTGGAGATGAGCCAGAACGCCATGCACCTGAGTTGGAGCGCAGCCGAGGTCGATGAGAAGTTGCACACCATCATGCACGGCATCCACGCTCAGTGCGTGAAGTACGGCACCGAGCCCGACGGCTACATCAACTATGTGAAGGGCGCCAACATCGCCGGCTTCATGAAGGTGGCTCACGCCATGATGGGCCAGGGCATTATCTGATGCTGACTGACCGTATGTCGCAGACATGCGGTACTTAAATAAGAAACTTTGTTTAGTTGTATTTGTATTTGTGGTTTGTGCTGCCCCGGCCTGTGAAGGTATCGGGCAGTACTTTTTTTATGCCTGCTCCGATGGTGCTTTTTCAGTTACGAGTTACAAGCTACAAGTGACAAGTAGGAATGCAATATGTTGCACCCCTATATTTTAAATTGAACAACATGGACAATACTACCAAGAAGAAAGGCTTCAGCTGGGACCTGCTGCTGAAAATCGTCATCGCCGTGGCATCGGCGGTGGCAGGCGCACTGGGCGTATCGGCCTGCCGATAATGAAAAAAAAGAAATGCGTTTCCGTACAGCCCCGGAAACGCATTTTTTTGTATGAAGATAGACAGTCAGATTAGCCCTGACGGAAACGCTGGGCCTGCTCGGCTATCAGGTCGGCATCGTCAAAGTAGTTGATCTTCATGGCACGGCGCACCTCGTCCAGCGTGGCGGCAGCGGCCTCGCGGGCATCGGCACAGCCACGCTTCAGCATGTCGTAGATGGCGGGGATGTCCTTCTCGAACTCCTTGCGGCGTGTGCGGATGGGCTCCAGCGTCTCCTCCATGATGGCATTCAGGAACTTCTTCACCTTCACATCGCCCAGTCCGCCGCGGCGGTAGTGCGCCTTCAGTTCGTCCAGGTTGGGGTATTCGGGCAGGTAGAGGCCGAAGTGCTCGGGGCGGCAGAAGGCATCCAGGTAGGTGAACACGGTGTTGCCCTCAATCTTGCCGGGGTCTTGCACGCGCAAGTGGTCGGGGTCGGTGTACATGCTGCGAATCTTCTTCTGCACCTCGTCGGCCGTGTCCGACAGGTAGATGCAGTTGCCCAGGCTCTTGCTCATCTTGGCCTTGCCGTCGGTGCCGGGCAGGCGCAGGCAGGCGGCGTTGTCGGGCAGCAGTATCTCGGGCTCTACCAGCGTCTCGCCGTAGATGTTGTTGAAGCGGCGCACTATCTCGCGTGCCTGCTCCAGCATCGGCTCCTGGTCCTCGCCCACAGGCACCGTGGTGGCCTTGAAGGCGGTGATGTCGGCCGCCTGGCTGATGGGGTAGGTGAAGAAGCCCACAGGGATGCTGGTCTCGAAGTTGCGCATCTGAATCTCGGTCTTCACCGTCGGGTTGCGTTGCAGGCGGCTCACGGTCACCAGGTCCATGTAGTAGAAGCTGAGCTCGCACAGTTCGGGTATCTGCGACTGGATGAAGATGGTACACTTCGCGGGGTTCAGTCCGCAGGCCAGATAGTCCAGCGCCACCTCGATGACGTTCTGGCGCACCTTCTCGGGGTTGTCCATATTGTCCGTCAGCGCCTGTGCGTCGGCTATGAATACAAACATCTTCTTGTAGTCGCCGGCATTCTGCAGTTCGACTCTTCTTCTCAATGAACCTACAAAGTGTCCGATGTGTAGGCGTCCTGTGGGGCGGTCGCCCGTCAGGATGATTTTTTCTTTTGCCATATCGTTCTTATTATCTTATTTGTTTTTCTTCGTATATATCGGGGCGGGCTGTCCGCCAACTCGCGGGCAAAGATAGTGCAAATTGAGAGAAGAACTTTCATGCTTGCATGAAAAAGTTTTTCCGAGATGCAGCCTATCTTATTTAAAGATAGTGCAAAAAACCGAGTAAGCGAGCGAAGAGAAAATTTATTTGTTCTTCCGAGCGTGAGGTTTTTATCAAAATTGAGAGAAGAACTTTCATGCTTGCATGAAAAAGTTTTTCCGAGATGCGCCGCCGGTCGCTGCGAGGTGCGTGCCGGAGGACGCTTCTGCCGAACATTTGGAGGGGGAAGGTTGTTCGTAAGGTAAAAGCAGCTGCAAGCAAATAACAAACTGAATTGTGTATCAACTAAACGTATCGTTATGGGAACTAAACTGAAAAAAGAGAAGAGGGCCTTTCGGGGCATCCGATCGGCCGGCGGTACGGCCGACTCGATGGCGCTGTCGCAGGGCATCTCGGAGGTGCTCATCAATACGGCATTCGGCATTCTGACCGGTGCGCTGGCGGTCATTTCGTACAACTACTATACCAACCGGATAGACAAGCTGACCTACAGCCTCGACGAGATAGGTTTCTCCATCGTGCAGACGTTTGCTGCCAAACATAGCGGACAGATGTCCGCCTAAACGTGCAAGGGTATGGGAAGAGAAAAGATAAAGAAGAAAAGCACGTTCATCGACATGACGGCGATGAGCGATGTGACAGTGCTGTTGCTCACCTTCTTCATGTTGACCTCCACCTTCGTGAAGAAGGAACCGGTGATGGTGCGTACGCCCGACTCGGTGTCCGAGATAAAGATTCCGGAGACGGACATCCTACAGATACTGATGGACAAGGAGGCCGTGCGGGTGCTGCTCTCACTACCGCGCTGGAAACCAGGGTGTCAGAACGGAAAGGCCGTCTCCGTGAAGTACACGCTGCCCATCGTGTTCCGACTGCAGTAGTGTTAAATAGTGTTAACTTTCTGCATTATTTCCGCCATTGTGGAGGCTCCTCTCAAAAATTTACTCTATATTTGCAGTGTACTATTGAACTAATACACTAATAATATAGAATATGATTCAAGTAAAAGAGATTTCATTTGCCTATCATCGGAGGCAGCGGGTGCTGGACGGTTTCTCGCTCTCGTTGCAGCCGGGGCGGGTGTATGGCCTGCTGGGCAAGAACGGAGCCGGCAAGTCTACGCTGCTCTATCTGATGAGCGGACTGCTGGTGCCTGCCCGCGGGCAGGTGCTCTATCGGGGCGTGGATGTGCGCCGCCGTCTGCCACAGACGCTGTGCGACCTGTTTCTGGTACCCGAGGAGTTCGACCTGCCGGCCATCTCGCTGGTGAGCTACATCGAGCTGAACGCCCCCTTCTATCCGCGCTTCAGCAAGGAGGATATGGTGACCTACCTCCACCTGTTTGACATGAACATCGACGTCCATCTGGGTGCCCTCTCCATGGGACAGAAGAAGAAGGTATTCATGTGCTTCGCACTGGCTACCCATACCTCGCTGCTGCTGATGGACGAGCCTACCAACGGACTGGACATCCCCAGCAAGAGCCAGTTCCGCAGGTTCATCGCCTCGGGCATGTCCGACGACCGCACCATCCTGATATCCACCCACCAGGTGCGCGACATCGACCGCATTCTGGACCACGTCATCGTCATGGACAACCGCGGCGTGCTGCTCGATGCCTCTACTGCCGACATCTGCCGCCGCTTCCGCTTTGTGGAGAGCGATGACCCTGCGCTGGCCGGGGAGGCCGTCTATACGCTGCCCTCGCTGCAGGGCCATCTGATGATGCTGCCCAACGACTCGGAGGCGGAGTCCGAGCTCAATCTGGAGCTGCTGTTCGGTGCCACGCTGGCCTGTCCCGACCGTATGGCGGCCTTGTTTCACGCAAAAAAGGAGGAGGAAGAATGATGAAAAACAGTCTGTCTGATACGTTGTTTAGCATCCACCGCTTCACGGATCTGTGCCGCAAGGAGATGGTGGAGAACTGGAAGACCAACGCCATGCGCTTTGTACTACTGTATGATGTCCTGACGGTACTCTTCCTTTGGAACGGTGCCTATGAGTACGACCGCTATGCCGACGAGGTGCCCGATTACCTGACGGAAGACCCTCAATGGCAGATTGTTGTTATCTTCACGCTCATTGGCCTGATGCTCTCCGGCCTGCTGAGTTCCTCGTTTGTGATGGAGGGTATGCGGAACAAGACGGGACGCATCAATCTGCTGATGACGCCTGCCACCTCGTTCGAGAAGTTCATCACCCGATGGATTATCTATACGTTTGCCTTCCTGCTGCTCTATCTGATAGCCTTCAAGCTGGCCGACTGGACGCGGGTGCTCTTCTTCTCGGCCGTCCATCCCCAGCTGAGGGAGGTGATTGCCCCCGTGCCGCCCAACATTGTTCTGGGCGAAGATGCCCGCCACTGGGCGGTTTTCCAGGAGGTCGGCAAGTTCCGTCTGGCGGTCTCGTTCTACTTCTTCTGCCAGTCGCTCTATGTGCTGGGCAGCACGCTCTGGCCCAAGAACGCCTTCCTCAAGACAACCACTGCGCTGGTGCTGGTGGCCATGCTCTTTGTGGGGGTGGGCGCGTGCAGTGCCGAGCTCTTCATCCCCGACGGATTCTGCCACGTGGACGCCCCCTTCGGGCTGGACGAGGAGGGGGCGGTGCGCCTCTCTACCCTGCTGCTGGCCTTGGGTGCCTGTGTCCTGTGGACACTTGCCTATTTCCGCTTCAAGGAGTCTGAAATCATTCAACGCTGGTAGCCTATGGAGTTCAAGGAAAGCAAACCCATCTATCTGCAGATAGCCGACCGCATCTGCGATGAGGTGCTGCTGGGGCGCTATCGCGAGGAGGAACGCATCCCCTCGGTACGCGAATATGCCGCCACGGTGGAGGTCAACGCCAATACGGCCATGCGCTCGTTTGACTACCTGCAGAACCAGGGCATCATCTACAACAAGCGTGGCATCGGCTACTTTGTGGCCGGGGGAGCCCGCCGGCTGATTCTCTCGCTGCGCAAGCAGCACTTCATGGACGATGAGGCGGCTGCGCTCTTCAAGCAACTTTATATGCTGGGCATCTCTGACAAGGAGCTGGCCGACATGTATCGTACCTATATCCAAAACCATCATACAAAGGAGGAAAACGAATGAAACGGACTACTTATATCATATTGGGAATGCTGCTGGCCGGCTGTGTGGCTATCAGCGGCTTTGTCTACTACTATTCTACGCTGGGATATTCTGTAGGAAGGGAACGCTGCCTGGAGGGAGAGACCAGATTGCTCACCTTGCCCGCCGGCCGCGTCGTGCAGCTGGTCCGCAGCAATCCCTCGCGTTGGGTCAACCGCCTCCATCTGCGCGTGGAGCCTGCCGAGGGCGACGAGGCGGTGCTGGAGCTGCCCGACAAGCTGGCTCCCTACCTGCGGCAGGAGGTGAGGGGCGACACGCTGCGCCTTGCATTGGACATCGACTGGGATGCCCTTCTGGCAGAAGTGAAGGGGGGCAGACGGCAACAGCTGCAGCTGCCTGCGCTGCGCCTGCGCATCCCGTCGGCGGTAGACCGCATCCAGTCGGAGTCGTTCGGCATCCAAGTCAGTCTGAACGGACTGGTGCGCGACTCGCTTGCGCTGCAGGTGAACAGCCATGTGCAGGTGGAGCAATGCCGCTTCGGCGCGTTGGAGGCAGAAACCTATAGCCTGACGCTGAACAGCGGCGAAGCGCAGCGTCTGCACATCAATCTGGACAAGACACCTAACTGGCGCGTGAAGACGGACTCGTTCCACATCGACACGGAATATCTCTCTGCCAGTGCTCCTGCCTACAATGTGCAGATAGCAAAGGGGGAGTGCCGCCGTGTCCGCTGGATGCCGCTGTCGGACAAGGCGCAACTGTACATCAGGCTGGATGAGGCAGCCGAGGTGGTGGTGGATAGGGAGGATGCAGCGGAATAGGGGAGAGCCTCCGGCTCTCTCTTATCCCTGCTCTTTCTGCTCTTCCTGCGGAATGCGTATCGCTGTATACAGCTCCAGAATGGCGGCCACGGTCAGCGATACGATCCATTCGTTGCCATGCGTGAAGAGCATGAAGAAGCCTGTCAGCACCAGCAGGATGGCACCGAACAGCTGCTGCCGGTGCAGCCGCTTCAGGGTGGGCGAGGTGCCTTCTGTAGGGGTGTTGATTTGGGCCAGCGCCACCATGGTGGCACCGATGGTATAGAGGTAGGGCGACAGGGTCCAGCCTGTGATGTAGCTGGCGGCACCTATCAGGAGCAGGGTCGCTCCGGCCATAAAGAGGGCGGGTATCACTCGTTTCATCATTCTACGTCGTCTTTGAAGACGAAGATGTCTTCGTTGGGTTTCTTCATCAGATACTTCTCGCGGGCAATGCGCTCAATGGCATCCGAGTCCACCATCAGCTCCTTCAGCCGTCGGGTGTTCTCTTCGTACTCCTTGCGGTACTTCTCTATCTCTGAACGCAACTGGTGTTCCTCTTGGGTGTACTTCAGCCGTTTCAACATGCTGTTCTCGTCCAGAAATCCGATGATGACGGCAAACACTCCCACCGTTATCCAGTATTTCTGCCGGCGGACGAACATCCATAAGGTTGCAAGCTTATCCATATACTATACTATTATTCTTGTTCATTTCTACCTGTTTATGTAAATCTGAAACTTGAGTTAAGTTATTGATTCGTTGCGTCTGCATCGGAGGAAGGCTCCTGACGCTTGTCGCTTCTCGCCACAAAAATAGTGGATTTTGTGCGTCTGTGCAAGCGAATCCTCTGAAACTATCTGCCTCAGCTTACCAATATCGCACTCAGCAGCAGTCCGAAGTACAACATGTTGCGTGAGGTCTCGCCCAAGATGGCATTCAGTTCTTTGCCACTCCGTATGCGCACCATCTTGCGCCAGGTCAGGACGTGCAGCAGCAGGTAGGCGGTGGGGACCCATGCTTCACCCGGCGAGAGCTTGCCGGTAAGGGTAAGGCTTAGGGTGAGGCCCCAGGCGGCTACACCTGTGCCGAGGTATAGGTAGCGGCCGAACGGCTCGCCATAGCGTACTATCAGCGTACGTTTGCCGCTGATGGCATCTTGCTGGCGGTCGCGGTAGTTGTTCACCACCAATAGGGCATCGATGGCCAGTCCACAGGCTGCGGCGGCAAGCAGCACGTTGAGGGTCAGCGTGTACGCCTGCACATAGTAGGTTCCGCATACAGGTACCAGTCCGAAGAATACCAGCACCAGCAGGTCGCCCCATCCCTGGTACGAGAGCATGGTGGTATACAGAAAGGCGAAAGCCATGCACCCCACCCCGATGACAACCAGTTCCCATCCTTGGTAGGGCAGGTGGTGCCAACTGTGATAGAGCAGGCTGCAACCTGTCAGCCCGGCAGCAGTCAGGACGATGGCAATGCCGCCCTTCATGGCTTGCGGGGTAATCCAGCCTTGTGCGCAGGCACGCTCAGGTCCCAACCGGTCTTCGCGGTCGCTCCCTTTCAGAAAATCAAACAAGTCGTTGATAAAGTTGGCTGCCACCTGCATCAGGCAGGCAAAGAGGAGGCACAGCACGGCAGGTGTCCATTGAAGTTGTCCGTCGGAATAGGCCAGGGCACAACCTACCAGCACAGGGGTGATGGCGCCTGTCAAAGTTTTGGGTCGGGCAGCCAGCAACCAGGCCTTGCCCGAGTTTGTACGTACGTGGTTCATTTCATCTATTTATTAAGGTTGTTGCAAACTTACGGAAAAATCTTAATTTTCTTAATAAATTGGGTGAAAAACGGATATTTTTGCATAGATTTGTAGCAAAAAGCCTGCTGCAATGCATGGCAGGCGGATGTATGGTCGGTTCAAAACAGATACGGAGATGAAGATTTTAGGAAATTTGTTGTGGTGGGTATTCGGCGGACTGGAGGCCGCCATCGGGTATTTTACGGGTAGTCTGGCTCTGGCCGTTACCATTATCGGCATACCGGTAGCCTTGCAGACGTTCAAGATTGGCTTGCTATGTCTGTGGCCTTTTGGGGCAGAGGTGCGCAGTACCGATTCTCCCATCGGTTGCATTCGCATTCCGCTCAACCTGCTGTGGCTGCTTTTCGGCGGTCTGTGGGCCTGCCTGGTGCATCTTTTCTTTGGTGTGCTGCTGTTTGTCACCATCATCGGTATCCCCTTTGCCCGCCAGCACTTCAAGATGGCAGGTCTCTCGTTGGCTCCTTTCGGCAAAGATGTGATACTGCATCTGTAGCCGGTTGCCTCCTTCGCGCCCCTGCTACATCACACCGAATTTTCTGTAATAGTCCGCATCATCCTCAGAGAAACAGCATAGAATGACTGCTCCTTCATAGTTACTTTCTCTGATAGCCTCCAAAGCCACCTTGGCCGCATCCATCTTTGGATAGCCATACACTCCACAACTAATGCATGGGAAAGCAATGCTTTTTATCCCTTTCTTTTGAGCAATGGCCAATGAAGTGCGATAGCATGAAGCCAGCAAATCAGCTGCCTCTTCCTTATGATAACGATAATAGATGGGTCCTACGGTATGAATGACATATTGGCAAGGCAAATTATACGCCCCTGTTATCTTACTTTGTCCTGTTTCACAGCCTCCCAAAGTCTCATATTCTTTCAGTAATTCTCGACCCGCAGCACGATGAATAGCCCCATCTACGCCACCCCCACCCAACAAAGAGCGGTTAGCAGCATTAACAATAGCCTCCACTTTGAGCTTGGTGATATCACCAACCATTAATTTGATTTGTTTTCCCATGATATATGAAATATACTTGGTTGGAACCCACCTATCCCATCCGGGCTTTCGGGTTACGACAGACAGAGCAAATATAAGTGATATTTTGGATTTTATCATGCAATTCATACAGAAAATCGCATTGCTTAACACGGTTTCTTCATTATGTCTTGTCGGATTGTATTGTTTAGGGCAGTGTTTCTTCAACCAGATGAAATATCTCCCTACCATTCCCTTAGCATCCTGTTCGTTTCCTGTTCCTACGGTAAGGGAAATGTGGGGGAAACGTAGGGGCGTACCTGTGTGCCCGCCCTGAATTCCGTTCGCGATGGCGCGTTGCGTGCGGGTTGGGCAGACGCACAGGTCTGCCCCTACGATGAGGCCGGCGGATAAGGGACTTTTTCTGCATGTTCTGTAAATAATTATTGAAATTGAAAAATTGGCTGCGAACGCGAAAAAACGTTTTTGTAACTCATTGTAAATAAGCAGTTAGGATACCCAACATTCATTCGTATTCTGAATGTATTTCATGATACGACTGAATGTGTTTCATGATACGACTGAATGTAGCACTCTCCTGGCTGTATATTTTTCGCCTCTTGTTTGTCCAGATATTTTACAATCTGCAGGCATGGCGCGTCCCGTTGTCAGCAGGTAGGGGCAGAATATTTTCCGCCCTCACCCCGCCAATAGTGCCACTTTAAATTTTAAATTGTTAATTTTAAATTGAAGAAAAAGTACGCACCTCGCGCGCACGCATATATACTATATGGTATATGAACACCGCCATAGCGGCAACCTGCAAAGAAAATATGTTGTAA
>CALZEQ010000003.1 GCA_945641355.1 uncultured Mediterranea sp. | reverse complement strand
AATAATTGGCAAAATTAGTGCGCTGACCGTGTTGCAATATATCAACTACAGTAATGACAAACCCATAGGACGAATTAAGTACGCACTAATTTAATTCCGCCAACGGGTTATTTCAGTATACGACTGAAGCAACCTAAGGATATGACTGAATCAAACACCGCATAAACAATCTGTTTTTCTCCTCCGTACCAGATTCGGTGAATTTCCTTCTGTTTGCCTTACAATAACACGAAGAATAGTCGAGTCTTGTAGGGAGCAGGTAGGGAGCAAGTGTATGAACGGGTGAGCTGCAGAGCCGTCGGGCAAGCACCAAGAGCGGAACGAATGCAAAATATGTTGCGCAATCGTTTGCACTGTTCGGTTTGCAGATTTCTCTCCTTCTCACTTCCGCTTTCTCAATGAATCTTATACTTTTGCTGCGGTTTAGTGTCCCTTAGCGTGAGGGAAGTTGCAAACCAAATAGAGATAAATATGTTTAATAATTAATATTGTTAACTTTAATTTGTAAATGCATGAAGCAAGTTAATCTGAGAATCATTCAAATGGTTCTGACCCTAACATTAGGGTTATTCTTGTCTGTAGGCGCTTACGCACAAAACATCACCGTGAAGGGGCATGTCAAAGACTCCATGGGTGAGGTGATAGGCGCGAATGTAGTAGAAAAGGGAAATCCGTCGAACGGTACCATTACCGACCTTGACGGTAATTTTACCTTGAGTGTTCCTAAGGGAGCTATCCTCCAGGTGTCTTTTATCGGCTACAAAACAGCCGAGGTCGAGGCTGCACCGACAGTGGTGGTGGAGCTGAAGGATGATGGCGAGCTGCTGAACGAAGTGGTGGTCATCGGTTACGGTGTGGCCAAGAAGAATGACTTGACCGGTTCGGTAACAGCCGTGAAACCTGATGAGATGAACAAAGGTCTTGTCACCAATGCACAAGACATGATGCAAGGTAAGATTGCAGGTGTGAACGTAACTAGCAACGGTGGTACACCGGGTGGTGGAGCTGAAATCCGCATCCGTGGCGGCTCGTCACTGAATGCTAGCAACAAGCCGTTGATTGTCATCGATGGTCTGGCTATGGACAACGATGGCGTGAAAGGTATGTCAAACCTCCTGTCAATAGTGAACCCTGCTGATATCGAAAGTTTTACCGTATTGAAGGATGCTTCGGCTACGGCCATCTATGGTAGCCGTGGTTCGAACGGTGTCATCATCATCACAACCAAAAAAGGACGTGCCGGTCAGAAGGCTAAGGTGGCATACAATGGCAATGTATCGGTCAGCATGAAGAAGAAGACTATTGATGTATTGAGCGGTCAGCAATTCGGCGAATTGATGGAAGAGTATTACGGTGTGGGAAGTACAGAATGGAATCTAGCTGCCGGCCTCCAGTCGGATGGCTCGTTGGCATACGCCCGTCAGGATGCAAACGGAAAGTACATCTACAACAATACGGATTGGCAGGACGAGATTTATCGTGCCGCCATCAGTCACGACCACAATGTGACCGTTTCGGGTGGTTTGAAGAATATGCCTTACCGCGTTTCGCTGGGTTACACCAATCAGGACGGTATCTTGAAGACATCTAACTTTGAGCGTTACACGGCATCGGTCAATGTATCGCCCAAGTTCTTTGACGATCATCTGACAGTAAACCTGAATGCCAAGGGTATGATTGCCAACAACCGTTATGCAGACGGTGGTGCCATTGGTGCTGCGGTCTACATGATTCCTACATGGAATGTACGTTCCAACGACGCTATCATGAAAAATTGGTTCGGTGGCTACAGCCAGTGGACTGCCGATGGTACTGCCCTCGACGACCCCACATGGACAACTACTTCCAACCGCAACGCAACCAAGAATCCCGTGGCTACCCTCGAACAGCGAGACGATACGGCAAACTCGAAGTCCTTTATCGGTAATGCGGAGTTCGACTACAAGGTACATGGCTTGGAAGACCTTCGTCTGCACATGAATGTCGGCGGTGACTTCTCTACCGGTAAACAGACTACCGTCGTTTCTCCCTATTCGACAGAGAATAACTACTACGGCTGGGACGGCTGGGAAAAGATTACCAAGTACAACAAGATGTTCAATGCCTACGCGCAGTATTACAAGGACTTCAACAGTGCACATCATTTCGACATCATGGGTGGCTATGAGTGGCAGCACTTCTACCACAAGGGCGAACGCGACGGTTATGGACTCTATCGTGACACCAACAACGACACATCCAAGCGTGGTACACCCTACAACCGCAACCAGAAAGTATGGAAGAGCGAAAACTATCTGGTATCCTTCTTCGGACGTGCCAACTACACACTGCTCGACCGCTATATGCTGACGGCTACCGTACGTTACGACGGTTCGTCACGTTTCAAGGATCACTGGGCTCTCTTCCCCTCATTCGCTTTCGGTTGGAGAATCAATGAAGAGGCATTCTTGAAGGACAATGAGGTGATCAGCGACTTGAAGCTCCGTTTGGGTTATGGTCAGACCGGTCAGCAGGATGGTATCGGCGACTACAACTACTTCGCTTCTTACAATGTCAGTGATGTTGTCGGCATTCCCGGCAGTGCTTATCCTATCATCGGCGATGGTACGCTCTATCGTCCTGATGCCTACAACAGTGACTTGACTTGGGAGACTACGACTACTTACAATGCCGGTATCGATTTCGGTTTGTGGAATGGCAAACTGAGCGGTAGCGTGGACTACTACTATCGTAAGACAACTGACCTGCTGAATAACGTCGATGTACCTGTCGGCTCCAACTTCCGTACGAAGGTGAACAGCAACATCGGTTCGCTGAAGAATACCGGTGTGGAGGTCAGCTTGACCTACCGCCCCATCCAGACTAACGACCTCTCATGGGAAATCACAGCCAATGCTACCTACAACAAGAACGAAATCACCGAACTGATTGGTGGTGAGGATTACTTCGTAGCAACAGGTGGTATTTCTGCCGGTACAGGCGGTAACTGCCAGGCTCATGCTGTAGGCCATCCTGCCAGCTCGTTCTATGTGTACCAGCAGGTTTATGACAAAGATGGCAAGCCCATCGAAGGTGCATACGTCGATCGCAATGCCGATGGTATCATCAACGACAGCGACAAGTATTTCTACAAGAGTCCCGCAGCTCCCTGGACCGCAGGCCTCTCCTCGAAGATTATGTGGAAGAACTGGGATCTCGGCTTCTCACTGCGTGCCAGCTTCGACAACTATGTATATAATGACCTGGAAGCAGGTTCGGCCAACGTCAACAAGGGGTATATCTCTCGCTTGAACTTCGTCAGCAACGTACCTGTCATGTCTGTTCAGAAAGGCTGGCAAACCAATGATGCCGTGTTGTCCGACTACTACGTACAGAACGCTACGTTCTTGAAGTGCGACAACATCACTTTGGGTTACAGCTTCGACAAATTGTTCGGCCACAACATCGGCGGCCGTATCTATGGTGCTGTTACCAACGTCTTCACCATCACCGACTACAAGGGCATCGACCCCGAAGTGTTTGGTGGTATAGACAACAATATCTATCCCCGTCCGTTCACGGCACAGTTGGGATTATCACTTAATTTCTAATAACCCATTAACCTATATATATAGATATGAAATTTAGTTTTCTGAAACATATTGTTCCTGCGACTGCATTGCTGCTGTCGATGGGATTGGGTTCGTGTGTCAATGATTTGGATGTCACGCCTATCGACCCCAGTACAAACATGACTCCGGACTACGACGGCCTGTTCGCAAAATGTTACGCCAACATGGCTGTGGCCGGCAATGGCGGAGCCAACGGTGACTGCGACGTTGACGGTCTGGACGGTGGTACTACAGGTTTTATCCGTCAGCTTTGGAATGCCAACGAGTTGACAACGGATGAGGCTATGTGCTGCTGGGGTGACGAAGGTATCCCCGCATTCAACTACAACCAGTGGGGTGCCAGCCACCCGATGTTGCGCGGCTATTACAACCGCCTGTATATCGGTGTGACGTTCTGCAACTTCTACCTGACGGAGGCGGCTGATTATGACGCTACGATGACGGCGGAAATCCGTTTCTTGCGTGCCCTCTACTACTATTATCTGATGGACGGTTGGGGTAATATCCCCTTCCTGACTGCCCTCTCTTCGGAGGCTGCCCCTCAGGCCAGCCGCAAAGAGGTGTATGATTTCATTGAGAAGGAACTGTTGGAGTGTGAAGCGGATATGACTGCTCCGCTGGCCAATACCTACGGCCGTGCCGACAAAGCTGCCGCCTGGATGCTGCTCTGCCGTCTCTACTTGAATGCCGAGGTCTATACGGGTACAGCCCAGTGGGCCAAGGCTGCCGAGTATGCCAAGAAGGTGATGGATAGCGGCTACAAACTGCACACCACCGGCGAGGGCAAATGGACTGCCTACCAGATGCTCTTCATGGGTAACAATGGTGAGAACGGTGCACAGAAAGAGGCTATCCTGCCGTTGCTGCAGGATGGCAAGCTGACTACCAGCTGGGGTACTACTCTCTTCCTGATGGCTTCTACTTTCCAAAAGGATATGAATCTGAACGGTTCGGGTACGAACAACACCACAGAAATGTGGGCAGGTAACCGTTGTCGTCCCGACCTGATTAAGAAGTTCTTCCCCAATGGTGGTATTCCGAATGGCGATACTTGGGAGATGATCGCAGCTGCCGGTGACGACCGCGCCCTCTTCTGGGGTAAGGACCGCGAGCTGGATATTGCCGATGTGACGGTGTTTGAGAATGGATTCTCTTGCTCCAAGTTCAATAACTACTATTCCAATGGCGGCACACCCAAGGATCCTCAGTTCCCCGACACCGACTTCTTCCTGATGCGTGCGGCAGAGGCTTACTTGTCATACGCAGAAGCTACAGCCCGTCAGAACAATGGTACAACTACTGCAGAGGGTGCTTCGGCCATCAACGCCATCCGCAGCCGTGCCAACAACAAGGACACCAAATCATCCTATACGCTGAATGAGATTCTGGACGAATGGGGACGTGAGTTCTACTTTGAGGGACGCCGTCGTACCGATTTGATTCGTTTCGGTAAGTTCGGTGGCTCTTCCGACTACAAATGGCAGTGGAAGGGCGGTACGATGGATGGAACGAACTTCAGTGCCAACCTGAATGTATTCGCCATTCCCGATACGGATATGAATGCCAACAAGAATCTGGTTCAGAATCCGGGATATTGATGGTCTGTGATTGTTTAACAAGATTATAGCAAAACAAGATATGAAAAAATTATCTATTTACAGTTTGTTGATTGCAGGCCTGATGGGACTGACTGCCTGCGAATCAGACAGGGATTCCAATCCTACGTTGCAGGAGCCGACAACGTTTGTGCTCAACACTCCCGCATACGTCAACTCCATCTATGACTTGAGCAGTTCCAAGGTCGTAGAGCTGACCTGCTCACAGCCCGATTTCGGCTACACGGCTCCGACCGTATACAGTGTAGAGGTATCGCTCTCGCAAGACTTTGGCAACAGCACCGTGCTGGATACGAAATATTCCACAGCTAAGATGGGCGTGGATGCGTCGGAAATGGCCGTCGCTTTCACTAATCTGCAACTGGCCGCAGGTAAGACTGAGGCCGATTTCCCCATCACCAGCGAATTCTATGTACGTGTCATTGCCGAACTGACTTCGGCTGGTGGCACCATCGCTTCCATAATATCCAATGTAGTGAAGCTGCCTACCGTACGCTCTGAGTTCGCTCTGCCTCCTGTGAAGCTGCCTGCGAAACTCTATCTTATCGGTCAGTTCTGCGACTGGGCTTGGAGTAACGCTCCTGAAATGATTCCTGTTTACGACGGTACCACAGGCGTCTTCTGGCGTATGGTCTATCTGCCTGCTGGAAAGGGCTTCAAGTTCAATACCGCCACTGCATGGGACGGTGGCGAAAAGGGATTTGCCGGAGCCAAGGTCGTAGATAACAACAAGGCTGACGCCTTTGACGACGGTGGCAACATCGGTGTGACAAAGGGCGGCTGGTATCTGATTGTAATCCGTTCGGCTGTCAATGGCCGCAACATCGACTATACAGTAGAACTGAATGAGCCTAATGTATGGCTGATTGGTGGTTGTACCACAGATGGCAAATGGGATGAACTGATGGCTGACTGGAAGTTTGAGGTGCCTGCCACGGCAGACGATTACTTCGTATCGCCCGCATTTGCTCAGGATGCTCCCGAAGGTCCTCGTGCATACGTCAAGATTGACGGTTATGACTGGTGGAAGTCTGAGTTCATGGTATTCGACAAGAAACTGACTTACCGTGGCGCAGGCGGTGACCTTGACCGTATCGTCACCAAAGCCGGACAGAAGATGTATCTGAACTTTACGAACGATACCGGTAAGATTGAGTAATAATTGAATGGGAACAGCAAGTCCCCGTGCTTGCTGTTCCTGAATCATAAACATTAAATAATGAAATATATGAAACAATACATATTGTTCTCGTTTATAGGAGCTGCAGCTTTGCTGTCGGCTTGCAACGAAGACTTCAACGAAGATGTGGCAGAACCTCAGGCATGGCCTCAGGAGGAAGCTGTTACCATTCCGGGCTTCTCGGTATCTGCCGTGGCCTCCAGTGATCTGGCAAAGGCCGGTGAAAAGGTTGCCGTGTTTTCATACACCCAGCCCTCCGGTATGCCCGAAGGCACTACCATCGAAAATTTCCGTTTGGACATCACACCCGAAGGAGTGGCCGATGCCAAAACAACCCAACTGAAAGCTGACGAAGGCGGTCAGGTTTCGACTGCCGAATTGCAGGCACTCATCGTGGAGGCTTATGGCAAACGTCCCACCGAGCGTACCATGAAAGCTAAAGTATATGCCAATCTGATGAAGGAAGGGCAGGCTTCGCTGCTGACTTGTGACCCCATCATCATCAAGGCAACGCCCAAGGCTCCCTTTATCTCTAACGGATATTACCTGATTGGTGACATGAACGGATGGAGCGCAGACGCTATGTCCCCCTTCAGCCATAGCGACGCAGATGTATATGATGACCCTGTCTTCACCCTGATGTTCAGCACTACGGGGGATAATCAGTGTTGGAAAATCATTCCTCAAAGCAATGTGGATGGTGGCGACGTATGGGTCGGCGGCGAAACCGGTGTCGTTGGTGTGGAAGTGGATGGCGACAGCAGTCTGTCGGGCAAACTGATAACCGACAATCCGCAAGCCGGCAAGATTGAGAAGGCCGGCATGTACATCATGACCCTGAATATGATGGACTATACTTACAGCATCAAAGAGGTGGCTCCTGAATACTTCATCGTTGGTGAAATGCAAGGATGGAACGACAATCCCGCAACGGGCAAGACCTGTATGCTCTATCCTACAACAGCCATGATTCAGAGCTATACCACCAAATTTGTCGGCGCTGCCAATCTGAAACTGTGGCTGAACAGCGACTTTGGCACTTGGTCTGCCTGCTTCGGTGCAACTGTGGATGGCGCAACCGACGAGACCGGAACTATCGTCAACACCAATTCGGGTGCGATTGTTTGCCCGGAGAAGGATGCCTTCTACACCTTTACCGCAGATTTCAGCACCATGACCTACACATGGACGAAATTGGATAACCAAGAACCTGCAGAGTACGAGTTCATCGAGCTCCTGGGTGGTTTCAACGGCTGGCCCGGCAATGATACCAAAGGCTTTGTGATGACGCAGGTTAAGAAGGCTCCGCACAACTGGTATTCGGGTGAATTCGTGCTGGATGCCGATACAGAACTCAAGTTCCGTGCCAATGCCAATTGGTCAGTCAACTGGGGTGCCGATGTGGATGTGACAACGGACAAGAGCGGCCAGGCTACTCAAAACGGCAGCAATATCAAGGTTCCCGCAGGAACATACAATGTCTATTTCAATGACATCACCGGACAATTCGTATTCGTGACCGTCGAATAATCCGTTCCTTTCGGAATCAATGGCAGAAAAGCAGGATGTGTCAAATTAGAAAGGCACATCCTGCTTTTCGTGATTTCAGTGGTTGATTAGATGCAGCGCGATTTCTTTTTTTCTTTCTCAAAACTTCTATTTTGTTTTGTGGTTCAAGAAATTACTTCTATCTTTGCGCCCGATTTAGTATAGACAACATAATGTCTCACTTAATTAAAACGAGTTAAACAATTTATTTATTAATGGAAAATTTAAAGAATGTGGCTCCTATTGAGGACTTCAACTGGGATGCCTATGAGAACGGCGAAGCCGTAACAACTGCAAGTCATGAGGACTTGGAGAAGGCGTATGACAATACGCTGAACAAGGTTAACGACCGCGAGGTGGTTGACGGAACCGTTATCGCAATGAACAAGCGTGAAGTAGTTGTGAACATCGGTTTCAAATCGGACGGTATCATTCCGATGAGTGAATTCCGTTACAATCCTGACCTGAAGGTCGGTGATACCGTTGAGGTATATATCGAGAATCAGGAGGACAAGAAGGGACAACTCGTTCTGTCTCACCGCAAGGCACGCGCTACTCGCTCTTGGGATCGTGTGAACGCTGCTTTGGAGAACGAAGAAATCATCAAGGGTTACATCAAGTGCCGCACAAAGGGTGGTATGATTGTCGACGTATTCGGCATCGAGGCCTTCCTGCCGGGATCACAGATTGATGTGAAGCCTATCCGCGACTACGATGTATTCGTAGGCAAGACAATGGAATTCAAGGTTGTGAAGATCAACCAGGAGTTCAAGAACGTCGTTGTTTCACACAAGGCTCTTATCGAAGCCGAGTTGGAACAGCAGAAGAAGGAAATTATCAGCAAATTGGAGAAAGGACAAGTTCTCGAAGGAACTGTCAAGAATATCACTTCGTATGGTGTATTCATCGACTTGGGCGGCGTAGACGGTCTGATCCACATCACCGACCTCTCTTGGGGCCGCGTAAGCGATCCGAAGGAAGTGGTTGAACTCGATCAGAAACTCAACGTGGTTATCCTCGACTTCGATGACGAGAAGAAGCGTATCGCTCTGGGTTTGAAGCAACTCACTCCGCATCCTTGGGATGCACTCGATCCGAACCTCAAGGTGGGCGACCACGTGAAGGGCAAAGTCGTTGTGATGGCCGATTACGGTGCATTCATCGAAATCGCTCCGGGCGTAGAAGGTCTGATTCACGTATCGGAGATGTCTTGGAGCCAGCACCTGCGTTCTGCTCAGGATTTCATGAAGGTTGGCGATGAGGTAGAGGCAGTCGTTCTGACACTCGACCGCGAGGAGCGCAAGATGTCTCTCGGCATCAAGCAGCTTAAGCCGGATCCATGGGAAACCATCGAAACGAAGTATCCTGTAGGCAGCAAGCATACTGCCAAGGTACGTAACTTCACTAACTTCGGTGTATTCGTAGAAATCGAAGAGGGCGTAGACGGCCTGATTCACATCTCTGACCTCTCTTGGACAAAGAAGGTGAAACATCCTTCTGAATTCACGCAGATTGGTGCCGACATCGACGTACAGGTTCTGGAAATCGACAAGGAGAACCGTCGCCTGAGCCTCGGTCACAAGCAGCTCGAAGAGAATCCTTGGGATGTATTCGAAACCGTATTTACGGTAGGCAGCATCCATGAGGGTACCATCATCGAAATGCTTGACAAGGGTGCCGTTGTTGCTCTGCCTTACGGCGTGGAAGGATTCGCTACTCCCAAGCACCTCGTTAAGCAGGACGGCTCTCAGGCACAGCTCGATGAGAAGCTGGATTTCAAGGTAATCGAATTCAACAAGGATGCCAAGCGCATCATCCTCTCTCACAGCCGCATCTTCGAGGATGCAGCCAAGGCTGAGGAACGTGCAGAGAAGAAGGCTGCAAAGAAGGCCAACAGCAAGAAGGAAGAGACTCCGGTAATCCAGAACCAGGCCGCTTCTACTACGCTGGGTGACATCGATGCACTGGCTGCTCTGAAGGAGCAGATGGAGAAAGCTAAGAAGTAATCGAAATTACATAGCTTATCCATATATATTATAGGTGGGTTCTCTCTTTAGGGGGAATCCACTTTTTTTGTCTCTGCACCATACAATAGTTAAATTCGTGTTAAAAGCCCGTCCGTTCTTGACTCGTCCCTAAGGGCAGGCTCTATCTTCGTGCCGGAAACAACAATCGCGCGATTATGAGAAGTAAACTGAAATTGAAAATCGGAGAGTTCTCTCAGCTGATGCAAGTGACGGTAAAGACACTGCGCCACTACGAACAGTTGGGAATCTTGTTGCCGGACGAGGTGGATGAATGGACGGGATATCGCTACTATCGGGTAGACCAGATGCAACGTCTCAATGCCATCCGCAATCTGAAGGAGGTGGGGTTCTCGCTGGAGGAGATCAGGGAGTTGTACGAATCGTGTTCGCACATACCGAGTATCGCTCAGCTGAACGAGAAAATCGGAGCCTGCGAGTGTGAACTGGAACGGCTGCTTCTGCAGCGTACACGCTTGCAACAGTGGGTGGACTCTCGCAAACAGATTAAGACAATGGAAAAATTTGAAATCCAACCACTTCCGGCCATCATTGTGGCCTCGCATCGGACAGTCATTAAGCAGTATGCCGACCTTGGTCCGCTTTGTGTAAACGTCATCGGTCCAGAGATGCACCGCCTCGGGTGCAAATGTCCGTTGCCCGGCTATTGTTTTACGGTGGAGCATAACAAGGAATATAAGCCTACGGATATAGACATCGAGTATTGCGAACAGGTAGAGGAGATGGGGCATGACTCTGACCTCATTCAGTTCAAGCGGATGGAGGAGGTGCCCATGGCATTGTGCATGAAGCATTATGGACCGTATGACCGCTTCTATCAGTCGTTTGTCGAAGCTTTCCGATATATCGACGAAAACGGTTATCGGGTAGCAGGCCATCCGCGTACCGCTTATATTGACGGTTGTTGGAATCAGGATGACCCCGAACGTTGGCTCTCCATCATCCAGATTCCGGTAGAGAAGAGATAATCAGGTACCCCTTTCTGCATTTCGGCATAACCAGTTCATGTAGGGGCTGACATCCCTTCTTTCGTTTTGCATTATCTTTCTGTCAGATGACCAGACACGAATAATGTTTGGTTATTTGACGGAAAGATATTACTTTTGTATCTGTCATGGAGAAGTTCGAACTACATATTCTGGGATGCGGCTCTGCGCTGCCTACCACACGCCATTTCCCCACCTCGCAGGTGCTGAATGTGCGCGACAAGCTGTTTATGATAGATTGTGGCGAAGGGGCGCAGTTGCAGTTCCGCAAGTCCCGCCTCAAGTTTTCGCGTCTGAACCACATTTTCATCTCCCACTTGCATGGCGACCATTGTTTCGGTCTGCTGGGACTGATATCAACGCTCAACCTGTTGGGGCGGACGGCCGATCTGCACATTTACTCTCCAAAAGGGCTGGAAGAGCTGATGGCTCCCATGCTGGCCTTCTTCAACCGGGAGATGACGTACCGACTTTTCTTCCATCCGTTTGAAACCAAGGAGGCTACGCAGATTTACGAAGACCGTTCGCTCACGGTATCTACCATCCCTTTGCGCCATCGCATTCCCTGCTGCGGATTCCTCTTTGCTGAGAAACCCGGCTTGAACCATATCGTACGCGAGATGGTGGATTACTATCAGGTGCCTCTCTACGAGCTGAACCGCATCAAGAACGGAGCCGACTATGTGACGCCGGAGGGAGAACTGATTCCCAACAGCCGGCTGACTCGTCCGGCTGCACCTGCCCGCCGGTATGCGTACTGCTCGGACACCCTGCCGTTAGCATCTGTCAGAGAGCAGGTGCGTGGGGTAGACCTTCTGTTTCACGAGGGTACCTTTGCCGAAGAGGCTGCTCCGCGTGCCCGTGAGACCTTTCATACCACAGCTGCCCAGGCTGCGACATTGGCCCGTGAGGCCGGTGTGAAGCGGCTGGTGATAGGCCATTTCTCGGCCCGCTACGAGGACGAGTCGCTGCTGCTGCAAGAGGCAACCCGCATCTTTCCGGACACCGTGCTGGCTCGTGAGACCCTGTGCCTCTCTGTCGACGGGGCTGAGAAAACTTAAAAACTCCAAAACGGGCTCGCGTCAATTAAACTTTTTGTATCTTCGCTCATCTTATTATCAAACGTACAACAAGCGAACAGAAAACAGTGTCTATGGCTTCAACCTACAACGAACGTGAGGTATTGGCTCTATTGCAAGAGGAGAGTACGCAGCGTCGCGCATTCGAACTGATTGTCAACCAGTACAGTGAACCGCTGTATTGGCAGATTCGGCGTATGGTGCTCTCACACGAGGATGCCAATGACTTGTTGCAGAACACGTTTGTCAAGGCATGGACAAGCATCGACTATTTTCGGGCCGAGGCCAAACTCTCCACCTGGCTCTATCGCATTGCATTGAACGAATGTCTGACCTTCCTGAACAAGCAGAAGGCGCTGGCCACCGTTTCGTTGGACGATCCGGAGGCCGATGCCGTGAAGCGTCTGGAGGGAGACGACTACTTCTCGGGCGACAAGGCACAACGGTTGTTGCAAAAAGCACTGCTCACGCTGCCCGAAAAACAGCGCATGGTATTCAACCTGAAATACTATCAGGAGATGAAGTACGAGGAGATGTCCGATATCTTCGGCACATCGGTGGGTGCCTTGAAAGCTTCGTTTCACCATGCGGTGAAAAAAATAGAAAAAATTTTGGAGGAGGAGGATTAAACCTTTGACCGATTATAGAGTCTAAACAAATGAAAGGAGAATGCTTATGAAAGAAGAAGATAACATACTGAAAAGGGTGGGGAAGGAGAATCCCTTCCGTGTACCCGACGGTTACTTCGAGCATCTGACTTCGAAGGTAATGGACAGTCTGCCGGAAAAGGAGGCTCCCGTTCTCTTGCAGCATGAACCTACCCGCTGGGAACGTATCAAACCGTGGCTCTACATGGCTGCTATGTTTGCAGGAGCTGCGCTGATTTTGCGGGTAGCTACATGGGGTGAGAAGGAGATTCCCACAGGAACTTCCTTGGCGGCGGATGACTCAGAAACGGAAGAGCAATACATCAGCACGGTGCTGGAGAACTCCATGCTCGATGACTATTCGCTCTATGTCTATCTGACAGATGTCGACTCCGAATAGTCGCTTCCCGATGTGTGAAGTGTCGTTGTTCTGTTTATTCAAATATTCATTGTATTTATGTAAGATATGAAAAAACTGATTCTACTGATTTTGATAGTGTGTGGAGCAAACGTTGCCGTGCGGGCCACAGACGGCTGCAACCAGCAGCGCATGACACCCGAGGAGTTCCGTGCCAAGCAACAGGCTTTCATTACGGAGAAGGCGCATCTCACCAAGGAAGAGGCAACCAAGTTCTTCCCCGTCTACTTTGAGTTGCAGGACCGGAAGAAGCAACTGAACGACGAAGCCTGGAAGCTGCTGCGTGAGGGAAAGGAGGAGAACCTGTCCGAATCGCGTTACGAGGAGATACTGGAGCAAGTGTATGACATACGTATATCCACCGACCGGTTGGAGAAGACTTATTTCGAGAAGTTCAAGAAGATACTCTCCTGCAAGAAGATTTACCAGATACAGCATGCCGAGATGCACTTCCATCGCGAACTGTTGAAGGGAATGAACAAAAAGGAGGGCGACAAACCGCGCCGCCCCCGATAATATACTTTGTTTTCAGATAGAAAGCCCGTCTCTCCCTACTGAGGCGGGCTTTCTATTTGCAGTTGTTAGAGGATGCGTCGGCTCTCTCCCTCTTTCAGGCGGATTGTGCGCTCCTGTCCGTTGCATCGCAGGGTGGTCTTTCCATCCTTACGGGCGGTGACAGTGACTTGGGTGACACGTCCCTCTTTCCAGGTCATGTCTACTACAAAGCCGCCACGGGCACAGAGCCCGGTTACACTTCCTTCCTTCCAGGGCTTGGGCAGTGCGGGGAGGAGGGTGATGCTTCCATCGGTCGACTGCATCAACATCTCGGCTACACCGGCACATCCCCCGAAGTTGCCGTCAATCTGGAAGGGTGAGTGGGCATCAAGCAGGTTCGGATACGTACCGCCGCCCCGTTGTGCATCTTTTCCCTTATAGTTGTCCGGACTGATGTATCGCAGCAGTTTGCGATAGATGTGGTAGGCATTTTCGCTGTCGAGCAGGCGGGCGTAGAGGTTGATGCGCCATCCTGTGCTCCATCCTGTGGTCTTGTCGCCTTTGATTTCCAGGGTGCGGGCACACGCCTTGGCTAGGTCGGGGGTAGCAGCTACGGAGAGGTGATGGCCTGGGTAGAGTCCGAAGAGGTGCGATTGATGGCGGTGTTGCGGTTCGGCATCTGCCCAGTCGTGGAACCACTCTTGCAGGTTCCCGTTCTTTCCCACTTGATAGGGTAGCAGGCGGGCCAGGGTGCGGTCAATCTCCTTCTGCCACTCCTTGTCCACATTCAGGGTGCGGGCGGCTTCACGGGCATCCAGCAGGCACTCGCGTGTCATGGCCAGATCGGAGGTGCTGCCGTAAGAGGTGGCACCTGCATACCCGTCGGGGGTGAGGAACTTGTTCTCGGGCGAGGTGCCGGGCGAGGTGATGAGACGGCCCTCTTTCTCCACTAACCAGCGGAGACAGAACAGGGCTGCTCCCTTCAGCAACGGGTAGTTGGCCTGCAGGAAGTCCCGGTCCTTGGTAAACAGGTAGTGTTCCCAGATGTGGGTGCTCACCCAGGCACCACCCATGTTCCAGTTGGCCCAGCACGGGTCGCCGTCGTTCAGGCCTACCGGACAGGTCATGGCCCAGATGTCTGTGTTGTGTCCCAAGCACCAACCCTCCTTCACGTCGTAGTAGGCCTCGGCCGTAGCCCGGCCGGTAGACTGGAGATTGCCGATGAACTCCAGCAGCGGACGGTGCATCTCGCTGAGGTTGGTCACTTCGGCAGCCCAGTAGTTCTCCTCCAGGTTGATGTTGCTGGTATAGTTGCAGCTCCAGGGTGGCAGCAGCATTTCGTTCCAAAGCCCCTGCAGGTTGGCCGGTACGCCGGGAGTGCGCGAACAGGAAATCAGGAGGTAACGTCCGTATTGGAAGTAGAGGGCTTCCAGTTCTGGATTCTGTTGTTCTTTCTCTGTATAGAGGCGGAGCTGGCGGTCGGTAGGCAGGGATCGGATGGCGGCATCGGTTTCACCCAAATCCAATGTGACGCGGTCAAAATAGTGGCGGTAGTCGGCATTGTGAGCCTTGTACAGTTCGTAGAAGCTCTTCCTTTCGGCCTGTGCCATCCGTCGGCTGGCGGCCGTCCGATAGTCGCGTCCCTCCTTTACGGGGTCTTTGTCGAATCCGTTGAAGCTGGTCACGTTGGTCACCAGTATCAGGGCCTCGCTACTGCCTTCTATCTTCAGGACACCTGTCGGGTAGCTGCTTACGTTACCGTCGGGCGTGAGGACGCGGATCAGTGTCTGGAAGTGGATGCCCCGTTCCGGGTCGTACACATGCTTGTCCTCCTCCTTCAGCTTATCGTAGTAGCCGGGGTACGAGTGGTAGGCGGCGTATCCTTCAGC
Source organism: uncultured Mediterranea sp. (assembly GCA_945641355.1). Classification (GTDB taxonomy): domain Bacteria; phylum Bacteroidota; class Bacteroidia; order Bacteroidales; family Bacteroidaceae; genus Bacteroides. The sequence goes on along the minus strand of CALZEQ010000003.1, from coordinate 103,932 downwards.
AGCCAGTTCGTTGCCGCGGGTTGTCACGGCATGGGGCAGCAGGGAGGAGAAGGAGAGTACGGCCTGTATGCCTTGGGGCGCGTCCGACTGCAGGCGGATGACGATGACCGAGTCGGGAGCCGAGGCGAAGTAGTCGCTGCTGAACTTCCGTCCGTCAATGGTGTAGCGCGTGCTGGCCAGAGAGTTGCGGATGTCCAGCGTGCGTTGGTAGGCCGATAAAGGTTGGTCGTGGTGTCCGGGGTAGCTGATGGTCAGTGTGCCCAGCGGCTGATAGTTTTCGCTGTAGTGACCTTGTACCTTTTTATAAGCCCGGTCAGCTTCCGGATAGGCTTCACGTTCCAGCAGTTCGCGGATTTCGGGCAATGCCTTGCTGGCATCAGGTGTGGTGACTTGGCGGTCAGGTTCACCGGTCCAGAGGGTCAGGTCGTTCAGGGCAATCTTGTCCGATTGTGTACCGCCGTAGATGGTGGCACCCAGTGTGCCGTTGCCTATCACCAGTGCTTCCTCAAAATAGGCAGCCGGTCGGTCGTAGTGCAGTGTCAGTTCCCGTTGGACGGTCTGTGCGCCGAGGGGCAAGGAGAGAACCGCCGTCAGCAGCACTCCCGTTGTTTTTTTCATCCAAGTGATGTTTTTCATGTTCGTTATAAGTAAGTTTGAGTTTGATTGTTCGGTTGTCAGTCTCTGTCGGGCAGAAGGCTGGTGGGGTCCTGTAGCAGTGCGCTATAGCCCCAGTGCCTTGGCCTCCTCCCATAGACGGTCCATCTCCTGCAGGGTCATGTCGTGTAGGTTCTTGCCCTGTTTGATGGTATGCTCTTCCAGGTAGTTGAACCGGTTGATGAACTTCTGGTTGGTATGCTCCAGAGCGTTGTCCGGATTGATTTTGTAGAGGCGGGCCGCATTGATGAGGCTGAACATCACGTCGCCGAATTCGCGTTCCGCCTTCTCCTTGTCCATGTGGGCTATTTCGGCCTGAAACTCGCCTATCTCCTCCTTAACCTTCTCCCATACCTGTTCGCGTTCCTCCCAGTCAAAGCCTACGTTGCGGGCTTTGTCCTGGATGCGGTATGCCTTGATGAGTGAGGGCAGGGCGGCAGGCACCCCGCTCAGCACCGACTTGTTGCCGTCTTTCTCCTTCAGTTTCAGCTGTTCCCAGTTCTGTACCACCTGTGCGGCATCTTCGGCTTTGGCATCGCCGAACACGTGCGGGTGGCGGAAAATGAGTTTCTCGCACAACCGGTCGCACACGTCCTTTATGTCGAAGTCGCTCGTCTCCGAGCCTATCTTGGCGTAGAAAGCCACATGCAGCAGCACGTCGCCCAGCTCCTTGCAGATGTCGTGTTTGTCGTCGCGCATCAGAGCATCGCATAGTTCGTAAGTCTCTTCTATGGTGTTGGGACGCAGGCTCTCATTGGTCTGCTTGCGGTCCCAGGGACACTTCTCGCGCAGTTCGTCGAGGATGTCCAGGAAGCGTCCGAAGGCTTCCATCTGTTCTTGTCTGGTATGCATGGTGTGATATCTGTTTTAATCAGTTAGCGTAAACTTTGCCGAAATTAGATATTCTTCTTCAAACCGCCAAACGTTGAAAGGGAAAAGTCTGCAATAATATCCAGATGCTGCCAGCAAACGAGTGGACGGGATGGAGTGGCTTTGTAGGAAGCTGGATTTATGTGTGTAAGGAATAATGTACATTTTCTTCTGTTTGGCAGCGTATAGGGATTGCTTATACTGAATAAGTTTAAAACTTTCCGCCATTTTCTTTAAAACTTCATACCTAAAAGTTTTAAACCCGTGGGTCGGAAGTTTTAAAGCATTCAGATTGTGCATCTGCTACGTGTCGGCTGATTCGTATCACCGGTGTCCTGCATGAGGAAGATTGCACGCAAACTGCCATTAAGGCGGTTCTGTTTATTGCTTGTTATGGAAATCTTGTTAACTTTCATTCTGAACAAGGAGGTTGCCGACGAGCTTCTGAATGCAGTCGAAGATACTTCATGGACACGACTGATTGATACGATTACTGCCTCACAGAATCTTCTTGCAGCTACCATCTCCGGCATGAGCAAGCCGTAGCGCAAGGTATTGACAAGGCATCAAAACTGCATACCTGCAAAATAGAAAAAGTAAATTGCTAATCTCCCGTTGGGGTATTGCTTTCCCACGAAAGAAGTAGGCTGATGACTTGCGAGTAGTTCTTGCGCCCGTCCGCTATCTTGTTGCCTCGCAGATAGAGGTCGTAGAACCAGTCTTGAATGCTGCCCAGCGTCGGACTGTACTTGGCTTGCCAGTAGGTGCGGTTGGCCTCGTAGAGGTGTACCACCTCCGGCCGGATGGTACCGGCCAGCTGACGGAAGGTCTCCTCGGGCAGAAGTCGGCGAGCATTGGAGAGTACATGCGGCAGGATGGAGAGATAGCCGCTGAAGCGCAGGCTGGGACTGGATGAGCGGATGCAGACCTGATAGGCGTAGAAGTTGGCTTCGGCCTCGCTGCTGATGCCTTGCAGATGGGCCAGCTCGTGAGCGTAGGTGGCCGGATACTGGGTAGGGCGTAGGTCGCCGTTAAGGGTAAATTCGCAGAAGAAGGGTGCCATGCTGCCCGTAACCCCCACTTTGGATATCAGCGGGGTGAAGAGCATGGTCTTGACCCGTGGACGGGCATGGAAGGGAGCATGTATGCCCATCGGGGCTGCTATCGCACGATACCCGTTGACTACCTCATCCCGGATGAACTTGCGGTCAGGGCAGGCTGTAGGTGTATAGCTTCGGTTCAGACTGTCAATGTAGCGGCGGGTAAAGTCCAAGAAGTGTGCCTCTTCATAAGAGGCCGGCTGGATGCCTGTGCGCTGGTACAGGGACGGCTGCGAATAGTTCAGCCCCCAAACCAGGTAGAACCAGGCATAAATCCACAGCAGATACTCTACCCGCTGTTTCAGCAGCCTCTTCCACCCCTGCTTCAACCTATAGTGTGCGTACAGGGGGTAGAGGAGCAGCCATACGAGGCTGAGAGAGACAAACAAATCGCCTATGCAGAAGGGAATCCATCGGGACAGCCCCGACAGCATACTGCCTATGGATGGGTATAGTGTGCGTGCATACCAGTCGCCCCAAGAGGGTAGGTGCTGTGCCAGCACCACTCCGGCCAACAACAGAAACAGCAGGAGGTGCCGGGGGCGCAGGTGATGTCCGATGTGTTTGAAAAATTCCATTTGGATAAACGTGTCTATAAATCTGCGCGAAGATAGTAAAAATAGTGTAAAGCAATGGGATAGAATAGAGGATATTTGTATGGAATTATATATCTTTGCAAGACATTACGACATGTGACACTTTTCACTCAAGAAGAAGTATGGGAAACGAATTTGCAATAGAAGGGAATGTACACGGTACATTGGCGTTCGAATACCTTCCTTGCATCAACTATGCGATGGTACATAACCGCATAGCTACTTGCTTGCGTTTTGCTTTGACCAATCACGACGGTCAGGCATGGAATGATTTATATATCTCGCTGACGGGCGAGGAACTGCAGACGTGCGAACTGAGGGCCGACTCCGTTCCTGCCGGGCAGACGGTCTCCTTCGAGACACTGAAGATTCAGCCAGAGGCTAATCGGTTGCTGACGCTTTCCGAAGGAATCCATTCAGACTTCTTGCTGACCATCCGTATCGGTGAAGAGACGGCTTACGAACAGCGTTTCCCCATCTATCTGATGGCTTTCGACCAGTGGACGGGGCTGGACATCCTACCGGAACTGTTGGCCTCCTTCGTTACACCCAATCATCCCTTGCTGTCGCGTGTGGCCGTCAACGCATCCCGTTTTCTGGAACAATGGACCGGTTCGTCGGCACTGGACGAGTATCAGACGCAGAACCCCAACCGGGTGCGTCAGCAGGTGGCGGCACTGTACGAGGCCTTGCGGGCCGAGTCACTGGTGTATGCCACGATACCCGCTGGCTTTGAACAGTATGGCCAGCGGGTACGTCTGGTGGACAAGGTGCTGAACGAGAAGTTGGCCACCTGCCTGGATCTGACGTTGCTCTTTGCCTCCTGTCTGGAGTCGGTGGGCATCCATCCGCTGTTGGTGGTGATGAACGGTCATGCCTTTGTGGGAGCCTGGCTGACGAGTGACATGTATGCCAAGTCCATCGGCGAGGATGCTGCCTACCTGTTGAAAGGGTGTGCAGACGGCATCAACGACATGGTGTTGGTAGAGACTACTGCTCTGACCTCTTCCTCGCCTGTCTCATTTGAGGAGGCCGTCGGACAGGCCCTGGATGCATTGCGCAGAGAGGAGGAGTTCCGCCTCTTCATTGATGTATGGCATTGCCGGTTTGAGGGTATTCGTCCCTTGCCGGTGCGGGTGATGCAGGAGGGTGTATGGCAGATAGAAAACGAGGGGGTGGAGCATGTCAATGCCACGCATGAGGTCAGCCAGTTGAGCCGCTATGACCTGAAGCTGGACGACAGTACGGCCGAGGTGACCAAACAGGCCATTTGGGAACGGAAACTGCTGGATTTCTCCCTGCGCAACAACCTGATCAATATGCGGCTGGGCAGGAAGGTAATACCCTTCATCTCTTTCTCCATCGACCGTCTGGAAGACCAACTGCAGGCCGGAGACACCTATCAGATACTGCCGCTGCCGGTCAAGGAGGAGTTCCAGCCCGATGGCAGCGGCATCTACGATTCCCAGCTCTACAAACAGCAGCTGGAGGAACTGATTCTGCAGGAGGGAGAAAACCGGCGGTTGCACTCGTACCTGCATGAAGTAGACTTGCAGGCAGCCCTGAAGCACCTCTATCGGGAGTCGCGTACGGCCTTGGAGGAGAACGGTGCCAATGCTCTCTTCCTGGTATTGGGCGTGCTCAAGTGGTACGAGACCGCCAAGAGCGAGCGTCCGCGCTTTGCCCCCATCCTGCTGCTGCCTGTCGACATCGTGCGCAAGCGGGGGGGCTTGGGTTACGTCATCCGCTCCCGCGAGGAGGACATCATCCTGAATATCACCCTGGTGGAATTGCTGAAGCAGCAGTTCGGCATCACCCTGAGCAGCCTCCATCCGTTGCCCAAGGACGAGAACGGAGTCGATGTGAAGCAGATATTCGCCATCCTGCGTGCCTGTTTGCGCGAGCAGAAGGGATGGGATGTCGTAGAGGAGGCTATGCTGGGCCTCTTTTCGTTCAGCAAGTTCGTGATGTGGAACGACATCCACACCAACGCCGACAAGCTGCGCGAGAATCCCGTTGTGGCCAGTCTGATGGAGAACCGCATCGTGTGGACGGACACCGGCGAAGTGGCAGATGCCCGCGAGGCCGACCGCGAAGTCGAACCGGCCCGGTTTGCCATTCCCGTTTCCGTGGACTCCTCGCAGTTAGAGGCAGTCATCGAGTCGGGGGCGGGGAAGAGTTTCATTCTGCACGGGCCTCCGGGTACAGGCAAGTCACAGACCATCACTAACATGATAGCCAATGCCCTGTTCCAGGGCAAGAGGGTGCTCTTTGTGGCTGAGAAGATGGCCGCTCTCTCGGTGGTGCAACGCCGTCTGGCACGTATCGGCCTGGATCCCTTCTGTCTGGAGCTGCACTCCAACAAAGTCACCAAGTCGCACTTCCTGAAGCAGATGGAGCGTGCGCTGAACGTGACGCATATCAAGTCGCCCGCTGATTATGAGAAAACCTCGGAGGCACTGTTCGAGCGCAGGAAGAGTCTGATTGCGTATATGGAAGCGCTGCACGCTGTGCAGCATGAGCGGGGACTGTCGCTGTACGACTGCCTGTCGGGCTATCTCTCTATAGAAGGAGACGAACTGGAGCCCGGACAGAAGGAACTGGATTGCCTCTCGGCCGATGAGATACGTCGTGCGCAGGAACTGTTGCAGGAGGTCGATGTTATTGTGCGTGTCACCGACCATCCGCAAGACCATCCGTTGGCAGGGCTCTATCCGCGTGCTTTCACATCCGAACGGCGTGACAGCTTGCAGACGTCATTGCAGCAGTATGCCGAATTGCTGGAAGAGTGGACGGAATGCCGTCGTTATGTGGCGGGGCTGCTGCAGAGTGCCTGCTCGGACGACCGGGTCGGCATGGAGCATGTGGCACGGTTGATGGCAGCTCTGCTAAACCTGCCGCTGCTGAATTTGCCGTTGCTGGAGGAGGGCTTCAAGGCCGAACGGATGGTGCGTTGGCGGGAACTGGCTCAGGTAGGACGGAAGCGTGACGAAGCCCGGAACTACCTGTCGCGCCTCTGCTCTTCCTCTTTTCTGGAGGAAGACTCCTTCCTGCTGAAGCAGGAGTGGAAGGCCATCCAGGAGAAGTGGAGCCTGCTACGTTTCATCGCCTCCCGCCGTTTCCTGAGGCGGTTGCGCCGTTTTGCACCGGCCCTGCATCTGGATGAAGTCGTGCCGTTGCTGGATTATCTGGAGCAGTATCAGCAACATGCCCGGGCCATTGATGAGGAGCGCGACTCGCTGACCCGTCTGTTCGGCCCCTTGGTACCGGCCGGCAAAGAACAGTGGGACGAAGTGGAAAAACTCTGCCAGGCATTGCCCGACTGCTGTGCGGCCTTGCATAAGTTGTCCGATGCCAACCGGTGCGACCTGCGTACGCTGTGCGATATCCTGCTGAAGCGCATCGACGGACGTTGGGAACTCTTCCTGCAGACCGAATGCTCCATGTTCCGCAGAGTGGTGCAGCTGCAGGAACGTTTCGTTGAGGCCGAGGAGAATCTGCTGTCACAACTCATGCCCGAGCCTTTTGATGGACTCCCCCTCACTGAACGGTTGCCTGTGGTGCAGCGCTGGCTGGCTCATTTCTCTCTGTTCAACGACTGGACCTTGTGGTGCCGTCATCGTCAGACGTTGCAGGAGGCCGGCTTGCGTCGTGCCGTCACCTACATTGAACAGCATCACAAGAGCGGACAGGAGGCGGCCAATGCCTACCGTAAGGGAGCCTATCACAAGCTGTCACTCCGCCTGATTGACGAAAACGAAATGCTGAGCATGTTCAACGGCGTCATCTTCGAGGAACAAATCAACAAATACCGCCAGTTGACACGCACCTTCCAGGAATTGAGCAAGCAGGAACTTTACTGCCGATTGGCTGCCCGCATCCCGTCACTCACCATGGAGGCATCTGCTACTTCAGAGGTGGGCATCCTGAAGCGCAACATCGGCAACGGCGGACGCGGCACATCCATCCGCCGCATTATCGACCAGATACCCACCCTGCTACCCAAACTCTGTCCCTGCATGTTGATGAGCCCCATCTCCGTGGCCCAGTATCTGGACCTGAACAACGATAAGTTCGACCTGGTCATCTTCGACGAAGCCTCACAGATGCCTACCAGCGAGGCTGTGGGAGCCATTGCACGCGGTAAGTCGCTGGTGGTAGTGGGCGATCCCAAACAGATGCCGCCTACCAGCTTCTTCGCTACCTCGCAGGTGGACGAAGAGGAGGCTGCCTTCGATGATATGGAGAGCATTCTGGACGATTGCATCTCCCTCTCCATGCCCTCCCGATACCTGACGTGGCACTACCGCAGCAAGCACGAGAGTCTGATAGCCTTCAGCAACGCGCAATATTACGAGGGCAAGCTCCACACCTTTCCCTCGGTAGACGATCGTACCTCCAAGGTGACGCTGGTGCAGATAGAGGGTACGTACGACAAGGGGCGTACCCGCAGCAATCGCTCCGAGGCCGAAGCCATTGTGCAGGAGGTCATCCGCCGCCTCTCCGACAAGGAGTTGTCCCGTCGCAGCATCGGTATCGTCTCGTTCAGCAAGGTACAGCAGAACCTGATAGAGGATATCCTGACCGAGGAGCTGGCCAAACGGCCCGAATTGGAGGAACTGGCCTATCAGGGTGACGAGCCCATCTTTATCAAGAACCTGGAGAATGTGCAGGGCGACGAACGCGATGTCATCCTCTTCTCCATCGGTTATGGCCCCGACAAGTATGGCCGGGTGTCCATGAACTTTGGGCCGCTCAACAACAGCGGCGGCGAACGACGCCTGAACGTGGCCGTGTCGCGTTCGCGTTACGAGATGATGGTCTTCTCTACGCTCCGTGCCGAACAGATTGACCTGCGACGTACTAAGGCGGTAGGTGTAGAGGGATTGAAGAAGTTCCTTGAATTTGCTGAGCGGGGTACCTCTGTCGTGGCGGCCGGGCAGGTGCAGGCCGGTGAAGAGAGCTCGCTGGTGACGCAGATTGCCGACGAGCTGAACCGACAAGGCTATCAGGTAGATACCTACGTAGGACGTTCCAACTTCAAGATTGATCTGGCGGTCATCGATCCGGCGGACGCCAGCCGCTATCTGTTGGGTATCCTGTGCGATGGGAAGAACTACTACGAGACCAAGACCACGCGCGACCGCGAACTCGTGCAACCGTCGGTGTTGCAGCTGTTGGACTGGAACATCATGCGCGTATGGTCCATCGACTGGTTCAGCAACCGTCGGCGGGTGATGAAACGCATCCTTTCGCTGCTGGACGACATACGTAGGCAACAGAAACGGAAGGGAACCGTGCAGCTGCCGCTCTCTGCCATACCTGAGCCTGTCAAGAAGTTCAATGTAGAAGCGGTTGAACAGGAGGTAGTCAAAAACCGCTGCCGGCCCTATCATTGTGCACCGATGCGTCCCTCGCGATGGGCTTTCTCTGTGGAGGATGTATTGGCCGCCAAGGACAAGGTCAAGGAGCAGCTGGCTTTTATCATTGCGGCCGAACAGCCTGTCAACAACCTGTTGCTTTACAAACGCATTGCACAGGTATGGGGTTTGCAACGCGCCACGCCGCGCATACAGGCTCTGATTGATACGTTGCTCAAGGATCAGTATCGCGATGAACTTGAAATGCCGGGCGGTGTGGTCACCTACTGGAAGAGTGCAGCTCATGCCCAAAACTATGCCTACTACCGGGCCGACTCCAGCCGTGAGGTGCAGGAGGTGCCGGTTATCGAGTTCATGAATGCCCTGCTCGATACACTGGAGCAGCAAGGCTCCCTGCCTCGTGAGGATTTGAAGCGCTTCGTGGCCCATCTGCTGGGCTTTGCCCGCAAGGGAGTGGCCGTAGATGCCGGCATCGAACAAGCCATGGAACTGCTGGAGAGCGAGGGGAAGATACGTACCGACAACGAGATGGTGCAGCTTGCGCCCGCTACCTGACCCTGTTTTTTTTTATTGCTTACGCAGATTGTTCTGTAACTTGAAGATTTTTATTACTTTTGCAGCCGTTATTATAAATATGTAGGACTGTCGGCCGTCGGCTGTAGGGAGGTTGTCGGTACGACGTAAAATGAAGAATACAACAATGGAATTAGCAAGTAAGTACAATCCCGCTGATGTGGAGGGAAAGTGGTACCAGTATTGGTTGGACCACAAGCTGTTCAGTTCGAAACCCGATGGTCGTCAACCGTACACCGTCGTCATCCCGCCCCCCAACGTCACCGGTGTGCTCCACATGGGACACATGCTGAACAATACCATACAAGATATTCTGGTGCGCCGTGCCCGCATGGAGGGAAAGAACGCCTGCTGGGTACCGGGTACCGACCATGCCAGCATAGCTACCGAAGCCAAGGTGGTGAACAAACTGGCCACACAGGGCATCAAGAAGACCGACCTGACCCGTGAGGAGTTTTTGCGTCATGCCTGGGCCTGGACCGAAGAGCACGGAGGCATCATCCTGAAGCAACTGCGGCGGCTGGGAGCCTCGTGCGACTGGGACCGCACCGCCTTCACCATGGACGAGGCCCGCAGTGAGAGTGTCATCAAGGTGTTTGTCGACCTCTACAACAAGGGACTGATTTACCGCGGTGTGCGCATGGTGAACTGGGACCCCAAGGCGCTGACCGCCCTCTCGGACGAGGAGGTCATCTACAAGGAGGAGCATAGCAAGCTCTACTACCTGCGCTACTATGTGGTCGACGATGATCTGAAGGGCGAGACGGGTGCCGAGGGCGAGGTGGTGCACCGTGATGCCCAGGGCCGCCGCTATGCCGTAGTGGCTACCACACGTCCCGAGACCATCATGGGCGATACGGCCATGTGCATCAACCCCAACGACGTGAAGAATCGCTGGCTCAGCGGCAAGAAGGTCATCGTGCCTCTGGTAGGCCGTGTGATTCCTGTCATCGAGGACGACTATGTGGATATCGAGTTCGGTACGGGCTGCCTGAAGGTGACACCCGCCCACGACGTAAACGACTATATGCTGGGCGAGAAGTACAATCTGCCCTCTATCGACATCTTCAACGACAACGGCACGCTGAGTGAGGCCGCCGGGCTCTATGTGGGTCAGGACCGCTTCGACGTGCGTCGCCAGATTGAGCAGGACCTGCAGGAAGCCGGACTGCTGGAGAAGGTGGAGGCCTATACCAACAAAGTGGGCTTCTCGGAGCGCACCAACGTGCCCATCGAGCCGAAGCTCTCCATGCAGTGGTTCCTCAAGATGCAGCACTTTGCCGACATGGCCCTGCCGCCCGTGATGAACGACGAACTGAAGTTCTATCCGCCCAAGTACAAGAATACCTACAAGAACTGGCTGGAGAACATCAAGGACTGGTGCATCAGTCGTCAGCTGTGGTGGGGACACCGCATACCTGCCTACTTCCTGCCCGAAGGGGGCTATGTAGTGGCCGCCACGCCCGACGAGGCACTCCGGCTGGCGCAAGAGAAGACGGGTTGTGCCGACCTGAAGATGGAGGATTTGCGTCAGGACAGCGACTGTCTGGACACCTGGTTCTCCTCCTGGCTCTGGCCCATCTCGCTGTTCGACGGCATCAATAACCCTGGCAACGAGGAAATCAAGTATTACTATCCCACCAGCGACCTGGTGACGGGACCCGATATCATCTTCTTCTGGGTGGCCCGCATGATTATGGCCGGCTACGAGTACCTGGGCGACATGCCGTTCCGTAACGTCTATTTTACCGGTATCGTGCGCGACAAGCTGGGCCGCAAGATGTCCAAGTCGCTGGGCAACTCGCCCGACCCGCTGGACCTCATCGAGAAGTATGGTGCCGACGGTGTGCGCATGGGCATGATGCTCTCGGCACCTGCCGGCAATGACATCCTCTTCGACGATGCGCTGTGCGAACAGGGACGCAACTTCTGCAACAAGATATGGAATGCCTTCCGACTGGTCAAGGGATGGGAGGTGAGCGAAGAGGTGCCCGTGCCTGAAGCAGCCCGCTTAGCCATGCGATGGTTTGAGGCCAAGCAAAATGTCGCCATGGCCGAGGTGGCCGACCTCTTCGGCAAATACCGCCTGAGCGAAGCCTTGATGGCTGTGTACAAACTCTTCTGGGACGAGTTCTCCGCCTGGTATCTGGAGATGGTGAAGCCTGCCTTCGGACAGCCCATCAACCGTCAGGTGTACGATGCCACCATCGCCTTCTTCGACAATCTGCTCCATCTGCTCCATCCCTTCATGCCTTTTATTACCGAAGAACTATGGCAGAACATCACCGAGCGTAAGGATGGTGAGAGTCTGATGACAGATCCCATGGCTGCGGCCGACACTGCCGATGAGGAGCTGACGGCTCGCTTCGAAATGGTGAAGGAGGTGATAGGCAACGTCCGCACCATCCGTCTGCAAAAGAACATCGCCCAAAAGGAGGCACTGACGCTGCAGGTGGTAGGAGAGAATCCGATAGCAGCATTCGATGCCGTGGTAGCGAAGATGTGCAACCTCGCTGCCATCACGGTGGTGGAGGCCAAAGCCGAGGGGGCAGCCTCGTTCATGGTAGGTACTACCGAATATGCCGTGCCGCTGGGAAACCTGATAGATGTGGAAGCCGAGATTGCCCGCATGGAGGCCGAGCTGAAGCACAAGGAGGGATTCCTGCAGAGCGTGCTGAAGAAGCTGGGCAACGAGAAGTTTGTGAGCCATGCGCCAGCCGCTGTCATCGAGATGGAGCGCAAGAAGCAAGCCGACGCCGAGAGCATTATCAAGTCGCTGAAGGAGAGCATTGCTGCCTTGAAGAAATAAACTTGACTGAATACGTGTTATACGTGTAAGGGCGGACCTATGTGTCCGCCCTGAATGTTATTCGGGTATGCATTCTCAATCTGCCAACCGCGGTGTGATGTACTCCTGACTGATGCGCATCCGCTCCTGACCATTGACAGACTGGAAATGGACGTGACCGATGTACATGGCACGCGGATGGATGTGGGCCGAGTCGCGGTGTGCGTGATAGACAATGCGCAGACGGCCTTCGGCATCGGTGAAGAGCGAACTATGGCCTGTCCCCGTCAGCCCCGGAGGAGACTGCAGCAACGGATTCTCGGGATACTTCTCCCACGGACCGTCCAGTAGGTTGCGGGTGGTGGCACAACCCACACCGTAGGAGGGACTCTCGTAGCTGTTGGCCGAGTAGGTGAGGTAATAGAGGCCGTTCCGCTTTAGCAGGAAAGAGGCCTCGTTGACGCGCGGCCATACCTCCTCCCACGGCTGCGACACGTGGATGCACGGGCGCAGCGTGCCGGGACGGATAGTGATGTAGTCGTCCTCCAGACGCGCTATCCAGATGTTGTTGCCGTCGGTAAAGCGCACGAAGGTGAGATAGGGAGTGCCGTCGTCGTCAATGAAGAGCGAGGAGTCGATGCACTTTTCATCGGGAAGCATAGGCACCTGCTCTGCCTGTACAAACGGGCCAGCTGGGGAGGCCGAGGTGGCGACGCAGATGTGCTCGTCCGCCGAATAGTACATGTAGAAGCGGCCGTTGATCCGATAGACCTCCGGAGCCCAAAACCAGCGGTCGCCCCAGGAGTCTTGCCGGCGCAAGGCCAGTCCGGCGCTGTGCCAGTGGTGCAGGTCGGCAGAGGTATAGACCTCGATACCCTCTTCGGCATGGGTGCCGTATGCGTAGTAGAGGCCGTCGTGGTAGAGGATAAACGGATCACCCAGCGGGACAAGGGGTAGCGTGTCGGCGGCTGCCTGCGGCTCGCCGTCGGTTGCCGGGCGGTTGTCGCGAGGGTTGCAGGCAACCAGCAGCCCCAGCAGCCCCAGCCATGGAAATATCTTTCTCATAAATAAGAATGGGTCAATGATGAACACACGGTGATTGTTTCTCGTCATTATCCTATCTCAGGGGCAGCCTCTATGCAAGCCTGCCCCTGAGACGGAATCTGTGCGGAACGTGCCGGAGGCGGTTACTGCAACAGGGCGTAGGCGCACCAGATGATGGGTGCCTGTCCGTGATAGTCGCCGGCAATGCGCGGACGGTCCAGGTAGTACTGGTGGCTGTTCTTCTTGCCCGTACCGATGCACACCTCTTCCAGGTCGTTATTGTCGTTGATGTAGTTGCAGAGGCCCAGCCATGCCCTGCGGGCTATCGGTCCGTATTCAGCTGCATCCAGCCAGCCGTTCTTCACGCCCAAAATCATGGCATACGTGAACATGGCCGAACCAGACGTTTCCGTCCAGCAGTCGGGTTCGTCGATGAGCTGGTTCCACAGGCCGTCACGGTTGATGTACTTCTTCAGATTCTCCATCATCAGGCGGTACCCCTTCAGGATGCGCTGGCGGTTGGGATCGTTCTCCGGTAGGTTGAAGAGCAGCTCAGTCATGCCTACAGCCATCCAGCCGTCACCGCGTCCCCAGTAGTAGGGCACGTCGGGGGCATGGTAGAAGAGGCCGTTCTCGCGCTGTATCTCGTCGAGGTAGAGCACCATCTCCTTGGCTGCCCGGTTGATGTACTTGCGGTCGCCCGTCACGTGGAATGCCTCGGCCTGTACGATGGTAATCATGTACATGTCGTCAATCCAGAGGCGCGTCTGCCAGGAGTAACCCTTTTTGTGCCACTTGCGTTCTTCTTCCTTGGCATTTTCGGGGAGTGTCCATTGCGTGTCGGCGTAGGGGAGTCCCAGCTCCTTGTAGCGCTCGTCGCCCGTCAGGCGGTAGAGTTTCAGCGGTAGCGAACCGAACATGTTCTGGTCTACGTGGATGGGAGGAGGCAGCAGCTCCTTCTCTAAATGGAAGAGCAGCTCGAAGCGGTTGCGCAACTGCTTGAGCAGGGCTTCGTCTTTGGTGGTTTCGGCAAAGCGAAGGGCACCGTACCAGGTGCATACCTCGGCATAGTGGATGCCGCGGTTGCCGTACAGCTGGTGCTTGGTCTGCATCAACCGGTTGCTCAGTTTCTTGCCTACAATCTCGGGCTTGGCACCCACGGGAAAGTCAGTGAAATAGTTGGTCTGGCCCAGAGCCGTGAGCGACATACAGGTCGCTGTCAGTCCCATCAGAAAATGACGTACTTTTTTCATTTGTTTTCTGTTTTTTTAAGGTGAATAATGATGCAAATTTAGTAAAATTTTAGGTATATGAGCCTATTTCTTGTTCGTTAGGAAACGTTCGGCACGTCCCGGTGTCAGCAGTTGCCACAGTGAGGCCACCGTCCATCCCGGGGCAAAGATGTTGTTGTAGTACCCCTTGCCGTTGCGGCCATAGTCCCAGGTAGTGTGTTGTACTACCTCCGGATAGAAGCCGGTCTTGGCGATGCCGCACAGGTGACCTTCGTAGGGAAGGAGTTGGCGCATGGAGGTGGAGATGACTTCGGCAAACGCCTGGAAGCGGGGCTCGGCACAGGTGGTGGAGAGCCATTGCAGGACATCGGCAAACTCGAAGACAAAGACGTCAATGTGGTTGTTCTCCACTGATACGTTGCCCCATCCCCTTGAGTGTAGGCCGATGTCGCCCAGCATCTGGCCGGGGGCAAAGGGTACATCCCACGTATAGTACCACGACAATCCGAAGTAGGCAGCCTTGCGTGTCAGTGCGGCATAGTGGCTGCGCTCTTCGCCTTTGCTGACGAGTGCCAGATAGTAGCCGGCTGTGGCTGCAGCCAGGGCAGCCTCCTTGTCCTCGCAGTTGGCATCGAGCGTAGACGAGAAGTAGTCGGCCTTGGCAATGATTTCGCGTTCTACGTAGTCGATGCTGCGCTTGGCTGCTGCCAGGTAACGCTTCTCCTTGAAGTATTTGTAGGCCATGACCAGCGGCAGGGTGGCCGACGGGGTGCTGCCTCCGCTCTCGTCCACTTGCGACAGGTCATCCCTGAACTTGCGGGGAAAGCTGCCGTCTGTATGTTGCAGTTGCAGGAAACGCTCTGCCAGCTGGCGGATCCGCTCTTCCCACTGCGGATGCTTGCGTCCGTGACGCTTCTCGTAGTCCAGGTAGTACAGTACGGCATAGGCACCTTCTGACTGGCGGCGGATGCTATGCACCTGCTCTTTCGCAGGGTGGCCATACTCCTTCTTGGCCTGGAAGAATCCGGCTTCGGTAAAGCCGTTCTGCAGGTAGCTGTCAAAGATGCTGCGGGCATCTGCCACTAACCGTACCTTTCCTTCGGCCTCGCCATACTCCAGCGCGTTAAAGGCATTGAGCAGCGTGCGTCCCACAAAGCCAACTTCGGCCACTCCGGTAGTAGCACAGGTGGCGGTCTCTAACTCTACGCCCGAGTAGTAGTGGAGCGGTTGGGTAGCGACGTAGCTCTCCTCAAAGAAGTGGCTCAGCACCTCCTTCATGTAGGAGGTAGAGTAGGGGGTGTCTACCGGTTGGGGGCGGAAGGTATCGAAGCTGTATTCCCACGTTCGCTGTACGCATTGCGAGAAGTCTCTGGCGGCCGTACGCTTGATTTCCCATACCAGGCGTACCGACTCACCTCGTTCCAACTTCTGGAAAGCCTCTATGGCAGGGGCCAGCGTGAGCTTGCGGATGTAACTTTGGGGCATTTCGCAGTAGGGATAGCCGTAGGCCAGAACGGCCTTTCCATGGACGTTCAGGAATCCGGTGTAGCCTACCGAACTCTTTCCGGAGAGGATGACTTCCCCCTCTTTATGAGTGGTCAGTGCATCTTCACCCTGCGGATTGAGGCGTATTACCGAGACGCTTTGTCCGCTCTCGGCATTGAATATGGCGGTGAGTGGTGTGCTGAGGCGATCTTCACGCACCAGCCAGCTGTCTGAGGTATGGAACGAAGGTGCCTCCTTGGGCGAACGCAGGTTCTGGTGATACCAGAAACCAGGCAGCAGGAAATGGCTTGTGCGGTGGTCGAAGCCTGTCTCTACCTGTTCGCCGTAGTTGAAGTAGACATCCTCTACAGCTTTGATGTCTATCGTGATGCGTGTGGTCTGTTCATCGCTTGTCTCGACGGAACGTGTGATTTCCACCGGTATCTGCTTGTCGGCATACGAGATGTATTTCCCGTTGCCCGCTGCCCGGAAGGTAACCGCATATTGACGGGCGCTGTTTCCCGGTGTCTTCAGTGATAGATGTGCTGATCCGTTGTCAGCGATGGGGGTTGCTGCGGCTATTCCTGACGTGCAAATGCACAATAGCCATACATAGAGTCTTCTAATCATAGGATGCTGTTTGTTGTTCGGTGATTCGTAGTTCATAATTGCGGGGCCGGACTTTCAATGGAGGGCGAACTGCCTTCCACCACCGGCCATCCCTCCTGCCACTGCACCCGGTCCATCATCAGTACACGTCCGTGCGGGTTGGCCGTGCTCACTGCGTGGTAGAATATCCAGTCCGTACCGGCGGCATCGGTTACTATTTCGCTGTTGTGTCCTGTGCCTACGAAGTGCTCGTTCTTGTGGATGAGTACCTCATGGTGGTTGTCTGTCATGGAGCGTCCCTCGCGGTCGGTGTATGGGCCGAAGAGGTGCTTTGAGCGTCCGACGACGGTGGTATAGGTACTCTTCAGTCCTTCACAGCAGGTGCCGGTAGAGGCAAACAGATAGTAATAGCCGTCGTGCCGGTGGATGTAGGTGCCTTCGTAGGCGGTTCCGGCAATGCGGCATGGGGTGCTGCCCGGCTGGACAGCCAGTCCGTCTGCAGTCAGTTCGATGGCATAGATGCCTCTGAAGCTGCCCCAGAACAGGTAATTCTTCCCGTTGTCCTGAATGAAGAAGGGGTCAATGGAGTTTTGGACGCCTATCTCGTTGCTGCGGAACAGTTTGCCCTGGTCCTGAAAGGGACCTTGCGGAGCGTCGGCTGTGGCGCAGCCGATGCCGCACGTCCATTCGCCTCCCCATACCGACATGGAGTAGTAGAGGACGTATCGGTTGCCTATGCGGTTGATATCAGGTGCCCACAGGCCGCCTTTGGGCTCAAAGTCGGGTCTTGTCTCTTTCGTGAAAGCTGTACCTACCAGCTCCCAGTCCACCAGATTGCGTGAACGGTGGATAGGCAGGTTTCGGATGTCTTCTGTGGCATACAGGTAATAGTAGCCCGAGTCGCCCTGAATGATGGTGGGATCGGGCAGACTGTAGTTGACTACCGGATTGCGGTAGGTCTTGGTCGGAAAGGCCAAGCTCAGAAAGGTAAATGCAAGGAGGCAGAATCTCATAAGTAATAGGTATATGGGGTGTATGAAAAGGGAAGAGGAGGCCCGTAGCATGGATTGCTCGGGCAATCATCCTCTTCCCGTGCATGTATGAAAAGGTATTAGTCAATCTTGCTTTCGTCTTCTACAGCCTCTTCCCAGCTCTCCCAGAGGGGGATGCTTGCGTCGTAGCCGCTATAGCCGAAGTTCTGATACAACTGTCCTTTGTTGTTGGCCTTAATCTCTTTCTCGGGAATGGGCCAGTAGATGTTGTGCTTGTTCATCACAAAATTCAAGTGCGACTTGGTAGCATCGATAACAATCTCCTGGCCGCTGTTGTACATTCCGTAGCGCACACAGCGCTGATACCAGTAGCTACCGCCCTGCAGGTCGGTGCCTTCTTGTTTGTCGAAGGTGTTGAGGTCGTAGGTGTTGCCCCACTCGTCGGGACGTCCGCTGCGGGCCAGACAGAGCGACACACGGGTCAACTCTACGTTGCGGAACTCCTCCCAGAAAAGTTCACGGGCTCGCTCGTTCATGATGTCACCGATGGTGACGTTGCCTTCGTACAATTGTGAGCAATGGGCACGCTTGCGGATGATGTTGACATCGTCCTTGATGGTCGGATCATTGGGGTTGATGTAG
The DNA here is from genome assembly GCA_945641355.1 of uncultured Mediterranea sp. Classification (GTDB taxonomy): domain Bacteria; phylum Bacteroidota; class Bacteroidia; order Bacteroidales; family Bacteroidaceae; genus Bacteroides. The sequence continues at coordinate 85,966 of CALZEQ010000003.1, read as the reverse complement.
AACTTGGCTTCGGCACGCAGCAGGTAGGCTTCTGCCAGACGATACAGATACCAGTCGGCATTGCCTCCATCATTGGCACCGCGGTTGCCGTCGGAACCGGAGATGTTGGCCTCGTAAACGGGGTCATCCATCTTCCAGATGTAGTGGGGAACATCGTACCAGCGGCGGATAGTGTCGGCACAGAGTAACTTGCCGTTGTCATCGAACAGGCGTAGAGGCTGGCCAAAGTAGGCGGAAGCAATGTTGTTGCACTTGAGCGACTCCATCGATACCCAGTTGCCATGCTCCACGCTGTGGCGCAGGTCGGTGGCATCCATCTGGCCATTCACCGACCAGACGGCCTTCTGGTAGAAGTAGGTGGGACGGGCGGTGGCAATGCCACGGCCAAGGGCGCGCATGTAATCGTACTGCGGATTGTAGTTCTTGGCATTGCGCTTGATGTTGAGCAGTGCCTGCTTGCCATCGGGGGTCTTCACCATGCCGTTGAAGTAGAAGGGATAGAGGCAGCGCATGAGTTGGTGCTTGAGGAAGGACTCCTTCGCAGAACCACGGTTAGGCAGACCCATGATGACTTCCTTATTGGCATTGATGAGGGCATTCTCCGGGCGATGGAGGTCCCAGATGACGTTGCGCGTGATGGGCCAGGTCTCAGAGGCGGTGTAGTTGTTGTAGAAGGTGCCGAAGGGTTCGGTCATCAGTGCGTAGCCGGACTGGTTGATGATAATGTCCAGCTGCTGCTTGGCCTTCTCGTAGTCGCCCAGGGCCAGATAGACCTTGGATAGCAGCATGCGACAGGCTCCCTTATTGACCATGCCGATGTACTCCATATCCTTCTGGTCGGGTACCCACTCTACGGCAAACTCCAGGTCGTGGCGCAACATGTCAAGGATGGCATCGCGATGAGTGGAGGTGAAGTTGAGCTTGGGCACCTGCAGCACCTTGGTCATCAGAGGCACATGGCCAAACTGGAACACCAGGTTGTAGTAGCGCAGGGCGCGGTGGAAGTAGGCACGGCCGATGTACATGTTCTTGGTCTTCTCGTCCAGCGAGGTGACGTTTTCGATGTAGGTCAGGATGGTGTTGGCATTGCGGATGCTCTCGTACTGCTGCTGCCACATGAACCAGATGGTGCTGACGCGCTCGAGCTTGAGGAGCGTGGTCTGGTCGCTGTTGGGGGTGAGCATCTCGGAGACATTGTCCAGCAGCTGGGTCTTGTCGGTGGCCGAGGGAACCATCAGGTCGGACATGGTGTATTCGGAGATGATGGGTAACATCTCGTTGCTGTCTCCGTCGGTCCAGTAGCGTTTGAGCTGACGGTCAGTAATGGCCAGCACAGACTTCAAGCCGGACTCGGTGGAGAAGGTCTGGGTGGGTTCGTAGAAGGAGAGAGGGTCTGCTTTAAGGAAGCTCTCCTGGCAGCTGCTCAGTGTCATGGCAGCTCCGGCCAGAATGATCAGGCCGTTGAATATCTGTTTTTGAAAATTGCTTTTCATATCTGTTCTTCTGTTATTTGGTTAGAATGTCAAGTTAACTCCAAAGGAATAGAGGCGTGTGCCCAGGCCGCCCGTTTCGGGGTCGCCATATTCCCAGTCTTTCGCCCAGGTGCATACGTTGCGTACGGTACCCGATACCTTTACGCGCTCTATGCCCCAGCTGTTGGTCCACTGGCGTGGCAGGGTGTAGCCCACGGAGATGTTCTCCAGACGGATGAATGAGCGGTTGTACAGCTTGCCGGGATTGCGGGCACCGTTGGGGCCTTGGGCCTCGATGCGTCCGTACTTGTTGGTCGGATTGTCTACCGTCCAGTACTCTTTGGCCTCCTTGCAAGCGGCGGCGTATGCCATGCGACCACCGTCGTCGTCGTTGTTCAGGTAGTTGGTTGAGAGTGACTTGTGTCCCATCTTGGAGTACATGTTGATGGAGAGAGTCAAGTCCTTCCACAGCGTGAAGTCGTTGCGCATCGACCAGTTGATGGGCGGTGTGGTGGTGCCTTGGAACACCTTGTCGTCGTCGTTGTAGACGATGGTCTTCACCGAGCCGTCTTCGTTGTAGACGTCGTTGTCGGGGTTGTTCCACACCTTCGGGTCACCGGGCTGCTGTCCGTACTTGGCTGCCTCTTCCCATTCGTCCTTTTGCCAGATGCCTGTCACCTTGTAGTTCCAGATTTCGTTGATGGGCTTGCCGATGAACCAGCTGCTGGCGGTGTAGTTCATCTCCTTCTGTCCGATGATGTTGCCGTTGCCGTCCAGCACGTCTTCGTATTCGTAGAAGAGGTGCTTGATGCGGTTCTTGTTGTACGAGAAGTTCACGGTCGTGTTCCACTCAAAGTTGCGGTTACGGATGTTGGTAGAGCTGAGCGAGATTTCCACGCCCGAGTTGTCTACCTGTCCCAGGTTGGTGGTGATGTTGCTGAAGCCGGTGAAGCTCTGCAGCGGCTGGCTCATGATCATGTCGGTAGTGCGCATCTTGTAGACGTCGATGGTACCGGTGAGGCGGTCGTCGAAGAATCCGAAGTCCAGAGCAAAGTTCCACGACTTGGTCTTTTCCCACTGCAGGGTGGGGTTGGCCATGCGGTCGGCCATGAGGTAGCGCATCAGTTCCAGTTCGCCGCTCTTGTTGATGTAGCCCATGTAGTAACCGCCGCCGGCATAGAGGTTGGCCAGTGCCAGGTAGGGGTTGGAGAGTGAGCGGTTACCGTTGCTACCGTAGGAAATGCGCAGCTTACCGCTGCTCATGCGGATGGCCTGCAGCGGCTTCTGCATGAACTTCTCGTTGGCAAAGTTCCAGGCCACGGCTACCGAGGGGAACCAGGCGTAGGGGTTGGACGAACCGAAGGCCGAATATCCGTCGCGGCGGATGGAGGTGGTGAGCATGTAGCGGTCGTCATACGAGTAGAAGAGGCGTGCCAGCATACCGTCGGCAGTCTCGTGCGAGTCGTTGGACGAGTACGAGCTGTTCTCTTTCGAACCGTTCTGTGTGTTGTGGAATCCCAATGCGTCCGAGGGCAGGATATTGCGTGCCTCGATGCGGTCTTGCCAGTAGCGGCGTTCCTCGGCCTCCTGGGCAAGGGTGAGCACTACGTGATGAACGTCGTCGAACGTCTGGTCCCAAGTGATGGTGTTGTTCAGCGACCAGTCGAAGCGCTTGGCCTGCTCGCGGTTGGCACCACGATCGTTGGGGTTGCTGCCCGGCAGGTCGGCCGACATGAAGTAGCGGTCGTAGAAGAACTGGTAGCGCGGAGCGGCGTTGAACTGGTAGGTGATGCCGAAGGGCAGCTTCACCTTGGCGTTGAAGATGGAGTTGAGCACGGTGTAGCCCTTCTCTAACTCCAGATACTGGCGCGTGAAGTAGTAGTTACCGCCGCGCTGCGAGTAGGTCTCGTCCTGCGGGTACTGGATGTACTTGCCGTCCGCATCGCGGAAGTCGGCATAGCAGCTGTTACGCATGAAGAAGTCTTCGTCCAGGTCGATGCTGCCGTCCGAGCGGTCCTGGAAGTTGACGTTGGCCCCGATCTCCAGCCAGTCGGTCACCTTGGCATTGAGCTTCATGTTGGCCCGGATGGCATGGTAGGTATCGTCTATCAGGGCACCCTCGTTGCGCAGGTAGCCCATCGAGAAGTAGTAGTCCACCTTATCGGAGGCTCCGCTGACACTGGCGTTGTAGTCCTGGTTGAAGCCCGTGCGGAAGGCCAGGCCTTCCCAGTCGGTGGTCTTGCCGTCGAGGATATTCTGAAGCACATTGCCCGTGAAACCCAGACGCTTGGCCCAGATACTGAGGTCGGACTCGCCCTCCTCGTTCTGGGTATAGCTACGCCAGGTGGCGAGGTCTACATCTTTCAGCTTGGCGGGGTTGGTGAAGTAGTCGTTCATCCCTTTGTACACACCGCTCTGGTAGGCACCCCAGTTGCCGTTTTCGTCGGCACCATAGGTGTTCTTGGCTCTCCAGTCGGAGTAGTGCTGCAGGTAGCCGGCGGGCTTGAAGCGTTCGCGGTAGGCGCTTCGCTGCGTCATGCCCATGTTGGCCGACACATTCACCACGGGCTTGCCCTGACGGCCCTTCTTGGTGGTGATGATGATGACACCGTTGGCGGCCTTGGCTCCATAGACGGCGGCAGCCGAGGCATCCTTCAGGACGTCAATCTGCCCGATGTCGTCGGGGTTGATTTCGGAGAGTTCGCCGTAGAACATCATACCGTCCAATATCAGCAGCGGGTCGTTGTGTCCGCCGTCAGTGTAGAGCGAGCGCTGTCCGCGGATGGAGAGCGAGCCGCCGCCCTTGGCATCGGCATTGTAGCCTACGTTGAGACCCGGCGTGCCGCGCAGGATGTCCTGCACCGTCTTCGGGTTGTCGTTGGCCAGCTTGTCCGGGCGTACCTGGATGACCGAACCGGTCAGATCCTTCTTGCGCATCGTACCGTAGCCTACCACTACCACTTCTTCCAATGCTTGCGAGTCGTCTTTCATTGTCACGTTCAGCGGCTGCCCCTTGTATTCTATTTCTTGGGTCTGCAGTCCGATGAAGGTGATGACCAGTGTCGATCCTTTCGGACCGTTCAACGAGAATTTACCGTCGATGTCTGTGATGGTACCGATGTTGGTACCTTTAACCATTACATTGACACCCGGTAGAGGTTCTTTGCTTGTGTCTGTCACGGTGCCCTTCATGGTGATGTTCTGGGCAAAAGCTGTTGCTGACAACAGACAGACGATTAGTGTTAATACTTTTCTACTCATGTTTTTTAGTTTTATTAGAAGGTTTTGTTGTTGAGTTTTCCATTCTTTTGGGGTTGATGCACTCACCTCATCGTTCATCTGTCCGCCTTTAGCTTGTCGGCCAGCAGCTTGATGAAGTAGCCTCCCACTACCGAGCGTGCTTGGAAGCCCCGTTGACGACCGCTGTCGGTGTACATCCAGTCCGACATCGGTACGCGGCTCTCCGTTTCGTTCATCATCCGGTGTATGGGGTCGATCAGTGCCTGGAATGTCTGCGTGTCTTGCGCCATAGTGGCTGTCCACATCACCCAGTCGGTCTTCGTATAGGTCTCGCGGTTGTCAAGCGGCAGTCCGTACCTGTTCATGCGGGTCAGATAGTAGGCCAGTTCCTTTTGTGCTACTTCGGCAGGGAACAGGTTCAACTGCAACATGTCATCCCACACTAAGTTGTATTTCTGGCTCCAGCTGCCCGGCTGGTCGAAGGTCAGGCGGTAGTGGTCGCCGTCGTCTGCCATCTGGCACCATTGGGCGGCCATCTCGCGCGCTTTGGTCAGGTAGTTGTCTGCCGTCTCCTGTCGGCCCTGCAACTGGGCCAGATAGCCGTAGGAGGCAATGGCCAGGATGGCTTTGATGGAGAGGTTGGCATTGTGTGCGAAGTGTCCGGCGAAGTCGTCTGTGCAGAGCTGGTTAGCAGGATCCAGCCCGTATTGCTCCAGATACTCCACCCAGGTGGTCAGTGTCTGCCAGTGCTGTAGGGCATAGTCGGCATTCCCCTCTACGGCTGCCAGGGCGGCACAGAGTATCAGCATGTTGCCGTTTTCCTCTACCGGCATGTCTCCGCCGTAGGTCTGACCGTTGGCCAACGGATAGGTGCCTACGTCGTGTGCGGCAAAGGGCTTGTTCCATCGTCCGCTCTCTGCGTAGTCGAAGATGGGGTTCAGCATACCTTTCAGCAGTTCGGGGTTGTAGAGCAGGTAGAGCGGTGCTGACGGGTAGGTGACATCTACTGTACCGATAGACCCATTACTGAAATTCTCTTTCGAGAAGAAGAGCAGTTTCCCCTCCGGTGTCTGTACCAGCTTGTGGGCGGCTACCGACTGCCGGTAGGCCAACAGGCAGAGTTCTGCGTAGCGACGTCCGCCTGCCCGGGTGGCATCCTCCAGCAGCTGGCGGTCAAAGCGGCGGCATTGCTCCATCACCTGTCCGTACTGCCGGGCAGCCTGCTGCAGCTGGCTCTCTATGTTCTCCTGTCCCGTGCGGTTCCAGTAGGGACGGAGGTTTTGGCCAAAGTATTGGATGGAGTAGAGATCATCGTAAGCCAGCATCACGTAGCCGTCGGCCTCCTTGTGCCGACCCAGCTGGCGAGTCATTACCAATTGATCGTTCTCGATGGCGGTACCTATGCCCTCCGTCGTGGGGGCAGTCAGGTAGAAATATCCCCAGTCGATGCGCACGTCGTCACCCCGCTTGCCCAGCACCTGCTGGCTCTGGCTGCCCGTACGCATTCCTGTCAGTCCATCCATTGTGAGCTGTTCGCTTACCGACTTCTGCCCGGGTACGTCCAATGCCCATTGCGGAGAGGCCTCCAATCGCAACTCCACTTGGTGTACCCGCCCGTCAACCGATTCGGTGTGATAGCTCAGGTAGTTGACGGGGCGGGTCGCAAGGTCAAGGTTATCCAACAGCAGAGGTGATGTGAAGGTCAAGTCCAGCTTCACCGGGCCACATTGGAAAGCGTAATGCGTCTGTGTGGCCTGCACATCGGCCGACAGTTGCTGGGCTGTCAGACCGAAGCGGATACCATCCTTCTGCTCTTCCATCAGGCCGAAGTCCAGCAGTGCATTCCCCTGACGGTTGCGGCAATGGGCGGCTATCACGTTCTCTCCCTTCTTCAATGTGGCTTTCACCTCCTCATTCAGTTCTATACGGGCATGTTTCTTGCATGCATTGCCCGTATCAACAATCTTCATACCATTTATATATATTTCTACGTCGTCGTCGTGTGTGTAGTCCAGATAGAGGCTCTTTTCGTTCACTTCCTCATCAAGTTGCACCGTGCGTCGCACCCAGATGTCCTGTGTTCCCCATTGTGTCCGGGCGGTGTGCTCGTTCTCTCGCGTGCCAAATGCGGCAGGACCCTGCTTCCACAGCCGGTCGTCGAAGGTTGGCTGCTGCCATCCTTCTGCCGGTTGGCTGAAGGTGTATTTCCCTTCCCACTCCTCTGTTTCCGAGTGGGGGATGAGGGTGGTGAACTTCGGTTCTTCCTTTCCCAAGAAACGATACGTCTCACCGTCTACTGTCAGAACTCCCAGCAAAGGGAAGCTTTTTCCTGTCCAGTGACAGACCGGTCCGTCATACAGATGGTCCTGCATCGACCAGGCACTGGTGTAAGGGTCGATGGTGACGAGCGGATAGGCGGGTGCCCGCAGTGAGTTGACCTCGTGTGTGAGCTCTTCTTTGTTTTGCGAAGTACATCCTGTCAAAGTGGCAAGCAATGCCAAAGTCATGATACTATTTTTCATGGTCAATTAGTTGATGGATTCATTATTGTTGGGATGCTTGGATTGCTCCGATGCTTTTCCCGGTGCAAATGTAGAGAATGTACTGTAATTGTGATGTCTGTATTGAAGCAGAAAATAGAAGTATTGCATCATTATAGGCTGTAGAGATGCTTCTGAATCAATTTTTGCATGGTTGAATCAATTGTTGCATTCAACCACAAGCATCATCGTTGTCCTAAATCATTAAAGGCTATTAATGCAGGAAGTATCATAAGTATCCACTAAAAATGGGCACTTATGATACTTCCTGCATTGGGTATGTCGACCAAATTCTATTGCGCGTCGCGGACAAAGCGCACACTCAGCATGTATGCCGACGGCTCCATGCTCTGGCGGTACACTTGGTCGGAGTGATAGGAAATTTTGCGGTAGAAGTAGTATTCACCATCTTTGGCTTCGTCTTTGGTGGAGGTCCAATAGAAACCGTAAGAACCCAGGTACCAATAGTGTGGGTCGTAGCTGCCGAGGTATGAGGTGTAATATCCGCCGAACTGAAGATTCAGATGTGTGCCTTCGCCCTGCTGGAGCATCAGCGGTGCCACACCGGAACCGCGCCATTCCAGCCGGGTTGTTTGTGTGGCTGGCATACCCAACGCACCCTCCAGTCGTTGCCAATCCTCGTCGGAAGGCAGGCGCCAACCGTCAGGAACAGCATCCAGCGCACCCTGGTAGGTGTAGAGGAAACCATATTTCTCCGACATCACATCCTCCGGATAGCTCTCCTCCCAATCGCTATAAGGCACATAGAAAGTGCAGTTGGCCTCATCGTTGAGGTCGTAAGCGGCATTGCCGCACATCCAGTCCAACCCGCCGATGCGCACCCAGTCGTAGGAGTGCCCATCGCGTTCATCTACGAAGGTGCCCGAAGCCTGAGGCTCCACTGCGGGCAGCGACTCCTTGTCGTCGCCGCATGCTGCCAGTCCCAATAAAAGCAGACATGCCATACATAGGCTATTGATATGAATATTTTGTCTCATAGATAAATCATTTTTTTGTTAATGCTCGTAAATAAATCAGATGCTGATTCCCAGTTGTTTCAGTACGCTGCGCATCATTGTAGCCTTTTCGATGACGAGCGGATAATCGGCATATTGCTGTTCCACCTCGTCGGCATGGTATTGGATGACCAGTTGCATGTAGGAATCCACATCCTGCTGCTTTGTGGGCAGGTACTTGTTGGTAGGCACGCCGTTCCAGTTGAGCCCCTTCACCAGGAAACCGAGTTCCCAATACTTCTCCATCTGGGTGCATGAGCTGTCGTAGCCCTCGTAGTTGTCGGCCGAGATGGCGCAGAACTCGTCAAGTAGACTTTCGTCTAAACCGCTGCTTATCACCTTGGCCAGTACTGCAGCGATGGCGGCTTTCTGCTCCTCCTCGGTGGCATAGCTACCTAGAGCGGCTGCAATGCAACGTTGTCCGCTTACAGCTGGCAACAATTCATTCTTGCCTTTGGGGAAGATGCCCTCCACCAGCAGCCAAGAGAAAGGCCGCATGGATGAAGGCAGCAAGGCGATGATTTTCGTTACGAGCAAATCCACGGCCTTGCGCTTGGCATCGAGGCTCTTCAGGTATTGGTATGTATAGGTCTGATGGACAATATTCTTATCACTGCCAATGGTGTAGTCGATGTCGAGCAGTTCGGTGAAATACTGTATCGAACCATCGGGAGCGGTACCTATAGGCTCATGTCGGAGGGTGTCGTTGAAGAGCAAGAAGCTCCCTTGGGAGTTATAAAAATCGCGCCTCAGCTGCGACTCAGGGTCGTTGGCATTGGCAGCCGGAGCAAAGCAATCGGTGAGTGTGTCGGGCACAGGCACCAGATCATCCTCATCGCTGCACGAAACGGTGAGCAGGAAGGAGGCTGATAATGTGAAGAGTATGAAGAGTGATTTCATTGTACTGTTATCATTAATGTAAATCATAAACGTGTATTCTCATCTGTTCAGAGGAACCTTATTCCACGGTGTAGGGACGGTCGGGACGCTCGTTGTTCTGCATACCGACGTTGTATTCCAGCACCTCTTGTGGGATGGGCAGTGTGTAGGCCGGGTCGCCTGCAGGCAAGGTGAAGACATGAGTCTCGACCATGGTTGCCTTGTTGTAGGCGGTGTAGTAGGTGTAGCGGTGCACCAACTCCTTGGAGTAAGGAGCCACTTGAGATACGGCGTAGCGACGGAGGTCGAACCAACGGTGACCTTCGAGGGCCAGCTCCTTGCGGCGTTCCTCGCGAATCTCCTCAACCAGGTTGTCGCCTGTGGCTGTCGTAGTATAGTCGGCACCTGCCTTGTAGCGGTTGCTCCGCAGTACATAGAGTGATTTTTTCGCTTCGTCCTCATGCCTCAGGCAAGCCTCAGCTTCGGCTTTGTTGAGGTAGGCTTCAGCGGTGCGATAGAGGAATTTGTCGGAAACGGGAGCCAGCGCATCGAGCAAACCGTTGTTATAAATATAGGTGTAGTGGCGGTTGTTGGTCGGCGGATAGGTACTGCTGCTGTACTTCGTGCCTTCGGGTACCTTGGTATAGCCGATGAAGTTGTCGTAGGTCCACCACCACTGCGTGCGGCGCAGGTCTTCATCCGTGTAGGCATCATACAGTGCCTTATCCACTCGGAAACTCTGGTACTTGTAGTCCATGTTGCAGGGAATCTCGTGACCGCCCATCGAGAAGATTACCTCGGGCGACTCCTTCGTGAGTTTCATCTGTTCATTGTTCATATTTACCAGATTGGGCGATGCCTGGATGACCAGGTCAGCATATCGGGCAGCCTCCTCCCAATGTTGCATATAGAGGTGTACACGGCTGGCCAGCAACCATACGGCCCGGATGTCTGCTCGATAGATGCTGTGGGTCGATGGCACATCCTTCAGGCACGCTTCGGCCACGGCCAGGTCGGACAGAATCTGGTCGTAGAGTTCCTGCACGCTGTTCCGGCTATAGAGGATGTCATTCACCTTCGCTTCGGTTTTCAATGGAACGGCCAAATCGTGGGTAGCCGTTGTCGGATTGTAGGCCTTGCCATAGAGGTTGGTCAGCCAGAAGTAATAAGCGGCTCGGAGGAACGAGGCTTCCCCTTTTACGCGGGCAGCACCTTGTTTCTCGTCGTTGGTTTGTTGCGGTACGTCGTCCACACTTTCCAGGATGTTGTTGGCCACATTGATTAGGCGGTAGGTCTCTTTCCAAGTCTTGTTTTCGGTCTCGAAGCCGGTGAAGGTCTCGTTTTGTCCCACACGCTTCTGCCAGGTGAAGTAGCCGAATACGGCGTTCTTTATCTGGCGGGTCTCTACTCCTGAAGAGGCGGTTGTCCTTCCCTTGTTCTGTTCCTCCATCTCGTCGGCCAGGAAGTGGATAAAGTGACCGATGTTCTGGGTATTGGTGGCATATTTGGAAGGATGTACGGGCAGGTAGGCGTCACCGATGAGCAGTTCGTCCAGGTCGGTGTACGAGTTGACGCGATACTTGTCCTGCGAATACTCCTCCAGGAAGTCGCCACATCCGGCAAGCATGGCTGCCATGCTCAGGCAGAGCGATGCCTGCCGTATGGTGGTGCGGTTGATTAGTTGGCGTATCATTGTATGTTGATATTGTATGTTCATGTCAAAAATTCAAATTAAGTCCCAATGTATAGGTCGGAGTGTCAGAGAGCTGTACCTCCGAGAATCCGCCCTGTGTAGGTGTCTGGCCTTTGAGCTTGCCGCTACAGAAGGTATGCAGATTGGTGGCACCCAGGGTCACAGCCAGGCGGTTGAGTTTGAAGTGGTTGAGTACCGCCTTGGGCAGTTCGTAGGTGAGGCTCATGTAGGCTATCTTCAGGTAGTCGGCACTCACTACGCGCAGGTCGGAGTAGTCGTACATATCCCACGCCGAGGATGCGATGATGGGGTTAGTCCCTGCATAGTCGTTGCTCCAGTGGGTGTTGTAGTAGTAATAACCGTTGGATGAGGTGCCCATGATGGCAGGAATGTTGGTGTGGAGTTCGTCACCCGGCTTCTTCCATGCGTTGAGCAGTTCGCGGTTCACATTGAGTTCGGCTGAATAGCCGTTGACGAACTTGTCCATCATGCGGAACAGACGTGTCTTTGCTCCCAGATTGTAGTTCAGGGTGATGCCCAGGCGCCAGCCCTTGTAGCTCAGTGTATTTGTGATGCTGCCGGTGATGTCAGGGTCACGCTTGCCCGAGGCGACCAGTACCTTGGTATAGGTATCATATTTGCTCAGACCCTCCAGCTCGCTGCGCCGGTCACTCCAGTCATCAAACAGCGGGCCACCATCTACAGGACTCAATCCCACAAATTTATAGGAATAGAATGTCCCGATGGGCTGTCCCTTGACGATGGCCGTACCGTTCAGGAAGTCCTGCAGTTCGTAGGTGTCCTTGCCGGGGGCGGTCTTCATCTCGTTCATGATTTTAGAGAGCGAGGCGGAGAGCATCCAGTTGAAGTGGCGCGTCTTCACGGGTACGGCCGTCACGTTGACGCTGTAACCCTTGTTGACCACGGTACCCGAGTTGACCACATACGAATCGAAACCGTTGACATCGGAGATGGGTTTGTTCATGAAGGCGTCGGTGGTCTTCTTATAGAAATACTCGGCTTCCAGCATAAGGCGACGGCCGAAGAGCGAGGCCTCGAAACCGGTGTTGGTGGAGAAGGTCTTCTCCCACTTCAAGTCGGGATTGGCAAAGCCGGCCACGGTCGAGTAGTATTCGTTGTAGTAGCTGCTGTAGCCTCCCTTGCTCAGGGTAAGTACGGGCATCTGTCCGTCCAGCATATTTCCCTGCTCTCCGTAGGAGGCCTTCAGTGTCAGGTTGTCCAGCCATTTGGCACGGATGCCGGTTACGGTTTTCAGATCGCTCATGGCCGATACCGACCAGATGGGCAGGAACTTCTCGTTGCTACGCGAACCAAACTTGTTGGAACCATCGTAGCGGGCGTTGGCATTGACTGTAAAGAGGTCCTTGAAGGTGTAGGAAGCCGTGGCATACACAGAGAACAGATTGGTGCGCGTGTCGGCAATCGAAGGAGTATTGCCCATCACCCAGCGCTTGTAGTAGTTGGGATACTCCTCGGGATTGATGTCCTTGATGAAGATGCGGCCTCGGTCAGGGTAGTAGCCCCGTTGGGTATAGAGGTATCCGTTGTAGTTGTTTGAGTTGGCCTCGGTACCTACAGCCACATTGAGCGTATGGTTCTCATTCTTGTCCAGATAGCGGTTGAGGTTCACCTGCAGGCGGGCGGTGTAGTTCTTGCTGCGGGTATTGTTGGTCGAGAGTTCGCCACCGAAGGGGAAGAGGCTCTCCGAGGGTGCCTTCTCGCCATACTCCGAGCGACGGTAGTAGGCTACGTGGTAGGTCTTTTCGCCCCAATAGCCCTCAATGTCCGTATTGGCGATGTTGCCTGATACCACTGCATTCACGTTCAGCCAGCTCTTGATGGCATAGCGGAAGTTGGCCGTAGCGGTGATGCCGTTGCTGTTCTGCTGCTGATAGCTGTTGTCCAGCTCGTTCAGGATGTGGAAGTTCATGTAGTCGTTGTATCCCATCACCTTGTAATATGCGTAGGTGCCATCGGCGTTGAAGGCGGGGATGGCTCGGCTGGTATTGTAGGCATAGTTGATGGGCGAAACGGTGCTTTGGGTGTACTCCTTTTCCGATACATAGCCATTCAGGTAAAAGGAAAGCTGTATCTTGTTGGAGAGAGAGACGTCGAGCTTGGTTGTTGCGGTGTATCGGCGGTTGTTGGTGTTCTTGATGACATCGTCTTCGTCGGTGTATCCCACCGAAGCGTAGTAGCGAAGTGCTTGCGATCCACCCGATACGCTCACCGAGTGGTCGTGCGAGAAGGAATTGTGGGTCAGCAGGTCAAACCAGTCGGTATTCATGGTCTGCATACGGGCCACTTCGCTCTGAAACTGTTCGGCGGTGTATGTGCCGTTGTAGTAGTTGGTCAGGGCATGTTCGTAGCCTACCAGTGGCATGGCCTCGCGATACACATAATGGTTGGCGACAAGGTCTTGCGAGAACTGGATGCGCTCCTGCGAGTTCATCAGATTGATTTTCGAGTCGGTGTAGTATGGACGGCGCCGGTAGGTGGCGGTACCTGCATACGAGATGATGGGCTTGCCGACACGGCCTTTCTTGGTGGTGACCACAATCACACCATTGGCGGCCCGTGTACCATACAAGGCGGTGGCAGCAGCATCCTTCAATACATCCAGACGTTCGATGTCCTGAGGGTTCAATCCCGAAATGGCATTACCGATGCGGTTCACATAGTCGGGGTCGTTGAGTACGTCGGGCGACAGGTTTACAGGGTCGGTTACAATCACACCATCGACTACCCAGAGCGGCTCACGGTTGCCGATGATGGTGGAGGTACCACGGATGCGGATGCGTGGAGTCGCGTTGATCTCGCCGCTGTTGGTGGTCAGTGTCATGTCTGCAATCTTGCCGTCGAGCATTTGGCTCAGGTTGGTTGCTCCGGGCACCATCAGGTCGTCCATCGTCACTGTGGAGACGGCACTCGTCAGGTAACGGCGGTTGATCTGCTGATAACCGGTGATGACCACATCCTCCAGCAGATTTTCGTCCTCATCCATTACGATGACCAGGTACTCACCACGGCGGGCTTTCTGTGTAATGGTTCGCTTACCTACATACGAAATCTGCAGGTCAGCCTCTTTGCCGGAAAAAGCCAGCTGAAAGCGGCCGTTGATGTCGGTCACCACACCCTGTTTGGTCTGGGTGTTGAGCACAGAAACGCCCACCAGAGGTTCTCCTTCAGCATCTTTCACGATACCCGACAGCTGGCGTGCGGTCGCTTTCTGGTCAGCCTTGTAGATTTGCAGGAACCGGCCATCCACATCGAGCAACAGTTTGGTGCTTTTCAGCAGTTGGTTGACCGCCTGCTCTACGGTGGCGTTTTCCAGTTTTACAGACACCTTGTAGGGGGCTACGTCCTCGAATGCGAACTGAATCTTGTAGTAGCCGGAGAGTCGCTCCACCTGTCTCAGGGCAGTAGATAGCGGCTCGTTCTCACATTGGTAGGTGATGGGCTTTCCCTTGGGACGGTCGTTTTGTGCCGAAACCATACCCAGAGAGAAAAGTGTAACCATCAATACCATCCACACTCGCTGATAGGCGGGTGTAGTCAACTTCTTTCGTCGTACAAGCATAAAATTGGGTTACTTTTTATTAATATGATTAATAGCGGTTAATGATTCACGTATGTGTTAGCGATTGGCAAAAATCGGATTGAAGGCATTCTCTATCAATACCGCCAGGTTGCGGTAGTGACTGCCGGTCAGGGCATCGTTGGCAGAGGCTGCTTTCTGCTTGAGGCGTGGCAACAGCAGTTCCAACCGGGCGCGGGCAATGGTGGGTGCCTCGCTGATGGCCGAACCACTCATCTTCTGCTTGTCGAGCATATTGGTGAGTGCTTTCAGATAGCTCTTCTGCAAGATGCGTCCGTTGAGGTCTGCGGCACCTTTGGCTGAGAAAATGGTCTGTTCCAAGTCGGCCAGCATTTCTGATGGTGCGTATGCCTGTTTGCCGTTGAGGGCGAGGTTCAAGTTCATCTTGTCGAGTGTACCGGCGCTGACCAGCTTTTTCAAGGTGCTGTTCTGTACGGCGGCCAAGGCACTCTGTATGTTCAAGCCTGTTTTGGCGGTCAGTTCTTTGTCAATCAGCCACTCCGGTGTGGTAAAGAGTTCCTGACAGAGGAACCTGACGGCCTCCTGCTGTGTGGCACGCGGTACAAACTCCATGGCGTTCTCGTCGCGTTGTTCGTACATCACGGTCTGGCCATAGATACCGCCCACGTTGGTAGATACATGCTTCATGTAGAGGCTGAATTGCTGCATCAGGTTCTGATAGACATCCATCGCCTTGTCAAATCCTTTGTAAGGTTGTGCCGTCCAGTTCATCAGGTTGGGCACGATGCGCTTCAAGTTCTTGATGCCATAGGCGCTGGCCTGCATGGCATTGTCGCCAAGGTCTTCACTTTGGTTGCGTGGGTCATTGGTGGCAAACTCATGCCCGAAACGGTAGCGGGAATCTTCGGCCAATTTCTTGAGTATCCACTTCTGCATATAGATATCCTCTTCTTCGGCCGAGGCAAAAGGCGGGAACCAGCGGTAGCCCCATTCGATGGCCCACTTGTCGTAGATGCCGATGTGGGGGAAGAGGCCTGCACGCGAGATGCTGTCCTCCGGTTGGGCCACGTAGTTGAAGCGGGCGTAATCCATGATGGAGGGAGTGTCGCCATGCTTCTCCACCCAGGCCTTGTCGCGCAACTTGGCTACCGGAATAGTGGCCGAGGCACCGAAGTTGTGGCGGAGACCCAGCGTGTGGCCCACCTCGTGACAACTGACGTAGCGCACCAGGGCACCCATCAGTTCGTCATCGAATACGGGTTTTTGGGCAGCAGGATCCAGCGGACCTGCCTGCACGATGTACCAGTTGTAGAGCACACTGAGTATGTTGTGGTACCAGTTGATATGGGTCTCGATGATTTCGCCGCTACGGGGATCGTGTACATGTGGGCCGCTGGCATTACCGATTTCTGAAGCTTTATAGACAAGCACCGAGTGGCGGGCATCCTCCAGACTCCAGGTGGGGTCATCGGTGGGAGCCTCTTTGGCAACAATCGCATTCTTGAAACCGGCTGCCTCGAATGCCTCCTGCCAGTCATTGATACCTTGTATCAGATAGGGCACCCACTTGCGCGGTGTGGCGGGATCGATGTAGATGACAATCGGTTTGGCCGGTTCCACCAGCTCGCCGTCCAGATAGCGCTGTACGTCCTCCGGGCGTGGCTCCAAGCGCCATCGGGTAATCTTACCTTTGAAATCCACACCTTGCGGATTGGCATCGTAGTCGGCATAGCTCACGGCAAAGTAGCCCACGCGCCGGTCGTGCATGCGGGCCTTCATCGGTGTGGCAGGCAGCAAGAGCAGCGAGGTGTTGAACTCGTAGGTCAGTGGGGTGGTGGGGTCGGGCGACAGCTGCGCCAACAGGCGTTGCAGGTCGGTGGTCGGAGTTACCTTCTTGCGCTTGAAGGTACGTACGGTGCGTATCTCGATGTTGGTGGGAAAAGCCTTCAGCGTGTCGATGTAGCTTGTCTCGTCCTGTTGTGCGCTGAGGCCAAGTTTGTCTTTCACGCGGTCGTTCAGTGCAAAAGGACCATTTTCCTTATTCAGTACATCCGTCACGTCCAGCAGATAGGAACGATGGTTCTCCAGCTTGCGTATCGACTTAATCTTAAGTGCGGCGATGATGGGTTGGATGTTGCTGTTCTCCACAGCTTTGTAAAGGCCGAGTGTGTCCGATGAATACTCCTCGTATGCTATCTCGCGCAGGAACAGCCGTTCTTCGTTGTTGGCTCGCTCAAACCGAATAACCTGATCGCTGAGGAAGTCGCCGGCATAGCCGGTCTTGCTCTTCTGTACATTGACCGGAGCCTTGGCAATGCGGCTCACCACCAGAATGTCACGTCCAAGCAAGGTATCGGGTAGCTCAAAATAGTATTTACCCTCCACCGAATGTACGGTGATGAATCCCTGCATGGTGCGGGCTTTGGGGGTGATGACCTTGTCGTACGACACAAGTCCCTTCTTTTTAGATGTCTCTGTGGAGTCATTCTTGGAGGAGGTTTCCAGCTTTGCTTTCTTCTGCTTTCTTGCCGCCTGCACAGAGGTGGCAGGTGTTAGCAGGATGCCGACAAGCAGCATCAACACGGTTTGAATAATGCTTTTTCTCATGATACACATAGTTGTTGTTTGTTTCAAGAACAACCTATGTCACTCATCGGTCACCCCCTCAGAAAGGATTTTTTTCAAAAAAGCACAATTTTTGTTCCTTTAGGGACTAATAAACTACAATATTCTCCTCTTCGATGGTGATGCGTACCTTGCGCAGTCGGTTGAGGTTGCGGATGGCGGTATCAATATCGTCGGTACGCGAGGCGCTGAAGTGCATCTTCATCTCCATCAGCTCCCGGCGGTGGAACACCACGCCCAGATTGTACCAGCGGCCCAACTCCTTGAGCACTTCCACCAGGGGCATCTCGTCGAAATAGAAGAGGCCTTCGGTCCATTGCGTCACGTAGTAGGTGTCTATGTCGTGTACCTGCAGGGAGCCTTCCCGGCTGCATTCCACCTCTTGCCCGGGCGAGAGCAGCACTTCGCCTCCGTCCGAAGATACATGAACCGAGCCCTTGACCAAGGTCAGCGACGAGGCATCGGCACCATAGGCGCGTAGGTTGAACTCCGTACCCAGCACGCTAACCTTCATGCGGTCTGTATGCACCACGAAGGGCACCTGCTCGTTGCGGGCTACCTTGAAGTAGGCCTCGCCATGCAGTTCCACTCGGCGTTCACCGCTGTTGAAGGCGACGGGAAACTCGATGGTGCTCTCTGCGTTGAGCCACACTTCGCTGCTGTCGGGCAACAGCACACGGAAGTCCATGCCGCGGGGGGTGGACAGTTTTCGGGTCTTCACTGTGGAGCGCTCTGTTTCTGATGTTTGGTGCGGTGCGCTCGGAGATATTGCTGGAGCGGCGGTAGCCATAGGAGTGGTGATACTTCTATCGGTTGTTCCTCGGAGAGGCGCGGAAGCGTCGTAGAATGAGAGAAACCGTTCCTGACCAGTCGGGAGTATCGTGTCGTGCTCGCCAATACGCAGCCGTTGGGCTGTGGCGTCGTAGCGTAGTGCAACGTAGGGAGAGTGGCCTGTCCAAGGCACCCATTGCTGCACCAAAAACATAATAACACAGGCGGCCGCAGCACCTCCTACGGCAGACAACCACAGGGAGATGGGTTTGAAAAGCCTCTTCGGTGGCTTTTGTCCGTCTGTCTCTTCCTCCTTTGCACTATGTATGGCGGCAAACCGTTGCCAAGCCTGGTCGGCATCGGGAGCCGGATGCTCCCTGCGTCGGCGGGCCATCTGCGCCAAGAGCAACAACCGCTTCTGCTCCTCGGCCTCTTGTTGGTTATAATCTGTTTTCTGTTCCATGACAATACATTAACAACCGATCTGTTCTGTCAGTCACTTTCCATTTCTCGTATTTAATATTTTTTATCACAACCGAAAGCCGTTCGAAAGGCAGCGAAGGCTTGTGTCATCCGTTTGTGGATGGTGCTCACGCTCACCTCCATCAGGTCGGCCACCTCCTGATAGCGCTTCCCTTCAAAAAAGCACTGTTCAAACACCCGTCGGGTTTGCGGGTTCATCTGCTCCAGTGTCTGCTCAATGACCTTGAGCCGGGCCTCGTGTATCTCAGGATTCTCATCTATCACCAGCTGCTTCTCTGCCAACATGCGTTCGCGGTATTCCTGCTCTACCCGTTGGTGCTTCAGATAGTTGATGCAGCGGTTACGCAGGGATTGAAAGAGATAGCCCTCCACATTCTCATCTTGCAACCGTTCATACTGTTTCCAAAGTTCGGCGAAAAGGTCGTTTACCAGATCCTTGGCCGACTCTTCATTCTCCACCCAGTCGAGGGCCACGTAGTAGAGCTTGGAGTAGTTCTTCTTGAACAACTCTTCGAACTGTCTGGTCAATTGTGGAGCATGCAACATGGACATATATCTTTGCTGGGGGTCTGTTATCTAATTTGCGAGGTGTACATATCTGCAAATCGTTGCAAATATACTGATTGTTTTCAGAATCGGCCGGATAATCGCGGAAAAACTTTTTCTGTCATCGTTCAGACCAAGTTTGACAATACATTTGTCAGAGGGTTAAGTGCCGTATGTACATAAAATATAGGTGGAAATGTTGCAGAAACCAGGTAAATTTCTTATCTTAGCCGGGAGAAATGTCAGTCCGTAGGTGCGGAATGTCCGTTCGAAAGCTTCGAACGGACGTACGAAGGCTTCGGATGTGTGTTCGGAGCGTTGGAGACGAAACTTTACTCACCTGAAAAACAAATTATATCACGTATGCCGAAATATATATTGCAGGAAATGCCCGATTTGGGTAACGAGGGGAAACGAAAGGTCTATCCGAAACTGGATAGCTGTCGGTTGATTGAAACGGAGGAATTCGTGAAGATAGTCCATTCCTACCAGCGTGCCATTGCACCCAGCGTCGTCAGTGCCGTGCTGTCTGAAGTGGCAGCAACCTTAAAGCGGAAACTGTCTGAAGGGTACACGGTGAAGCTGGATGATTTGGGAGTCTTCTCTCTGTCGCTGGCCTTCAATGACCAGAAACCTACCGAGATGGAATCCGATACGGACAGAATGCTGCATCGGAAGGTGGTGGTGAGCAATGTGAACTTCAAGGCGGATGCCAATCTGCTTAAGAACTTGCGTTATGACACGGAACTGGAACGTAAAGTGGGAGGGGTGAAGCTTCTCCGATCCAGTTCCTATACACGTGAGGAACGCATCGCACGAGCCTTGACACTGATTGAGCGGAACGGCTTCATCACCTTGAGGGAATATGCGGCACTGAACGGCATGAGCCGCACGATGGCTTCGGGCGACTTGAAGGAGATATGTAAGGATCATGCTACTCCCATCGTGTCAAGCGGAAGCGGCAGCCACAAGGTGTGGGTGCGCCGTCCGCTGTCTGAAGGTACGGAGTGACGGATAGAATGCCTTCAAGAGACATCGAGAGACTCAAAATGCGACCATTCTTCTATTTTGTGGTTGGATAGTTGCATGGGTTCGCTCCGATTCTTCCTATATTTGTGGTGCCAATGACACGTAAAATGATACTGTAATGAAACATACAATTCCATCGGATAGAACCTTCCTCATCCGCACCTTGACAGGGCTGCTCCTCCTGTTGCTGCTGCCGGCCTCCCTGCCGGCCAGAGAGAGTATGCGCCACTACTTCCGGACGATTGACGTTCGGGACGGTCTGTCACAGAATACAGTCTACCAGATTATGCAGGACCGCCAAGGCTTTATGTGGTTTGCAACCCAGCATGGGCTGAACCGCTACGACGGTCTGCAGTTCAAGGTCTATAAGAAGAACAACTCCACGTTGGGACGCAACTTCATCACGGTATTGTACGAGGACAGAGAAGGCTACATCTGGGTAGGTACCGATGGCGGACTGTTTCGCTACGATCCGCAGAAGGATGCCTTCTGCGACTTCAATCAGCTTGCTCAGGTGGATGGACCGGTGACAGATTTGGTGACTGCCATTCAGGAAGATGCGGAGGGAAACATCTGGTTCTCGGTGGAGAACCAAGGTCTGTATTGCTATCATCCGCAGGAGCAGACAACGCAACTCTATCTGGACGACCAGGCCATCCCAAACGTCAACTTCTTCTGGCTGCACGACGAGACCTGTTGGGTGGCGCTGTATGCCGACAACCTCTATTCGGCTCCTGTAGACTTCCAGGGGGAGATGCGTCCGTTTGCCGACGCTGACGGGAAGGAGACATTCAAGGGAGACATCATCTACAAGCAGGTAGAGGGGCCTCACAACTTCATCTACATCGCTTCGCAGCGCGGCCTCTTCGAGTATAACCGTACCAACGGGAAGGTGCGCCAGCTGATTTCCGCCTTTGTACGTACCATCCAGTTTCAGGACGATGAGAGCTTGTGGGTCGGTACGGAGAACGGCATCTACATCTACAACCTGCGATCTGACCGTGCCACGCACATCACCGCTTCCGGTCAGGAAGATCAGTATGCATTGTCGGACAATGCCATCTACGCCATCTGCCGCGACAGGGAGAATGGCATCTGGATAGGCTCCTACTTTGGTGGCGTAAACTATTGTCCCTACCAGTGGACCTACTTCAAGAAGTTCTATCCCTGCGAGGGAATGAACGGTTTCGGACGACGGGTACGCGAAATCATTCCCGGCAACGACGGCCAGCTGTGGATAGGTACGGAGGACAAGGGACTGTTTCGCTTCAATCCGGCCACGGAGACGCTGACCCCCTTCGAGCATCCGCTGCTGTACAAGAATGTACACGGCCTCTGCATGGACGGTGACTACCTGTGGGTGGGTACCTTCTCCGGCGGGCTGAACAGAATAGATCTGCGTACCAGGCAGGTAAGACACTATGAGAAGGGCGACCGTCCCAACAGCCTGATGGCCAACGATGTCTTTACCATCTGCCGTACGTCGCAGAACGAAATATGGATAGGCACTACCTCCGGATTGATGAAGTACAACCGCGCCACAGACGACTTCACTCGGGTGGAACAGCTGCAGAACAAATTCGTATATTATATATTGGAGGACTTTAACGGCAACCTCTGGCTGGCCACCTATTCGCACGGAGTCTACTGCTATGACGTGACCAAGCAGACCTGGAGGAACTACCAGACGGACAAGTCGTCTCCCCATTCGCTGCCCTACAACAAGGTAATCAGCATCTTCGAAGACAGCCGGAAGCGGCTCTGGTTCATGACGCTGGGCGAGGGCATCTGTCAGTATATTCCTGAAGAAGACCACTTCCTGCGCTACGATACTCTGCCGGGCATCGAAGGCAATATTGTCTATAAGATGATGGAGGACAAGAAGGGAAACCTGTGGTGCAGTACCAACAACGGACTGGTATGCTTCAACCCCAGCAACAGCTACAGCCATGTCTATACCACCGCTAACGGTCTGCTGAACAATCAGTTCAACTATCAGTCGGGATATGCCGACCCGCGGGGGAACATCTACGTGGGCAGCATCGGTGGCTTTGTAGTGTTCAATCCCGATTCGTTCATAGAGAATGTCTGCCAGCCTTCGGTTACGTTGACCCAGTTCTACCTGAATAACAACCTGATTACGTCAGAGTCGCCCGGCTCTCCGCTGACAGCCAACATTTCCTATTGCGATGAAATCACGCTGGAAGCCAATCAGAACTCCTTCTCCCTTCGGGCGGCTTCGCTCAGCTACCAAGCACCTGAGATGAACCGCATCTCATACCGCCTGCAAGGGTATGACAAGAAGTGGTACGAGCAGCAGGGCAATGCCGTCATCACCTATGCCAATCTGCCCTCAGGACGCTACAAACTCCACTTGAAGGGTGCCAACAGCGATGGCCGATGGAGCGAAACGGAGAAGATGCTGACCATCCGCATCCTGCCCCCGTTCTATTTGTCGGGATGGGCATATGCCCTCTATTGCATTCTGGCGTGTGCGCTGACCAGCTGTGTGGTGCTCTATTTCAGGCGGAAGAACCTGCGGAAGCATCAGCGTGCCATGGAGAAATTCGAGCACGAGAAGGAACGCGAACTCTATACGGCCAAGATTGAGTTCTTCACCAACGTGGCGCATGAGATACGCACCCCGCTGACATTAATCAAAAGCCCGCTGGAGAATGTGCTGGCTCAGGGAGATCTGCCGGACAAGATAAAGGACGACTTGGAGATAATGGACCTGAATACCAACCGTCTGCTCTTTCTGGTGAACCAGCTGCTCG
Source organism: uncultured Mediterranea sp. (assembly GCA_945641355.1). GTDB lineage: Bacteria > Bacteroidota > Bacteroidia > Bacteroidales > Bacteroidaceae > Bacteroides. The sequence continues at coordinate 63,315 of CALZEQ010000003.1, read as the reverse complement.
ACTTCCGCAAGACGGAGAAGAAAGGTTTCAAGTTGAGCTTTGTAGAGGCTGATGTAGCCCGTCTGCTGGCCGACACCTGCCGCCGCTTCAAGCCGCAAGCTGTCCGCAAGGGGGCTGACTTTACGGTGGAGGCTCCAGACCGGTTGATGGCTTCGGTTGACTGCGAGGGATTTACCAAGATAGTGAGCAACCTGCTGACCAATGCCATCAAGTATGGCGACAGCTATGTCCGTCTGCACCTGACGGATGAGGAGGTGGATGTGTTGCGTCTGGAGGTACACAACGACGGACAGGTGGTGCCCTTGCAGATGCGCGAGGAAATCTTCAAGCCCTTCACGCGATACGATGACGAGGGAGGCAATACCAAGCCGGGCACAGGCATCGGTCTGGCCTTGGCCCGCTCGTTGGCCGAGCTGCATGGCGGCACGTTGCGTATGTCTGACGTGACGCATGAAAACTGTTTCGTGCTGACCCTGCCTGTACGACATGCAGAAGCCATCGGCATGGAACGGAAAGAGAAAGATACTCCCGGCATGGCGGAACTTCCGCAGGAGGCTGTGGCCGGTGGTGAGGTCTCTGGCAGCGGACGTCGTTATACGCTGCTGTTAGTGGAGGATAGTCCCGATATGCTCTCGTTCGTCTCCCGGCAGTTGTCGGGCAACTACCAGATACTGACAGCTACCAATGGCGAAGATGCACTGGCCCTGCTCAAGGAGCATTCGGTCAATCTGGTCATATCAGACATCATGATGCCCAAGATGGACGGATTGGAACTGTGTCAGCGGTTGAAGCAAGAGATGGAATATAGCCACATCCCCGTCATCCTGCTGACAGCCAAGACGACACTGCAAGCCAAGATTGAAGGCATGAAGCGCGGAGCGGATGCCTATATTGAGAAGCCCTTCTCGGTGGAATATCTGAAGGTATGTGTCGGCAATCTGCTGAAAAACAGGGAGATGCTTCGCTCTTCATTGGCACACTCCCCTTTCATCCAAACCAACAGCATGGCGATGACCAAGGCGGACGAAGTGTTCCTGAAATCACTGAAGGATGTGGTGGACGAGAACATGCAGAATCCCGACTTCGGTTTGGACGAGATGGCCGCCCAGCTCAACATGAGCCGTTCCAGCCTGAATCGGAAGATCAAAGGTATATTGGACATGACTCCGAATGACTATATCCGTCTGGAACGTCTGAAGAAAGCGGCCCAGTTGCTGAAGGAGAGCGGGTGCCGCATCAACGAGGTGTGCTACATGACCGGCTTCAACACCCCCTCGTATTTTGCCAAATGTTTTCAGAAGCAGTTCGGGGTATTGCCCAAGGATTTTGCCAATACAAATCAACAGGGTGCTACGGCAGACGAATGATTCAATTCTTGCATGATTTGCTTGGATTGTTGTACAGCATTTAGCTGAAAAGGAGTATTTTTGCGGTTGGAAAAACTACAATCACTATATTATATATCATGAAAGATACGAATATCAACCGACGGGAGTTCCTGAAGAATATAGGAATGTTGGGAGCCGGAGCACTGATGGCTGCCAGCCCTTGGCTGTCTGCCTTCTCCGAGGTGAAGCATACCCAAAAGGAGAAGTGCCGGCTGGGCATCATCGGGCCTGGCTCACGCGGACGTTTCCTGATGGAATTCCTTCTGCAGAATGAGAAGGCCGAAATCGTGGCGTTGTGCGACATCTACCAGCCCTCCATTGACAAGGCGTTAGAGCTCGTTCCGAACGCCAAAGTATATACCGACTATCGTCGTCTGCTGGAGAACAGTGAAGTGGATGCCGTACTGGTGACTACGCCGCTGGATACCCATTGTCAGATAGTGCTGGATGCGTTCGATGCCGGCAAACAGGTGTTCTGCGAGAAGACCATCGGCTTCACCATGGAAGAGTGCTACCGCATCTATCAGAAGCATATACAAACGGGCCTGATTTTCTTCACCGGCCAGCAACGGCTGTTCGATCCCCGTTACATCAAGGCGATGGAGATGATTCATGCAGGTATGTTCGGGCAGATTGCCGCCATCCATACCTTCTGGAATCGAAACGGAGACTGGCGCAGGAAGGTGCCCCGACCCGAATTGGAACGTCAGATTAACTGGCGCCTCTATCGTGAACACTCCAAGGGACTGATGACCGAACTGGCCTGCCACCAGCTGCAGATAGGCAGCTGGGCACTGCGCAAGTTGCCCGAGAAGGTGATGGGGCACGGTGCCATCACCTATTGGAAGGACGGACGCGAGGTGTATGACAACGTCAGCACCATCTACACCTTTGACGATGGTGTGAAGATGACGTTCAACTCGGTCATATCCAACAAGTTCTACGGACTGGAAGAGCAGATATTGGGCAGCAAGGGCACGGTAGAACCCGAAAAGGGAAGATACTACTTCGAGACCATCAAACCGGCTCCTGGTTTCTTGCAGATGATCAACGAGTGGGAGCAAAGCCTCTTCGAAACGATACCCTTTGCAGGTACCAGCTGGGCACCCGAAACGGCTGCCGAGAACAAGGGAGAACTTATCTTGGGCGAAATTCCAAAGACAGATGGTACTTCGCTGCTGATAGATGCCTTCGTGGAAGCGGTCATCACGGGCAAGCAGCCCCCGCGCATTGCGGAGGAGGGATACTACGCCAGCATGCTCTGTCTGCTGGGCGACGAGGCCATGCAGCAGGAGCGCACACTCTACTTCCCCGACGAATTTAAACTGAATTATCTGAACCATACCGCAACAAACTCTGCAACCGTATGAAAGATACGCTTATCACCGCCCGACGCAAACGGATTGAAATATATACCTTTCTGATTTGCTTCCTTTTGGCCAATGTGGCCAATGTCTACGCTATCATTACCTACGAGACCACTTGGACGGAGCTGTACTCTTCCATGGGATACGTCATGCTGATGGCTTGTCTCCTGTATGTAGTCTGGAGCTTGCTCCGTCTGCTGGTGTATGGGGTATGGAGACTGATTAGAAAGAAATGAATGTAAAACGCAGATTCCTAACAAACTTTTGATATTATGACAAGCAGAAGAGATTTTTTGAAGACCATGTCACTGGCAACGGCCGGATTGGCATTGGGTGGAGGCGTGAACATACTGAACGCGCAGAACTACGCCCAGCGGAACAATGTGAAAGAGAAGGTAAAGATAGCCTATATCGGTATAGGTAATCGGGGTGAACAGATTATCGGTGACTTTGAGCGTACCGGCATGGTGGAGGTGACGGCCTTGTGCGACGTAGACATGGGAGCTGCACATACCCAGAAGGTGATGGCAAAATATCCCAAAGCCAAGCGTTTCCGCGATTTCCGCAAGATGTTTGATGAGGCTTCCGACCTGTTTGACGCGGTGGCCATCGCTACCCCCGACCATTCGCACTTCCCTATCAGTATGTTGGCATTGGCTTCGGGCAAGCACGTGTTTGTAGAGAAACCGCTGGCACGTACCTTCTATGAGGCTGAACTGCTGATGGAAGCGGCCCGCAAACGTCCGAACCAGGTGACGCAGGTGGGCAACCAAGGACACTCCGAGGCCAACTATTTCCAGTTCAAGGCATGGCTGGATGCTGGCATCATCAAGGATGTGACGGCAGTGACGGCACACATGAACAATCCCCGCCGTTGGCACAAGTGGGACAGCAATATCCAGAAGTTCCCTGCCGGACAACAGCTGCCCAAAGATCTGGATTGGGATACCTGGCTCTGCGCACAGCCCTTCCACGAATACCATAAGGACTATCACCTGGGACAATGGCGCTGCTGGTACGAATTCGGTATGGGTGCCTTGGGCGACTGGGGCGCACACATCCTCGATACCGTGCACGAATTTCTGGAACTGGGCCTGCCGTATGAGATTAACATGCTCTACGCCAACGGTCATAACGACTACTTCTTCCCCTATTCCAGTACCATCCTGTTCCGCTTTGCACAGCGCAAGAACATGCCTCCTGTCGACATTACATGGTATGACGGATTGGACAATCTGCCTCCTATCCCTGCGGGCTATGGCGTGTCCGGTCTCGACCCCAACATTCCTGCTACCAATCAGGGCGATACTCCGCAAGCCAAACTGAATCCCGGCAAGATTATCTACAGCAAGGAGCTGACCTTCAAGGGAGCCAGCCACGGAAGCACGCTGAGCATCATACCCGAGGAGAAGGCACGCGAAATGGCCGGCAAGCTGCCCGAGGTACCCAAGAGTCCATCCAACCACTACGAAAACTTCCTGCTGGCCTGTATGGGTCGGGAAAAGACACGCTCGCCGTTCGAAATCAATGGCGTACTGAGCCAGGTGTTCTGTCTGGGTGTGATTGCCCAACGGCTGAATACACAGCTCTTCTTCGATCCGCGCAACAAGGTGTTTACGAACAACGAGTTTGCCAATGCCCTGCTGGCCGGTACGCCGCCGCGTAAGGGATGGGAACAGTTCTATAAGTTATAATGTGAATGAACCAATCAACTAATTAATCAGAAAAATGAAAAGAAATACTATCATGGCTATGTTCCTGTGCTGCGCAGCTGCCTTGTCGGCACAGGAGTGGCAACCGCTGTTCAACGGCAAAAACCTGAACGGCTGGAAGAAAGTGAACGGAAAGGCTGAGTATCGGGTGCAGGACGGCGCTATCGTGGGTGTGAGCAAAATGAATACCCCCAACAGCTTCCTGGCCACCAAGAAGTCGTATGGCGACTTCATCCTGGAATTTGAATTCAAGATTGACGACGGGTTGAACTCGGGTGTGCAGCTGCGTAGCGAAAGCAAGAAGGAATATGAGAAGGGACGTGTACATGGATATCAGTTTGAGATAGACCCTTCCGACAGAGCCTGGACGGGCGGCATCTACGACGAAGCACGTCGTGGCTGGCTCTATCCGCTGACTCAGAATCCTGCCGCAAAGAGCGCGTTCAGGAAGGGTGAGTGGAATAAGGCACGTATAGAGGCGATAGGCAATACCATAGCCACCTGGGTGAACGGAGTGCCTTGCGCCAATGTATGGGATGACTGCACTCCCTCAGGATTCATCGCACTGCAGGTACATGCCATTAGTGATGCCTCGCAAGAAGGCAAGACAGTGTGCTGGAAGGACATCCGCATCTGCACGACGGACGTAGAGCGTTACCTCACAGCCCGCAAGGCTCCCGAAGTCAATGCCATCGCCAATACCCTGTCGCCCACCGAGCAGAAAGAGGGTTGGAAGCTGTTATGGGACGGCAAGAGTTCGGAAGGATGGAGAGGTGCACGTCTCGACCACTTCCCCAAGAAGGGTTGGAAGATGGAGGACGGCATCCTGAAGGTACTGAAGAGCGGCGGTGCCGAGGCTGCTAACGGAGGCGACATCGTCACCACCAAGCAGTATCGCAACTTCATCCTGAAGGTTGACTTCAAGATTACCAAAGGTGCCAACAGTGGTATCAAGTATTTTGTCAGCCCCAGCATGAACAAGGGTGAAGGTTCGGCCATCGGCTGCGAGTTCCAGGTGCTGGATGACGAGAGACACCCCGATGCCAAGCTGGGAGTTAAAGGAAACCGTAAGTTAGGTTCGCTGTACGACCTGATTCCGGCTCCTGCAGAGAAGCCTTTCGTGATGTCGGCCTTCAACACGGCCATGATTGTGGTGAAGGGCAACCATGTGGAGCATTGGCTGAATGGCGTGAAGCTGCTGGAGTATGAGCGCAACAACCAGATGTGGAATGCACTGGTGGCATACAGCAAGTATAAGAACTGGCCCAACTTCGGCAATTGGGAGCGTGGCAATATCCTGCTGCAGGACCACGGCGACGAGGTTTGGTATAAAAACGTCAAGATTAAGGAACTGCCTTGATTATCGTCTCATGAATGACTGACAAGATACAACATATTTTTAAGAGTATGACACAACGAGGGAACCTGCTCTATGCCTGGTTCCCTTCGTTGCATACAAGGGTAGACCTGATTCTGTGCGGCGAGCAGACGGAGGACGAGTTGAAGGATATCGTAGAGGAAATCGCCCGAATGCTGGCATCGCTGGAACAAAAGGCCAATTGCTATAACCCTCATAGTGAATTGGCCCGATTGAATGCGACAGCCCATCTGGCACCTCAAACGGTCAGCACGGAACTATGGCCTCTTCTCCGTTTCTCTTTAGAGGCTAACAGACGTACCGGTGGCCTTTTCGATGTGACGGTCCACTCGGAGTCGCACTGTGCCGATACCATCCACCACATACATTTGTCGGAGCAGGAACGGACGCTTTATTTCGAGCAGCAGGGCATCCATATCAACCTCTCCGGCTTGTTGAAGGGTTATGCGTTGGATTGCATCCGCTCTCTGTTGCTACGTCGTCAAGTAGCCCACGCACTGGTCAATCTGGGAAACAGCTCTGTCATGACACTGGGACATCACCCCAATGGGAACGGCTGGAAAGTGAGTTTTGCTGACGGACGGAGAGAAGAGAATGAGGTGGTGTTGTACGACGAGTGTCTGACCACTTCGGGCAACGACAGCGGATCGAGACGTCACATCATCCATCCCTTGACGGGGCGGTTGATTGAGGGGAAAAAAGAAGTGGCTGTTGTCACCTCTGGCGGTGCAGAGGGAGAGGTCCTTTCTACCGCCCTGTTTGCCGCGCAAGTAGGATGCGAGCGAGAGCAGTTGCTGGCTGCCTTCCAGCCGCGTATAATAAAAGAAGTAATATAGCAGACAATGAAAGATAAATGGATTAAACCGGCCGTATGGGCCGTATCGTGCTTGTTCATAGGACAGGTTGCTGCACAACATCCTTGGGTACTGGGGCCATTCATGCGGCCGGACAAGGGGAATCCGGTGATTGAACCGCAGCCCACCTCTTTTTATTGCCCGATGCAGCAGAAGGATGTGAAGTGGGAAGAGAGTGATACCTTCAATCCGGCTGCTACGGTGAAGGACGGCAAGATTGTGGTCCTGTATCGTGCAGAGGACAATTCGGCACAAGGCATCGGGAAGCGGACTTCACGCATCGGCTATGCCGAAAGTACGGATGGTGTACACATGCAGCGGGACAACCGACCGGTACTGTACCCCGGTGGAGACGCTTTTGAAGAGATGGAGTGTCCGGGTGGCTGCGAGGATCCGCGTGTGGCTGTAACAGAAGACGGGCTCTACGTCATGTTGTATACGGCCTGGAATCGTCAGACTCCCCGGCTGGCTGTAGCCACTTCCAGAGACTTGAAGCATTGGACCAAGCATGGCCTTGCTTTTGAAAAGGCATATAATGGTCGGTTTGCCCGGATGGCCAGCAAGTCGGCTTCCATCTTGACGAAGGTAAAAGGTGACAGGCTGGTGATTGATAAGGTGGACGGCAAGTATTTCATGTATTGGGGAGAGTATGCCGTACATGCGGCTACTTCCGACAATCTGACCGACTGGTACCCTGTATTGGATAAGGATAATGAATTGTTGAAGCTTGCCCGGCCGCGGAGCGGCTATTTCGACAGTCAGATGACCGAGTGTGGTCCTCCGGCCATACGTACCCGTCAGGGCATTGTGCTGATTTATAACGGCAAGAACGATCCACGTAGAGGTGATGCCAGCTATCCTGCCGGAGCCTATTGCGCAGGTCAGATGCTGTTCGATGCAGACCTTCCGTGCCGCTTGACTGATCGTCTGGACAAGCCCTTCTTCGTGCCGGAAGCATCGTTTGAGAAGAGCGGACAGTATAAGGACGGCACCGTCTTCGTCGAGGGGCTGGTCTATTATAAGAATACCCTATACCTCTATTACGGTTGTGCCGACTCCAAGGTAGCTGTGGCTACCTGTCATGACACGGCTCTGACGAGAGAATGAACAGACGGGTATAGAAAAAGCACAGAGCAAGGGTTGGATATCCCGACCCTTGCTCTGTGCTTTTTCTGTCTTCTCTTTCAGACACTCATGCAGGTGTGCTACATCATGGCCAGCAGTATCATCTGACCTGTAAGGATGCGCAGGAACATGGTGAGCGGATAGACGGTAGAGTAGCCTACGGCAGGTGCATCGTTGCCGGCTGTCTGGTTAGAGTAGGCCAATGCGGGGGGGTCGGTGTTGCTACCGGCAATCAGACCCATCAAGGTGAAGTAGTTGATTTTGTAGTAGAAGCGACCCAGCAGTCCGATAATCAGCAACGGCAGTACGGTAATCAGGAAACCGTAGCCTACGTAGCTCAGTCCGTTTCCTTCCACCACCGTCTCTACAAAATGCTCGCCGGCTTCGATGCCTACGCTGGCCAGGAAGAGCACGATACCTATCTCTCGCAGCATCAGGTTAGCACTCATAGTGGTGTAGGTGACCAGTTTCAGCTTGTGTCCGAAGCGGCCTATCAGGATGGCTACCACTAACGGACCTCCGGCCAGACCCAGCTTGACGGGGGTCGGCATACCGGGGAAGGCGATAGGAAGGCTGCCCAGCAGGATACCCAGGAAGATACCGACGAAGATGGTGACGATGTTAGGTGTATCCAGACGCTTCAATTGGTTGCCCAGTACACGGGCTACGCGCTCTACGGCATCTTGCTGTCCTACCACCATTACGCGGTCACCCACTTGCAGCACTAAGCCCGGGTCGGCAAACAAATCCATACCCGAACGGTTGACGCGCGTAATGTTTACGCCATACATGCTGCGGAAGTGCAGGTCGCCCAGCTTCTTGCCGTTGATTTCCGACTTGGTCACCAGAATGCGGCGCGATACCATTGGCATATCCTGTTTCTCCCAGTCAACCTGTATCTCGCGTCCTATGAAGGCTGTCACGGCCGGAGCGTCTTCTTCAGAGCAGACGATGAGCAGCTGGTCGCCAATACGGAACAGGGTAGTGTGGTCGGGTATGGCCACATGGCCTTCGTGACAGATGCGTGAGCATACAAATGGACGTCCCAGAAACTCCTTCACCTGCATCAGCGTCTTGCCGGAGATTGACTCGTTGCGTACCTCCAGATGGAGAATGTGTGGCTGATGCTTGTTGTTGTCCACTTGGGCTTTCAGTTCGTCTTCTTCCTTCTTGAAGTTGACGCGACAGATGTAGCGCACCGCAATGATGGAGCCGATGATGCCTACCACACCCAGCGGATAGGCACAGGCATATCCCAGGGCGATGGGGTCGCCCGTATAGTTCAGTTGGTTCAGTGCCTCGTTGGCGGCACCCAGACCGGGTGTATTGGTCACTGCACCGTACAGTATGCCCACTATCATGGGCAGCTCGATGCTGCCGTCCAGGTAGTAGATGCTCAGTGCTACCACAATGTTCAGCACCACGATGCCTACCGCCAGCGCGTTGAGTTGCATACCTCCCTTCTTGAACGAGGAGAAAAATGACGGACCCACTTGCAGTCCGATACAAAATACAAACAGAATCAATCCGAACTCACGAATGAAGTGCAGAATGTGTGTCTCGCCGGTGAATCCGAAGTGTCCCATCAGGATACCGGCAAACAATACGAAGGTGACACCCAGTGACACCCCGAAAATCTTGACCTTCCCCAGCAGTACGCCCACCGAAATGACAAATGCATACAGGCATACGATGTGAGCTACCGAGGAAGGATCCCAAAGCAGGGTTTCTAACCAATCCATAGTTACCTAAAAACTTTAATTTTACCTATTGTTTTCAAAATCGCTGCAAAGTTACCTATTCGGGGGGAGGTGACAAAGGGATTGTGTTTTTTTTTGGGAAAGGCATGCAAAGTCTGCATAAACAGAGAACGCAGTCGTGCTGAAGACTCTTCAGCTACGTCTGCGTTCTGTTCTATATGGTGTAGTGGTTCGTCAAAGGATTACTTCACGATGATGGGCTTGTACTTAGGTACCAGCAGTTTCATGATGCACCAGCCTACTAGATAGGCTACGGCACATACGCAGAAGATGATGAAGTAGCCGGCCGGCTTGCCTACGAAGCCCATGAAAGCCATCTGGCTTTGGTCGGCGTAGTCAAACAGAATACCCGATACCATGTTGATGAGGAAGGCACTGATACCTCCGGCCATACCGCCCATACCGATAATGGTGGCAATGGTACTCTTGGGGAACATGTCACCTGCTACGGAGTAGATGTTGGCCGACCAGGACTGGTGGGCAGCACCGGCGATACCGATGATGATGACCGGATACCAGTAGGAATAGTTGCCAAGCGGTTGGGCAAACAGGGCCAGCAGGGGGAAGAAGGCAAAAATGAGCATGGCCTGCATACGAGCCGCATAGGGATTCTTGCCAGTCTTGTTGATGATGATGGTAGGCAACTTGCCGCCGTAGATGGAGAGCATCGTGATGGCGTAGAGTACGAAGATGAGCATCTGTGCCGTGCCGGTATCTGACGAGAAACCGTAGACATCGGAGATGTAGGCGGGTGTCCAGAAAAGGAAGAACCACCATACACCGTCGGTCATGAATTTGCCCACAATGACAGCCCACGTCTGCGGGTACTTGAAGCACTGCAGGAAAGGAATGCTCTTCTCTTCAGCCGTCGAAGTGGCAGCCCCAGCCGAGTGGGCAGCTTCTTCAGCCTTGTCCTGTTCGATATAGGCCAGTTCGGCAGCGTTGACACGCGGGTTCTGGTTGGGTTTCTTGTACATGAACATCCAGAATCCCATCCAGATGAAACCCAGTCCGCCGATGACGATAAAGGCCATCTCCCAACCGTTGCCGATGCCTAACTGCTGGAAATAACGCGCCAGCGAGGGGATGCAGAGGGGAGCTATAAGGGCACCGATGGTGGAACCTGCGTTGAAGATGGAGGTAGAGAAGGCACGGTCCTTCTTGGGGAAGTACTCGGCGGTCACCTTGATGGCTGCAGGGAAGTTACCAGCTTCACCTACACCCAGCACGATACGGGCGGCAATGAAATAGTATACACTGGTGATGGCTACCGTAGAGGCCAACGCACCGCTGGCACCTATCATCTCGGCGGCATTGCCGATACCGAGCGTTGTCTCGGTAGCCCATCCGCAAAGGGCATGGAGACAAGCACCGACCGACCATACGGCGATGGCCCAAAGATATCCTTTTTTGGTGCCCATCCAGTCGATAAAGCGGCCGGCCAGTAGGTTGGCAATAGCATAGATGAGCGAGAAGACGGCCGTGATGTAGCCGTAGTGGGTGTCTGTCCAATGGAATTCGGGAGCGATGAAATCTTTCCACGTCAGGGAGAGTACCTGACGGTCGAGGTAGTTGACTGTAGTCGCAAAAAAGAGCATGGCGCAGATAATCCAACGGTAGTTGGTCATCTTGTCCGATTGGTTCGGGTAATTGTTCATGATAGTTAGATGTTAGTACACAAATTCGTTATCAGTGCAAAGATAGACGATTTGCAGATTAAATAGGGTGTATTATTTGATAGAAATGAGGGAGAAAATAGCAGAACTGCCTTTTTCTCCCTTTTTTAGTTTCCGGATGTGCGCTTATCGCATATCGATATACTTGATTTCGTCCTTATCGCTGTATTTCAGGTTCTCACCGCCCATACCCCAGATGAACATGTAGTTGCTGGTGCCGGCTGCGGCGTGGATGCTCCACTCGGGAGAGGTGATAGCTTGCTCGTTGTGCAGCCATACGAGACGCTCTTCCTGCGGCTCACCCATCAGGTGACAGATGGCATTGCCTTCGGGCACGTTGAAGTAGAAGTAAGCCTCCATACGGCGTGTATGGGTGTGGGCAGGCATGGTGTTCCATACCGAACCGGGCTTCAGCTCGGTCAGACCCATCTGCAGCTGGTTGGTGCCTCCGCCTTTCACCTTGCTCAGTACGGGACTTACAATCAGCTGGTTGACTACGCGGTCATTGCTGTCCTCCATCTTGCCGTAGCGGTCGCTTTGGGCGATGGCATACTTCTTGGGATCCGCTTTGGGGTCGGTAGTAATCAGCTGAGTGACGTACTGCTTGTAGGCAGGTGTGGAGTTGATGTAGAATTTGGCAGGATGGGCTGGGTCATTGCTCTCAAAGGTCACCTCTTTGTTGCCGCAACCTACGTACAACCCCTCCTTGAATTTCATGGGGTATTTCTTACCGTCAACGGTCACTACGCCGTCGCCACCCACGTTGATGACACCCAGTTCGCGACGCTCCAGGAAATAGGTAATCTCGGGACCTAACTCGCGGAAGGTCTCCAAACGCAGTACCTTGTTGACAGGCATGGCACCGCCATAAATCAGACGGTCGTAGAGGGTATAGGTGACGTTGATTTCATCGGCTACCATCACCTTTTCCATCATAAAGGCACTGCGCAGGCGTTCGGTGTCGTAGTGCTTTACGTCCAGCGGATGGCAGGCTGTCTGGACGCGGTAGTTTACTTGGGCATTGACGCTCCATGCGGCAGCGCCCATCATCAGTGCAATTGCTAATCTTTTCATATTCTTTTCGTTGTTTCTTTAGTTATGAGTTGCTTTAGTTACTGGTTACGAACTGCATATTGTCACTTGTAGCTCGTAACTCTTAGCCTTCTTATTACTTATTACTTGTCACTTGTAGCTTGTAGCTCGTAACTCTTTGCCTTCTTGGTGATGGCACGTCTGTTCAGCACCATCAGGAAGAGGGTGAAGAGCACCAGCAGGCCGGATCCGATCCATTTCAGTGAATAGGTGAGGTGGAAGATGACCCAGGCAAAGGGGCTGGAGGCGAAGTCAAGCGCACCACCTTGGAACCCCTGAGGTATGTTGACCGCTGCGTCCTGTGTCTTGGTGTATACGTCGTGGGCAGCCTGGGTGAACGAGGGTGCCAGATCTGTCACAAAGTAGAGTCCGAGAGTCAGTACCACCAGTCCGATGATGAAGGTCTTCAGCACATTGCCTTTGGTGATGGGCAGCACCAGCGGAAACAGGTAGAACATGCCTGCCAGTGAAGCCAGGGGTAGAAATTCGTTGCCAGGCAGCACCACGGCCAGCAGAATGGTGACGGGGATGAGCAGCAGAGAGACCACCAGTGTGGCTGGGTGGCCGATGACCAAGGCTGGACTCATACCGATGTTCAGCCCCACAGCTCCCTTGAATTTACGGGCTATCAGCTCGCGGGTTGCATCGGAGATGGGCTTCAGTCCCTCGATGAAAAGGCTGGTGATGCGAGGTATCAGTTCCATCACGGCACCCATCTTGATGCCCAGTCCTAATATATAAGGTATCTTGTCTATCAATTCGTTGAAATCCTTGCACGAGAGGCTGGCGATGATACAACCCACCAATATGCCGAGGAAGAGCGGCTCGCCCAGCAAACCGAACTTCTTCTTCATTCCTTCGGCATCGATGTTCAGCTTGTCGAAGCCGGGAATCTTGTCAAGCACTTTGTTGATGGCCCATGCAAAAGGTACGAAACCTGCGCAGAAAGGCTGGGGAATGGAGATACCCTCCATCTTGTCATAGAATTGCTGGAACTTGTCGGCAGTGTAGTCGGCCATAATCAAGGTGATGATGTAGCAGATGATGGCGGCAAAGAATCCCCACAGGATGCTGTCGCTGGCAAAGTATACCACTGCACCGATGAAGGCGAAATGCCAGTAGTTCCAGAGGTCGATGTTGACCGTACGGGTGGTCTTGGTAAGCAACATCAGCAAATTGACTCCCAGACAGACGGGAATGATGAAAGCACCTACCGATGTGTTGTAAGCTACTGCCGCAGCGGCAGGCCAACCCATATCGAATACTTTCAGCTGCAGGCCGTAAATCTCTACGACTTTGCTCAAGGCTGGGCCCAGGCTGCTTGTCAGCAAGGCTGTGACAACTGACAGTCCTACAAAACCGACACCCACCAGCAGACCACTCTTCAGTGCCTTGTTGAATTTGATGCCGATGCACACGCCCAAAATTGTAAAGATTATGGGCATCATCACGGCTGCTCCTAAGCCGATGATATAACCGAAAACTTGTTCCATTTAGTAGTTGAAGTTAATGTATTGATTGATGAAGTTCGACAATGCTGTTCTTAAAAACGGCTCAAAAATAAAACCTTTTCGGCATTATTCAAACTGGAAAAGCAAAAAAAATATGAAAAGGGACTTTTTTTGATGTTTTTATTCGTTTGCGCACACAAAAATGTTCGTTCACGCACACGAAAAACAAATATTACACTCTCTGCGCCGAAAAATGCACACCCGTTTCAAAAGAAAGCACTACTTTTGTTTCATGAAATAATATAGGTCTAATACCCATAAACAATGAACTTTATGAAACAGAAAAAGATTTGTAAATTATTTGTGTCAACTTGTATGCTGCTCTTCGCTTGTGTGATGTCGGCACAACAGCGCGTCGGCAGCGAACTTCCTTGGTCGGTACGTATGGTGGAATCGGAGATGATTCGTTGCCCCGAGTCGTGGCAACTCGATTTCCAACCTACCTTGAAGTGGGACTATTGTCACGGACTTGAACTGCAGGCCATGCTCGATGTGTATGACCGCTACGGCGACCGGCGCTACTTTGACTATGCTTTGGCCTATGCCGACACCATGGTGAATGTGGACGGAACCATCAAGAAGTACAAGCGCGAGGAGTTCAGTCTGGATCGTATCAACTCCGGCAAGTTCATCTTCCGCATCTATGAACAGACCAAGGAGGAGAAGTATAAAAAGGCACTGGCACTGATGCGCAGCCAGCTGGATGACCATCCGCGGAATGCTGACGGTGGCTTCTGGCACAAGAAGGTCTATCCGAATCAGGTGTGGCTGGACGGCATCTATATGGGGGCTCCCTTCTATGCGGAATATGCCTATCGGAACAACCAGGTGGAGGACTATGCCGATGTTATCAACCAGTTCCTGATGGCAGCCCGTCACACCTACGATGCCAAGACGGACCTCTTCCGCCACGCTTGTGATGTCAGCCGAACGGAGCGCTGGGCCAATCCGCAGACAGGACAGTCACTCCACAGTTGGGGACGCGCCATGGGCTGGTATGCCATGGCTTTTGTGGATGCCCTCGATTTCATTCCCACTCATGAGGTCGGCCGCGATTCCATGTTGACCGTCTTCCGGCATTTGGCTTCGATGGTGAAACGTCTGCAGGATGCCGAGAGCGGGCTGTGGTATCAGGTGTTGGACAAGAGTGGAGCGCCGGGCAACTACCTGGAATCCTCGTGTTCGGCCATGTTTGTCTATGCCCTCTTCAAGGGCGTGCGCAAGGGCTATCTGGATCCGTCCTACTTGCAGGTGGCCGTTAAGGGCTATCAAGGTATACTGGACCGCTTCATAGAGGTAGACAAGGATGGAGTCATCTCCATTACACAAGCCTGTGCGGTAGCCGGATTGGGCGGCAAGAATTACCGTTCGGGTGATTATGACTACTATATTCACGAAACCATCCGCAACAACGACCCGAAGGCAGTAGGTCCTTTCATCCTCGGTTCGTTGGAGTGGGAACGTCTGCAAGAGGTACAAAGCATTGTGAACCAAAAGTAAGAGGAAGGAAGCGTGAGCATGGAAAGAGGATTGTATGGACGGAGTGTGGTGTGGATGGCATTGATGTGCCTTTGTACTGCATTGTCGGCACAGAACGAATGGAAGCGCCGCATCGTGGTGGCGCGTGACGGAACGGGTGACTGCCGCACCCTGACCGAAGCCATTGAGGAGATACGCTGCTTCATGGACTATGAAGTGACGGTTTTCATCAAAAACGGGGTCTATAAGGAGAAGGTGGTGATTCCTTCGTGGCTGGAGAATGTGGTGTTTGAGGGCGAAAGTGCAGAGGGCACTGTCATCACGTACGACGACCATGCCAATATCAACAAGATGGGTACCTTCCGTACCTACACTTTGAAGGTGGAGGGGAGCAACATCACCTTCAGGAACCTGACCATCGAGAATAACGCACCCCGCTTGGGGCAGGCAGTGGCCTTGCATACCGAGGGAGACCGACTGCGCTTCATCCGTTGCAGGCTGTTGGGCAATCAGGATACCGTCTATACCGGTGCCAAGCGGACACGCCTCTACTTTCAAGAGTGCTACATAGAGGGAACGACCGACTTTATTTTCGGCCCTTCGACGGCACTGTTTGAAGATTGCCAAATCCACAGCAAAGCCAACTCGTACGTGACGGCTGCCTCTACGCCGGCCGATGTAGAAGTGGGGTATGTGTTCCATCGCTGCCGGCTGACAGCCGACGAAGGAGTGGACAAGGTTTATCTGGGACGTCCGTGGCGACCCTATGCGGCCACCTTCTTCATCCGTTGTGAACTGGGACGTCACATCGTACCGCAGGGCTGGCACAATTGGAACAATCCGGCGAACGAGAAGAGTGCCCGTTATGCCGAGTATGGCAATAGTGGTGAAGGAAGCCCCCTGGAACAGCGGGTGTCGTGGGCCGGCCAGCTTACGCGCAAGGAGGCCGACCGGTATACGGACAAGGCCTACATCTTCCGCACCTCCAGCGAATGGATACCTGAATAGCATACTTTTTATCTTGAATGACAATGAAACAGAAGTGTTTTTTACTGTTCGGACTGATGTGCCTCTTGTCTGCATTCAAGTCTGATAACTCCGTACCGACCATTTTCATGATTGGTGACTCTACCATGGCCAATAAGGTATTGACCGGAGGAAACCCCGAACGAGGATGGGGACAGATGTTGCCTGGCTTTTTGTCGGATGAGATACGGGTGGACAATCACGCCGTGAACGGACGCAGTTCGAAAAGTTTCATCGACGAAGGACGATGGGACAAGGTGCTGGGACTGATGAAGAAGGGGGACTATCTCTTCATTCAGTTTGGGCACAACGACGAGAAGGCCGACTCGGCCCGCCATACCGATGCAAACGGAGGTTCGTTTGACCGCAATCTGAAGCGTTTCGTACTGGAAGCCAGGGCCAAGGGTGCTACGCCGGTGCTGTTCAATTCGATAGTCCGCCGTCATTTCGGTACGGCCGAAGGTGATGCCGTGGCGCAAGCCATCAGTCAGGACGATGTGCGCAAAGGAGCCGGTGACGATGGTGGGCAGACGGCGCTCAACGGGAATGCCGAAAGTGCGCGGCTGATAGATACGCATGGAGCCTATCTGGATTCGCCGCGCAACGTGGCTCGGGAGTTGGGTGTGCCTTTCATCGACTTGAACCGTCTGACACACGAACTGGTAGAGGGCATGGGACCTGAAGCCTCCAAGCAACTCTACTTGTGGGTACCGGCCCATACGGTAGCAGCCATACCCAATGGACGCGAAGACAATACCCATCTCAATGTACGTGGCGGACGGATGGTGGCCGGACTGGCCATCGAAGCTGTGGCACATGCGGTGCCTGCCCTTGCTCCCTACGTACGCCGATACGACTTTGTGGTGGCTCAGGATGGCAGCGGTGATTTCTTTACCGTACAAGAGGCCATCAATGCCGTACCCGACATGCGTAAGGGAAGCCGTACCACCATCTGGATCCGCAAGGGCATCTACAAGGAGAAGGTGGTGGTGCCCGAAAGCAAGGTGGCTCTCTCGCTGATAGGTGAGGAGGGAACGGTGATTACCTACGATGACTATGCTTCCAAACCCAACCGTTTCGGAGAAAATACAGGCACTTCAGGCTCGGCTTCGTGCTACATCTATGCTCCCGACTTCTATGCGGAGAACATCACCTTTGAGAATAGTGCCGGTCCCGTAGGACAAGCTGTGGCCTGTTTTGTCAGTGCCGACCGTGCCTACTTCAAGCATTGTCGCTTTCTGGGCTTTCAGGATACGCTCTATACCTATGCCAAGGGAGTGCGTCAGTATTACGAGGAGTGTTACATCGAGGGAACGGTCGACTTCATCTTCGGGTGGTCTGCTGCGGTGTTCAACCGTTGCCACATCCATAGCAAAGGCAACGGGTATGTCACAGCCCCCTCTACCGATCAGGGACAACGTTTCGGCTATCTGATGTACGATTGCCGGCTGACGGCCGATGACGGCGTGGACAGAGTCTACCTCTCCCGTCCTTGGCGTCCCTATGCGCAGGCGGTCTACGTGCGTTGCGAACTGGGCCGCCATATTGTGCCTGAAGGCTGGAACAACTGGGGTAAGAAGGAGAACGAGAAGAGTGCCTTCTATGCCGAGTATCAGAGCCGGGGGGCAGGTGCCAACCCGCAGAAACGTGCCTCCTTCTCCCGTCAACTGAAGAGTTTGGAAGGATATGAGATGGAGTCATTGCTGGCCGGTAAGGATGGATGGAATCCGTTGCAGGAGGGCAACGCATTGTTGAATATAAAACGTTAGTCATTTAGAATATGAAACAAACAATTGGAGTATTGCTGCTGATCGTTGCTCTGGCGGTGCGGGCAGAAAACTATCCTTATCGGAGCGATGTGTTGTGGGTTACCGTGCCCAATCATGCTGATTGGCTGTACAAGACAGGAGAGAATGCAACGGTAGAGGTGCAGTTCTATAAATATGGTATTCCACAGGATGGAGTAACCCTCTCGTATGAATTGGCAGGCGATATGATGCCGTCCGATACCCAAGGCCGCGTGGTGCTGAAGAACGGGAAGGCAATCATCCCCATGGGAACGATGAAGCAGCCCGGCTTCCGCGACTGCAGGATGACCATCGAGTTAGACGGAAAGAGTTACAAGCATCATGTAAAGGTAGGCTTCTCGCCCGAACGACTGCAACCCTATACGCAACTGCCTGCTGACTTCCTGCCGTTCTGGGAAGCCAACAGGGCGGAATTGGCACAGCTGCCTTTGAACTATACGAAAACCAGGGCGGAGGAGTACTGCACCGATCGGATAGATTGCTATCTGGTGAAGATACCTGTCAACCGCAAGAGGCAGGTGGTCTATGGCTATCTGTTCTATCCAAAGGATGCGAAGGAGAAGAGTTGTCCGGTAGTGCTCTGTCCTCCGGGTGCCGGCATCAAGACCATCAAGGAGCCTTTGCGACATAAGTATTATGCCGAACAGGGATGCATCCGGTTGGAGATGGAGATACACGGACTCAATCCCACCCTTTCCACAGAAGAGTTTCAGGAAATCAGCAATGCCTTCAACGGCTCGGAGAACGGTTATCTGACCAATGGACTGGACAACCGCGACAACTACTACATGAAACGTGTCTATCTGGCTTGTGTACGTGCCATCGACCTGCTCACCTCGTTGCCGGAGTGGGACGGAAAGAATGTCATCGTGCAGGGGGGAAGCCAGGGAGGTGCATTGGCGTTGATTACGGCTGGGCTGGACAAACGTGTGACCGCTTGCGTGGCCAACCACCCGGCCCTTAGTGACATGGCTGGCTATCAGGCCGGACGGGCCGGTGGTTATCCGCACTTCTTCCGCACAGCTGGCATGGACACCCCCGACAAGCTGCGTACCATGGCCTACTACGATGTGGTGAATTTTGCCCGTCAGATACAGGTGCCGGTCTATATGACGTGGGGTTATAACGACGATGTTTGTCCGCCTACCACCAGTTACATCGTCTATAACCTGCTGCAAGGTCCCAAAGAGGTACTCATTACACCCATCAACGAACATTGGACATCCGAGGATACCGAGCGGGGACATTTGCAATGGATATTGAACCATCTGAAGTAGAGCCAGATAAAATGAACAGACAGATTCAAGGCCATCTTTGTGCCCTTTCGGCCAATATCTTGTGGGGATTGATGGCTCCCGTCGGCAAGGCGGCATTGGCCGCCTTCAGTCCCATTACGGTCACTACGTTCCGCATGGTGGGTGCTGCAGCCTGCTTTTGGCTGCTCTCCCTCTTCTGCAAGCACGAGGAGGTAGACCATCGCGACATGGTACGCATCTTCTTTGCCTCGTTGTTTGCCTTGGTGTTCAATCAGGGAGTCTATATTTTCGGCTTGTCACTGACCTCACCCATTGATGCTTCGGTAGTGACCACTACCTTGCCTATTGTCACCATGATAGTGGCGGCTCTCTATCTGAAGGAACCGATTACCAACAAGAAGGTGCTGGGCATCTTTATCGGTGCCATGGGCGCGTTGACACTGATTCTGAGCAGTAGGGCGGCAGCCGGAGGCAACGGCAGCATCGTGGGCGATTTACTCTGCCTGACGGCGCAAATCAGCTTCTCTATCTACCTGACCGTCTTCAAAGGATTGACGCAAAAGTATTCGCCCATCACGCTGAACAAGTGGATGTTTGTCTATGCCTCTCTATGCTATATTCCGTTCTCGTACAACAATCTGGCCTCTATTCAGTGGAGCGAGATGCCTGTTGCTGCCTGCTGGCAGGTGGGCTATGTGGTGGTAGGAGGTACCTTCTTGGCCTATATCCTCATCATGCGTGCACAGTGCCTGATGCGTCCTACGGTGGTCAGCATGTACAACTACATGCAGCCCATCGTCGCCTCTACCGTTGCGGTAGTCATAGGAATGGCTGCCTTCACGTTGCAGAAAGGGGTAGCGGTGATATTGGTATTCCTGGGAGTCTACATCGTGACACAGAGCAAGAGCCGCAAGGACTTTGAACGGGAAGGCAAGGCAGTGTGATGATCCTACCGGAAACTATCCGTGTCAGAATGGCTTCCGGTAGCTACATCCATTCTTCCATTCCGAGCAACCGTAGGCACTCTTTCCTTTTATCAGATGGCCTTTCCCGCACAAGGGACAAGGTTGCCCTATCCATGGGTCGGCAGGTGCTGAGGCTTCTGCCGGCTGAGGGATGGAAACGGCTGCTGTTGTCGGGTCAGGAACCGTTGCTGCTTTGTTGCTCTTTCGCGGAGCCCGTTTCTTGTTCTCTTTCTTCTCTGTACCCGCCTCCTGTGGGTGGGCCGTTTCATTCTTTGCCTTGTCGCTCTTCTTCTCGGTTGTCGGAGCTTGTATGGTGATACGTCGGTTGCTGTTGTCGCTCAGTACACTGGTTACAATCTCTGCCACCATCTGTTTCAGCTCTTCCAGAAACTGGCCGGCAGGATAGGTGCGGCGTTCTATCTCGCGCAGCTTCTTTTCCCAAATGCCTGTCAGTTCGGCCGATTTCAGCAGTTCTTCGCGGATTGTCTGTATCAGTTCTACGCCGGTAGAGGTAGCTATCAGGTTCTTCTTCTCCTTGCGGATATAGTTTCGTTTGAACAGTGTCTCGATGATGGCGGCGCGTGTCGAAGGGCGTCCGATGCCGTTTTCTTTCAGCGCATCGCGCAGTTCGTCATTGTCTACCAGCTTACCGGCTGTCTCCATGGCACGTAGCAGGGTGGCTTCGGTATAGGGACGTGGCGGTTGGGTCCACTTCTCTATCAGGTTGGGCTGGTGCGGACCGCTCTCACCTTTAACGAAGGCCGGTAGAGCCTGTTCGTTCTCTCCCTCTCTCTCTTCCTTCTCATCTGCTGTGGAAGGGGCTGGGGTAGCAAACACCACACGCCATCCCGGCTCCAGTATCTGTTTGCCGGAGGTCTTGAAGTCGATGCCCTCTACCTGACCGGTAACGGTGGTGGTCGCTATACGGCAGTCGGGATAGAACACTGCGATGAAACGGCGGGCAATGAGGTCGAATACCCGACGTTCCATTTCCGTCAGGTTGACGGGTGGCTGGCCCGTAGGGATGATGGCATGGTGGTCGGTCACCTTGGAGTTGTCAAATACCTTTTTCGATTTGGGCAGTGCGATGCCATCCAGCGGAGCCGTCAGCGTCTCGTAGCCGCGCAGCCCTTTCAAAATGCCCGGACACTTGGGGTAGATGTCGTCGCTCAGAAAGGTGGTGTCTACACGTGGATAGGTGGCCACCTTCTTTTCATAAAGCGACTGAATCAGTTTCAGGGTCTCGTCAGCAGAGTAGGCAAACTTTTTGTTGCATTCTACCTGCAGCGAAGTCAGGTCAAACAGACGGGGAGGGTATTCGCGCCCCTGCTTTTTGACGACATCGGTCACGGTAAAGGGAGCCTGGCTGATTTGTTCCAGCAACGATTTGCCCCGTTCGTAGTCGGTAATGGGGTCAATACCCTTGTTTTCACTGGCCGGACGGGGAGCGGACGATGCGGAAGCCTCCAGAATCAGCTCCTCTTCGCTTTTGCGGATGACGGCAGCGAAGGTGGTGTCCCGATAGATGGTCTTCAGCTCCCAATACTGTTTGGGCACGAAGTGTTCAATCTCCAGCTGACGGTTGACAATCAAGGCCAGCGTAGGTGTCTGTACCCGTCCGATGGAGAGCACCTGACGGTTCTGCCCGTACTTCATGGTGTAGAGGCGTGTGGCGTTCATCCCCAACAGCCAGTCGCCGATGGCACGGCTCAGGCCGGCTTCGTACAGCGGTTGGAAGTCGGCAGCCTCCCGCAGGTGTGCAAAACCGTCGCGTATAGCCTCTTCGGTTAGCGACGATATCCACAGCCGTTTCACCGGGCAACGTGCACCGGCCTTCTGCATGACCCAACGTTGTATCAGCTCTCCCTCCTGGCCGGCATCACCGCAGTTGATGATTAGGTCAGCCTGTTGCATCAGCCCCTCGATGATATGGAACTGCCGTTCGTAGGTGGGATTGCTGATCAGCTTGATGCCGAAGCGGGGTGGAATCATGGGCAGGCTGCCCAGGCTCCACGCTTTCCAGGTAGGTGTATATTCGTGCGGTTCCTTCAGGGTGCAGAGGTGGCCGAAGGTCCATGTCACCTGATACCCGTTACCTTCTATATATCCCTCTTTCTTTTCTCTGGCTCCCAGCACATCGGCAATGTCGCGTGCTACGGAAGGCTTTTCGGCAATGCATACTATCATTCTACGGTTGTTTTCGTTGGGGAGGTTTTAAGAGATGATGTGTTTCGAAAAGAGGGGCGGACACGTAGGCCCGCCCCATCCAATCTATCTAAACTATGTATTGGTCGTACTGTGTCAGATACCGGCCAGTTCCACTACCTTGTCTACGGCAGCAGCCAGTCCTTCAGGGTTCTTTCCGCCGGCTGTAGCGAAGTGCGGCTGACCGCCGCCGCCGCCTTGAATCAGCTTGGCGGCCTCTTTCACCAAAACACCGGCCTTCAGGCCCGTTGCCACCAGGTTGTCGCTCAGCATGACGGTCAGCATCGGTTTCCCTTCAAACTCGGTACCGGCTACAAAGAAGAGGTTCTCTGTGATTTCGCCACGCAGTTGGAAGGCGATGTTCTTCACGGCATCCGCGGGCAGCGGTGCACAGAACTTCACCAGTTTCACACCGTTCACCTCCTTTACCTTACGCAGCAGCGTCTCTTTCAGCTGAGCCTCTTTCTCTTTGCGGAACTCTTCCACCTGTTTCTTCAGTCCGGCATTCTCGTCGATGTACTTGCGGATGGCGATGCCCAGGTCGGGGGCGTTGTTGAAGAGTGCCTTCAGGTCGCGTATCGTGTCTTGGAAAGCATCCAGCATACCCTCTACACGAACTCCTGTCAGGGCTTCGATACGACGTACGCCGGCGGCTACCGAACTTTCGCTGACAATCTTCACCATACCGATATGGCCGGTGGCTGCTACATGCGTACCACCGCAGAATTCGATGGAGTCGCCAAACTGGATGACACGCACGTGGTCGCCGTACTTCTCGCCGAAGAGGGCGATGGCACCCAGTTCCTTGGCCTCCTCAATGGGGATGTTGCGGTATTCGTTCAGCGGAATGTTGGCACGTATCTTGGCATTGACGATGTGCTCCACACGGCGGATCTCTTCATCGGTCACCTTCTGGAAGTGTGAGAAGTCAAAGCGCAGCGAGTCAGGCGTTACCAATGAGCCCTTCTGCTCTACGTGGTCGCCCAGTACTTCGCGCAGGGCAGCATCCAGCAGGTGCGTACACGAGTGGTTGGCGGCGCAGGCGGCACGCTTGTCGGTGTCCACACAAGCCATCATCGGTGCCTCTATGTGCTCGGGCAGCTTCTTGGTGATGTGGATGGGCAGGTTGTTCTCCTTCTTCGTGTCTATTACCTCGATGGTCTCGAACTCGTTCACCAGCACACCTGTATCTCCTACCTGACCACCGCTTTCGGCATAGAACGGAGTCTTGTCCAGCACAATCTGGTAGAGTGTCTGGTTCTTCTGTTTTACCTGTCGGTAGCGCAGCACGCTGGTCTCATATTCTGTGTAGTCATATCCTACAAATTCGGTCGTACCTTCCTTCAGCGTAATCCAGTCTCCCGTCTCTACGGCTGCCGCATTGCGGGCACGCTGTTTCTGCTGTTGCATCTCTGCATCAAACTCTTTCAGGTCGGCCGTCATACCGTTCTCGCGCAGAATCAGTTCGGTCAAGTCAAGCGGGAAGCCGAAGGTGTCATACAGCGTGAAGGCATCTTTGCCGCTGATTTCGCTCTTGCCGGCAGCCTTGGCATCAGCCATGGTCTTCTCCAGCAGGCGGATGCCCGTCTCCAATGTGCGGAGGAACGATTCTTCCTCCTCCTTGATGACGCGGGCTATCAGCTCTTTCTGAGCGTTCAGCTCGGGATAGGCACCTCCCATATTCTCTATCAGCACAGGCAGCAACTTGTACATGAAGGCCTGTTTCTGTCCCAGGAACGTATAGCCGTAGCGTACGGCGCGGCGCAGGATGCGGCGGATTACATAGCCGGCCTTGGCATTGCCAGGCAGCTGGCCGTCGGTGATGGAGAAGGCGATGGTACGGATGTGGTCGGCAATCACACGCATGGCGATGTCTACCTGCTCGTTGTCACCGTAATGCTTTCCGGCCATGTCACCGATGACCTTCAGGATGGGTTGGAACACGTCGGTATCATAGTTCGAGGTCTTTCCCTGCATCGTACGTACCAGGCGTTCAAATCCCATACCGGTATCAATGACCTTGGCTGGCAGCCCTTCCAGACTTCCGTCGGCCTTGCGGTTGTATTGCATGAACACCAGGTTCCAGATTTCAATCACCTGCGGGTGATCCTTGTTCACCAGGTCACGACCCGGTATCTGTGCCTTTTCTTCCTCCGGGCGTGAGTCGATGTGAATCTCCGAGCAGGGACCGCACGGCCCCGTGTCGCCCATCTCCCAGAAGTTGTCATGCTTGTTGCCGTTCAGTATATGGTCTTTCGGCAAGAACTGCTCCCAATACGAAGCAGCTTCATCGTCGCGGCTCAATCCCTCTTCAGGACTTCCCTCAAAGACGGTGGCATACAGGTTTTTGGGGTCAATCTTCAGCACACCCACCAGATACTCCCAAGCCCAGGAGATGGCCTCCTTCTTGAAGTAGTCGCCAAACGACCAGTTGCCCAGCATCTCGAACATGGTGTGGTGATAGGTGTCGTGTCCTACCTCTTCCAGGTCGTTATGCTTTCCGCTGACGCGCAAGCATTTCTGCGAATCGGCTACTCGCTTGAATTTGGCCGGGTGGTTGCCCAGGATGATGTCTTTGAACTGGTTCATTCCTGCGTTGGTGAACATCAGCGTAGGGTCATCCTTGATTACCATCGGAGCAGAAGGCACAATCTGGTGTCCTTTGCTTTCAAAGAAACTCTTGAATGAGTCTCTGATTTCATTTGCTGTCATCATAAGCTGTCTATATCTTGTTTTTACTCTTTTTTGCTTGTCTGTCGGTGCCTGCAACGGCCTGTTTTTATTAATAATCCAAAAAACTGCGCAAAGATAGCTTGTTTTTCGTATTTTTGTCGCATTGATAATGAAATATTTGATTTCTATGCGCAAAGTTTACTATATATACAATCCACAGACACAGACGTATGACCGCATCTATCCCACTGTGCGGCAGCGTATCATGAGTCTGTTTCGCCGCCTTTTCATAGATATCGGACTGGTGGCGGCCGGATTTATCGTGTTGCTCATCATCTTCGGATCACCTTCCGAGAAGGAGCTGCGCAAGGAGAACAGTAGGCTGCAGGCGCAGTACAACCTGTTGGATGCCCGTCTGGACGAGGCCTTGGAGGTGCTGCAGGACATACAGCAGCGCGATGACAATCTGTATCGTGTCATCTTTCAGGCCGATCACATCCCCGATGCCATCCGCAAGGCCGGCTATGGAGGCACCAACCGCTACGAGCACCTCATGGACATGGCCAATGCCGAGATGGTAGTCAATACCACGCAGAAGCTGGATATGCTCACCAAGCAACTCTATATACAGTCGAATTCGTTTGACGATGTGGTGGAGATGTGTAAGAGTCACGACGAGATGCTGCGTTGCATCCCCGCCATCCAGCCTATCTCCAACAAGGACTTGAAGCAGACGGCCTCGGGCTATGGCACCCGCATCGACCCCATCTACGGTACTCCCCGCTTCCATTCGGGCATGGACTTTTCGGCCAATCCAGGTACCGATGTCTACGCTACAGGTGACGGGACGGTAGTCAAGATGGGGTGGGAGACAGGCTATGGCAACACCATCATCATCGACCATGGATTCGGCTATCGCACCTGGTATGCCCATTTGCGCGACTTCCGTACCAAGGTAGGCAAGCGGGTCGTTCGTGGCGAGGTGATAGGAGGTGTAGGAAGTACAGGTAAAAGTACCGGTCCGCATCTGCATTACGAAGTGCACGTCAAAGGCAAGGTTGTCAATCCCATCAACTACTACTTCATGGATCTGAGTGCCGAGGATTATGACCGCATGATTCAGATTGCCGAGAATCACGGTAAGATGCTGGATTGATTTTCCCTGTTTTGTATTTAGTGATGTTTCAATTTTTGCATAGAAACAAACAATGGATGACACGTATATGAAACAATTACACCTCGTTATACTGACTGCAGCCTTGTGCTCTATTACAATCGGCGTATTCGCCTCCGCAACTTAGCTACGGTCAAAACCATCGAGGAACTGATGGAGCAAAAGGACGAACTGCTCGATTTCCACATCAACAATACAGAGGGTCTGAAAGAGGAAAAGCAAAAAACAAAGAACCTCAAGAAGTATCTTACGGACGTTCACATGCGCAATGCGGTCAAGATGCTCAAGGATGACGCCACTCACACGCTCTCTCAAATAGCCCGCGACTGCGGCTTTTCGAGCGAGGCCGAGTTCTGTCACTTCTTTGAGGAGAAATACGGCATATCCCCCGTTGCCTACAGAAAGTGGAGCAGCAAGCTCCGCGACAAGGAACAGCAGGGAGTGGAGAGTCACTTCTCAGCAATGCCATCAAGTTCACCACAGAGGGACATATCTCGGTCGACTTGGTGGCCGATGATGACAAGGGCGTATTGAGACTGCTGGTGTCCGACACGGGCAAAGGCGTATCGCCCAATCATGCAGAACAGATATTTGAACGTTTCTACAAGGAAGACAGCTTCGTGCCAGGCATCGGGCTCGGCCTCTCTTTAGTCAGGATAATAGCCGCACGCATGGGCGGAACCGTCTGCCTCGACACCACCTACAACGGCCCTGGTGCCCGATTTGTCGTAGAAGTACCTTTTCCATCTCCCTACACGCATTGTTAATAATACATAACATTAACAATTTTCCAAACTTATTCTGTTTTCCTTAATAATAGTAGAAAATTATTTCATATTTTTGCACCCAGATTCCTCGGCCTCGTTGCCGGGGAGTCCGGACATGCAGAAGGTTCAGTGTGTTGCTGCCCGCTTCTCCCGTCCCTTCTTTAACCGAGTTCTGTGTAGAATAGGTTAAAATCATCGATATGGAATTGACTGGCAAGACCATTGATGACGCGCAATGCGGCCCAGAGGGTGGGTCAAGCCCTCCACGCACCGGGCTTATCCCCGATGCCCTCCCCGAAGTTCAATCGCCCGTTCAGGCAGCGGACTCACCGGCAGGGGTGTCCACCAAATGCACCCTGTCGGCATCTGCGTTCTCCAAGGCCAGACCACGTTGGTATGTGCTTCGTGCCACCTATGGGCGTGCGGAGCAGAGTTTCGAGTACCTCTCTGCGCATGGCATCGAGGCCTTCCATCCTACCATCCGTGTGGTTCGGATGGTCAACGGCAAGCGCCGGAAGGTGAAAGAGTCACGCCTTCCCAATATCCTGTTTGCCCGCAGTACCGAGCAGATTCTCAAGACCTACGTCTACGACAATGTCAACCTCCCTCATCTCCGCTTCTACCACCGCTATGTCGGTCTCGGTCAGTGCGTCCGTAGGGAGCCTCTCATCGTCCCCGACCTTCAGATGGAGTCGCTCAAGATTATCTGTTCGCACAAGGATGCCGACAATGTCTATGTCCCTCAGGACGAACGTAAGTTCGACAGTGGAGAGACTGTCATCATCACCGACGGCGACTTCAAGGGAGTCATCGGCAAGGTCGCACGTTACTGCGGACAGCTCCGCGTGGCGGTCATCATCGAGGGTCTCCTCACCATCGCCACCGCCTACGTCCCCCGAGGCTATCTGCGGCCCTACACGCAGTCCGACGATTCTTGACCTTCTTTATATCCGCCTTATTCTTAATAGGATAGGGCAGAAGGCTTTTCATATCATGCAAACTCCGAAGACTTCTACCGCCCCACGGACGTAGTCAACCTTTGGGGCGACCCCACCAAAGCGAAAGAGAAGCTCGGCTGGAATCCGCAGACTACCTCGTTCGAGGAGCTGGTGCGGCTGATGGTTGCCCACGACATGCAGAAGGTAGCTACCGACCATGTGGCCAGCGTCATGCGTACCAACCTGGCCGAATACTTGGAGAAAGGAATCGTAAAGTAATGGGCGATGTCTCTTGATTATGGAAGCGAAAATGTCTATGGAAAGTATATATGGGTTGTTATCATCCTTGACTGACGCCAATAAAAGGTGGTTGGCAGATCATCTTTATGACCTATACATCAACCAAGACAAAGGAAATCATTTCTAAATGGCTATGAAATCGGTAGGACAACGAGAGTCGGACCGGCATACGCTAAATATTGTGCAAACGAGTGTAAGGCCAAGCAAGCTTGGCTTTATCGAGTGCAGCCGATATTCATAAAATAAATGTTAAAACAATCACTGAATCTTTAACGTATATCCTGTAGGGCACTGGCAAAGTGCCCTAAAAAAGGGGTATGCCCTATTTTGAGTACTTACAGGAACCTCTCTTTTTGAGAGTGTGGTCTGATGGGAAGACGTTGCTGTAGAATAAGTAGATTGGAAATGGAAAAATGCGTTAATCTGCAAATAATGTCAAAATAAGGTGTTTTATTCTTGCTTAATTTGTAAATAATGTCAAAATAAGGGGTTTTGGATCTGCTTAATCTGCAAAGATGATATATTTCGTTGAATATCAGTAATCTAAAAGTGTATATTAAGCGTTCGAAGCAAATTCGGTGGTGACAAAGTCCATCCCTGCCAACCAGATGTGGGCAGGCAACCCGGCGAGGTTTATCAGGAGCCTCTCTGTATGAAAGAAATGAAAGATATGGAACTGAGTAAAGGCATGTCCCAATACCCGCCGGTCGTGCGGGCATATTGGGAGACAGAACCGAACTACCTGATTGAATACGACCAGCCGTGTAGCTCTCAAGCGTATTGCGCCATCTACTTCTGTAGTAACGATATATGGTATCCACATACAGAAGAGATATCCGGATTGACCGCTGGTGCGACCCCGCCGTGCCGCTCAGGAAACGGTGGGCACTGCTCAACCGTCCCAACGGTATGCCTCCGCACGAGACCTTCCATTTAGAGAAGCGGCACTACGGCATGGGCATCGCCCTGTTTCACTACGTCACCATCGTCACCCGCTGCCTCGTGCCCGGACTCTGGGTGATGCTGGGCAAGGCAAAGCTGAATGAAGGGTAGGAAGAAGCAGGATACTTCAATCCCGCGCAGACGGTTGCGGCATCGGGTGTCACAAAAACGGGTAAAAGTTTGGCGGTGCAGGAAATAATACGTATCGTAGTGGCTATGCTGCTTGAAAAGAAATGATGAGGTTATCTTTTGATTTTCTAAAAGAAAAGTTGTAAATTTGCAGAAAAATTACATAAATCGGAGTTAAGTATATGATTGTCGAGTTTTCTCTACGCAATTATTTGTCGATAAAGGATGAGGTTAAGATTTCATTCTTGGCAACGTCGCTCAAAGAGAGCCTCTCTGAGCATAACGATTCAATACCTCTCTCCGATACGGGCTTTTCTTTATTGCGAAGTGCTGTGATATATGGTGCCAATGCTTCCGGAAAGTCAAATGTGCTGAAGGCGCTGGCATTCTTCAAACGCTTCATCACCGAGTCGTTTATTAAGAGCCAGGCTGGAGAGGCCATAGACGTTGAACCGTTCAGACTCAATTCGTCTTCGGTACAGGAACCGACCATGATGGAAGCCACGTTTGCCGAAGGAGGGTATATATATCGTTACGGTTTTGAGATTACTGATAAAGCAGTGTCTGCCGAATGGCTGTTTCAGCGGGCATGTAAGAAACGGGCCAAAGAGGTAGAATGGTTCTATCGGGATAATGGGGAAACAAGCGTGCATCAGCAGGGCGACCTCGTGAGGGAACTTGTCTCGAAGAAGATGATACGCGACAATGCCCTCATCCTATCTACAGCAGCCCAATTCAATGACCCGAAAGCCGTTGCCATTCTTCGTTGGCTTGGCGATACACAGGTGATTTTTTGTTCTGAAGACGAGATGCTATGGCAACAGGCCATAAGGCATCTTGATGATGAGAGGGTACGTAGCCGGATTACGGCATTTGCACGTTATGCAGATCTTGGCATAGAGGAGATAAACAGGGTGGACAACAGAATTGTGAGCAGTCATCTCCAGTATGACGACGACGGACGTGAGGTGAACAATGTGGCATTCCCGTTCCGTGGCAACGAGTCGGAGGGTACTATCAAATACTTTTCATTGTCTTATCCCATCATTGATGCGCTGGATAATGGCAAGCGTGTAATCATTGACGAGCTCGACTCGAAACTGCACCCCTTGCTTGTGCGCAAGATTGTCACTCTGTTCAATTCGCCGGAAACGAATCCGAAGGGTGCTCAACTGCTGTTCACGGCACATGATACATTTCTGCTGGGTGCCGGCTTGTTCCGTAGGGATCAGGTGTGGTTCACCCAGAAAGACAGCTTCGGTGCTACAGAGGCTTACTCATTGGCAGAATATAAGGTGAGGAGCACATCGCCTTTTGAACGCGACTATCTTCAAGGCCGATACGGTGCGACACCTATCATTGGTGACCTTGAAAATATATTTACGAGGAGGTGATGAGTATGGGAAGAAATGCAGGAGACCACCGAAACGGTGGTATATCACGGCGGCAAGGCATCAGAACGGTTAAGCGGTCGTTTCTGATTGTATGTGAGGGGGAATGTACTGAACCGGATTATTTCAAGGCATTCCGCATGACAACTGCCGCAATCAAGGTCGTGGGACAGGCAATGAATACAACCAGTCTTGTCAACAAGGCTATCAGCATTAGGAATATGGAAATGGCAAAGAAACGCTATTACGACCAGTGCTGGGTGGTTTTTGACAAGGATGACTTCCCTGCAGGCGACTTTAATCGTGCCATTGCTATAGCGCAAGAGAACGGCTTTCGGGTCGCTTATAGCAATCAGGCATTTGAGTATTGGTTCCTTTTGCACTTCAACTTGTACGCAGGGCCTTTGCATCGGGACAATTACGCTCCGATGCTTACAAAACTTTGCGGTATGCCATACAGCAAGCGTGAGGGGTTCGGAACAGTCCTCTACAATCGGATTCTTGCTCTTCAACCAACGGCGATACGCAATGCAAAGGCTGTACTGAAAGAAATCTCACAAGGTAATCCTGCCATGGAGGAATCTTCAACCACGGTGCATCTGTTAGTTGAAGAATTGAACAAATACATTTGAAAACCTCGCCTATTCGTTTGACGGATGAAAATAAAGCTGTATCTTTGGGCGGATGCTTGAATTTAGGGACAAAGAAAAGGTATAAGTAAGCATGAAACTCTATATCGCTAACCCGCTATATGATGCCGTATTCAGATACCTGATGGAGGACGAACGCATCGCCCGAACCATCCTTTCGGCACTGCTCAGAAAGGAGGTGACACAGGTTGTACAACGTCCGCACGAGCATGTCAACAGCTTGCGCAACGAGGTATCTATGTTTCGTGTCCATTTCAGTGCCACCCTTCGAGAGGAAGATGGTGATGAGCATCCTGTGCTCATCGAGTTGCAGAAGACCTGGCTGGGGACCGAAACGCTGAACTGTCGTCAGTATCTTGGTGCCCAGTACCTCCGCAGTGAGGATAGAAAATATGCCCTGCCCGTGGTTACCGTCTATCTGCTCTGTCATCGGGTAGACGACATACAGACACCGGTTATCTACGTCAACCACAAGGTCTGCGACTATGATGGCAATGAAATTGTGAGTCTGCGGCACAACACGTTTGCGGAGAACCTTACTCACGACAGTATTATTGTTCAGATACCCCTGCTCCATGGCCGTGTGAACAACCGCTTGGAGAAGATGCTCAGCCTGTTCGACCAGTCCAATGCCACTAAGGCTAATCCCCAGACCCTTGAAATCAATGAAGAGGAATATGCCGGTGATCTTGAGGTGGAGCGTATCGTCTGGCGTTTGGTTTCCGCTGCTACCAATCCCACTATACGTCAGGAAATGAATGCCGAAGAGTACTTCATCAAACCTCTTCAGAACCGTGATACGGCTATTATGTTGCGCGATCAACGCATCAAGGAGCTGGACCGGCAGATGGAGGAGCGGGAGCAGCGGATGGAGGCGCAGCGAAATGCCAATGCCCATCTTCAAGCCGATAGGCTACGTCCGGAACTGCAGGAGATACTTGCTCTGTCTGCCCCTATGAAAGGCAAGATGCCTAAATGGGATTTGAATGGTGATTCGGCAAGAGAAGAGGCTTTGCAAGGGATATAGGCTTCCTATTTCGGCGAACTTGATTTTGATGCGCAATAAATGAATGCTATTATATGATTACAATCCCCGATACTGAATTCAAGGCGGGCGACATTCGGCTTGCACAGATACTGAACAGCACTACCAAAGTCAATATGCTGAAGGTGCTGAAGAAATTCGACCTCTACGCCAGTCCCAACCTCAAGAAGGACGAGACGGCCCGCAGGGTGGCAGCCGTGGTCCTCGACAATCCCATTGAGATTCTCAGTCGGCTGAACAAGACGGAACTGCAGATAGTCGATGAGTTCGTCAAGGGTGCCGACGATACCTACGTTGTCCGCAAGCAACGCCAGACACCCTATATCCTGCAAAAGTATTATCTCGTCGTCACCTATTGCGACGAGGCCAAGGGCGAATGGCACATGCTCATGCCGAAGGAACTGCGTGAGTCGCTGGCTGCAGACCTCCCCTTTTTCCTTGATTGCGCCACGAGGGGTGTCAAGGCTCCGTCTGCCAAGGAGTTGAGGATGATGGCCGCTATGCATGACTTCCTTGGGGAGTAAATTCCCCCGTCAGGGGACAACGTCCTCCAACCATCCGTACTCCTGCCGCGCATCGAAGCAGGGACAGGCCTTGGGCGTGGTGCCGGGCATGTCGCGATGACCCATAATGCGGACCCCGGGAAAGAGGTGCAGGAGGCGGACCAGCAGCTGCTGCAGGGCCTTGCGCTGCTGGGGCGTGCGGGTGTCGGCGGGATGACCCTGGGCATCGAGACCGCCCTCGTAACAGATGCCTACAGAGCAGCGGTTGAAGGGACGGCAGTGGGCACCCACCTCCAGCAGACGGCGGTGCTGCGTGACCTCACCGTCGCGACGGATGTAGAAGTGATAGCCCACGGTACGGAAACCACGGGCACGGTGGTCGCGCTCCAGTTGGCGGACGGTATAGTCCTGGTCGGGACGGGTGGCGCTGCAGTGCAGGATGAGGTAACGCACGCTTTCGATGCCCTCCATGCGGGGACCGGACTCATGCTCCTTCAGGAGCTGACGTTCGCTGACGACTTCGTCGTCGGCTACAAGGATGGGGTAGGTTTCTGAAATCATGTTTGTCAATTTAAAATTTAAAATTTAAAGCGGATGATGAAATCACATCCGCGCACAATGTATCACCACGAACGATATTCAGGGCGGACACATAGGTCCGCCCCTACGGGTAACTTGTAGCTATCGGAGCTACTACAGCAGCGAGGAGGCTGCTCCGCCGGCTGCACCGGTGATGATCATTTCAATGACTCGGACGATGTAGAGCACGATGCTCTTCCAGTTGTTCTTCATACGCTTGGTTTTTAGGTAAATGAAAATGATTAACTGCATATCGGTTTAGGATTGGTGTCAGCCCAGCGGATTGTTGTCCGTGTTGCCGTCACTGCCGCTGCCTCCGCTGCTGCCGCTGCCACCGGTGTCCGAGGGCGTGTCGTCAGGCAGCATGACGAGGCCGCCGTTGGTGGTGTAGTAGGCCTTCTTGAGCGAGGCTTCCAGGTTGAGGCTGGCGTTGCTCAGTTCGCCGGTAGCACGGGCACGCAGCTTGACGCGGCGGATGTGACGGGTGGTGGTGAACTCGGCGGCTGTGACGGCGCCGCCCGTGGCGTTGACAATGCCGCACGAGAAGATGGCGAGGTCGTCAATCTTCACGTTCTTCCCCTCCAGCACCATCTCCTTGATGCAGCGTACCATGCTCTGCACCACAGCCGAGCAGACGGCTTCGCTGAAGCCGGAGTGGTGGTTGGCCATGTGCTTGGCCAGGGCTTTCAAATCTACCGTCTCTTCGATGGCGGGATAGGCGTAGAAGCGGCCGTTGTAGGCACTCTTCGGGTTGACCAGAGGTCGGGTGATGTACTTTAACATAAGCAATTTGGTTTTAATGGGTTAATAACTACGCTGCAAAGATACGGCTCTGTGCGGGGGGCAGGTATGCGCCCTGTGCGCTGTGTGCTTTATTCGGGTTCACCCAGGTACTGCGTTATCAACCGTACCTGCCGGGCCGTGAGACAGCGGTTGCGGGTGTGGTATCCGGCGGCTTCGAGGGCCTCCTTCAGCTCTCGGTTCCGCCCAATCCAGCGCGACAGACGGTTGGTGGCCACGTGCAGCTCGGTACCCGGAAAGTAGAGGCGAGCCAGCTCGCTTTTGGTGTAGGCGTGATATTTCATTCAATTTAAAATTTAAAATTAAAAATTTAAAATTCAAAACGCTCATTTGCAAAACGCGGTGTCCAAGCCAGCCAAACATGGACTTTACGCACTGAAAACAAGGCGTTTGCGAGGTGCAAAAATAGGGTTTGGCGGGTGCAGACACGGGGGTTGCGGTGTGACGCAATGACAGAAATGACGACTCTTTCTATATGCAGTATATGTATTCATAAATTCATTTACTATATAGTGAATTAATTTTGTTTTTGGGGTCTTATATAAGAATTCGCTGTCATTTCTGTCATCACGTCACTCATCGGGACTCAGAATGGCATGGCATCCGGCTTTTCATCGGGCAAACGGTAGCCGATTTCTACGGGCTGTCGCTCGGCCACCTTCCAGAACCTGCCTTGGCCGGTACGCACCATTTCAAACCCCAGCGCGGTCATGGCCCGGCTGATTTTGGTCGGACTAATCTTGACCCAGGGCGCGAAGCGTGCGGCTATCTGGGTGGCGGTGAGGTAGCGCAACTCGGCCGGCGAGCGGGGCTGGAAGAAGTGGGTCAGCACCATCTCCTCGGCGGGGTTGGGTGCCTCGAAGCGGCGGTTGCGCTGGTTGAGCTCGTGCACCTCGTGGTCCGAAAACCAGTAGCGGAACCCCTGGCGATACAGCGCCACACACTGGGCATAGATGCCCTCGTAGGGTATATCGGCCTCCCAAGGGTTGTCAATGCGCTCAATCTCGAAGGTCAGCCAGCGGCGGTTGCCCGTGTCGTCGGTCAGGAAGGTGGGGTTGTTGCCCGTGGCACAGAGCGAGGCCACACGCGGCATCAGCAGCTTGTGCCGTCCGTAGGCGGGCCGCTCCTTGATGTGGGGCTTCACGGTGTAGGCCTTCAGCTGGTTCAGCTCCTTCGTGGTGAGGGAGTCAATCTCCTCCAGACTGATGAGGATGTTCTCTGCCAGCATGATGAGGTCGTCCTTGTCCAGCGAGCAGCAGGTAGTCTTGGTGGTAAAAAAATCACGCAAATGAGGCGGAAGGATATGGAGCATGAAGGAACTCTTGTAGGTGCCCTGCGGCCCGATGAAGGTCAGTATCTCCTGGTTGACCGTCTCCTCGTCGAGCACCGAGGCCACCATGGCTACCAACCAGCGTCGCGCAAAATGGTCGAATTCATCGGCAGAAGTGTGGCGGCAGTGTACCATGGAGAGGAAGCGTCCGATGTAGTCGGTCACGCCGTCCCAGGGCGGCAGCTGCGCTATCCAGTGGCGGAAGGGATGGAAGTCCTCCACGAAATCAGACGACAACAGACTATGAATGATATTTACATCTACGGTGATGCCTTCGAGCTGCATGGCTCGCCAGAGCGAGTTGACGAAGCGGTCGTCCACCCGTCCGGCCCCGTCGCCCTCCAGAGCCTGCCACTCCACCTGGTGAGAGAGCAGGTTGCGCCGCAGGCGGTAGCGTGCGCCCACCCAGGCCTCCACGTCGCCCAGCCGTGCCTTCTGTTGCTTCTCCTCCCGGTAATGGGTGAGGCGGCAGGTGGCATGTTCGTCGGTGTGGTTCTGGTAGACGCTGCGTACGATGCCCTGCAAGGCTCCGTGGTGGGTGGCCTCGTAGTCGGCAAAGGCATCGGATGCCCACGCCAGGCACTCCTCCTGGGGCACGCCGAAGCGGTTCATCCAGTAGATGCAGCGCGAGGCATAGGCATTGTGCTGCCCGTCGGTATAGGCCGTGCCCTCCTGTTCTACTATCCGTCGTACGGTGACGGCCGCCTTTGCAGCCTTGCACGGACGGCCTGCCCCCTTCCCCAGCCGTGCCTGCGAGGGTTGCGGTTGCTGCCGGATGGGCAGCTGCACGGCATCGGGACGGAACACGGCCTGCGGGTCGTGGCAGAGTGCCGAGAGGCGGGTAGGGTCGCTGCACTTGACGTCGTACTCCACGCCGCCGGCCAGACGGGCAATGTATTGGTTGGCCGTGAGCCAGGCATCGCGGTAGTTGTCTGCCGTCACCGGCCCCTCCATTCGCACAATGGCCCGTACGCCCCGGCCAGAGACGGTGGTGTAGCACAGCGTCACGTGCTCGTCCCGTCCCACCAGCTGTGCCACCCGTGGCACGTCGGCTTCGGGCAGGTGGTCCAGGTCCACCATCATGTAGGGTCGGTAGGCCCGGATGTGCGCCTTGGTGCGTCCGCCGTGCAGGTCGGCCCAGGCGTTGAATGCCGGCAGCTGCTGCTTGAGGGCCTGCGCCCGGTTGGCACACGCCGCTTCGGTGGTGGCATCGCCTTGTCGTCGTGCCTCGGCCTCGCCGGCCCGGCAGGTACGGTACTCAGCGGTCGTGGCCGCCAGTTGGTTGCTGCGTATTTCGGTCGCCACCGCTTCCCACGCCGCCTCCTTGGGCAGCTTGTCGGTAAGGGAAGAAAAGATATGAACTGTATTCATTTTTATATAATTTAAAATTTAAAATTTAAAATGTGGCCGTGGGGTGTTTCGGGCAGACCTGCGTGTCTGCCCAATCCCGTACGCCCTGTGTCACCGCGGACGGTGTTCCGGGCGGAAAGGTTCGAATCCGTAAATGGGTAATAAACGTTTTTCATTTTACATTTTACATTAAACATGACGTCTTACATGGGTTAATTTATACCGCGAAAATGCTGAATAGGCGGGGATCCTGCAAATCGCCGTTTCAGTGCATAGACTGAAACGATTTTGGGGGGAATTAACAATCTTTCTGATTCGTTGACGGCTCAGGCCCTACAAAACGAGGCCTTTCATGTCGGTCGATGATGACAGAATGTGCCTCCCCCGGTCCCGCCTGGCTGCCGGTGGCAGTCAGCGAGACACAAGCGATGATGAAATGTTGGGGATGCAAGACCCTGTCGTCACTCCACAAGGATAGCGGTGCCTCCTATGCCACCCTGCGCAAGCTGGACCCTCAGGCTCCCGACCCCACGCTGCAGGTAGAGACCG
Organism: uncultured Mediterranea sp.; assembly: GCA_945641355.1. Taxonomy (GTDB): domain Bacteria; phylum Bacteroidota; class Bacteroidia; order Bacteroidales; family Bacteroidaceae; genus Bacteroides. The sequence continues at coordinate 25,592 of CALZEQ010000003.1, read as the reverse complement.
TGCTGAAGCTCTTCACGCGGCTTTACCAGGTAGCAAACCTGTTGCTGGAGGGGGAACAGCGGGAGCAGGTGATGGCGCAGGCCACGCGGTCGCTCATGGCCATCTCGGATGCGGCTGCCCCCTTAAGCGAGGCCGACCTGAAGCGCATCGACGCACGCCGTGCCATCCGCTACAAGCACCGACAAAGACACTGACGCAGCCACACCGTCAGCATCGTCCCGACCAGTGTTCAACCCTCTTATTCAGCGCCACTCCGCGTGTCTGTGCAGAGGCGGAGTGTTTTTCTTTCATTCATAAAAACAACATTCACTATGGCAATCCATCTGAATGCAGAGCAGAAGAACCTGATGAAGCTGTTCAAAGGCTCTGAAACCTACATCATCCCGCCCTATCAGCGTCCCTACAGCTGGGAGCTGAAGGAGTGCCGCCAGCTGTACGACGACATCGTGGATGCCTTCAACCACCAGACGGACAGGGAGTACTTTGTGGGCACCATCATCCTGGCCGTGGCCGACAATGCCGACACCGACTGTCCCCGCATCGTGGACGGGCAGCAGCGCATGACCACCTTCTGGCTGATGTTCAAGGCCCTCTCCGTCCTGCTGCCCGAGCTGCCCGTGCTGCCGCAGTTGCTCCACTCGCAGGAGTGGGACGGAAGCGGCGAGCGGCTGAAGATACAGTCGCAGGTGAACGATGCCAACGACATGAAGGAGCTGACCGCCATCAACCAATGGACGGAGGAGGAGTATGAGGCGCAGACGGACCGCTACGACCTGGACCACTTGTACTTCTGTCCGGATCGCCTCAAGGCGGCCACCCTCTTCTTCTACCTCAGCTTCAGTCAGTTCCGGCGGGACTGGGGCAAGGAGTCGCTCTGCGAATTCGTGAAGTTCATGCTCACCTCGGTCAGCATCCTGCCCATCGAGATGCACGCCCCCAAGATACACGATGCCGAGGACAAGGCACTGACCATTTTCGAGACCATCAACAACCGCGGGCGCGACCTGGCCAACAGCGACATCTTCAAGGCACGCCTCTACTCCAAGGCCATCAATCTCTGGGAAAAGGAGGACTTCATCCGCCGCTGGGACGAAGTGAACCGCCTCTGCGCCCGGCTGGGCATCGGGATAGACGTCATCTTCAGCCACTACAAGAACCTGATAGAGTGCCGCAAGGCCAACTACCGCCCGCTGCAGAGCATCCGCGAATTTTTCGACGGCCGCGACGGCGAACTCTCGCACCACGGCTATACGGATATCATGGAGGAGCTGCTCGACATTGCCACCCACCTCTGCTGGCTGCGCGAACGGGCAGTGGGTACCGACCGCATAGCCGGCTGGCTGCAGGTGCTGGACGGGGGTGACGAAGAGCTGTGCGACACGCTGCTCATCGCCCGGCTCCGGGAGCACGGCCACAAGGAGGCGGAGCTGGATGCCTTCCTCGAAGAGGCGGTACGCATCTACTGTGCAAGCACCCACTTCTTCGACGGAGAGTCGCTGCGGGTGATGACCACCAACGTGCTTATGGGGCTGCCCCTTGACTGCAATCTCAAGGAGATGCAGTCCATCTATGTCAATCGCGACTTCGGGTTCTACTGCACGCCTTACTACCACCTGGCCTTGATACTGGAGATGGGCGGCGGACTGATAGAGAGCGAGCGGATGCCGCTTGTCCGCCGGCATGGCCGCAAGCGGAACGATGACTTCGCAGGCATCTCCTACAGGGATTTTTCGCTGGGCAACGTAGCCCTTGTGCCCCAATCCCGGACGGCACGGCTGAGCGAGTATGAAGCGTATATGGAGCGGCTGCGCCAAGTGGATCCCGAGTGTGCGGAGCTGGCCGGCAACCCCCGGCTCTCCTTCTCCTGGAAAGATGTCAAGGCGCGTGAGGAGCGCAAGCAGAAGGTGCTACGTGAATTCTTTAACCGGAAACAGCGATGAACAAGATAGAAATCAACCACTTCAAGGCTTTCGCCCACCCCATCCGTGTGGAGGCCGACGGGCACAACCTGCTGGTCTATGGCGAGAACGGAGCGGGCAAAAGCTCCCTCTTCGAGGCCATCTACCTCTACTACTTCGGGCACCAGCGCTTCCAGCAGAGCCTGCTGCGCGGCGTGCGGCGCGACCGGCAGCAGGAGCTGAACCACTTCTGGCAGGAGTACATCCACCGCGACGGCACCGACGGCACGGAGGCGGAGATACGGATAGACGGCCGGCCCATCGTGCTGGACGAGCCCGTCCGTCCGCCGCAGGCCTGCGCCCTGCTCTGCACCGCCCAGCTCTCCTGCCAGGCCGACATCCCGGAGGAGAACGGGCTGAACCTGCGCCGCCTGTACGGACGGATGGCGGTGAGCGGCGACCTGCCGCCCCTCGACACGGAGCAGGCCGGTGCCTATCTCCGCGAGGTGAACCGTGTGCTGCAGCAAGAGTTCCGCGAGGCGTGTACCGTAGGGCTGGACAACGACGAATACGACCTCTACCTCGCCTCGACCGACGGCCACCTGCGTGCCTCGCACTCGCTGCACCGCTACTTCAACGAGGCCCGCATCAACCTGGTGGTGCTCCTGCTGCACCTCGTCATTGCCCGCCGGGCACTGGAGGGGGACGGACAGCCGCCGCTGCTGGTGCTGGACGATGTGGTGACCAGCCTCGATGCCTGCAACCGCCGCTTCCTGGCCCGCTACCTGCTGCGTACCTTTGCCGGCTGGCAGGTGCTGCTCTTCACCCACAACATCGGCTTCTACAACCTCTTCATCCGTTGCATCGAGGAGCAGAAGGCCGCCGCACAGTGGCAGCTGCTCAACCTATACATCACCCGGCAGGGTCCCAACCTCAGCCGCAGCGAGCACCAACAGACGGCTGCCAAGCTGCGCCGGCGGCTGACGCAGGAGCAGGACGGCATGGCACCCGAGGAGCTCTGCATGGCCATCCGCAAGCGGTTCGAGGCGGTGCTGCTGGAGATAGCCCGAGCCCTGCAGATAGGGGCTACGGAGCGTCCCAACTACTACCTGCACCGCCTGCTGGACGACGGCCGGCCCTGCTACCTGAAGCACAACAAGAAGAGCCCCGTGAGCACGGCCGACGACCTGGTGCGTGAAATCGTGCGGCAACTGGAGGGGGAGGCCGATGATACGGCGAAGCTGGAGGCCATCCGCAAGCGGGTAGCGGCCTACTCCTGCATCGAAAGCCTTCCGTCGTTGCAGGCCGTTGTCAGCCAGCTCCACCAGTACGAGAAACTCTTTATCCACGCCCAGGCCCATGGCTCGGGCAGCACCCCCTCCTTCCACTACAAGGAGGCCGAGCACGCCCTGTCGCTGCTGGAGCTGCTGGAACAGCAGGCCGAAGCCTTGCGGCGCGAAGTTGGGGGGATGTGAGTTCTTTAGATAAAAACCTCACGCTCGGAAAAGCAAATAAATTTTCTTTTCTCTCGCTTACTCGGTTTTCTGCACTATATTTGCAGGTAGAATTAAAAGAGTGACATCATGGCAAAGTATCTTGACCCGAAGGCCGATCTGACCTTCAAGAAAGTATTCGGAGAGCATCCTGACCTCGTCATCAGTCTCCTGAACGCCCTTCTCCCCTTCACCACGGCGGAGGAGTACATCACCTCTGTGCACCTATCTCAATGCGAAGCTGGTTCCGGAAACCCCGCTGCGCAAGAACAGCATCCCGTAACGAGGACTTCCACCTGCTGGAGCCTGTCTATTCGCTGAATCTGGTCAACGACGTGTTCGAGAAGGACGTCCCCGAGTACTATCACTACTACCGCATGGTGCACGAGATGTACACGGACAAGGTCATCGATGGCCTGCACCTCATCTTTGTGGAGCTGCCGAAGTTCCGTCCGCACAGCATGACGGAGAAGAAGATGCAGGTACTCTGGCTGCGCTATCTCACGGAGATAGAGGAGAGCACACGCAACGCCCCTCAGGAGCTTCTTGACAATCCCGAAATCAGCAAAGCCCTGACCGCCGTAGAGGAATCGGCATATACCGACGAGCAACTGCTTGGGTATGACAAGTTCTGGGATATCATTCGTACAGAGAAGACAATCTTCAACAGTGCCGTACGGCGTGGACGTGAGAAAGGATATGCCGAAGGTCGCGAACAAGGCCGTACAGAAGGACTTGCAGAAGGCCGTGCGGAAGGCGAGCGGGATAAGGCATTGGCCATCGCCCGGAAGATGAAGTCAAAAGGAGTGCCGGTTGAAGACATCAAGGAGATGACCGGCCTGACGACAGCGGAAATAGAGCAAAACTGTTAGGATAAGAGTTTTACGCTAAACAGCCATTTACTCGGTACATGATGTACACAACGAAGAATTGGGAATAAAGCACCAACCGAATTAGCTTTTAGAACAACCCACTTATTTTAGTCGTGCATATCCTGTAGGGCACTGTCAAAAGTGCCCTAAGACAGAGTGTGCCCTACATTGTCATATACTGTAAGTGCTGGATTCTCTGGCAAACTTCATAAAATCGAAGAAAAATTCCCAAGATTTGCAATATCTGACTCCCAAGATTGGCAATCATTCCGTAAGCCACCAATCCAGCGTAAGGTAGTGTGATACCCTCTCCATACCTTTGCGGCCATAATTTCAAAAATCAGACTTATGGACAGCAAATCTTATTTCGAGAAGGTAATGCAAGATTTCAATCAGTTCAGGAACGGACGCAGTCTTCGCAAGTATTGTACCGATGAAGGGATTGATTACAACTGGCTAATCAAATAGTCATATAATATGATGGAGGAAGATTACATAAAGAAGCGTAATGCCTTGCTGGCCTGCATAGCACATGCCCAGCGGGTGTATGAAGAGCAAAGTGCCCTTGCAGAAAAGATGAAGGCCAAGGCAGATTCCCTGGAACGGGAATGTGAGGAAAAGGATCGTCAAATCGCCGAACTTGAGGCAAGAATAAACCGTATAAAGCGGAATCTCGGCATTATACAATAGTTAACATAACTTGCTGGATATCAGTTTGTTATATACATTATTTAATATAAATAAATTTGTTATATCATTGATTTTCAATACCTTTGTTACATGAACGGAGCAGACAACATACAGATTCAGATGCGCCATTTCAAGATGGAGAATGTGCGGCTTCACGGGGAAGTGAACCGCCTGAACCGGTACGTTGTCTTCCTTGAAGAAGAGAACAGAGCCATAGAGTCAGAGGTCCGTGCTGAGTGTCAGGCCACGATAGATATGCTGAACTGCCAGCTTGAGGTACAGAAAGCGAAAACGGCAGCCATGGCAAGGGAAGCAGAATCGGCATCCCGTCGGGCAGATGCGGCAGAATCAGCATTGTCAGACCGGGATAAGCAAATCGCAGAACTGAATGAGAAAGTGGAGAGGTATGAGCATCTTCAGGAGATAGCAGATGCCGCCAAGGAGGGCAATATGGACTATAAGGATATCCTGGAGGTATTCAAACGCCGTACCTTCCAGCGCAACAGCGATGCGACCCGCTTCCTCAACGGTGAGATAGACCCCAGTGACCCTCTTCTGGAAGAGATGGGGTTCGAGTCCGTCATCAAAGCCATCATGGAACGCACCTCTGACAAGAGACGTGACACGTCAGAAAAGGATCCGGAGCCAAAGAAGGTGAAGGCTACGCTCCCGAAGTCAAGGAGACACAGGAAGGGGTCCGTTTCAACGGACTCATCAGTCCTCAAGCGCAGGCGCCGTGTCTATGATGCCACTGTCCTGGAGCAGATGGGTATAGACGCCAGCAACCTTCCTGATGGCGCGAAGCTGATCAGACGCAAGGACAAGGAAAGCGGTGAAGATGTATGGTACCTCAAACTGTTCTTCCATAAAAGAGCCCGGGTCATCTGCCGTGTCTATAAGATAGGGCGTTTCAATATCCCGGGAGAAGACCCGGCAAACAGCCGTTATCCCGACCGGATTCTTGAGAGCAATCCTGTCATGCCCAGCTTCGCCCGCTTCTACTTCGAGTCGAAGTTTGCCTTCGGCCTGAGCGAGAACCGTATCCTTGAACTGCTCAGGTCAATGAAGACCCGGATTCCCCAATCCTCGTTGAACCTGTGGATGCATCAGATTATGTCACACCTTCGCGAACGTCTTGAACCGCTGGTTTTGGAAGCGATCCGACAGTCGAAATTCACCAATAACGACGGTACCCGCCTGCTGGTACGCAGCCGTGACGAGAAGTCGGACAGCGTGTCCTATTGTGTAGAGTATATCCAGGCCGCCCTCTCTTTAGAGAAGAAGCTGGTGGTCATGCTTTACGAAGAGGGTTCAAGGGGTCATGAGGTACAGGAAGAGAAGATTTTCAAGGGTTCTTCCATAGAATGTTTTGTAGCCGACCGTTTTTCTGCCTATCAGACCATAGTCAAAGACCTGGAGGGACAACACCTACAGCGCCAGGCCTGCTGGTTCCACGGCCGTCACTATCTGGTGGATGCCTACTTGGTAGACCATCGTGTGGAGGATGTGCTCAAGCTGATCAATGCCCTGTTTTATATAGAGAGGGTATTCCAGAATGAGGATGACACAAGTCCGGATGCGAGGCTTGCGTTCCGGAGGAGATGGAGCAAGCAGATAGTGGACCGGATAATGAAGAAGCTGGAGAAAATCCGAAAAGCCGGTTCTGTTTATGGAGCCATGGTACATAGAGCGGTAGATTACATCCTGGATGACAGAGAAGCCTTCGAGAGATTCCTTTACGATGGCCGCATCGACATGCACAATATAGCCATCGAGCGGTGCTTCCGGCACATCGCCATAGGCCGTCGCAACTGGTTGCATACAGGCAGCCACAGAGCGGCGCAGAACATCGCTTTCATGTTCGGTCTGTATGAAAGCTGCAAGCTCAACAATGTGGACTTCGGTCATTACATTGAAGACATACTTACCCGGATTGTGAACGGGCAGGATATCAACGAGTCCTTTATCCCTTGCAACTACGTAGCCCGTCCTTTAGAGGAAGAGGCTGTTGCATAACGTTAAATAATCGATTAAATATTTTTTAAACAAGACCTATATGTGCGTAACCCGCTGTAGCTGAGGGGAACGCTGTATTGGTAGCTTACGTTCGCTTGCGGATCCTTTTACTTTAATTCACGGATAATTCGTGATAATTCGCGTTCACCCTAAAAGTCCGCTTGCGGACAAACAATATATAGATAAGACATATTTTTATGGAAATAATAAAAACAAATATCCCAGGCGTGCTCATCATTGAGCCGCGTGTATTCAAAGACTCCCGAGGCTACTTCTTCGAGAACTTTTCCCAGAGGGAATTTGATAATAATGTAATGCCCATACTTGTATAGTTATATCGAATTATGGATAATCAAACATCACAAAACAACAAGCGCATAGCGAAGAACACCCTTCTTCTCTATTTCCGTATGCTCCTTACCATGGTGGTTTCATTGTACACAAGCCGTGTGGTACTTGGTGCACTGGGAGTGGAGGACTATGGTATATATAATGTGGTGGGTGGTGTGGTGGCCATGTTCTCGATGCTGTCGGGATCGTTGTCGGCAGCTATATCTCGATTCATAACATTTGAATTAGGAGCAGGAAACAGAGAGAAACTTGCACGAGTGTTTTCTTCATCTGTGACTATTCAGTTGGGACTCTGTGCTATCGTCTTGATATTGGCAGAAACTGTTGGATTATGGTTCTTGAATAACAAGATGGTGATACCCGAAAGCAGAATGTATGCAGCAAATTGGGTATATCAATTATCTCTGCTTACATTCGTCATAAATTTGATAAGCATCCCCTACAATGCAGCTATTATAGCCCATGAAAGAATGTCCGCTTTCGCATATATCAGCATTTTCGAAGCTGTAAGCAAACTGATAGTGGCATATTGTATTGTCATTTCTCCGATTGACAAACTGATACTCTATGCTATTATGCTTGCAACGATAGCAATTATCATCCGCATGATATACGGGATCTATTGCAAAAAGCGATTCGAGGAATGTACATATCATTTCATATACGACCATGACTTGTTGAAACAAATGTTCGGATTTGCCGGTTGGAACTTCATCGGCGCATCATCCGCTCTGCTCAGAGACCAGGGCGGTAATATTGTTATCAACCTCTTTTGTGGTCCTGCTGTCAATGCTGCACGTGGTATAGCATCTCAGGTGAACACAGCCATCCACTCTTTCGTGACCAATTTCATGACAGCCTTGAATCCTCAGATAACAAAATCATACGCCTCAGGTGAGCGGCAGTATATGATGACACTATTATTTCAAGGAGCAAGACTGTCCTATTATATACTCCTGTTACTCTCATTGCCTGTCATTGTTAACACCCATTATATACTCCAACTATGGCTCGGGCAAGTACCAGAACATACTGTACTATTCATACAATTGGTATTGATATTCGGAATGTGCGAATCCATATCAAGTCCTCTCGTTACAGCTATGCTTGCAACAGGAAAGATTCGCAATTATCAGTTGGTTGTAGGAGGGTGTCAGATGTTGAATCTTCCTGTATCATACATACTGCTACGGTTAGGTGCAATCCCTGAAACGGTGTTGATTGTAGCGATAGCAATTTCACAGTTATGCCTTGTCACACGCTTATATATGCTAAGAGGATTAATTGGACTGAAAGCACGAGCTTTCATTAAGGAAGTCTATCTCAACGTAATAGTGGTAACTATACTATCTGCTGTTATTCCGTTTGTGCTTGCAAGTGTATTCCAAGATAACTTATGGAGTTTCATCGCATTGAGCGTTATAACCGTTTCTTCTACTCTGTTAGTGGAATTTTATGTAGGATGTACGGCAAGGGAACGACAATTTGTAGTATCAAAGGTGAAAAAGATAATCAAAAAAAATTATGATAAGAATAAATGACCCAGCTGATTGTTGCGGATGCACTGCCTGTGCCAGCATCTGCAATCATGATGCAATAACAATGGAACCTGATGCGTTAGGCTTCCTCTACCCCAAGGTGGATGAATCCAAATGTACGGACTGTGGCTTATGTGAAAAGGTCTGTGCTTTCAATGACAACTACGACAAGTCATTGAACCTGCTAAAACCAGATGCGTATGCAGCCCGCCACAAGGATATGAACGAGATAATGAAGAGCCGTAGCGGTGCAGCATTTGTTGCTATCTCTGACTATATCCTTGAACAAGGAGGTGTGGTCTATGGTGCAGGCTACAAAGACCATTTCCGTGTAGCTCATAAACGAGCTACTACGAAGGAGGAACGTGATGAGTTCCGAGGCAGCAAATATGTACAGAGTGACCTCACAGGAGTCTTCCGTCAAGTCAAGCAAGATTTGAAGAATGGCCTGACTGTCCTTTTCTCAGGAACACCCTGCCAGACATCAGGACTCAACAGCTATGTAGGCAAAAAACTTAGAGAGAATCTCGTTTTGATTGACATCGTATGCCATGGTGTTCCAGGTCCATACATTTGGCGAAACTATCTTGCTTATTTGGAAAAGAAACAAGGAGACATCATTACGATGGTGAATTTCAGAGACAAGGAACGCTTCGGATGGAAAGCGCATAAAGAAACTTTTACATTCGAGGGGGGGTATAAAATGAATTTCACTTACGTATTTTATCAGCATATCATGTTCCGCCACAGCTGCGGGAAATGCCACTTCTGTAATACCACTCGTCCAAGCGACATTACCATTGCAGATTTCTGGGGATGGGAAAAGACCGACCCGAATTTCAACCAAGATGATAAGGGCTGCAGTCTTGTCCTCGTGAATACTCCCAAAGGTCGAGAAATATTCGAGGCGGTCAAGGACAAACTCAACACGATACCTGCAGAACTTGACAACTGCCTACAACCAAATCTCCAGCATCCCTCCGTCATCCATCCCAAGCGTATGCAGTTTGAGAAGGATTACATCAAGCATGGCTTCAAGTATGTCATGTTCAAGTATGGAGATGCAGGGTGGAGGTATAAGGTCAGAAGATTTAAGCAAAAAGTGAAAAGCATCATAAAATGGATTCTATGGAAAAGATAAGAGGTTTTATAAAAAATCCCTTGGGGATTATCGCTTTATTCGTCACATCAATATATGGGATAGCAGGTTTGGTTATAGGACCTAATTTCGATAATTTGCAAGGAGGATGGGAAAGACAACCTATTATATGGTTTATTATCCTTTTCCCAATTGTAATATTGTGGGTATTTGCATATTTGGTAATCAAACATAATGAGAAATTATATGCCCCTAAAGATTTTGACAATCAGGAAGGTTTTCTTATTGCAAACGGGAAAATTCTTAAGCCTCATGAAAAGCCTAAACCATTAAGTAATCCAGAGATAATTCCTGTAGAAAGAAGAAAGGGGATGTATTTTTTTACTTATGGTAAAACTGATAATGCAAAGACAGGTTATTCCGTGATGGAAGAGGTTTCCATGAAGCGATATGCTGATGAACATAACATGGAAATCAAGACCGATGTGAGAATCACAAGAGATTTGGCATGCGATGGAGTGGCAGAGAAAGACGGTGAACTTTTCTTTTTTGAGGTTAAGGTGAATTATACTCCCTCACGTTTTGAGAATGTAATGAAGAGTCTTTCACGTTTGAAAGCTGCGATAGAAAAGAAAACATGTACAAACGTGCGACTTGTCTTAATCCTTGTGACTGAAGAAAAAATAAATGAACAATTACTTATGGACATGCAAAACTCGGCTTCAGCAATCATTCCGCATTTAGTAATAGTGAATTATAAGAGAAATGACATTCTAAAAGAAATCAATAATAAAAAAGCATAAGTTGCATTTATTTATGAAAATAGGAATACTTACATTTCATAGGGCGCATAATTACGGTGCCGTTCTTCAATGCTATGCCCTTCAGGAAGTACTGAAAGGGATGGGACATGAGGTTGAGGTGATAGATTATAGGCAAGCTGTTATTGAAAAAGCATACAATCATTGGAATATGCTCACATTAATGAAAAGGCTTGTGAAGTTTTGGGAACTAATGGGATATATAAAAATTCTTATTATAGAATTAATAAAAAGAAGAATTTTTGACTCTTTTAAGTGTCAATATCTCAACATACATCATACATGTGATGCCTTTACAATTCCATGTGATTATGACGCTTACGTAGTTGGTTCTGACCAGCTTTTCACAACAGAAATAACAGGAGGATTGGATAAGGTGTATAGCGGTCAATTTGACAAACCTGATAAGTCGAAGTTGGTAGGATATGCCATTAGTTCCAATGCCATGGCTGTAACAGAAATTGGTAAAAAGGCATGGAAAAGCATTTCCACACGGTTTAATGCACTATCAATGAGAGAAGACTCATTAGTTTGTATGATTGAGAATTTGGCTAATGTACGTTTTGATGTATGTGTGGATCCGACTCTGTTAACAACTGAATCACACTGGAATCATATTTGTAAATGCGAAGTTGAAGACACTGATTATGTTGTGATGTATGAAGTTAGAAAATTGCATGGCAATCCAAACATGTTGAAACAAAAAGCAAAATCTTTAGCAAATGCGAATAATCTTCGGGTCGTGAATCTTTCATCAATGAGGTATTATGTCGACGATTGGGTTAATCTTATTAAAAATTCCCGCTGTGTCATTACGTCATCGTTCCATGCAACTGTGTTTGCTTTGATATTTAAAAGACCGTTATATGCCTTCTGCCTGAATGATGGTAGAGATTACAGATATACGGATTTGTTGAACAAGGTTGGTGCCAATAAGATTATTATGCAATCTTCAGACACACCAATGACAATTCCTATTCTCGATTATGAAAAAATCGCAAATAATATGGAACAAATTAAGTTACATTCTATGAACTTTCTAAAAAAGCATTTATCATGAATCATCCGCAGATAAGTGTAATTGTCCCAGTATACAATGCAGAATCATATTTGAAGCATTGCGTGGATTCTATCATTTCCCAAACATTCACGGACTGGGAACTCATACTTGTCGATGATGGCAGTAGTGACACGTCTGGACAAATTTGTGACAAATATGCAAATAGTGACCCACGAGTCATTGTCATTCATAAAAAGAACGGAGGGGTTAGTTCGGCCAGAAACACAGCTTTGGATATTGCTAAAGGTGATTATATTGTCTTTGTAGATTCAGATGATTACGTTTCACCGATGTATGTGGAGAACATGGTAAACGCAAAATCTGAACGGGAAGGGGTTGGTTTGATTATGAGTGGGTATGTTTTAGTAGATGATAATGCACAAACGAAGAAAACACTCAATAACATTTTATACAATGAAAATCAAATTATTGACGCAATTGAAGAACACGATTTATGTAAAAAAGGGTTTCCATGGGCCAAATTGTATGAGGGAAATGTGATTCGGAGGCATAAGTTGAGATTTTGTGAGCAAGTGCATTATAGTGAAGATATGATTTTTATGCTATCTTATCTGAGATACTGTAAGTGGATTATGTTTATTGATAAAGCCGACTATTTCTATGTAAGGAACACGGGAGGTACCTTGATGACAAAATTTCATCCCTTTGAAAATGAAATGGCAGGTTTTAACAACTTTAATCACAATCTGCATGATTTGGCAAACATTCATCACACCTCCATCTTCAATATGCCAAATAGTCTTACCTGGCTGAGTTTTTTCATAATTCGTTCGATTATTTCTCTTTACCGCTTTAATGTAAACAATAACAATATCGGAAATCGTCTATCCTTTTTAAAAGATCATATTACATCAGAACATATTAAAATACTCAGAGCCACCGCTGAAGAATGGAAAGGAATAAATAAAATGATATGCTATTTGATATGTCATAAATATCTATTCATTTTAAATATTCTTCTGTCAGTATTGTATAAACATCTATATAGAATACGAACAATGTGCAAAAAGTAAAATTTGTGAGAATATAAGAATTAACAGTAGAACATAACATGATGAAGATCGCTTTTATTTTTTCAGCCGCTATAATGACCCCCACCAATGGTATCAAAAGCCAGGCATTCACGTGGAAGAGGATGCTGGAGACATGCGGCCATCAAGTAGATATGATAAACCAGTGGGATGGCAATGACTGGCAATCGTATAATGCAATTTGCTTTTTCTTGTTTAATTATCCCATGTTGGAGTTTGTCAAAGTGTTGAGCAAGACAAATCCAAACATTTTCATTGCTCCCATAATTGACCCGCATTATTCTGTCCGACGGCTGAATTTGATGTCTCATTGGGGGTGTGCTAAATTGAAGTTGACGAACGAATATTATGCTTTGCGCCAATGTGAAGAATATGTAAAGGGATTTCTTGTGAGAAGCAATTATGAACAGTTGTATGTAAAAGAAGGTTTGGGCATTCAAGAAGACAAGATATTCAAGGTTCCCTTGTCATACGGCAGAGAACCCAAAGACCCTCAATCCTTGTTTCCGAAAGAGAACTTCTGCTTACATGTAAGTTTATTGGCTGACCCAAGGAAGAATGTCAAACGATTGGTTGAAGCTGCTGCAAAGTATGGATTTGAGCTGAAGTTGGCCGGTCGGTTGAGAAATGACAAAGAACGTTCACTCATTCATAGCTGGATAGACAGGCTGGATAATGTTGAGTATTTGGGACAATTGAGCGATGATGAGCTTGAAAATACATACTCCCGAGCAAAGGTGTTTGCTTTGCCAAGTACATTTGAAGGTGTGGGATTAGTAGCTCTAGAAGCTGCAAGAAGAGGCTGCGAGATAGTTCTGACAAACCACGGCGGACCTAAAGAATACTACAATGGCATGGCAAAACTTGTAGATGCAAATGACATTGATGACATAGGAAGTGGAGTGATGACCATGCTGGAAGGTACAGAATCTTACCAGCCGAGATTGATGGAATATATAGGGAAGGAATATTCTGAAGATAGATGTATAGAATTGTTGGCAAACGCTTTTAAATGATAGCTATGAGAGTTTCGGTATGTATGGCCACCTATAACGGAGGTCGTTATATTAAAGAGCAATTGGATTCTATCCTGTCGCAGTTGTCAAATGAAGACGAGGTGATAATCTCAGATGATGGCTCGACAGACAATACTATTAATATTATAGAATCCTATCATGATTCCCGTATCAAGCTGTTTCATCATTCAGACAAACCTGCAAGGAAAAGGCACTACCATATATTGAATGTCGTGACCAAGAACTTTGAAAACGCTCTGAATCATGCTACAGGAGAGTACATCTTTCTCAGTGACCAAGATGACATCTGGTATCCAAACAAGGTGAGCAGAACGCTTAGTGAATTAGCTAAATATGATTTCGTGATATCTTCTTACAATAAGATAGACGGAGAAGGAAGACCTTACCAAGGTGAAGGGCATGGCAATTCGGAAAGATTTGACAAATTGCTGCGAAAGGGGTTCTTGGTACAATGGCTGACAGGTCCACATTTCGGATGTGTATGCGCAATGACAAAGCGGTTCAAAGATTTTGCATTGCCCATTCCTGACTATCCCATCCATGACAGATATTTGGGACTGTTGGCTAAAAGGATGGATGTGCTGCATCATGTTGAAGAACCATTGATACTTTATAGAAGACATGGAAATAATAATTCTGCAGCAGAAAACAACAACTTTCTTCTGAAGATGTGGATGAGATTAAAGCTTTTATACTATGTCGTTATAAGACCATATATAAAAAACTATTAGTATTATGACAAAGGCAGATATATATAAATGGAATGTTTATGCCCAAGTAGCTTATGCTCTGAACAAGGCCAAAGTACCGCATTCGGCAATGCATGGGGTAGATTATGCACACAGGTTAGTGGGAAGGGATTGTGACCTGTTGGTAAGGAAGGAAAATGCGGAAACCGTAAAGACCATCATGAAGACTGTTTTTGATAGTCTTGGTGGCAAGAATCGTTTTATAAGCTGGAGTTGGGGTTTTTGGGGGCTACATTTTGTCAAAATTGACAATGAAATTTTCACTGTAGAAATAGATGTCGCATGGACTTACAGCTATCGTATTGTAGAACTGACGGATTTGACATATTTATCTTTCCACATTGAAGACGATAGGCTCAAAGAATTCTATATTGATGACTGGAATCAATATGCCAAGGTATTTCTTCTACGATTCTTGTCGTCTGATTTCTCCAAATTTGATGAAAAGCGAATTGAAGAGGTTAAGGATATAGCAAGCCGTATTCACCCTCCGTATCACGTGCTGAAGGGAAATATGTCGCAATGGGTAGATGCTTGTAAGAATTTTGATGTAACTACACTAAAAAAACTGAGAAGAGAAATTTCTCTTTTGAAGCATTTTCTGCTGCATCCATTGTCAAGTATGTCTGTTTTGGGCAGGGTCGCATACTACGCATTCACACGCATAATGTACATACACACAGTTCTGCCACCATTGGTGTTGGAGGGAGCTGACGAGGCGTTCATTAGTGAATTGAATAAATGCATTAACTCTACTTTTATCACTCGGCCTGTCATCTATCATTGCAAGTCAAGAATAGATTATACTATCAAAAGAATATATGCATACTTCTTCACTGTGCCTTTTTCGCTTCCTGTCTTTATTACCAATAGGCAATGCTGTAGAGAAGCAATAGTTGTATCTAAGGAATTAGATGCACATACTGTTGTTAATGGATTGTTTGATAGAATATTTTTAGTGAACAATGATTAAGAAGATATCGTCACCTTCCGCTACTATTATCGTGTTTTCCATATACATATCATTTTTGATGATAAATGGTATGAATGTGTTAGTTCCTGCTTTCTCTTTAGTCGCTGCTTGCAGTTTGCTTTTCCGAAAGCAGGTCAAGCAAGAAGTATGGATTTGGCTGACAGCAGCAGCGTTTCTATTCGCTACCATGATTGTGAGAAATGAAGAAACACGTATAAGTTCAGCTATATACAGTTGTATGTTCTTTATAGTCGCAATTTCTTTCTTTAGAGGATTGTATGGAGGAATCATTAAACTTGCAACATACATGAAGCTCTGTAGAATTTTGGTAATGGCATATTTCATAGTGCTGGTCATTCAGCAGATTTGCGTTCTTGTGGGTTTACCAATATTCAATGTAATTATTGATTATACAGCATTTGAAGGTAGCAAATGGAAGCTGAGTTCCCTTTCCGACGAACCTTCACACGCTGCACGCATCGTAGCCCTTTTGACTTTTTCTTATATTGCTGCATACGGCTTGTTGCATAGGAAAGAATATTCCTTCATAGAAGAATGTAAGAGGCACAAATCAGAAAGGATGTTTTGGTTTGCTTTTTTATGGACAATGTTAACCATGCAGTCATCAACGGCCTTACTATTTGTAACTATTATCCTATTTAAATTTTTTCTGTCAGGAAAAGTGCGGATGACAAGCGTATTGGTTGGAATTGTGTGCGTGTTGATAGCTATGCTTGCTTTTAGCAATAACAGGTTAATGAAGCGTAATACCGATATTATTGCTGCAACGTTGACTTTGGATGAGAAAGCAATAGTAGAAGCTGACCATAGTGGAGCACATCGCATTGTTCCCAATATTATTTTGGCAAAGCGGGTAGAGGCTTTGTCAATGGATGGTTTGTTTGGTTTTGGTATGGACACCTCAAAAAAAGTTATATATAGGAATTTTCCAGGTTGGATGGACGAAAATGTAGCAGGAGGTGGTGGCGTGTTTCAGATATGGTATGATTTTGGATTGATAGTGTTCTTATTGTATGTAGTAGGATCACTGAAATATTGCACCACAAGAAAAGATAAAACGTCTTATCTTTTTTGGTTTCTTCTTGTATTTGTAAATACGCTCAATACTCAGATTACTTGGTTGGCAATTATACTATTAGCTGCTAACAAATATTATATAGAAAAACAATCAAACAAAGCAAGACATAGTTATGAAATCAATTGACAGTATCACAACATTTAATCTGCTATCAAAGTATCGGTCAGAACTTATGGGCTTGTCTGCACTGTTGATATTCTTCTATCATTTTCATGTATGGCAAGTTGTGCCGGCATATACAAAATATATTCTAAGGTTTGCATCAGGAGGAGTGGATATTTTCTTATTCCTCTCAGGTATTGGTCTTTGCTACTCAATGGATAAAAACGACTCAACTAAATCTTTTTATTCTAAAAGATTTAGCAGAATATATCCATCCTTAGCAATAGTGACAGCTATCACATTGCTAATTGGCCATAAAACAATCTTGTCCATAATACTTTTATTTACGGGCATAACTTATTGGTTCACGCCTTTTATTAATGTAGATGAAGGGTTTTGGTATGTTGCTCTTATCATCCCTCTTTATGTCGTTTTCCCTTACCTATATAGATTCCTAAAGTCTGCTACGAAGTTCCAGAGTTTATGTTTGCTTACAATATGTTTTGCACTTCCATACATTGTACATTTTATGTGGAACAATTGTTATGATTATGCACTTACACGGATAACTCCTTTTTTGTTAGGTAGCATTCTTTATACAAAGAGAAACAAGATTATGAATATGGGCATCCCTCTGATAATAGTGTCAATTGTATTCTTTGTGATACTAAATGCGTATAGTTTACTATCGGGGGGGCAAATATCCACAAAACGATGATTCAACTTTCAATCCAAGGCATTATTGCCCCTGGATTTAGTTTGATTTTTGCATTAATACTGTCACACTGCAATCTTTTAATCCTTCGCTTCTTACATTGGCTTGGTCTGATGAGTCTTGAGTTATATTTAGTTCATCTTACATTATATTACTGGTTTAAGAATCCAATAATGCTATTTGCAGCCTCTATCGTTGTATCATATTTAATATTGCAGGTTTCTAACTACTTGAGGAAGTGGCTGTAATATGCATTTATAAAGTAAAATTTCAAAATAGCGATTGTTATATGTTAAAAAAAAGAAAGTACACCATAGTGTTTTTGGGAACTGATGGATCTGGCAAAAGTACTATGATAAATAGTATTACTCCTGTCCTTGAAAACAGATATGGTCTAAAAGTCAGATATGAGCATTTGCGACCAAATTATTTTCCAAGTATAGCTGTAGCTTTAGGTCGCAGGTCAGTGGACGAAGAGAAACGCATGTCTATCGTTGAGAATCCGCACAATGTCAAAACTTCAGGACTACTGGGTTCTATATTTAGGCTTCTTTACTACCTTGCGGATTACACTATTGGTTATCTTCTAAAGGTTGCCTTTACAAAAAATACTTTATGGTTGTTTGATAGGTATTATTTTGATTTTATTATGGATCCGAGAAGGTTTAGAATCAATATGCCGATGAGCATATTGAAATTTTGCGAAGTTCTCGTACCTAAAGCAGACTTGATAATATCTTTAGGATCTTCTCCTGAAATCATATTTAATAGAAAACCAGAGACATCTCTTGAAGAAGTCACAAGACAAACTGAGTACCTGCGGAAGCTTGTTGAGAAGAAACAAAATGCTGTTTGGGTAGATACGGGTATTTCTATAGATGAAAGCGTAGAGAACCTACTTGCTGAGATTGACAAGGTATTGAGAAAAAACTAAGTCGCACGATGAACAAGAATATTAATGCCTTGAAATTGATATTGGCTATAATGGTTATTTATTGCCATGCGGAAATTTACCCGGAAATAGGACATTTTGCAGTATGCATGTTTTTCATGTTATCTGGATATTTAATCAGGTCAAAGATTGAACGACAAAATGACAGATATTCCATTTTTGATGTGAAAAAACAATTTTATCGTATAGCTCCAGCATATTACCTTATGTTGATACTGTTTGTAATCTTGCAGTTCGCTATATTGAAAAAGATAGACTGGTGTTCATTAATTGCTCATGTCTGTTTGATCCAATCATGGTTTAGCTATGCAACTGAACATCCGTATAATGGTCCAACTTGGTATTTATCTTCGTATTTTGCCATTCTTTTAATGTTGGTACTCATCCAGTCTTTATGTAGAACAGGGAAGAAACATAGAAGAATCCTTCCGATGATAACGGGGGGTAATATTTATATGGCTTACTCTTAGTCAGTTTATAGTCAATCAACACTGGTGGGTTTATTATTTTCCTGTAGCTCATCTGAGTGAATTCGTATTTGGTTTCTTCATACACGATATGCAAAATAAATGTAAGTGTGTTTTTTTGCAACATGCCAACAGATTGTGCATCTTAGGCTTTGTCCTATTTTTCGTAACATTAACATGCTCCCATTACATTAATTCAATAATAATTCAAGAGAATCTGATTTATTTACCAGCTTCTTGGCTTATAGTCTCATGGTTTGTTTATACCGAGGAGAGAAGGAATAGTCTTTCTGTCTTGTTGCATGCGAGATGGATTCAAATGCTTGGCAGGCTTAGTTTACAATTGTTCATTTATCACCTGTTTGTTATTAGAATATTCCATTATGTCGGTATAGACGACTTCTCATGGTCTGCGATAATTGTCATTCCATCATGTATCTGTTTTGCAGCGATGATGGAAAAATGCTATGAACCGTTGTTTTCTCGATATATATCACGATGAAAATTTTGATAAACGCTTATGCGTGTTCCCCTTACCAAGGATCAGAGCCAGGTATGGGGTGGAACTTCGTTAAATGCTTGTTTGGCAGGCATGAGTTGCATGTAATCACAGAATGCAAGTACGAATCTGAGATTGAGGAGTATTTTGCCGCCCATCCAGAAGAAAGTCACTTCGTGACCTTTTATTATATCAAGAGGGTTAGGCATAATCTTTTAAGAAAAATATGGCCTCCATCATATTACTGGACATATGCTAAATGGCAGAAAGATGTTTTGAAATACGCTATGATATTGGATAATAAAGAACATTTCGATATCGTTCATCAGCTTAATATGATTGGTTATAGAGAGCCTGGCTTCTTATGGAAAATGAATAAACCTTTCGTGTGGGGACCAATAGGTGGATTTAATATTACTCCCTGGAAGTTGTTATATACAATGGGGTGCTATGGCTTTATATTTTATTCGTTCCGCAACATCATTAATATCATCCAAATGAACACGTCATTGCGTGTGAGAAATGCCATAATGAAAGCGGATGTGTTAATGTGTGCAACGCAGGATGATGCAGACACGATTAAGAAACTTTGGAATAAGGTTTCTGTACTTATGCCCGAAGTGGGGTTGACACAGAATGATTTTGCTGCAATAGCTAAGGGAAAAGACAACCATGTGCTTAAGCTTTGCTGGAGCGGATTGCATATTCCACGAAAATCTTTGAATTTACTACTTGAGGCCTTACAAGAAATAGGACATGTTGAATTGCATGTTTTAGGAGAAGGCCCCAAAACTCTTTCATGGAAGAAAAAAGCACGAAAGCTAGGTCTTGGTAATGTTTTTTGGCATGGTAAAGTGGATAGAAAGATAGCTTTAAGTGTCATGCAAGAATGTGATGTTTTTGTTCAGACCTCATTAAGCGATGCGACATCTACAGTCTTGCTTGAAGCTCTTTCTTTAGGTCTTCCTGTTATTGCGTTAAATCATCTTGGATTCTCAAATGTGATTAACGAGACATGTGGAATGAAAATAGATGTCAATAACAAAAAGCAGATTGTTAGAGATTTTAACAAAGCTATTCGTGAACTTGACCGTAATAGAACATTATTAAGTCAATTATCTTCGGGGGCTAAAAAGAGGGCAGAAGAATATTCGTGGAGTGTTAAAGCTGATATTATTACATCACTCTATGAATCTGCATATAAGAAATACAATAATATACAATGAAATACTATCAATTCAAGACCTTTACCACTTCTTACTATTTCCCAGACATTGATTCTTCTAAGGCCTATATGTATGGTCTATATAGTCCGTATGGGGGAAAATTGTCTAAATGGTATTGGAGTCTATTTAGAAGGTTCAAGTGTGTAAGGCTGCTGACATCAGTCAAAGAAGATGACTTGGACTTTCCATATCGTCAGATAAAGACCTTGACAGGTGAGAATACACTGTTGGCATTCAATATGGGTTCGCCTGGTGTGGAACAGAAAATATCTATGCTGGGATGGGATGAAAATAGGCATCAGCCTTTCTTTGCAAAGTTCTCGCAAAAACCTGCGGCAAGAGCATTGACAAAGAATGAAATCACCGTGTATAAGGTTCTTGAAGGTACGGGGCTTACGCCCCGATTGCTTAATAGCAAGAACTCGGAAGATTATGACTTTATCATGACGGAATATGTGGAAGGCAAGAGACCGAAAGACCGTTTCATGAATGAGCAGATATTGGAACTTGCCATAAAACTATCGAACTTTCATCTTGATGATGTGAATCATTATGGAAACCTGCTTACTTGCTTGTCGCATGGTGATTTCTGCCCATGGAACATTCTTGTCAATGGTGACCGCTGGAATCTCATTGACTGGGAGGTGGCGGCAGAACGTCCTCTGGGTTTTGATTTGTTCACCTACATCTGTCAGGTAGCTGCCTTGTTTGAATCTGAAAAACCACTCACTCAGGCTATAGAAGAAAACAAATGTTATATCGACAGGTATTTTGAGAATTTTTCCATCGTTGATTGGAGAATGTACTTTATCTCTTTTGTGGAAGAGAAGGTGAACTACGAGGCATCGAAGGGAAACAGTGAATTGTTGAAGAAATACAAAGAACTGCTATATGAAACCTAAGATTTTATTTATCATGCACATGCCTCCTCCCGTGCATGGAGCAGCTATGATGGGGAAATATATTCATGACTCGAAGATTGTAAATGAGGCCTTTGAGTGCAGATATATCAATCCAGCAACGGCTGCTAATTTGGAGGATATAGGGAAGATAGGGCTGAGAAAACTCCGAGATTTCTATTCCCTATTGAAAAGGATTCGAAGAACTGTGAAAGAGTTCGCTCCTGACTTGGTCTACTTCACGGCCAATGCGAGTGGAGGGGCTTTCTATAAGGATTTCATCATCGTAGAACTGCTGAAGCGTATGGGGTGCCGGATTGTGGTACACTATCATAACAAGGGTGTATCTACGAGGCAGGACCGATGGTTGGACGATTGCTTGTATCGTCGCTTCTTCAAAGGTCTCAAGGTGATATTGCTGGCGGAGGCTCTATACAAGGATGTGCAGAAATATGTGAAACGGGAGGATGTGGAGATATGTCCGAATGGTATTCCTGAATCTCTTGACTATGAACCGAAGGCGGAACGAAACAATGCGGTGCCTCATATTCTGTTCCTTTCTAATCTCATTGAGTCGAAAGGGGTATTTGTACTACTGGATGCGTTGAAGATACTGAAAGAAAAAGGGTATAGTTTCGTCTGTGATTTCGTGGGAGGCGAGACGGCAGAGATTGATGCAGCGCGTTTTAACCATGAGGTAGCGCAGAGGAGCCTGTCTGAGGTTGCCATTTATCATGGCAGGAAGTATGGGGACGAGAAACGAGCATATTTCGAGAAAACTGATATATTCGCATTCCCATCCTATTATCATAACGAAACATTCGGATTGGTGAATCTTGAGGCGATGGAGTACAAACTACCGGTTGTATCAACTAACGAAGGTGGAATCCCGGATGTCGTACGAGATGGTGTGAATGGTCTGACCTGTGATGTCCAGTCTGGAAGAGTGTCTGCTGATGAATTGGCAAATAATATTGCTTTGCTAATAGACAATCCATCCCTCAGGTACAAGATGGGGGAAGAAGGATATAGAATGTTCAAGTCATCCTTCACTATTGATAGATTTGAGCAAAAGGTGACAGAGGTGCTTTCGAGTATTATAGATATAAAGGTGACTTGCCTATGAACTGGATTATTGAACATCTAATATACCCTCTGCTGACATGGATAGGTGTGGAACGGGATTGAGAAATGCGTTAATCATTTAATTCGTATGCAAATATAATGGAAATCGAAATTTATATCTATATTTGCAATGGGTAAGATTATAATGATTATGCCCGATATGTTAGTTCGTTTTAATTAATTGCAATAAGCTATATGAGAATAGAGTCATTGACAGTCAAAAATCTACGTCTTTTCGGTGATGACGTTCAAACGGTAAGTTTTGACCGGACAAAGAATGTTGCCGTGTTGTTGGGAGATAATGGTGCTGGTAAAACGTCTTTGCTATATGGGTGCTCTGTTCTTCTCAGCCAATTCTATAAGCATTTCCCCGGATGTTCGGTCAGGTCTTTTGCAGACGAAGACATTAGGGTTGTATCCAATGAAAGGAGAGCGGACTTTCTGCACGTAGGCATGAGATTGGCTGAGACCAATAGAGGATGGGACGAACAGATTGCGGGCGAACAAGTAGATGATGACGGACGTATAGTCGTAAATATGTTCAAAAAAGGCAATATGACTGATAATGTCCAATCGTCAGAGCTGAAGCATATTTATGATTATTCTCTGAGGATAAAATCCATGATAGATGATGGAGCAATCGTTTCTCTTCCTGTTATCGCTTACTATGGCACAGAACGGGGACAGATAAAACCTGTTGAGCGTCGCAGGAATTTCAATGACGTATTTCCAAGATGGGAAATCTATAAGGCTGACTCTTTGGAGTCGGCAACTGACTTCAAACGTTTCTTCACCTGGTTTGAAAGGAATGAGGATCTGGAACGGCGTGAACAATTACGCCAGTTGAAACAAACGGGCAGCAGCAACTATTCCTCCTATGTGCTCGATGCTGTACGAAAAGCTCTTAACTCACTCTTTCCCGACCATCTGATAAACCCGAGGGTGGAGACTTCGCCTTTGAGGTTCGTGATGGATGATATCTCAGAACCTGACAACATTGTAGAACGAAGACTGGAGAGGTTAAGTGACGGATACCGTATAACAATTGCATTGATAGCTGACATAGCTGCAAGACTGGCTGAGGCAAATCCGTCTGCTGAAGTGTCGGGACTGGACAACCCGTTGGAGGCTGATGGTATTGTGATGATTGACGAAATAGACCTTCATCTTCATCCGAAGTTGCAGAGGGATATACTGAAAAGATTGACAGAGATATTTCCTAACATACAGTTCTTAGTGAGTACGCATAGTCCAAACGTTGTCATTGGCGCTTTGGATATTGTACAAGTCATCAAGTTGAATGAAGGAGAGATAGATGCGAGTGTAGATGTCTTAAATTATGACAAGTACGATGTCAGTCTGCTGCTTCTTAGTGACTTGTTTGATCTTGATAATGTGAGAACGAGAATGTTTAAGACGCTTGAAGAACGCGAGGATATGTTGTTGAACAAGGATAGTCTTACTCCTGACGAGGAAGTCGAACTGAAAAATATAGTAAGGGAAATGAGAACTTATGGATTCGCAGACGGGAGGTAATACGCTATGATACATTTGACAAAAGATAATGATTCCCCCGAAACATTAGTAGGTAATGATGCGGATATGGAATTAAGCCGATTAGAGAAAATCGTTGATGATGGGGAAAAACCTACATATAAGGATTTCAATGCCGGGATTTATGGAGCAGATGATGTCAGAAAACAGTTGCTCATTGACCAGCATGAGAAATGTGCCTATTGCGAATGTACGTTATTGGATAAAGATGGCGGTGAGGTTGAACATTTCAGACCGAAGACTGCTTACAGACAGGACAGGGTGAAGGGGAATACTAAAAAACCGGCATACTATAAACTTGCTTACAACTGGGATAATCTATTGTTAAGTTGCCATGCTTGTAACAGCATCAAGAGTACATTCTTTCCTTTGGCAAATCCTGAACACAGGTTTGATTTGGTAAAGGAACTTCCTTTATTGATAAATCCATATAACGATGATCCTGCTAATCACCTGGAATTCAGACAGGAGAAAGTATTCCCGGTTGTAGATGGAAACGGCAAAAAGGATGAAAAAGGTAGTAAGACAATTGAATATATTGATCTGAACAGAAAAGATCTTGTAGAACGAAGAAGGAGAGTATTGTATCGGTTTGTCAGAACAATGTCAAGGATGGGGATGTCTTTTGAACAATTCCTGCAGCAGGAGATACAAGACGAGATAAGTGATGGTAGAACGGCTGAAAGTATAGAGTTCTACGGAATGTTCGCTAATCAGAAATATAAGTTTTAGATTTAACCAACCACCTGCCACTGCTGTGCCTTGGCACATGCGGATAGCGTACTCTACCACCACTAGGACGTGCTACGGACGATGTCGGACAACTGCCGCCAGCGCCAACTGGAGCTGTCGTGGGACAGGAAGGCGGAGGAAATGGTGAGGATGTATGCCACTCTCATACGCCCAACCAACTCTCAAAGTCTGCCTTCTCCTGTTCATTGAGTATAATTTGCCCTTCGGGACATTCCTGAGTCAGTTCGATATAGATTCTGGTATCTTCGTTCTGGTCGATAGTCTCTTTGGGGGATGGCGTTGATGTTATTGTCTTCATATATCCAATGCGTTAATCATTTAATTCGTATGCAAATATAATGGAAATCGAAATTTATATCTATATTTGCAATCGTAACTCCTTAATTTAACTCAAATAGTCCGCCCGCAACTACACGACAGCGGGTTCAGGGCGCAAAATGTTGCGCCCCTACAGCTGAAACACGCATTCAATCTTCTGATATACCTTTGCGTCCATCTGTAAGCTACCAATCCAGCGTAAGGTAGTGTGATACCCTCTCCCTACCTTTGCGG
>CALZEQ010000002.1 GCA_945641355.1 uncultured Mediterranea sp. | reverse complement strand
ACTTGCTTGCATATGTCCAGAAATCTTGCGAATATTGCATATAGGTTGTGCATACTATATTGGTCTATTAAAAATTTGGTCACCTTTAATTTACTAAATATCAACACTATGCACAACTTTTTTTACATAAATCTTTTATCAATTTAATTCCGCCAACGGGTTATTATATGTTGATGGACAAGTGAATCTTGCAAGGAAGATAAACTGCAAAGAATCACAAGTGAGAGAAATTACAGAAGTATTAACAATTAAAAAAGAAATGCACATGGTATAAAAGCAACGATGAGTAGTAGATAGTCGTAATGATTTTCATCCAAATTGGAATTATCGCTATGTCCTACTCTGAGTGAGCGACTTAGATAAGATAAGGTTGCAGTTAGAGCAAATGCTTCCCGAGGATAAGTACCTCGCTCTAATTGAAATAAGGAATCTAATAACGCCAATCTGCTACAAAAGAGGATTAAATTGTAAGGTTGGATATTATTTGGAGAATGAGCTTACGCCAATACTTATTTCGAGGATAGAGAATTCGAGTAATGTTTTCTCAAAAAAGATTAAAGAAAGGATAAACAAGGATAAGTCCTGCCGACATCAACGCAAGAACAACGTAGGACAGTGGGAAGATGTGGAGGGCTACAGCGTGAGCTACAAGAACTTTCCCATGGGACACGGTGAGAAGTCGGTCATCCTGCTACTCTGCAACGGCCTCTCGCTCTACGATGATGAGATGCTGGCCATCCGCTGGCACATGGGTGCCTGGGGCATCAACATGAACAGCTTCGAGGACCAGCGTTGCTACGACACCTCGCGCAAGCTCTACCCCCTGGTAAGCATCATCCAGGCCGCCGATGGCCTAGCCGCCAGCATCCTGGAACGCACCGGGGCAGAAATGGATGAGTTGTAGTCCTTGAAGGATATCTGCATTGTTGACATGCTGTAATACTCATATCAAACATATGAAACGTACATGATGCCTTCGGCTCGTCAAAGAGAATGAAAAGTGATCTTTCTTTTGTCATAACTCACGAATTATTAACAATGAGGCTGTTTTTAGATAGTCTCGCAAACAAATATTTTCGAATGAAAAACAAGAACTTTTTATTGGCAGTCGTGCTTTGTCTGACTGCTATGGGGCTACGGGCCCAGACTCGGTATGTGGATGCAGCGGAATTTCCGCTGCTCGGTAAGGCGACACAGCAAACGCTGACACGCTATGAGCGGTTGCCCGACTCGTGCCAAACGGTATCGCGTGAGCCGATTTGGAACCTGGGACGCAACAGCGCAGGACTCGCTATCCGCTTCCGCAGCAACTCCACCCAGATTTCCGCACGCTGGGAGACACGAAACAACCTCCGTATGAACCACATGACACCCACGGGTATATGCGGTCTCGACCTCTACTGCCTGGACGGTGACCGCTGGCACTTCGCCGGCAGCGGACGGCCTAACAACAAACTCACCACTGCCAGCATCGTACGCAACATGAAGCCTGAGATGCGCGAGTACCTCCTCTTCCTGCCCCTCTACGACGGTCCGATATCCTTGGAGATTGGTGTAGATTCACTCGCACTTATTGAGCAACCCCAAGTCAATCTGCCCCGACGGGAGAAGCCTATCCTCTTCTATGGCACCAGCATCCTGCAGGGCGGCTGTGCCACACGCCCCGGCATGGCACACACCAACATCCTGGAGCGCCGGCTGCAACGGGAGTGCATCAACCTGGGATTCAGCGGCAATGCGCTGCTCGACATGGAGATAGCTGACCTCATAGCCTCAGTAGATGCTGCGATGTACATCCTCGACTTCGTGCCCAACGCCAATGTAGAGCAGATGGATGAACGGGCCGTGAAATTCATCAGCAAAATACGTTCGGCTCACCCCACTGCCCCCATCCTGCTGGTGGAAGACCCACGCTTCACCCACAGCTGGCTTGACCAGAAGGTGGCCGAACAGATACGAAGCAAGAACGCCAAGGTGCGTGAAATCTATGAGCAGCTGAAGCAGCAGGGCGACACGCACCTCTACTTCCTCACCTCTGAGCAGATGATTGGCACCGATGACGAGGCCTGTGTGGATGGCATCCACTTTACCGACCTCGGCTTCATGCGATACGCCGACCTGCTACAGCCGCTCATCGAAAAACTCACGAAATAAGCATCACTTCTTGACCGAAACAATCTTCGTGGGTTCCTGCTCGATATTCCGCTTATCGACCTGACGCACGACGGCAGCAGCCAGCTGTAAGAAGGCTCTACCCGTCAAGCTGGAGGCATCGAGCGCTACGGGTGTGCCCTGGTCACCACTCTCACAGATGCTCTGCACGATGGGTATCGTGGTGTGCTGACAATGACAGCTCCCGTGATGGCCAGCGTCTGCAGGAGGGTGAGGTGAATGTCGCTTGTGCCGGGAGGGATGTCGAGGATAAGGTAGTCGAGTGCGCCCCAGTGGGCATCACCCACCAGTACTATTAAGAAAGTGACCGTCTTTGAATTACCTCCTATTTTCAGAATACTTATTGTGTTGGTGATGTTGGTGA
The DNA here is from genome assembly GCA_945641355.1 of uncultured Mediterranea sp. Taxonomy (GTDB): domain Bacteria; phylum Bacteroidota; class Bacteroidia; order Bacteroidales; family Bacteroidaceae; genus Bacteroides. The sequence goes on along the minus strand of CALZEQ010000002.1, from coordinate 135,877 downwards.
GGTATGAAAATGAAAAAACAACGATGGTGACTTCTACTATATATATAATAAGGTGTAGCAAACTATATGGAAATAGTCAATATTGGTCAAAAGCAATGAAAACAGTATTGTTTGCCACTTTGGATAGTTAAATTAATATAAAAGTAGCGAGGGAGGGGAGCACCTTGGGGGCCATGTCTTTAAAATAGAAATAACTCACTGAAATTCAGTGAGTTATTTAAGATAAATGTGGAGCTGGAGGGAATCGAACCCTCGTCCAAACGAGGAAATCATAAGCTTTCTACATGCTTATCTTTGCCTAAGTTTTCGTGCAACGGCAGAACCAAAGCCATCAACCGCTACCTTATCCTCTGAATTTTCATCGCCACCGCGAGGCCGATGACAACTATCCCCGATGTGACTGCACCACTTTACCGGAATGCTTCGGAGCAACAGCTTCCGAGTGATGTCACGTCCCAGCACCTGGTGCCGGGATTAAGCGTCGATCTACTGTACTTCGATCACGCAGCGAGAGCGTAGTTAGTTTCGCCAGATAAAATTTTGAAGACTGAGATTAAAGTGCCAATCGACGACGCACTGCATGCTTACCTACCATTTCTGCCCGCTGTCAAATCCAGTCAACCCCATGACCCGAACACCGACAAGCATCGTATGTTGGTACAAAAGGGCGGAAACCTCCTACCCCTCTGCGCGGCAAAGGTAATGCTTTTACCCGAACCACCCAAACAGTTGCGCAAAAAAAAGATTCAACCTTCGTATGCTGAATCTGATAACCTTTCCTAACTTTGCAAAAAGATGAGAACGATAAGTCACGCCGTACTTCGAAGCATTCTAACGACGTACGTTCAAAGGTTCTATGGACGTACGTCGTTAGATGCTATGGACGTACGTGCAAAGGGTGCTTGGACGTACGTCCATAGAACCGCTGAACGATGATGAACGGAAGCGAGTGCAGAAGCCTGCCTAAGCAGGCTCTTCTGAACGGTTTTTGAACGGGAATAAACCGTTTGGATGCACACTTTTTCGATGATTCAAACAAAAACGATCAATCAGCTGCCGTTGCAAACGAACGCTTGTATGCGGGATAAACGTAACGGGCAATGACAACGAGATGAAGTACGCCCAACAGACCGAATGCAATGCGGGCAGGCCATTCGGGACAAATCAACACGATGCCATTCATGTCACCGCCTCCCACAAAACTATAGAGGATGGAGAGGTAGAGCGGATCGAGCAGGAGCAGGATGAGGGTGAGGTACCAGCCCAACGTGCGAGGAAACATAGGACGAAGGGCACAGATGCGCTGACGGAACAGTACCAGCAACCAACCTACAATGAAGGTGGAGACGGCACCCACCAGACAGAAAATGCCCAGCTGGGTATCTGTCATGCGGTCGCGATAGATGTCAATCTGCACGCCCAACCCTAAAAAATTAACCTGCTTGAATGCACCGACTGACAGTGCATAAAGCGCATGAGCCCCCTCGTGGACAATGAAATAAAGCAAGACTGCCGACAGCAAACCGAGGTATTGCCGAATTCGTTTACTCATATATAGCATAAAAGTTTTGAACAGACAAAGAAACAGATTCTATCCGAGCTATCCAACTTTCAAAGGCAAAAAATGGAGCAATCAGAGGAAAGAAAGAGGATTAGATGCGTTAATAATCGCTAATTGGCACGAGGGAAAAGATAACTTGACTAACTTTGTAGCTACCGTATGAATTATTGAACCGATAACGATAACCAGAAGGATAAAGATGAACAAGAAGATACTGACAATACCGGCCCTGCTGCTGTGTGTCTGTGCCACGGCACAGACGGAAGTGACTGCCGGCGTGATGAGGGGCAAGGACTATGGAGTAACATACCTGCTGCCACAGACGGAGATAGAGATTGTGCTGCACACTACCCGCAACCTCTATACGCCCGGTGAGTTCTGCAAATATGCCGACCGCTACCTGCGGCTGGGTAACCGACAAGACACGGCTGAAGAGAGCTGGACGCTGGACAAGATAGAGACCAACATCGTAGGTACACCCGACAAGGAGAACGTGTACTTCGTGAAACTGAAGGACAAGAGCACGGCTCCCCTGATGGAACTGACCGAAGAGGGCATCGTACGCTCCATCAACATGCCGTTCAGCGGAGCCAAGCAGAAGAAGGAGGCAAGCAGCCACGGAACAGAGGGAACGAAACGGATTGACCCGCGCAGCTTCCTGACCGAAGAGATTCTGATGGCCGGTTCGACTGCAAAGATGGCCGAGCTGGTGGCTAAGGAGATATACAGTATACGGGAGAGCAGAAGTGCCCTGCTGAGAGGCGAGGCTGACAACATGCCCAAAGACGGTGCCCAACTGAAACTGATGCTGGAGAGCCTGAACCAGCAGGAACAGGCCATGACGGAGATGTTCACCGGCAGCGTACAGAAGGAGACAAAGAGGGTGACCGTGAGGATAAAACCGGAAGAGATGCAGCAGAAGGTGGCCTTCCGATTCTCGAAGAAACTGGGTGTGGTGGCTGACAACGACCTGGCAGGCGAGCCCTACTACATCAGCATCGCCGACCTGAAGACACCGGCCATCGACGGTGAAGAGGAGGCCAAGAAAAAGCTGGAAGGGGTGGCCTACAACGTACCCGGAAGAGCGAGGGTGACGCTGATGACAGCCGGCAAGAAAATCTATGAAGAGGAATTGCCGGTTACGCAGTTCGGCACGCGCGAATACCTGGCTCCAGTACTGTTCAACAAGAACAGCACCATCAAGGTACTGTTCGACGTAGCTACAGGGGCACTGCTAAAGGTGGACCGGAGCGAGTAAACGGATGAAACCGTCCTTGCGGAGCTGCATCAGATAGGCGGTGACACGGAAGGCATACGAGGAGTCGCCCTCGAAATGGGAGGCAAGCAGACGGATGATGGTACGCACATCACGCTCTCCATCAATGAGCTGCCAGACGGCTGTCCCGTGGTCTTCCAACGTGACACGAATATCGGGCGACATACCTTTAGGCAGCAGCCAGCGGCGCATCCACGAATGCCGGAAACGCGGATAAGCCAGAACGGCACACCCGTCTTTCCACTCGGTACGGACGTGATCACTATGTACGGGAATGGTATCCAGCAAATCCACGCGGGAATGGACATCTGTACGATTCTTCATAGGACAAGAACTGATTGATAATTAGAAAGGGGCGTCGATGCTGGAAACAGAGACACCCCTTTCTATTTTATATACCGGTAACAATAACTTTGTTATTCAGGATTAGCCCTTGATGTTGGGTTCTTCCAAGCCCAACCCCTTCTTCTTGTCCACAGCCTTCAGGACAAAGCCCAGCAGCAGGGCGGCAATACCCAGACAGGCAAGCATCACCAGCGGAGCGGTATAGTTATAGGAGACGGCTGCCTCTTCGGGTGAGATAAGACCGTTCTGCAAATCGCTGACCAACTGTGGATTGGTCTTGTCGAGCACCTTGCCAATCAGCAGCGGGAAGAGCCAGAGGCCGATATTCTGAATCCAGAAAATCAGTGCATAGGCACTACCGATAATCTTGGCATCAACCAACTTAGGTACGCTGGGCCACAAAGCGGCAGGAACCAACGAGAAGCTGGCACCCAGCACCAGAATGGTGAGATAGGCCACGATGATGCCACCCACAGCGTTGTCGCTGAACATAGGCAGAACGAACGCAAACGTCAGGTGGCAGAGGATGAGCAGGAGCGAACCTACCACCAGCATGGAAGCGGCCTTGCCCTTATGGTCTACATAGTTGCCCAAAATGGGAGTGATGCCCACAGCCAACAGGGGGAATACGGCAAATACCGTCTCGGCGCTCTGACGCATATAGCCCATATAGCAGAATACCACCAACGCGACACCGGCTACCACCAACAGGGACGACTTGAGCGACGAACGCTTACAGAAGTTGCTGGCGAATGCTGCGGCAGCAACCACCAGCATGATGCAGTACTGGATGATGGTGACGGTATTGGTAGCCCAGAAGGAGTCGGAAGGCACTTCGCTGAACACAAGGTTGCACTGCAACATGTTGACGGCATACTTCTGGAAGGGGAAGATGGCCGAGTAGTAGAGCACACAGAGCAACGCTACCAGCCAAAAGCCTCCGCTGGAAAGAATCTTACCCAGGTCACTGATTTTGAACGGATCGTCCTTCTCCTCGGCCTCGCCGGTCTGTGCATCGAGTTTCTTGTCCATGAAGAAGTAAACGATGAACATGATGAGGGCGATGAGCAGCAGGATGACACCGAAGGCTACCGAACGGGAGACATCGATGACACCGCCCCACTTGGCAAACATGGGTGAGAAGATCATACAGGTGGCCACACCCAGACGGGCCAGTGCCATCTCAGATCCCATAGCCAATGCCATTTCACGACCTTTGAACCACTTGACAATACCACGCGAGACGGTAATACCAGCCATCTCCACACCGCAACCGAATATCATGAAACCGACAGCGGCAAACTTGGCCGATGCGGGCATACCCAGATAGAAAGGAGAGATGCCCAACTCGTCGAAGCCGGGGATGTAGTTAAGGTTATTGTTGAACCATGCCTCCAACGAACTGCCCTGGAAGGCCTCGGTCACAGCATACCAATTGACGGTGGCACCAATCAGCATAACCGCTCCCGAAAGGATGGCGGTGAAACGAACGCCCATCTTGTCGAGGATAATACCTGCAAAGATGAGGAAGAAGACAAAGACGTTCAAGAATGTTTCCGAACCTTGCATGGTTCCGAAAGCGGTTGAATCCCATCCGCGGGTAGACTGCATCAAATCCTTGATGGGGGAAAGAATGTCCATAAAGATATACGAACAGAACATGGCAAATGCCAGGAAAAGGAGCACTGTCCAGCGAACACCCGCAGAGTCGCGCAGTGTCTGGTGAAGTTTGTCAGTAGTCATCTTGTTATTGATATTTTAGAAATTAATGATTCACATTGGCTCTACAAAAGTAGCTAATTATCGGCAACTATAGCTCTAATCGGGAGAAAAAAAGAGTGGAATGTGTCAAAAGAGAGAAAAAAACGCAGAGACACAAAGACTCGGACTGAAAGGCGGTAGGCAAGCCATCGCCACGACCGGGACTTTACGTCTCTGCGCACTCATTTTATGCTGGTCACATCCCGTCAGCGGGATGCGCATACATCGGCATTATTCACCCTTCGTGGTATCCACGGCAGCAGGAGCAGCTGCAGCGGTAGCAGGAGCAGCGGAAGCAGCATCGGATGCAGCAGGAGCATTTGCGCCTACAGGCATGTTATAAGGATTGGTCTTCTCCTCTTGCTGAGCCTGCTCCAAAATCACGTTACCGTCCTTCACGGAAGAGGTGGGGATGGCATAGGCAGAGAAGATACTGATGACAACCATGGCACCAGCCAGTGTCCAAGTTGCCTTTTCCAGAAAGTCAGTCGTCTTGCGCACACCCATAATCTGATTGGACGAAGCAAAGCTGGATGCCAGACCTCCTCCTTTAGAGTTCTGAATCAGCACAATGAAACACATCAGCACGGATGCTATCAACATGAAAATAATTAATAATAAGTACATTTTTTGTTATTTTGATTTAGCGTTAATAATCAATTTTTCCAAAAATCTGATTTGGTCTGCAAAGTAAGCATTTTTTTTTGGATAATTCAAACTTAATCTTTTAATAATTTCAAGAGCCTTCTCATATCGCTGCTGTTTGATATATATTTTGGCCAAAGTCTCGGTAAAATAACTCTCCTCAGAGACCTCGTCGACGGCAGCATCCTCCTCTTCCTCTTCGTCGGCGTCAGTGGCTACCGGTTCCTCCGGCTGAACGACTGGTAACGCTACCCCACCCTCCTCGGGCGATTCATTCCGACGGATAAATCCGTCAATCAGTTCGTGTCCGCGCATTCGGGGTACCTCCGCCTCCGTCTGTTCCGCTTCGGCTGCATCCGCACACGTCTCATCCTGCATCAGGTAGGCTGTATAGTCCATCGCATAATCCAGTTCTGCCGTCTGCGACAACTGCTCTTGCGGCATGGTAGCCAGGAAAGCATCTATCAGCGAGAGTGTACGGTCGGCTCCTTCGGCAACGTCACTGCCTGCCGCAGCCGACGAAGGTGCGTGAGGCTTCAGGAGATAGCGGTCACCCTCTATCAGATAGAACAGCGTACGGCTGTCGGCCACATAGGGCACAGACTTGCGCAATTCCTGACCGAATGAGGCATCGTGCAGCAGGTAGAGGTTCTTCAGGTAGAGCAGGCGGAGCGACTGGAAGTAGGGATAACGTCCCAACAGGGTGCGCAGTTCATACAGCGAGTCGCGGTCTAACGTCTCGGGATGCTGAATCCATTGCTGCAGTTGGTTGGAAGTCATGGCATTACCAGTTTGCTACGGTGGCATTGAATATCTGCTCGGCGATGTCCTTCACCATCACGGCAATCAACTGATCCTGCACCTCGGTCAGCAGCTGGGACGAGTCGTAGGTCTGGAAGGCCGAGAACTGCTGCTCAAAGTCCTCCTCGTGGTTCGTATTGTTGACGTAACGCACGTTGACGGTCAGCGTCACCTTCACCTTCGAAGCATATCCGCTGGCATCCACGGCCTCGTTGTACTGGTTGTAGCCGGTTATCTCGCCGTCCAGTTCCAGGTCACCGCCCGAATTGAGCAGCGACAGACGGGTCTGCTGGATGAACATATCCTTCAGCTTCTGGTTGAACTCGGTGGCCAAGGGGGCATATACATAGTCCGCCCGGTTCTGGAAGTCGGCTATCGAGATGGACTTCACCTTGGTATAGTCAATGGAACTGATGGGAGCCAGTCCCATCTGCACACTGCACGATTGAAACGACAGCAGGCACACTGCCGACAGGCAGAGGAGAAGTGTATTCTTAATCCAATCCATATTCTTTGATTTTTCTGTAAAGTGTACGCTCCGAGATGTTCAGGTCCTGCGCTGCGCTCTTCCGCTTGCCACGATGACGTTCCAACGCCTTGCGAATCATCTCTTTCTCGACTTCGTCCAGCGAGAGCGACTCCTCCACATACTCCTCCGTGTCCTGTATGTCGTCATCCATATTGGCGGAAGGCTTGACAGCGGAGTGGATGATGGTGGGCATGCCCGGAGCAGTTTCGGAAGCAACGACCGGAGAAGCCGGAGTATAATAGGAAGAGGACGGTACAACCTGCGCCGTTCCCATGGGAGCGTGTCCCCGCTCCGTCATAATCTCGTGAACCAGCTTCTTCAGTTCCGTCACATCGTGACGCATGTCAAACAGCACCTGATAGAGAATCTCACGTTCGCTGCCGAAGTTCTTCCCGTCCTTCGAGTTCAGCAAAGCCGGCAATCGGGAGGCATTGCTCTGCTCCGGCAGGTACTTCTTCAGGATGTCATCGGTAATCTCCCGATTGGTTTCGATGATGGAGATTTGTTCGGCAATGTTCTTCAGCTGACGCACGTTGCCCGGCCAGGTATAAGCCAGCAAAGCGGCCTTGGCATCTTCTGTCAGCTGGATGCCGGGCATACGGTACTTTTCGGCGAAGTCTGTTGCAAACTTACGGAACAGCAGTTCCACGTCCTGCCCACGGCTTCGCAACGGAGGCACCTGAATGGGCACCGTATTCAGACGGTAGTAAAGGTCTTCGCGGAAACGTCCTTCGGCGATGGCTTGCGTCAGGTTGACATTGGTAGCGGCTACGATGCGCACGTCCGTCTTCTCCACCTTAGAGGAGCCGACCTTGATGAACTCACCGCTTTCAAGCACACGGAGCAGACGTGCCTGGGTAGAGAGAGGGAGTTCGCCCACCTCGTCAAGAAAAATGGTACCTCCGTTGGCCTCACCAAAATAGCCCTTCCGTTCACCAATGGCACCTGTGAAGGCACCCTTCTCGTGTCCGAACAGTTCGGAGTCGATGGTTCCCTCCGGGATGGCACCGCAGTTCACCGCAATGTACTGCCCGTGCTTGCGGCGACTGTATTGATGGATGATTTGGGGAAAACTCTCTTTTCCCACACCGCTTTCGCCGGTAATAAGCACAGACAAGTCGGTAGGTGCCACCTGTATGGCGACGTCTATCGCACGCATCAGCACCTCGTTGTTTCCGATGATGCCGAAACGGTTCTTCACTTGTTGTATCTCCGCTTTCGTCATGTCTACAAATCTTCTTCTACACTATCAAGTTTCAGTTTGTCACTGTCATCACGCTTCTCGTAATACTGCTTGCGCAACGGATTGGTGCGGGCGGCCTTCTCGCGCTGACGGTTTCGGAAGACGTCTATCGCCACATAGATGGCCTGACGGAACGAGCTCTCCGAAGCAAGCCCCTTACCGGCTATGTCATAGGCCGTTCCATGGGCAGGCGAGGTACGCACCACCGGCAGACCGGCCGTATAGTTCACCCCTTCGTCCATTGCCAACGCCTTGAAGGGAGCCAATCCTTGGTCGTGATACATAGCCAGGATGCCGTCAAAATGGGAGAAATGACCCGAGCCCATGAAGCCGTCGGCCGGATAGGGGCCGTAACAGAGCACGCCCTTGGCTGACATCTCCTTGATAGCGGGGACAATCACCTCTTGCTCTTCCGTACCCAACAGTCCCTCGTCGCCGGCATGGGGATTGAGCGACAGGACAGCTATGCGTGGGGCACCGATGGCAAAATCCTCCTTCAGTGCACGGTGGAAGATGACCAGTTTCTCCTCTATCAGCTCTTTGGTGATGGCCGAAGCTATCTGATTGACAGGCAGATGTCCCGTCACCAAAGCCACCCGGAAATCGTCCTTCAGCAGAATCATCAGTGCTTTGGCACCTTCGCCCAACCTCTGTTCGATATACTCCGTATGGCCGGGGAAATGAAATTCATCCGACTGGATGGTATGCTTGTTGATGGGAGCCGTCACAATGACGTCAATCCATCCCTCACGATACTCCTCAATGGCTCTTTCCAGCGCATCCAGTGCAGCCTTGCCGGCTTCGGCATCGGCCTTGGCAAACTCCACCTTCACCTCATCGTTGGTACAGTTTACCACACTGAGCCGTCCGTCGGATGCCTCGGATGCCGAACTGACAATGCTGAAGTTGGTTGAGAGGTCGAGCGACTTGCGATGGTAAGCTGCCACCTTAGGCGAACCATAGATAATAGGTGTACAGAGTTCCAACATCGTAGGGTCTGAAAATGTTTTCAGGATGACCTCATACCCCACTCCGTTGATGTCTCCTTGTGTTATACCGATTCTGATTTTCTTATCTTCCATATATATAATGTATGTAATTCAAGTTTCGCACATCTGCATCACTTACTCTCCTGCCTCAGCAGCCGAAATGCCTAGAGGAATTTCGGCACCGGTTCCGGCAGCAGTTCCCGACAACTGCAAGGTATAGAGCGATGCCTCCAACTGACGCACCAGGTTGCGCTTCAGTTTCTCGGGTGCATAGACAAATATCTCGGCCACGACAATCCGTCCTGAAACCGTATCAACACGGGCATGAGAGACATACGGACCTCCCATAAAATCGCCCTTCACGCGCCACAAGCCACGTGCTTCCAACGCATACTGACCCTGTACGGCGATGGAGCGTACATCGGTCATCAGCGTATCGGTCATCATGTACATGCCTTCACGGGCACCCGGGATGTTGACTTTCATCACGGAATCGCGCTTGTGTACAAAGTACTCTTTGGTAAAGGTATTGCGGTCCTTATAGGGATATGAATAGAGCACAAAGTTCTGGTCGGCCGTGGCGCTGTTGGTACCCGCCCACAAGAAGTCCTCACCCAACTTGAGCGAAGAGAGTTCGCCCGGCACCCATACGTCGCATCCGAAGAGTTCGGCTGCTTTGGTACTGATTTGGTCGTTGTGCTTGGTAGAGAGCATCGTTATCTGACGGTTCATCTCGGCCCGATGGAAGAAATCGATAATCACCTGCGTGTTCTCCTCCACAAAGAGACCGAAAGAGGTCTCGTCAGGAGCCTGGATGGTGAGTATCGTCTGCGGAGCGGCATACACATCCTTGGCATACTTGAACTTAGGCTGGGTATAGCGGTCCTTATTGATTTCAACGATGATGACGTTGCGTATCAGCTTCAGGGTAGAATCGAAATGGGCGGGAGCCGTGTACATGATGCGGAACGAACGTTCCGACTGAGGCAGGCCGGGCACATCGGAATCAAGCACATTGAACAAGGCCCTGCCGGCAGGACGTTCCCACAGCCCTTGGTCTATCACCACCAAAAGTTCATACGCCCGACCACTGGATGTCGGTTTCATCAGGCCACCGCTACTGCATGATGTCAAGAGTGACAGCAGACAAGCCCATGTTACAAAAAACAACTGTCTTTTCATATCCTATCAAAAATTAGTGTTTACAAAACTACAAAGAAAGCGTCACATCCGCCTTACCCAAGCTAATAATTTATATTAATTCGCCTCTTTTTGCCTCTTGTTCGGCCGTCGATAGCATCCCGCAGGCGGCATAGATATCCTCTCCACGCGATGCGCGTATGGTGGTGAACAGGCCGTGCGAGGTCAGGTAGTCGCGCAAGCGCACCATGGTCTCCATATCGGCACCCTGCAGATCCACGCCCGGAATGGCATGGAAACGTATCAGATTGACGCGGCAATCCAACCCGCGGAGCAGTTTAAGCAACTCCTTGGCATAGGGCAGCGAGTCGTTCACACCCTTGAAGACGATGTACTCGAACGAGAGACGGCGCTGTTTGCTGAAGTCATACCCCCGCAGCAGCTCTACAATCTCTGTGATGGAGAAGGCCTTCTCGGCCGGCATCAGCGTACGGCGCTGTTGGGGCAAGGGGGAATGGAGGCTGATGGCCAGGTGGCAATCGGACGATTCGATGAAGCGTTTCAGTCCCTTGCGGAGACCAACCGAAGAGAGCGTGATGCGCTTGGGGCTCCAGGCATAGCCATAGGGGGCTGTCATGATTTCCAGCGCCTTCAACACCTGGTCCAGGTTGTCGAGCGGCTCGCCCATCCCCATCATCACGATATTGGTCAGCCGGTCGCGCTCGGGCAGTGAACTGATTTGATTGATAATCTGATTGGCAGTCAGCTGAGCCGTAAAGCCCTGCTTGCCGGTCATGCAGAAGAGGCAGTTCATCTTGCACCCTACCTGCGAGGAGACGCAGAGGGTGGCCCGGTCGTCGTCGGGGATATAGACAGCTTCCACAAAGTGGTTGTCACCGGCCTGGTAGAGGTACTTCACCGTACCGTCGGCCGAGCGCATGGCATTGACCGGTGCGGCAGCACCCACCTCATAACATTGCTTCAGCAGTTCGCGGTGCTTCAAAGAGAGATTGGTCATCTGGTCAATCGAAGTCACCTTCTTGACGTAGAGCCATTGTGCCAACTGCTTGGCCGTGAAGGCCGGCATCCCCAAGTGGGAGGCCACGCCTTGCAGCTCGGCCAACGTCATACCCAACAGCGGTTGCTTCTGTATATTATCCATACTGTTAAATGCTACATTCATGAAAAAGCAGGCACGGACTACCCGCGGTATTTGCCTTACCCCGTGTAGCCCGTGTCTGTGATAGAGGCTTTTGAACCGTCAAATCTATCCTTCGTACTGAAGAGAGGTGCTTTAGAAGAACAGATAGCGTTTGTCCTTCACGTTGCCCTTCAGATAGAGGTCATTGATAAACTGCGAAGCCATGCGTGCATGCATCGATGCCAGGTTGGTCTGTTCGGCATCCTTGTCGAAGCTCTCTTCCTGCTTCTCCTTGGCATACAGCTGGAGCACGATGACACCGGCATTACCCTTGATAGGGGCACTAAGTTTGTTGGTCTCGGCTATCGAAGCGTAGGCACTTACCAGCGGTTCGCTGCTACGCAACGAAGCGATGTAGGCCGGAGCGGCAAACGTTACGTGCTTGATGGAGTCGCTCACGGCGTTGGGCAGGTTCTTGTACTGGTCAAACGAAGCGACACCGGCAGCCTTCATGTCGGCCATAATCTTCTCAGCCTTCTTGTCGCGAACGACCTCGGCTCTCAGCTGATCCTGTACCATAGCGAGCGGACGGTAACCTTCGGGAGTGATGCCGGCAACAGCTACCACCAACATGCGGTCGCTCTCGCCACACTCATACAAGCCCGATACCTCACCCACCTTGGCAGAGAAGGCCCATCTCAAGGCATCTTTTGTACCTCTTACACCACCGATACCATATTCCGAGCTATAGAGTTCGGGGTTATCCAGCAGTCTGTAACCGGCATCTTCGGCATTGGCAACCATCTTGTCCAACGTATTGTTGGTAGCAATAAACTGGCTGAAGTCGTTGTATGCCTTGCTATAAGTCTGCTTGCTGAATTCCACGGGACGCTTCACTACGGCCACTTTGTATTTGTCCTTCACTGCCTTCTTGGCAGTTACCTGCAGAATGACGTTGGCCTGTGCCAGTGCCAGGTTGCTCAGTTCGTTGACTGGCAGCGAAGTCACGGCAGTGATGTACTTCAGGTTGTCACCATCCACCTGTGCGCCTTCGTAGTTGGCAGAGGAGATCCAGTTCTTTTCACCTGTCTGACCGTATTTCTTGGCCAGTTCGGCAAAGTCTGCACCACCCTTGATAGCATTGAAGATGCTGTCGGCCAGCGTCTTGGTCTTATCGGCATCCTCGGCCATTACCTGAATCTGACGGAACTCGATGGAGTCGGCCAGCGAAGCGACTGCCAGCTTCTTGAACGAGTTGATGGTATTGTCGGCTGCGTTGTAATAGGGGCCATATACGCCACCTACAGCGACAGAGTCCAAGCGAGCCACTACGTCAGAGGGCAATGCACGGGCTGTATAGAACAGGTCCACATACGGAGTCTCCGAACCGGTAGAGCGGATGAAAGTGGTATAGTCGGCAGGCTCGTCGTTCAGCTGGGCGGTGTATTCCTCCACCTCTTGCTGGATGGCAGCCTTATCCTCGGGGCTGGCAGTCACCTGCACGTCGATGTACTTCACGTTACGGGTCTCCACCATCTGCTTGAACTGCTGCTTCTTCTTGTCGTAGGCAGCCTTCAGGTCAGACTCCTTCACGCTGACCAGCGAATCGGCTACAGATGAATAAGGGATGGCAGCCAGCAGCAGGTCGCTCTGCTCGACGCGGCCATTGAAAGCAACTTCAGCTTCTACCGGGTTAGAGAACAAGGCCCTGGCTACCAATGCCTGGTACTTCTCCTGCAGGCGTGACTGCTTCAGTGTCTTCTCCACAAATGTCCAGAACTTGAACATCGAGGTGTAATACTCTGCATATTGGGCAGGCAGTTGGTTCTGACCCATCTTGGCATAGTCTACCAGGAACTTCTTCAACATATCCTTGTCGAACGCACCGGTCTGCGGGTTACGGAAGGGAGTCTGCTGCAGGATGGGGTGAACGCCGGCATCGATGATGGCCTGAATCTCACCCTTTGTAACGGTCAGACCCAGTTTCTTGGCTTCGGCCTCAATCAGCTTGTTGTTGACATACGATCTCCACACTTCGTCCTTGATACGGTTGGTCTGGTCATCGTTCAACGCATTGACGCCCTGCGAAAACTTCACCACTTCGGTGTACTCTTCCACCAGTGCCTGATACTCTTGAGCGGAAAGGCTCTCTCCGTTCACTTCACCTACTTCTTGTGATTGGTGCGGCTGCAGCACCTTCCACGCATCTCCTGCGATGAAAGCAAACAGCGCCAGACCAATTACAATCACCAATAAGGGTCCTTTGGACCGAATGTTTTGTAATGTTGCCATTTGAATTGAATGTTTTTTATTTGTTTATTATTATTTCCAATTATCGCATAGCCTTTCATCGTACGCTTTGGCGCACGAGTTCATTTTAGCGCACGAAGATACAAAAAATGCAGATACGCATCTACTTATTTTCTAAAAAATTACGTTTTAATAAGATTATTCGCTCACTTTCAACCGTACAAGCTCTATTTTTGTAGCCGACACCTTGATGATTTTGAACTGAAACTCACCGATGGTCACTATCTCATGCAGCTTCGGGAAACTCTGGTAACGGTTCAGAATCAGGCCGCCGACTGTAAGATAATCGTCAGATTCGGGCAGGTTCAATCCGAAGGTTTCGTTGACCTTCTCTATCTCCAGTCGGGCAGACAAGACGTACTCGTGTTCGCCCAGCTGCTTGCAGATGTACGAGGTGTTGTCGTGCTCGTCCTCGATGTCGCCGAATATCTCTTCCACCAGGTCTTCCAACGACACGATGCCGGAAGTCCCTCCGAACTCGTCCACCACCACGGCAATGGTCTTCTTCTGTTGCATGAAGAGCTTCATCAGCTTGTGGGCGGCCATGGTTTCGGGTACGATGGGTACCTCCTTGATGTTGTTGCGCCAATCCTCGGGATTGCGGAACATCTCGGAGGAGTGGATATAGCCTACCACATTGTCGATATTGCCGTCGTACACCATGATTTTGGAGATACCCGACTCCACAAAGAGGTTTTTCAGGTCGTCCAGCGAGGTATTCTTCTCTACGGCCACTATCTCGGTGCGGGGCACGATGCAGTCGCGTATCTTGATGTTGGAAAAATCCAATGCGTTCTGGAAGAACTTCACCTCGGTGTCCAGTTCCTCCTCGTTGTCCGCGTTCTCGATGCTCGACTGGATGAAATAGTCCAGATCCACCTTGCCGAAAGCCTTGTCGGAGGCCTCTTTGTTGATTTCCAGTCCCAGCAGGCGCAAGAAAATGTAAGAGAGACCGGAGGCGAACTTGGAGACGGGGAACAGCACGATGTAGCAGACGAAAAGCGGCAAGGCGCAGATACGCAGCATCAGGTTGGGATTGATTTTGAAGAGGTTCTTGGGCAGGAATTCGCCGGTAACCAGAATCAGCAGCGTAGAGATGACCGTCTGCACCAGCACCTTCAGGAACTCATTGGGGATGACACCTGCCAGCAGCTGGTCTTCAATAATCTGGGCCATGATGATACCGTAGATGACCAAGGCAATGTTGTTGCCCACCAGCATGGTGGAGATGAAATTGTTGGGATTGCGCATGAAGTAGTCGATGACGGTAGAGGTAAGCCCCGGCTTACGTTCCATCTCGTAACGCAATTTGTCCACAGAGACGAACGCGATTTCCATCCCTGAGAAGAAGGCCGAAAAGGCCATTGTAATAAGCAGGTAAACGAAGATATCCATACTATTATCGCACGCACATTTAATTGACACTGTCGGTTCGCACGCTGTCTGCTCTCGTCGCCTCTTCGTCCAGGTAGAAGATGCCCTCGGGCTTATGGATGGTATAGACAGTCATTTGCTGATTCGACTCAAAACCCCGGCCGGTGATGATGCGGTCCGGCTGTTCGATGCGGATGAATCGGTCGGAATAGACCTTCTCGCGCCGCTGGTCCCAGTAGAGCAGTTCCGTATTGAAGCGTTCGCCCTTCAGGTTCTTGATGTCGACATGGCCTATCAGCTTCCACAGCTCCTCCTTGTTGTAGAAGTAGGCCGTATCGGCCTTGATGCTGGCCTCCACCTGGAACAGGGTATCAAACTTCTCCAGATAGATGCCCTTCTCGAACGCCCAGTAGGGAGGCGACTTGCGGTCGAACACCAGCCACTCTTCCGTCAGGATGCGATAGCGGGTGATGCCCGAGTCAGACACCAGCGTGGTGATGCCCCGCGTATCCAGCACGGGCAGCGAGTCGCGCTCGGTGATGGCGGCTCCCAGCTCCTTCTTGCGTCCCGAACAGGCTGAGAATAAAAGAAGCATAACCATCACCCCCCAGGCGATGGTTATGCTTGTATGATGACAGACTACGTCCTCCAGTCGTTGCGCCATAGTCAATCGTTATCGGATGGTAGTAGACTCACCAATCCAACCCTGGATTGTGATGCGGTCACCAGCCTTGTAACCCAACATGAAGAGGTCCTTGGCCTGCGGGGTGTGACGTGCATAGGTCGAGATGAGTTCGTTGGCCTTGTCTGCTACAGAGGGGTCAACAGCCTTTGCACGTTGCAGTTTGTCGATGACTACAAAGTAAGTACACTTGTTCAGTGCAGGCTCGTCGCTCCAGTTGGGGCTGGAAGCATACATGGAAGCCAGCAGGATGTAGGGATCGCCATAGTCTTCGCGGAAGCCGATAGCCTTCTGGCAATAGCTTCTGGCCAGCGAGAGCTTCTTGGCTTGGAACAGGGCAGCACCCGTAGCGCAAGCGATTTCGGCCTTCTTGGCGTTCTCTGGTTCCTTCTCCAGTGCCTCGTCGAAGAACTTCACGGCTGTCTCGAAGTCACCTTTCTTATAATACATGGCACCTACGCCCAATGCGGCATCCGAAGTAGGATTGATGCGATACATATATTCAGAAGCAGAGAAGTAAGCCTCGCACTCGTTACACTTCATCATCTTCAGCACGGCAATGGCCTTCTTCAGGAAGGCAGAGTCGGTCTTGTTGGCCTCTACCTGCGGGCCATAGATGTTCTGCAGCGATTCGCAGTCGGCCACACCACTGTTGATGAACATGGCCACGAAGTTGTTCTTCAGCGTCTCCAGATACTCCTTCACCTGCGGTTTGGCCTCGGTATTGATAGCCTCTTCGATGTACTTGGAAGCATCCAGATAGTCCTGGAAGAACTTGTCGGTATGGCCCTTGTCAGCCTGCACCATCTTCAGGGTCGTCTCCATGAAGGCGTTCAGCGTAGCACCTTTCGAGTTGCCCTTCTCACCGTCTACCGACTGCTTCAGCCACGTATAGGCTTGGTTCATGTCAACCGAAGGAGCGAACTGCAGATAGTCCACTGCCTTGTCGCCGATGGTGCGTGCTTCGGACACCTGCTGCGTAGCTTTCAGCTTGGCATTCAGGTCGGGCAGGTACTTGATCTTCTGGTCGTAAGCGGCCATCAGTTCGTCGAAATACTTCTTGTAGTCGGCACTGTTGCGATCCTTGATGCCGCCCAAGAAAGCGCGAAGAATCTTTTCCGCATCCGTATAGGTATAATACTTCAGCGTAGGGCAGTCCTTCAGTACAGCCATACAGGGAGCGTAGGCATCCTTGAAGTTTCCGGCTCTCACGGCTTCGTGCGAGATACTACTGTTCTTATTACAATCTTCGACCTGTGCGAAAGTGCTGGTCACTCCACCCGAAAGGAGCAAGGCAGCCACGAGCATCTTCATTTTCATTGTATTTTCATTTAGAAGTTATTAATTATCATTGTTACATTTCAATCCATCCGTCATCAATCCACCTTCCGCTTGAAGAACCAACGTTCGTTGAACGTCACGCCTATGCAGAGGCGGAAGGCATTCTGGTCCAGAAACATCGCTTTCGCGCCCTCGGTACGCACATACTGCGCCGTCAGGCTCAGCAGCGAGCGTGTGCGGGGCACAGACAAGCCAAATCCTGCCGAAAGGCCGTACTCGGTAGCCGCACGTTCACCGTCAATCTTGTAATACGGCTTCGAGTAGTAGGCACCCACACGGTACTTCACGCGGTTCAAGTAGTGCCGGCTCATCGGGTTGGGCACATACTCGGCTCCTACAGAGAGCTTGCCACGCTTGCAGAAGGCATCTTCATCGTTCATATAGGTGGCCTTGTTCCACGTCTGCAACATGAAGTCGGCTCCTACTGTCAGACGATTGTTGTATGTATAGGTGGCACCCAATCCCACCGTCATCGGGATGCTGAACGTTGCCACCGTATCGCGGCGTGTGGTGACATAGCTTCCGCTGCCCAGATAGTCTTCCATATACGAGTCGGTGCTCAAGTCGTGCCCCGGTGAGAAGACCGCTCCCAGCGTCAGCCCGTGCTTGTTGCCCAAGTCCATGCTGTACTGCGCTCCGAAGTCCAATTTATAGCTACGCATTGATACGTAACTCATTGTGATCAAGGAGTATGCAGACGACACTGAGGTAATGTTCTGCGTTCTTGTCCGTGTGATGTCTCCCCAAAGATACGAAATATTTGTTCCGACAGAAAGATTTTTAAGAATTTTAAACCCCAGGCCCAGATAAACCTGGTGCAGACCGCCCTCTCCGCTATAGGTCACCGTGTGTGCCGGTGTCCCTTCAGACTCCTCCACGGCACTCCCCAGGTTGTAGCCCACATTGGAGTAAGGGAGCATACCCAAGCTGACAGCCGCCCAACGGCTGGCGCGGAAGTGCATGGTGATGTAGTCAAAGCTGGAGTTGTTGGCGTTCCGCTTCAAAGTACCGTCGCTGAAGTTCACCTTCTGCAGGGTGACTCCACCATCGAAGATGAAGGTCAGCGAATCCACCGCCGTATAGGAGGCAGGATTGGCCGTATTCGTCTGATACGGGTCACGCAAGCCGTAAGCGATACCGCCCATGGCTCTGCTGTTGCCCGATCCCGGATCGGCCAACTCTCCATATCCATACCGTGTATAGGGGGAATTGGTATTATTCTGAGCGTATAGCACCCCGGATAATACCGTGAGCAAGAGCGCTATCAGTGCTTGTCTATATCCTATCATTATTGTATTCTAAAATTCGGTTTAATCCTTTCAACACTAAAAATTTGTCTGCAAAGATGATACTTTTTACGTTTGTATCAAAAGAAAATGAATCGCCGCCTGTTAAAAAAACCAAAAGTTGAGGATATTTATGTTTCAGCGAGCGTATATACCCCTCTATTTCATACTTAATGCCTTGCACAACGCCGGCTCGGATGGCACTCTCCGTGTCACATCCCATAGGCAGCAACCTCCCCTCCGCCTCCACTAAAGGCAGCCTACCGGTAAAGGCGTGGAGTGCCTTCAGGCGCATCTGCATGCCGGGCGAGATGTTACCGCCCCAGTAGCATCCCTGCGCGTCCAGCAGTTCGTAGGTAATGCAGGTACCGGCATCCACTACCAGCACATCCCTGCCGGGTGCGCACGTCTGCGCCCCCACCACAGCGGCTATGCGGTCGATGCCCAGCGTCTGCGGAGTCTCATACTTCACGGTGACGGGCAGCGGGGTATGCCCGTCCGGCCGCAGGAGTGGTACCGGCAGCTCGGCCAGCCGCGCTTCGGCTTCGGGTTGCAAGTCGATGACGGAGGCTGCCACGGCCTGCCGGACGGGATAGCTGCGGCACACCTCGGGCAGGCACTCCAGCGTACGGTTGGAGGTACGGAAGAGGGCGACAGGCTCTCCCCTGTCAAACACCGCCACCTTGGCCGCCGTATTGCCTATGTCGATAATCAGATTCATCACTTTTCTGTTTACGCTGATTGGAGTATTTGTATGGCGGGGCAAAGGTACCGTTTTCCTCCGAGAGTGCAAGTACAAGACGGCAGAATTATGCGCACACATCAGCAACCTTTAAGACCTGTGGTGCGGAATCTCGCAGATTTTACCTACATTTGCCGAAGTGTTACACATCAAAAAACAGAAAAGACCATGCCATACCAGATTTCTCTTTTATGCCTCCTCCTGCTGCTCGGATCATGCAGTTCCCGTCGCACGCCCTTCTCCGTGACCGATACGGGTGCAACGCTGGAGTATGCGCTGAACGGCCAGCCGCTGTTCACCTATCACTATGCCACGTACTACCCGCCACAGGGCATCGACTCGGTCTACAAGCGCAGCGGATTCATCCACCCGCTGCGTTCGTTGCAAGGCGAGGTGCTGACCAACTGCTCTCCGTCCGACCATTACCACCACTTCGGACTGTGGTATGCCTGGACGAAGACCACGTTCGAGGGAGAGGAGATTGATTTCTGGAATCTGTATAAGAGAGAGGGTACGGTACGTTTCCGGCAGATGACCGACGTGCAGGCAGACGGTTTCGCTGCCGAACTCGACCACGTGGTCCATCCCGACTCACCGCGCGAGCAGGTCGCGATGACCGAACAGCTGCGCCTGCAGCTGGGCTGTGCCGGCGAAGGGGGATATTACATCGACTATCACACCACGCTGCGCTGTGCCACCTCGGCTCCCGTCACGCTGGAGTGCTATCGCTACGGCGGCTTCTGCATCCGTGTGTCGGAACACTGGAACGGAGAGACGGCCGAAATGCTGACGTCCGAAGGAGCGGACCGCGACCACGCCGACGCATCGACGGCCCGTTGGTGCTACTTCCAGAAGCAGAAGGGCCAGGGTGACGCCTGCCTGCTGATAGTCCCCTATCCCTCCAATCTGAACTACCCGGAGCCACTCCGGGTATGGGACAGCCGGGCCAACGACTCCAAAGGCGACCTGATGTGGAACTTCTCCCCCACCAAGCAGCAGCCGTTCACCCTGCTGCCCGACCAGGAACTGACGCTCGCATACCGCATCTATGTGCTGGGCGAAAGAATCAATGCCGCCATGGCTGAAGAGCTTGCACACAAAGTACGCTGACATTCCGAGGCCCTGTCCTCTCCATCCTTGGAAAGAGCAGAAGAGATGGGGCACACCGTATTTAAACTTCCGGGCAAGAAGTTCTATACTTTTATGCAGAAAGTTTTAAAGAAAAGAGCGAAAACATTTAAAGTGTCAGCAGGCTATCCCTACACATTATTATTTTATTACCTACCCGCACGCACGCACACCTCTCGCGCGTACGCGCGCGGGTGAAAAGTTTTGTTTATCTGCCATCTGCCACACACTTCTCGCCAAAACACTCTATATAAATGGATTAAGTATCAGAAAAGTGTGGCAGATATTTTTAGATTTGCATACATTAACACAAAAATGACCCATTTTTGAGCAAAACGGCATCATTTCAGGCTCGTTTTTACGTAGTTTTCATGCAAATTTGGGCTTATCTTCGTAGAAGATGTGCAATTTTCATTCAAAAATCGCACGTAACGCAGCATCACAAACGGCGTTCACGAATGACAGATAGCCTCAGTCACATCATCCCGACAGTTGCTTTTCCTACATCAAGAAGGCGGTTATCATAGCATGAAATAGCGGCTTCTGCAAACGTAATGTAGCTTGAAATGGTCGTTTCATGGCATGAAATGACCATTTCATAGCTTTGTACCACCATTTCATGCCATGATACGATGCTTTTCCTTGTCGATGATATGGTTGTATTTATTATCTCTTTCTGTTATCCCCTCTTACTACTACGATACGCTTTTTACGTCGAAAGTAGCCTGTCTGCCCTACAAAACGGCAGCCGTATTATTTTAGTAAAGGCGGAATGGTCTGTTCATCGTTGTGATGATAGGTGCAGATGGCAAACCGTACATTGCGCGTGGCAAACAGTTCCTTACAACCTTGCAAGGCTTTCGGCTCAGCACCTTCAATATCCATCTTCAAAAACAGGCGTGGTGCACCTATTGTGCGGAAATAGCTGTCCAGACACACACCCATGTCGTCATCACTACTTCCTACCCATCTGCGCAGATTGTCACCTTCTCCCTCCACAGGGCAAAGGTTGCCTCTAACGCCTCAATCCACGCCTCATCACATTCAAACAGATAGAGGTGATCCACCTCTTCTACCATCTCCAGCGAAGTGTATCCTTCGGCACATCCTGCATCCACCCAGGTATATCCTTTTGCTTCGTCCGTACAGTCCAAATAGCGATGGGGCGAACGGGGGTCTTGCTCCATTACAAGGGCACGATACATGCGTTCTATCTTATCAACAGAAGTTCCTCGCTTGAAATAGAGCCGTCGTCCCTGTCGGTTGATGACGTACGGCAAGTTTCGTCCTGCATCTTGCCGCACCTCTACCCGCATGGCTTCGTATTCTTCCCTGAATTCATACAAGTGGTTGCGATATCCATGCCGATGAATGTATCGGTAATACGTCAGGTTTACAGAATCTCTCTTGAACAACAGGCAGGCTACATAAGGAAGGGTTCCATACATGAATCTCTTTATCATGACCATAAAATGAATACTGGCCCAAAGTTCGTGAGTTTGGATGGAAGGCACTGCCCAAATAGTGCCCGATTTGCAAAATTGAGTGTCCGAAAGGTAGATGATTATCGAAATTCATGCAAATATTGTCTATTTGCAACGAGGAAAGCTATTTTCACACCCTACTCATCAGAATCAATTTATCAGAGAGATTTTGAGCCTGTTTTAATTTTCTTCAAAAGTATTTTTGTTGAGTCTTCTTTTTTCTCATACAGGCTTAATAATCGCAGATTTTTTATAAGTTTGCATCCGAAAGGTCTCTATAAAAAGATAGGATATGGATAAGAAGCAACTGAAACGGCTGCCCGTGGGCATACAGACATTTGAGAAAGTCATTGCGTCGAAAAGGAGTGGGTGGAATATCCTGTGCTAAGCAAAGTGGGACGTGTGGATATGGTACTTCAAACCAAAACCACCCTCTACCTCTTCGAGCTGAAACTTAACAAGAGTGCTGAAGCCGCCTTGAATCAGATAGACCTAAAGGACTACAAGTCAAAGTTTGCCCTCTGTGGTCTGCCTATAGTGAAGGTGGGCATCAACTTCGACTCGGAGAGGCGAACAATCGGGGAGTGGATAATCAGCCAATGCGGATGAATGTGAAAAAAGATTTTGTGCGTAGCAAAGAATTGCTTACCTTTGAGCGTCCAAACAACTACTATTACCTTATTGATTGACAATATGAAAAGAAACAGCTTACGACAGCCTTCACACCGGCACTCGTTTTCTATGAGTTGCCACACCTATCTGCTGACAGCCTTGCTGCTGACAGGATGTGCACAATCATCATCGTATAAAAACAGCGCACTATCGCCCGACCAACGGGCCGACCTGCTGCTAAAGGAGCTGACGCTGGAAGAGAAAGTTTCACTGATGATGGACAGCTCCCAACCGGTAGAGCGGCTGGGCATCAAGCCCTACAACTGGTGGAACGAAGCACTGCATGGAGTGGCACGGGCCGGACTGGCTACCGTATTCCCGCAACCCATCGGCATGGCTGCCAGCTTCGACCCCGACCTGCTGGAGCAGGTATTCACCGCCGTGTCCGACGAGGCACGGGCCAAGAACACCCGCTATGCTGCCGAGGGAGAGTATCAGCGCTACCAGGGTCTGACCTTCTGGACCCCGACCGTCAACATCTTCCGCGACCCGCGCTGGGGACGCGGCATCGAGACCTACGGTGAAGACCCCTACCTGACCGCACGCATGGGCGTGCAGGTGGTCAAGGGTCTGCAAGGGACAAACGACGGACGCTACGACAAGCTCCATGCCTGTGCCAAGCACTTCGCCGTACATTCCGGACCGGAATGGAACCGCCATCAGTTCAATGCCGAGAACATCGTTCCGCGCGAACTGCACGAGACCTATCTCTATCCCTTCGAAGCACTGGTGAAGGAGGGAGGCGTACAAGAGGTGATGTGTGCCTATAACCGATTAGAGGGAGACCCCTGCTGCGGCAGCGACCGTCTGCTCACACAGATACTGCGCAACGACTGGGGTTACCAGGGCATCATCCTCTCTGACTGCGGAGCCATCGACGACTTCTATCGGGAGGGACGGCACGGCACTCATGCAGACGCGGCATCGGCCTCGGCAGCCGCCGTGCTGAGCGGCACCGACCTGGAGTGCGGCTCCAGCTACAAGGCACTGATGCAGGCTGTAGCCGAAGGAAAAATCAAGGAGTCGGACATCGACGTCAGCATCCACCGCCTGCTGCGGGCACGCTTTGCCTTAGGCGAAATGGATGACCCAGCAGAAGTATCATGGACCCGCATTCCCTATTCGACCGTAGCCAGCCAGGAGCACAATGACCTCTCGCTGGAGATGGCACGCCGCTCGCTGGTATTGCTGCAGAACAACGACCACATCCTGCCGCTGAAAAAGGGAGGGCTGACCGTAGCCGTCATGGGGCCCAATGCCAACGACAGCGTCATGCAATGGGGCAACTACAACGGCACCCCGCTCCACACCATCACCATACTGGAAGGCATCCGCCGGGCCTTGGGCAGCGACGACCGCCTCATCTACGAGCCCGGATGCTCGTGGGTAGAGCGCACCCTGCCGCAAAGTGCCTTCGACCATTGTCAGACACCCGAGGGCAAAGGCTTCCATGCCACCTACTGGAACAACACGGATCGTAGCGGCGAGCCGGTTGCCACCGACCAGATTACCACTCCGTTCCGCTTCTGCACATCGGGTGCCACAGTGTTTGCCCCCGGTGTCAACCTGACCGACTTCTCGGCCACCTATCGCAGCACCTACATGCCCGACCGCACGGGAGAGATTGAGATGGAAATCTATGCCTACGGAAGCGGTTGCCTGCGCATCAACGGTGAAGAGGTACGCAAGTTCAGAAACAGACACGGTGGGAAGAAGAGCACCTATACCCAGGCCGTGCAGGCAGGAAAACCGATAGAAATCGAACTGGACTTCGAGTACCTGCAGGGAGATGCCCAACTGAACTTCGACCTTGGATTCAAACAGGAAGTGGATATTGCCGGCAGTGTGGCCGCCGTCAAAGAGGCCGACATCGTGGTATTCGTAAGCGGCATATCCCCCTCGTTGGAGGGTGAGGAGATGGGCGTGAAGCTGCCCGGATTCCGAGGAGGCGACCGCACAGACATCGAGCTGCCGGCTGTACAGCGGGAACTGATTGCCGCCTTGGCACGAGCCGGCAAGCGCATCGTATTGGTGAACTGCTCGGGCTCGCCCATCGGGTTGGAGCCGGAGACACGCAACTGCCAGGCCATCCTGCAGGCATGGTACCCGGGACAAGCCGGCGGACAGGCCGTAGCCGAGGCACTGTTCGGCAGCTACAACCCCGGCGGACGGCTGCCCGTCACCTTCTACCGCAACACGGCCCAACTGCCCGACTTTGAGGATTACAATATGAAGGGGCGTACCTACCGCTACCTGCAAGAGAAGCCGCTCTTCCCCTTCGGCTACGGATTGAGTTATACAACCTTCCGCTATGGAGAGGTGAAGGCCGAACGCAATGACCTGAAATGCGGTGAACCGCTGAAGCTGACCGTTCCCCTCAGCAATACCGGTACCGTGGACGGTGACGAAGTGGTGCAGGTGTACCTGCGTCGCGAAGGCGATACCGACGGCCCCATCAAGGCACTGCGCGGATTCAGCCGCGTACACCTCGCTGCCGGAGAGAGCCGGACGGTGTCGGTAGAGATTGCACCCAAGGCACTGGAATGGTGGGACAACGAAAGCAACACGATGCGTCCGCTGGCTGGACGCTACGAAGTGATGGTGGGTGGAGACTCGCAGGACGAAAGTCTGCAACGGATGTGGATTACCATCGACAACTAATAACTGAATCATGGGCGCAGCAAAATGGATAGGCGGTATCATCGGCTTTATGGCCGGCGGACCGTTGGGGGCCTTGGCCGGATATGCTTTGGGCTCCCTGTTTGAGACCAACTACACGGCTTCTTCGACAGAGGGCAGCTATACACCCCGTCAGGAGGCACCGACCGGACAAGGACAACGCAACAGCTTCCTCTTTTCGCTGCTCGTCATGGCATCCTACATCATTCGGGCCGACGGGCGCATCATGCACAGCGAGATGGAGTATGTACGCCGCTTTCTCCGACAGAACTTCGGAGAGAGTGCCGTGGCCGAAGGCGAACAGATTCTGTTGCGCCTCTTCGAAGAACGCAAGCGGATGGATGCGGTCAACCCGCAAGCCTTCCGAACCACCATCCGCGAATGTGGCCAGCAGATAGCCATGAACCTGAACCATGAAGAACGCCTGCAACTGCTGGCTTTTCTGGTGGAAATTGCCAAGAGCGACGGAAAAGTATGCCAAGAGGAGCTGGATGCCCTACGCGAGGTAGCCGGTGCCATGAACCTCTCTACCGGCGAGGTGGACTCCCTGCTCAACCTGGGCGGCAACACCCTGGACGAAGCCTACCGGGTACTGGAGGTATCGCCCACGGCCACCAACGATGAGGTACGCGCAGCCTATAAGCGTCTGGTACTGAAACACCATCCCGACCGGGTAGCCACGCTGGGGGATGACATCCGCCGGGCATCCGAAGAGAAGATGCAGGCCATCAACGCAGCCAAAGAGAAAGTATATCAGGCAAGAGGAATGAAATAACCATTAATAACAAGGACATATCTATGAAAAAAAGTTTGATAACAATGGCTGCCGCCCTGCTGACCCTGGGCGCATACAGCAGCACACCGCTTTGGTTGCGTGACGCACGCATCTCGCCGGACGGACAACACATCGCCTTCTGCTACAAGGGGGACATCTACCGGGTAGCGGCCAACGGAGGCAGCGCCATCCGGCTGACATCACAGGAGAGTTATGAATGCAGCCCGGTCTGGAGTCCCGACGGAACCCAAATTGCCTTTGCCAGCGACCGCTATGGCAGCGAAGACCTCTTCGTGATGCCTGCTGCAGGCGGACAGGCCACACGCCTCACTACCTACTCGGGACGCGAATGCCCCTGGACCTTCAGCCCCGACGGCAAGTACCTGTACTTCTCGGCCACGATACAAGACCCCGCACAGAGTGCCCTGTTCCCCAGCAACGCCATGACGGAGCTTTATCGGGTGCCCACCGGCGGCGGACGCATCGAACAGGTGCTGCCTACACCGGCCGAAGCGGTATGCTGGAACCAAAGCGGTACGCGCTTCTACTACCAGGATCGCAAAGGGGGAGAGAATGAGTGGCGCAAGCACCACACCTCCTCCATCACACGTGACCTCTGGGTGTACGACACCACCTCCGGACAGCATACCAACCTGACTCACCGGGGAGGCGAGGACCGCAACCCCGTCCTGTCACCGGACGGAAAGACGCTCTACTTCCTGAGCGAACGCAACGGCGGCTCATTCAATGTGTACGCCATGCCGGCGACGGGAAGTGGCGACGTGCAAGCTGTCACTCACTTCCAGACGCACCCCGTACGCTTCCTGTCTATTGCCCGTGAGGGGACACTGTGCTACGCCTACGACGGCGAGCTATACACGCAACGGCCCGACGACACACCGAAGAAGGTGGCCATTGACCTGGTGCGCGACGACTTCCAGGCACCGGCACACCTCTCATACAGCAGTGGAGCCACCTCGGCCACTGCTTCAGCCGACGGCAAGCAGATAGCTTTCGTCGTACGCGGTGAAGTGTTTGTCACCTCAGTAGAGTATAATACAACCAAACAGATTACACATACCGCTGCAGCTGAAGCCTCTCCTGACTTTGCCCCCGACGGACGAACGCTGGCCTATGCCACCGAACGCAACGGCAACTGGCAACTCTGCCTGGCCCGACTGACCCGTACGGAGGAAACGAACTTCCCCAATGCCACCCGCATTGAAGAGGAGGTGATACTCCCCTCGAAGAGCATCGAACGGGCTCATCCCCAGTTCTCGCCCGACGGTAAGGAGCTGGCCTACATCGAAGATCGTTCGCGACTGATGGTGCTGAACTTAGAGACACGACAGACCCGCCAAGTGACGGACGGTTCGCAATGGTACAGCACGGGAGGCGGATTCAGCTACTCGTGGTCGCCCGACGGACAATGGTTCACGCTGGAGTTCATCGGCAACCGCCACGACCCCTATAGCGACATCGGACTGGTCAGTGCACAAGGTGGCTCCATCACTAATCTGACCAACAGCGGATACAGCAGCGAATCGCCCCGTTTCGTGATGAAAGGCAATGCCATCCTCTTCCTGAGCGAACGTTACGGTATGCGGGCACACGCCTCCTGGGGGTCGCAGCAAGATGCCATGCTGCTGTTCCTGAATCGGGACGCATACGACAAGTACTGCCTCAGCAAAGAGGACTACGAGCTGAAAAAGGAACTGGAGAAAGAACAGAAAAAACTGAAGAAGACCGCTGACGACAAGGGCAAGAAGAAAAGCAAAGAGAGCAAGGAGGAGAAGGAGGACGAAGAGGAGAAACAGACCGAACCGGTCACCATTGACTGGGAGGGACTGGCCGACCGTTTTGTCCGGCTGACACCCAACTCATCCAACCTGGCAGACGCACTGCTCTCTGACGACGGCGAATCACTCTACTACCTCTCCTCTTTCGAGAAAGGCTTCGACCTCTGGAAGATGGACCTGCGCAAGAAGGAGACCAAACTGCTGCACAAGATGGATGCCGGATGGAGCCATCTGCAGCAAGACAAGGAGGGAAAGCACATCTTTGTATTGGGCGGACGCAGTATGCAACAGCTGGCCACTTCGGGTGACAAGCTGACCCCCATCCGCTATCAGGCCGAACTGAAGATGGACTTGGCCGAAGAGCGTGCCTATATGTTCGAGCATGTCTACCGGCAGGAGAAGAGGCGGTTCTACAACACCAACATGCACGGTGTAGACTGGGAAGCCATGTGCGAAGCCTACCGGAAGTTCCTGCCCCACATCAACAACAACTACGACTTCTCCGAGCTGCTGAGCGAATGGCTGGGCGAACTGAACGTCTCGCATACCGGCAGCGGATACCGCGCTCCGGCGGCTGAGGAGCCGACAGCCTCTCTCGGCCTGCTCTACGACTGGAGTTACCAAGGCGACGGACTTCGCATCAGCGAGGTACTGGAGAAGGGACCCTTTGACCAAGCCAACTCGCAGGTGAAAGCCGGCTGCATCATCGAAGCAATAGACGGCATTGCACTGACGGCCACTGCAGACTGCATCGAGCCACTCAACGGAAAAGCCCGCAAGAAGGTACTGGTTTCGTTGTTCGATCCGCAGAGCGGCCGACGCTGGGACGAAGTGGTACTGCCCGTCAGCAGTGGCAAACTCTCCGACCTGCTCTATCAACGTTGGGTGAAGCAACGTGCTGCCGATGTAGAGCGTTGGTCGGGCGGACGTTTGGGCTACGTCCACATCCGTTCCATGGGTGACGAGAGTTTCCGCAATGTCTACTCCGATATTTTGGGACGTTACAACCATTGCGAAGGCATCGTCATCGATACCCGCTTCAACGGCGGTGGCCGTCTGCACGAAGACATTGAGATACTCTTCAGCGGACAGAAGTACTTCACACAGGTGGTACGCGGGCGCGAAGCCTGCGACATGCCCAGCCGCCGATGGAACAAGCCTTCCATCATGCTGATCTGCGAATCCAACTATTCGAATGCACACGGCACGCCGTGGGTCTACCGGCACCGCGAAATAGGACGTCTGGTGGGTATGCCTGTACCGGGAACCATGACCAGCGTATCGTGGGAAACGCTGCAGGATCCCTCCCTCTACTTCGGCATCCCCGTTGTGGGCTATCAATTGCCTGACGGCGGCTACCTGGAAAACCGCCAGCTGGAGCCTGACATTCGGGTGGCCAATGCACCGGAACGCAT
The DNA here is from genome assembly GCA_945641355.1 of uncultured Mediterranea sp. Taxonomy (GTDB): domain Bacteria; phylum Bacteroidota; class Bacteroidia; order Bacteroidales; family Bacteroidaceae; genus Bacteroides. Next base: position 106,759 of record CALZEQ010000002.1, on the reverse strand, counting down.
TGCCAAAGGGGAAGACACGCAGCTGAGAACAGCCGTAGAGGAACTATTGAAAGAGATTACTAACTGACACACACATGCAATACAGACTAACAGCGCCGGAGCACTTGGCCACCGCCTTGCGCCTGCCGGCATCCAAAAGCATCAGCAACCGGGCATTGATACTTCATGCCTTGGCACAAGGTACCCATCGCCCGGTGAACCTGAGCGACTGTGATGACACACGAGTCATGATACGTGCTCTGGAAGGGAACGCTGCTGAAATAGACATATTGGCTGCGGGTACCGCCATGCGGTTCCTTACCGCCTACCTCAGTGTAACCCCAGGTACCCGTCTGCTGACGGGTACCCAACGGATGCAGCAACGTCCCATCCGCATACTGGTAGATGCTCTCCGCTCATTGGGAGCCGACATTGCCTACGCCGGCAATGAAGGCTTCCCGCCCCTGCTCATTACCGGCAGCCGCCTGCAGGGAGAGGCTGTGACACTGGCCGGCAATGTCAGCTCGCAATACATCTCTGCCCTACTGATGCTGGGGGCCGTCCTACCACACGGTCTTCGCCTGCATTTGACGGGAGACATCGTATCACGTCCCTACATTGACCTGACCTTGCAGCTGATGCGCGACTTCGGTGCCCAGGCCGCTTGGGAGAGTGCAGACCGCATCGTCGTGAAACCGGGCGGTTACCGTGACACCCCCTTTACGGTGGAAAGCGACTGGAGCGCTGCCTCCTACTGGTACCAGATGATGGCCCTGATGCCCACCTGTGAAGAGGAACCGGCCCCCTCGGTGGAGCTGTATGGTCTGTTTCCCCGCAGCTATCAAGGCGACAGCCGCGGAGCCGACCTATTTGCACGCTTAGGTGTACGGACCGCCTTCACCGACCGAGGTGTACGTCTCAGCAAGATGGGGGTACCCGTGGCACGGTTGGTGGAAGACCTGGTGGAGATTCCCGACCTGGCGCAAACATTCGTAGTGACCTGCTGCCTGATGAACATTCCCTTCCGCTTCACCGGGCTACAAAGCCTCAAAATCAAAGAGACCGACCGCATACAAGCCCTCATCAACGAGTTGCACAAGTTGGGCTATGTAATCCATTCGGAGCAGGACAGCATACTCTCCTGGAACGGTGAGCGGTGTCCGGCCGAGGCTGACCCGTTGATTGCCACCTACGAAGATCATCGTATGGCGATGGCTTTTGCACCGACCTGCCTCTGCGTGCCACACCTCCGAATCGACCATCCGGAGGTGGTATCTAAGTCATACCCTGCCTACTGGGATGACTTGCGGGCTGCCGGATTCGGTGTAACGTACTGCGAATGAGAGCGAAAAAACTTTTTCATGCAAGCATGAAAGTTCTTCTCTCAAATTACATTATCTTTGCCAACCAATAAAAAGAGAGTTAGAAAAGAGATGTGGATATTGCTCATCAGTCTGATACTCCTCGCCGTGGTAGCAGCCATAGCGGGCGTGTTGCGTAACCGCCGCCTGCAGAAACAGATGGAGAACGGCGAACTGGAGGAGTTGCCCGAAGTGAAAACGGTAGACCCGGAGTGCTGCGGACAGCATGAAGTGTGCGAACGAGAGAGCCTGCTGGCAGCAGTCAGCAAACGGATAGAGTACTACGACGACGAAGAACTGGACCGCTACATCGGCACCGCATCGGATGCCTATACGCCCGAACAGCGTGAAGAGTTCCGTGATGTGCTCTATACCATGGCCGAGACCGAGGTGGCAGGATGGGTACGCAGCCTGACCCTACGGGGCATCAACCTGCCTGATGAGCTAAAAGAGGAGGTCTACCTCATCATCGGTGAACGACGGATGGGGACACCTGCCTGAGAAACAAACCGGTAACGAATTATGGAGATACTGCAATACACATTCTTCCAACATGCGTTGTTGGGAAGCCTGCTGGCAAGCATTGTCTGTGGAATGATAGGTACTTACATCGTCACCCGCCGACTGGTGTTTATCAGCGGAGGACTGACTCATGCCTCGTTTGGCGGCATCGGGCTGGGACTCTATACCGGATGGCCTCCCATACTGACAGCAGGCCTCTTTGCCGTATTGTCGGCCTTCGGTGTAGAATGGCTCAGCAAGCGGAAGGATATGCGTGAGGACTCGGCCATCGCAGTCTTCTGGACATTGGGTATGGCCTTGGGCATCATCTTCACCTTTCTCTCCCCCGGCTTTGCCCCCGACCTGTCAGCCTACCTCTTCGGCAACATCCTGACCATTACCTGGGAGGACATCCTCCTGCTGGGAGGCATCGCCCTGGCTACCGGACTCTTCTTTGCCCGCTACCTGCATCCCATCATCTACATCGCTTTCGACCGCGAGTATGCCCGTTCACAAGGCATTCCCGTCAGCCGCTTCGAGTACCTGCTGATGATGTTCATTGCACTGACTATCGTCGCCTGCCTGCGCATGGTAGGTATCGTGCTGGTCATCTCGCTGCTCACCATTCCCCAGATGACGGCCAATCTCTTCACCCATCGGTTTGTCCGCATCATCGGCCTCTCCATCGGCATCGGCTACCTCAGCTGTCTGGGCGGGCTGTTGCTGTCGTTCTACCTGAACGTTCCTTCGGGAGCTTCCATCATCTTCTTCTCCATCCTCATCTATGCCCTCTGCAAGGCTGGCAAAAGCCTATGGAACTACCGCAGGCAGAACGAGGGTACGGAAGAAGTGAAACCTTGACGCCGAACAACTAAAATCATCAAACATACATAAGACCATGCTGGAGATTACCATTCAATCACTTGAACAGATTCAAGAAGCCGCCCATCGGTTTGTTGCCGAGATGGGCGACAACACCGTGTTTGCCTTCTACGGCAAGATGGGAGCCGGAAAAACCACTTTCATCAAAGCCCTGTGCGAAGAGCTGGGTGTAACCGATCCCATCACATCGCCCACCTTCGCCATTGTCAACGAATATCGTTCCGACTCGACGGGTGAACTGATTTACCACTTCGACTTCTACCGCATCAAGAAGCTGGAAGAGGTGTACGACATGGGGTACGAAGACTACTTCTACAGCGGTGCCCTTTGCTTCATCGAGTGGCCGGAGCTGGTGGAGGAGCTGCTTCCCGGACATACCGTACGTGTGGAGATGAAGGAACAAGAGGATGGCTCACGCCTTCTCACGATGGAAGAGATGGAATGAGCCAATACATCATTCAGGGCATCTTTGCCTTTGCCGGCATCCTCTCGGTGCTGGCTTCCCTATTGGATTGGGATTGGTTCTTCACCGCCCAGAACAGTCAGTTCATTGTCCGTAACGTAGGCCGGCGTCAGGCACGCTGGTTCTACGGCTTGCTGGGTCTCCTCCTCATCGGCATGTCCCTCTTTTTCTTCCTGAACACACCTGCCGAGGCTGCTGCCTGAAAATGAGACAATTGACTCAAGTTTCGCATTTACATAAACAGATGTAAAACCGGGACTTGATTGATTGAATAATAATTAAAAAGGGAGGTACCGCATGGCGTGGTACACTCCCTTTTCGTTCAACTAAGAATGTCTAATATTGAAGTCTCACGACTTCGGGTTCAGTGTGTTCTTACTGTGCATGTATTTAGAAAACTACAATTGCCTGAAAGAATTACTGTTGCGGCAGACCGTAACCGTTCGTTACATTGCCATCAGACTGGTTGATAACCTCGAACGGCAGCGGGTGGAAATAGCGGGGAGCTGCACCGCTCTCGCCCAATCCACTCAGGATGTTACGGTCGTAGATGGTATTTTTGTTGGCCACGATGGTCACACCCCAATCGGTCTTCGTATATCCTTCGGCTTCGAGGGCAGCCGCTTCGGCACCGTTCGGGTCGATGTATTCAAAGAGACCCTTGATGGCCAGATTGTGAGCTGTACCTTTCACCTTCGAAGCGATAGAGGACAAGCTGGCATAGTCATACTGTCCGCGCCAGCCGGGATAGAGGGCGGGATCGGAAGGATCGGCATCGTAAGTCAGCGGGTTCTCCTTCTGTACCAGCTTGGTCCAGATGTAGTTGGAGATGACGCGGCCGTTTCCAAAGTCGTAGTAGCCGTTGGCTTCCAAGCCGGCAATCATGGCCTTCATCTCGGCACGTACCTTCTGCGTACGTTCTGTGAACTGACCCGAACGAATCATATCCCAACGGATATCGCCTTCGCCCAGCAGTTCCAGCTTGCGCTCGTTCCAGATGGCATTCTTCAGTGCATCGCCAGAGAGTCCGCTCAGATTGTGATTGGAGTTGCCGAAAGCACGTTCGCGAAGCTGGTTGACATACGAAAGTGCCTTGCTGTCGTTCCCTAACTCGGCTTCTGCCTCAGCCAGCAGCAACATGACATCAGCCAGGTGGCAGACGCAGTAGTTCAAACCGGAGTTACGCTGCTTGGCCACATAGGGAGGATTCATACGGTTGTCATCCCACTTGTTGGTAGAGATACCGCCCAGCAGTTTGCTGCCCGGTTTGAAACTCAAAATGGCTTCGTTGCCATCACCGGTGCTACCCGTGACGGTCATGCTGGCATCCATACGGCGGTCGCCCTCCTCGTAACCGGTATAGTAGAAGGTAGGGATGATGCGGATGGCACCAAACACCTTACAAGGAGCCGCATTGCTACCGCCACCGTTGGAGGGACGGCCCTGCGAGTAGGGATGTTCACTCTGATTGGGAGCAACGTTACCCACTTCAAAAAGTGATTCGGGACTTACCTTCAGGTCGTGGATGTATTGCCAGTGACGCTGGAACGGATTGTTGGCATACGTACGGTCATCGTTCGTAATCAGGGCAAGCGATCCCTTCTGCTCGTTGACGGCAGCCGAGAGGTACTTCTGAGCAATCGTATAGTAGTTCTTGTAGTCGGTACGACGGGCATAGACACAGCCATTGGCTTCGGTTCCTTTCTTCTCGAACTGAACATCGCCATACAGTCCGGCCACATCCGTACGGATGGTCTGCCAGCCACCGGCATGGAGGGCAGCTTCACCAATCAAGGCATTGGCATAGGTACGAGACAGGCGCTCGGCCGTGATGCCGCCTTCGCCCAAGCGGTACATCAACGGTTCAACGGCCTGAACGGATGAAATGACCTCGTCCAGAATGTCAAAGCGGGACGTCAGTGCGTAGGTATCCACTATCGAGTTCTCTACACCGTAAGGCACATCGCCGAAGTGACGCACCAGTTCGAAATAGAAGAACGCACGCAACGTGACGGCCTCTCCATAGAGCTGTGTCCAGTCATTGGTAGTGCCGGCCTCGGCTGCGGTCTGGTATTCACTCTTCGCCTTGATGATTTCGGCCACACGGGCGGCACGGGCCAAAGCGTTGAACAGGCTGTTGAACTGCGTGTTCTGGTTGGTGATGGCAGCCGATTCGGGATAGAGCATACCGATGATGTTATTGGCCGAGTTGTATTCAGGATAGTACTCGGCATCCGAAGTCACGTCTTCGTAGTTGTAGTTACCACCGGATGCTGCATTCTGACGATATTCGGCATAGACCCAAGCCAAGGTCTTGAAGGTCTCCTCCGGTGTGGAGGTTACAAAGGTGTCGTCCGTCTTCGACGGGGACGAAACGTTCAGATAATCGTCGCACCCGGTCATCGTAGCAGTGAGTGCCAGGGCGAACATGGTTTTCAATATATTTTTCATAACTGATTGCATTTATAACGGATGATTAGAAATTCAGGTTCAGACCCACTACGAAGGAGCGTGCACGCGGGTAGGTACCCCAGTCAAGTCCGGTAGTCGGATAAACGGCCTTATTGGCATTGGCGTTGGCGTTGACTTCGGGATCCAGACCATCATAACCGGTGATGGTAAAGAGGTTGTATACCGTACCGTACACGCGCAAGTTGCTGAGACCAATTTTGTTGAGCACCGACTTAGGCAGGGTATAGCCCAGTGTCAGCGTGTTCAGACGCAGGTAGGAACCGTCCTCAATACCCAGTGAAGATACGACACCCATTTCGTTGTAGCAGAGCGGCATCGTGGCGTTCACGTTGACAGCGTCCAACTCGGCAGGCGTGCTCAGACGAACCAGCTGTCCGTTCTGGATATCATAAATCTTATAGGCGTTCTTCAGTAGAGCCAGCTTGTTCTCGTACACACCCGACTCCTTGTAACCGTAGAGCGAAGCCAGCTTGTTGGCATTGTAAATCTTGTTGCCGTAGCTCCAGTTGAAGTAGAGTCCCAGGTCGAACTGCTTGTACGATGCGTTGATGTTGAAACCACCGGTGTGCTTGGGGTTCATGTTACCGATGATGTCATAGTCACCCGTATCGATGATACCGTTTTCGTCGAGGTCCTTATACTTGGCCATACCGGGATAGGCAATCTGTCCGTCGGGACGCTCGCCCGGGTTAATGCCGTGGAACGTAGGTACGATGGCACTGCTGACATCGGGTACACCCTGTTTCAACGTATATACACCGTTGGCATAGTTGAAGTCGTCAGTAGTATAGAAGCCGTCATAGATAAGACCACGAACCATACCTACAGGTTCTCCCTCCTTCAGGATGTAGTCATCGCTCGGCTTGTTCTGCTGAATCCACTGCGTACCATAGAGACCGGTGATGCCTTCAGCCAGTTCGTCTACGTTGTTGCGGTTGAAGTTGATGTTGAATCCGGCAGTGATGTTCCAATCCTTGTTCTGGAAGATGACACCCGACAGCGAGAGTTCAACACCCTTGTTGCTGGTCTGACCGATGTTGTCGAACGTAGAGGTAAATCCGGTGATACCCGGCAGCGGTGTGTTCATCAGCAAGTCCTTCGTCGTATTCCAATAGAGATCCAAGCTACCTTGCAAGCGGTTGCCGAAGAATCCGAAGTCGAAACCGAGGTTACGGGTGATGGTTGTCTCCCACTTCAGGTCGGCATTGGCCATCTGTGTAGAAGAGAGGTCGTAGGAGGACTGTGTGCCTCCATTCAGTGCATAGAGCCAGCGGCTGTCGGTCTCGGAAGTCCAGGTCTGCGCCCAGAGGTCGGAGCTGATACCGTCGTTACCTACCTCACCATACGAGAAGCGTACCTTCAGGTTGTCCAACCAGTCCACATCCTTCATGAACTCTTCTTCGGAGAGACGCCATGCCAAAGCGGCTGCGGGGAAGTAACCCCAACGGTGATTGGGAGAGAACTTGGACGAACCATCGGCACGGAACGTCAAGGTCAACAGGTAGCGTTCCATCAGATTGTAGTTCACACGGCCGAAGAAAGAGAGGATACGGCTGGCGGTACTGATGTCTGAGGAGAACGGAGTGGTATTGGTGCTGGCTTCGCGATCGTACTGGTTGATCATGGCGAAGGCGTTGTCCTTTGTAAAGTTAGCGGGGAAGTGGTCGCTCTGGATACGCATGGTCGTACCGCCCGAGTTAGTGACCTCATGACCTACCAAGATGTTCAGATGCTGATTCTTGGTGATGTCGAAGTCATAGCTCATGGTGTTGGTCCAACGCACACCCCAGCTGTCGCTCTTGGTCAGGTCAGCCGTACCGGCCCACAGTTTTTCACCTGTCTTGTCGTCTAAGTAGTTATTATAGATGGCACCACCCCAAATCTTGTTTTGATTCCAAGTGCGGTGCAAACTCAAGTCGGTATGATAGGTCAGCCCCTTGATGATGCCCCAATTGAAGGAGGCGGTAGAGCGCAGTGCCTGACGTTGCTTCAGCGGCTCGTAGTCGTTCAGACGGTTGTAGGGGTCGTACACATCCCATTGCGAGAACTTACCATACTGCTCGATGTTGCCTTCGTTCAGCGCATTGAGGTCACCCTTCAGATTCTCGGTAGCGATGGGACGGAAACGATAAGCGTAGGAAAGTACCGAACCCGAACCGCTAGTGATGCTTTCGTCACTCATGCTGGTAACGTCAGTATAGCGCACATCCAGATTCAAGTCTACGTTGTCACGAATCTTCTGGTTCACCTTCAACGATACGTTGGCACGCTTCGAGTAAGAGTTCACCTTCATACCTTCTTCATCCATGTAGTTGACGGAGAAGAGCACCTTCGTCTTGTCCGTACCACCGCTCACGGAGAGGTCATGGCTATGTGAGAAGGAGTTGTCGTACACCTGACGCTGGATGTCGTACATCGGCACATTGCGATAGGCATCGATACCCTGCGAGTTGCTTCCCTGGTAAGCACCCAGTCCGTAGAGTTTTTCGAAAGGAGTCTGATAGGCCGAACCGTTGGCAGCGGCATTTGCCCATACGTAGGATACATAATCATACGGATCGAGCACATCCAGATACTTGGTCGGTGTATTGAACTTGGCATATCCGCTATAGGATACGTTCACCTTTCCCTCTTTGGCACCCTTGGTAGTCACCAAGATAACACCATTGGCACCACGTGCTCCGTAGATGGCCGTAGAGGAGGCATCCTTCAGTACGTCGATGCTTTCTACCTGGTCAGAAGGGATATCACTCAGTGTACCCGTCACACCGTCAATCAGAATCAACGGTTCGTTGCTCTGCGAGATAGAACCGCCACCACGTACGCGAATGGAGATTTCGGCATCGGGACGACCGTCTTGTGAAGTGACGTTCACACCCGGTAACTTACCCTGCAATGCCTGTGCCACATTGGATACAGGGGCTGCAGCGATGGCTTTGGAGTTGACCGAAGCGACGGCACCGGTCAGGTCCTTACGCTTGACGGTCTGATAACCGATAACGACCACTTCGTCCAATGCCTGAGAGTCTTCCTTCAGTGTCACCTGAATGGTGGCCTGATCGCCCACGGCAACAGTCTGTGTAATATAACCGATAAATGAGAACTGGAGTTTTGCATTGGGCTGTACAGTGATGGTATAATTACCGTCAATGTCGGTTATTACACCATTGGTAGTACCAACTTCCAATACATTTGCGCCTATCACGGGTTCGCCCGTACCGTCGATGACCGTACCTTTCACCTGGCGACCTTGTGCAAAAGCGACTAAGCATAACATACTCATCATAAGAGTAGTCAATGACCTTTTGGCAAGTCTTTTTAGATTCATACGTTTGTTTTTTATAGTTACTAAATTAGAATAAGGCAACATCTTAGATAAGGTGCGACCTCTGTATTTCGGATGCAAAGGAATAAAAGAAGGTACGAGGGACGGAGTATTTTTTATCGGAATAGGGGGAAAAAACGATGAATTGGCCAAACAAAAGCATTATGAACGATGTATAGGCCTAATTTACCATAGTCAAACATCGCAAAACGGGGTATATACTTGACATCCTGATTTATCTCAACTCCCCTCCCAATTCCTTGATTTTGTCTCTGAATTTGGGTACATTCGCCTTTGAGACCGGGAATACCTTGTCTGTGCTGAACATACTTACCTTGCAACCGGCGGAGTTGCCTGAGACCTGCGTGATGAAGTGGATATTTATAAGGAACGCACGATGGATGTGCTCGATGAAGGGAAAGGCTTCAAGCACCTCTTCTGCCTCCTTCAGTGAACAGCGAAGCCGCTTCTGACACAACGCTGTACCTATGAAATAGGCAATGCTGAGATAATTTCCCACCGACTCAATATACAGGATATCGAACGGATTGACCATGAGTGAATCCCGGCTGTTACCTTGAAGAAGAATCTTCTCCGCAACGGTCTCATCGGATGGACGGATACGCATCTCTTCTTGTTCCCGTTCCAGCAATTCGTTGAGGAGAGCCAATTCCCGAAGATTGTTCTGGATGTGTCTTACCCTGCTCAATGCCATCATGGCGGCAACCATTATGAAAGCCACAAGCACACATAGGTCCAACGTCTTCAAGTACCACTTCAGGGTAAAACTCCCATCCGCATCAAACCAGGCATAATAATACTTCTGGAAATCGAACATCATGATGGTGTTCGATTGGTTCAGAAGAGCATTGAAGAGCGGAACTCCAACCACTGCACACAGAGCAAAATGCCTTAGCTGCTCCGAAATGCCACTTGCGTACGAAAACGGATTTTTAAAAAGACAGGTCACGACCATCTCACTTAGAAGTAAGGTAGACAAGAAGGACAAGGCATGTACAAGCTTGAACACGATAAGTGGAACTGCTCTCCTATCTGGTGTCAGAAAGAGGGGATGCAGGAAAAACAATATACACGCGAATGCACATCCTACAATCAAATAGTCTTTTACGAGTCTGTCGGGAATTCTTTTCATGGTTTTCCTTTTTTGGGGGTGAACAATTGATGCTATATACCTATTTTCTTATGTGTTCGATGCAAAGGTAATGGATTTATTCCCGTCAGTGCAACTATCCACGGATGAATAAGCATCACTGGGATATTTGGAAAACATTTGATGACGAACGGAAAGGGTTGCAGCCAATCATGACAAGGATGTTACATCGCTGACGAACTGCAGCATTTTGTACCCTATCAGGCAATTATCCCCATACGCGCCCGAATATCCCGAATAGGATGTAGCATTGAAAAAGGTCTCTATTTTTGCGGCAGAAAGCTTTCGTCATAAGGCATCTTGTGACAGCTAAAACAGATTTATTAACCACATTATTTCAGCAATTATGGAGCAAAAGTATTCACGTTTATTTTTGATTTCTTTCATGTGGTGGCTCTTAGCCACTTCAACTTTCAGGGCAAATGCACAAACCAAAACAAACGACAGCATTACGGACATCTTCAAAGAGATGAATCTGAAGGAGGTGGTAGTAAAGGGGACATTGCCGACTGTCAAGTTCAAAGCCAACTCGCTGGAGGTACGAATCGCAGGTACCGACCTTGAACATGCCGGCACACTGGAAGATGTACTCGGCAAGACTCCAGGCATGTATAAGCAGGGAGAGGAGCTGCAGGTCATAGGGAAAGGTTCGCCCATATACTACATTAACGGCCGAAGGATACAGGATGCAGCCGAACTGCAACGCATCAGTTCGGAGCAGATTCGCAGTGTGGAGGTCATCAACAACCCCGGCAGCGACTATGCAGCCGATGTGCGTGCCGTGGTCAAAATCAAACTGAGGCCGGCACAGGGAGAGGGATTTAGTTTGGACACGAAAGCCGATGTCTGTCAGTCATTGGTCCGTGGCGGGACCGATCCGGGAACCAACCTCTCCATGAACTACCGCTACAAAGGATGGGATTTCTTCGGAGGTTCGCATTTGGGATACAGCAGATACTACCAGCACGGAGAAATTGGCGGTGTCACTTCGATGAAGTGTCTGAATCATGAGCAGAAAGGAATATTGGATACCGACTTCATCAATCGTCTGCTGCAGCTCCATTTCGGAACAAACTGGCAGATAAACAGCCATCATGCCATCGGCTTCATGATGCAGACCACCCGCACGTTGTACAACAACGAGAAAACAACGATTGATGAAACGGTTTGGCGTGACGGTGTCTTTGAAGACCATATCATCTCCGCTTCAACATGCAAGTTGGACGGCCAAAACAGCTTTACAATGAACACCTACTACAACGGACAGATGGGCAACGTAAATGTTGACTGGAACGTTGACATTGTCAACAACCATATACGCAAAACCAATGCCACTACGGAACAGAGTCTCATTCAAGACAGCGAATTCTGGACGAAAACCGATACACGCAACAGGATGACGGCAACAAAACTTGTGCTCACCTATCCATATCGCAAAAGCGAGTTCAAGGTGGGTGCAGAGGTATACCGTGTTAGAAACGGCAACAAGCAAGCCACCTCCTCGGAAGTGATTATGAACTCCGAGTCGGAGGTGACAGAAACCACAACGGCTACATTCGCCTCGTATTCCCTTTCTTCGTCCATCGGGCAATGGTCTGTAGGGCTTCGCTACGAGCATGTCAACATGGATTATCAGGACAAAGTAAACGCTATCAAGAACAACGTCCGTCAGCAGGACAACTTCTTCCCCTCCATTTCGTGGAGCCAAACCTTCGGCAATTTTGGCTTGTCGGCCAACTACTCCATCAAGACCCGACGCCCCAACTACTGGCAACTGCGAGATGTCACGAGATATCACAGCCGTTACATCTATGAAAGCGGGAATGCACAATTGCAGAACACCATCAACCAGACCCTTTCGCTCATGGGCAACTACCATTGGTTGACCTGTGGCATAGAATACCTGAATGCGGCACACAAGATTCTAGATTGGGGCGAACCGTATAATGAACAAGGGGTTATCCTACTAAAGACACGGAACCTTGAAAAACCGGTCAATAGCATGACGGTCTACGTCCTTGCAAGACCAAAGATAGGTTGCTGGTCGCCAAACTATACCTTTGTATTCACAAAGCAGTTTTTCACCCTCGATTTCCATGACGAATTCGCCCCTACAGGAATCCGGACAGCCTCATTCAACAAGCCAATGTTCTATCTCAATGCAAACAACAGCTTCCGTTTCGATACGCCCAAACACAATCCATGGCAATTTGAAGTGAACATGCAGTTACGTAGCAGCATGAACCATGACAACGACTACATCCGGCGGTCCATCCTTTCGCTGGAAGCAGCCGTACAGAAGTCATACCTGAACGGTAACCTCACTTTCCGCCTGTCGGCAAACGATTTGCTGCAGAAGATGAAGGAGGATCTGTTCGTCGACTTTGGTGTATTCAGCATGACACAGTATCTCAACAGACAGAGGCAAAGCCTCACCTTCAGTGTACATTACCGCTTGAATGCCACAAAGAGCAACTATCGCGGCAGCGGTGCCGGAGGGGATGCCAAGAACAGAATGCAAACTATGTAGTTTCAGCAAATTCCCGTCTATGGCATTCAGGGGCAGACAAATCTCATAGAGCCAAAGTTCGGAGTAAATTTGCGCCAAAGTTCGGAGTGAGAGTGTATTATTCATGCAGGATCCCGATAAGCGATCCGCTTACATACACATGGCAGAGACCAAACCTTCCCTATTGCTCCAAGGCGCGACCCCTCGGTTGCTGGACGAATGGCAGGATGCTCCCGTTCTTTGGGATGCTGTACGTTTTCAAGTTGATAACCGTCAAGCTTCAGGCCAGTTCATCCTTACAGGATCGGCTGTACCATCCGATGACGAGATTCACCACAGTGGTGCTGGACGTATCGCCCGAATGCGGATGCGTACCATGAGCCTCTATGAATCCGGTGAATCCTCAGGTACGGTGAGCCTCTCCTCCCTGTTTGAAGGCAACCATGAAGTGGAGAGAATGAGTGACATCAGCATAGAACAGATAGCTCATCTGATTTGTCGCGGAGGATGGCCTGCATCAGTGGGTAAGTCAGACCAAGCGTCACTTCTTACCGCCCACTCCTACGTAGATGCCATCATCAACAAGGACACCCATCGGGTTGACGGCGTAGGAAAGAACCCTGACCGTGTAAATATGCTGCTTCGTTCCCTCTCTCGCAACATCACCACGCTGGCCACTGCACAGACCATTATCAGTGATGTTGCAGCCAACGAAATCAGCATGACTGACAAGACCTACTCATCCTACATCAATGCCTTGAAACGTATCTTCGTCATCGAGGATTTACCCGCATGGCAACCCTCACTACGTTCAAAAACAGCTATCCGTACCTCCGACAAGCGGCACTTCACAGACCCAAGCATCGCTACATCAGTGCTCAGAATCAAGCCAGACATTCTCTTGAAAGACTTTGAATATTTCGGCTTCCTGTTTGAAGCACTCTGTACGCGCGACATACGAGTATATACCGATGCCAACGATGGGAAGGTATATCACTATCGCGACAAAAATGGGCTGGAGGCAGATATGATTATTCAGCTGGCCGATGGTCGCTGGGCACCTATAGAAGTCAAGATGGGAAGCCGACAGATAGAGGAAGCTGCAACCAATCTACTCAAGCTGCAATCGAAGGTGAATATCGAAAAGATGGGTCCTCCCTCGTTCCTCATGGTGTTGACCGCAGGCGAATTTGCGTACCGCCGCAATGATGGCGTACTGGTCGTTCCATTAGGCTGTCTAAAGGATTGACCCCTCACGCCTGAGGAGACATCAGCACTAACAACCATCTATAATTTACCCAAATCTGTTCCATCCAAATTATCTTGTACTGATTCTTAGAAAGAGTATCGGGTCAGAAGAATGCCTCGATGCACTGCCAACAAAAGTAAGCGCACAACATGCACTTTAGCAACGTACCGAATAGGAATCCGATGAGCGAACCGATGCCTGAACGGAAAGCATGTGCCGTATCATGACCTCCCAGCAACTCGCCCACTACGGCACCCAGAAAGGGACCGACCAATATGCCTGCCGGCAAAAAGAAGAGACCGATAAGTGTACCTATGAAACAACCGCGCGTACCCCAACGGCTACCGCCACTGTACTTGCTGCCCAGCATAGGTACTACGTAGTCAAGTACCTGCACCACTATCACAGCCAACAACCATCCCAGCAACTGGGAGGAGGTATAGTCTACCTGTCGGGTCAGGTGCAGCAACAACAGACCGACATAGGCAATCGGCGGGCCAGGCAACATGGGGATGACACATCCAGCCAAACCAACCAACAGGCAAATCAACGCAAGCAGTATTAATACTATATCCATCATTTCCCAAAAAATCTCCTGCAAAGGTAGTGCAAAAAAACCGAGTAAACGAGAGTAGAGACAGCTTATTTTGCTCTACCGAGCGTGAGACTTTTATCAAAATTGAATGAAAAAGTTATTCCGAAAAGCAGTCTATCTTATCGAAGAATGATACACTCTGCCATGAAGGGAACTATATTCCATCGTAAACTCATGTAAAAATGATTGGGAAGGCAGATAAAATATCAGTTCGCAAGCTCCGTATGTTCATTCGAAGGCTTCGAACGTACATACGAAGACTTAGAACAGACATACGAAGGCTACGAACAAGCATTGAAAGCGGGTTCTCCTTATTTTGAAGCCTGGTTTGGAACGAATTGCAGTGCACTTTCCTTTCGTAATCTCTACCAAAGAGCCGGACTTCATAAGGCCGTTGTGGAAATATCATCCTTCCGAGCTGGCGAATCTGAGTAATATTGACTACATTTGTGACCTCATTCAATAACTATGCACGATATGGAAAATCAAAGACCTTTGATATTGGTGTCCAATGACGACGGTGTCATTGCCAAAGGCATCAGCGAATTAGTCAAGTTTCTACGTCCATTGGCAGAGATTGTGGTGATGGCACCCGACACTGCCCGTTCAGGTGCCGCCTGCGCACTGACCGTAAAGGAACCCATCCACTACCAGCTGGTACGGAAAGATGTGGGGCTGACGGTCTACCGCTGTTCGGGTACCCCTGTAGATTGTATCAAACTGGCATTTCACACCGTATTGGAGCGAAAACCCGACCTGGTGGTGGCCGGCATCAATCACGGAGACAATTCGTCGGTCAACGTACACTATTCGGGTACGATGGGAGCCGTCATCGAGGGATGCCTGAAAGGAGTTCCGGCCATCGGATTCTCCCTCTGCAGCCACGAGCCCAATGCCGACTTTGAGGCGACAGGGCCTTTCATACGGCAGATTGTGCAACGGGTACTGGAGAAGGGATTGCCTCCCCTGACCTGTCTGAACGTGAACTTTCCCGACGCCAAGGAGTTGCAAGGCATCCGCATTTGCGAACAGACGCGCGGCGAATGGGTAAACGAGTGGGAAAACTTCGCCCATCGGGGCGATGCACATTACTACTGGCTGACAGGGGCGTTTGAGAATAAAGATGAGGCAAACGAGCAGAACGACCACTGGGCATTGGATCATGGCTATGTAGCCGTAACGCCCGTTACCGTAGACGCCACGGCATACGGACTGCTGGAGGAGATGAAAACGTGGTTCTGAGACAAACGGATTGAGAAAGATGAAGTATTACTTGATAGTAGGAGAGGCTTCGGGCGACCTTCATGCCTCGCACCTGATGGCGGCCCTGAAAGAGGAGGATGCGGAAGCCACCTTCCGCTTCTTCGGTGGTGACCTGATGGCCGCTGTAGGAGGAACCATGGTGAAGCACTACCGGGAGCTGGCTTACATGGGATTCATCCCCGTGCTGCTGCACCTGCATACCATCTTTGCCAACATGCGGCGTTGCAAACAGGATATTGTGGAGTGGAACCCTGATGTCCTCATTCTGGTGGATTATCCGGGCTTCAACCTCAACATAGCCCAATACATCCATGCACATACCCGCATCCCCGTCTACTACTATATCTCTCCCAAAATATGGGCATGGAAGGAGTACCGTATCAAAAACATCAAGCGCGACGTGGACGCACTCTTCTCCATCCTACCCTTTGAGGTAGAGTTCTTCGAAGGGAAACACGGCTATCCCATCCACTACGTGGGCAACCCCACCATGGACGAGGTGACGGCATTCCGCTCTGCGTATACAGAGGATTTTGAAACCTTCACCCATGCCAACGACCTTTCAACCCGCCCCATCATCGCCCTGCTGGCGGGAAGCCGCAAACAGGAGATAAAGGACAACCTACCCGACATGATACGGGCCGCCTCTGCCTTTCTCAACCATCAGTTGGTGGTGGCGGGTGCCCCAGCCATCGCACCGGCATACTACCGACAGGTGATGGGGAATGCACAGATACCGATTCTGTTCGGAAAGACCTACCCGCTACTCAGCCATGCGGAAGCGGCATTGGTCACCTCGGGCACGGCCACCTTGGAGACGGCTCTGCTGCGTGTACCACAGGCGGTATGCTACCACACACCGATAGGAAAGGTGATTGCCTTCTTGAAACGGCACATCCTGAAGGTGAAATACATCTCGCTGGTAAACCTGATTGCCGATGCCGAGGTGGTGAAAGAACTGGTAGCCGACAGCATGACGGTGGAAGGGATGAAGGCCGAACTGAATGCCCTACTGAACGACACCACCTACCGAAACCAGATGCTGGAGGGATACGAACGTGTAGCCTCCCGACTGGGTGAGGCCGGTGCTCCCCGAAGAGCTGCCCGCGAAATGATCCGCCAACTGAAACAGAGACGACAAAGATAGAAAGAGGTAAAAAAAGAAAAAGGAAGAACAACAGGCTCCGAATATTCGTTAAAAATGCAGAAGTCGATGCAGTAAATCATCGGCTTCTGCATTTTAGTATATGGTTGCGTATGACGCACATTTATGAATCAATTAAAACTGAATAGACTATGAAGTATTTGAAGAGAATTCAATGGCTGTTGATGGCGTTCTGTCTGACAGTAACGCCTGTGTTGCAATCGTGTGACGATGATGATGACGGATATTCCATCGGTGACTTCACACCGCCGCTGTGGGCTACGGTCCGTCTGACGGGGAATGCGTTCTACCTGGATTGCGATGTATGGGGGACACTCTGGCCGGTAAACGTAGACCTGGACTGGTACAAACCTGTAGAGGGACAACGAGTCATCACCACCTTCAACCCGCTGTGGGATGACTATGAAGGGTACGACCATGCCGTGAAACTGCTGGGGCTGCAGAACGTACTGACCAAGGAGGTGGAGACCCTGACACCCGACAATGTGGAAGCGTATGGCAACGATCCGGTACTGATCTTCAAGGGGGACATGAGCATCAGCGGCGGTTATCTGAACATCCTCTTTCTGCAAAACGTCCCTGCCAGCACGAAGCATCGTATCAGCCTGGTACGCAGCGAAAAGAGCGACGAACAGGTAGACGAGGAGGGATACATCGTACTGCAACTGCGGTACAACGACTATGACGACCTGACCGGCCGACGTGCCTATGGAGCCGTGTCCTTCAACCTGGCCTCGCTGGACATCACCGAGGAAACCAAAGGCATCAAAGTGAAGCTCAACTCAGAGAAGAACGGCGATGTGGAGGTGACGTTTGACAGACAAGAGCAAGGAGAAAGAAGCTCCATGAAGGGAGGTTTCGACCTGTCGATGATGAAACTGAAATAAGGAGAAAAGAACGGGAACAAGAAAAGGCACAGAGTCTGATTTACTGCAAGGTAAATAGGCTCTGTGCCTTTTGTATGATGTATATGCCTGTGGCAACTACGCCAACGGATTACAACAGACGACGTGCTCCGTCGCTGATAACGACATCGTAAATCTTCGGACTACGTCCGAACTTCTTCTTGAACTCTTCTTTTGCCTTCTCGATGAATGTGCCGTACAGTTCCTCCTTGACAAGGTTGATGGTGCAACCACCAAAGCCGCCACCCATCACACGAGAACCTGTTACACCGCAGTCGAATGCAAGGTCGTTCAGGAAGTCAAGCTCTTCGCAGCTTACTTCGTACAGCTTGCTCATGCCGTGATGTGTCTCGTACATCTTCTGACCAACGGTCTCGTAGTCACCACGCTCCAATGCGTCGCAAACGTCGAGCACACGCTGAATCTCCTCGATGACGTATTCTGCACGCTTGTAATCTTCTTCGCTGATTTCTGCCTTTGATTCGTTCAGCATCTCCATCGTCACGTCCCGCAAGAACTCTACATGCGGATGCTTCTTCTGAACAGCAGCCACAGCAGCCTCGCAACTCTGACGACGCTTGTTGTAAGCCGAAGAAGCCAATTCATGTTTCACTACAGAATCAACCAATACCAAGCGGTAGCCTTGCGGATCGAACGGGAAATACTGGTATTCCAACGAACGGCAGTCCAGACGAATCAGACTACCCTTCTTGCCAAATACAGAAGCGAACTGATCCATGATACCGCAGTTCACACCGCAATAGTTGTGCTCGGTAGACTGACCTACCTTAGCCAACTCGAACTTGTCAATCTTGTTGTCACCGAACAGATCGTTCAGTGCGTAGGCATAAGTGCTCTCCAAGGCTGCGGAAGAGGACATACCTGCTCCCAGAGGAACGTCACCTGCAAAAGCGGTATTGAAGCCTTTGACCTCAACGCCACGCTTGATCATCTCGCGGCAAACGCCGAAGATATAACGTGCCCAGCTGGCACGGGGAGCATCCTCTTCGTTCAAGCCAAACTCTACATAGTCCTTCAAGTCGATGGAATATGCCTTTACTGTATCGGTACCGTTGGGCTTGATTTCGGCAACCATACCTTTATCTATCGCACCGGGGAATACGAAACCACCGTTGTAGTCGGTGTGTTCACCGATGAGGTTAATACGTCCGGGAGAAGCATAAACAGCTCCAGTTGTTCCGTCAAAGTGTTTAATGAAACGGCTTCTTACGTGATCTATATCCATGATATTAACAATTTATAGGGTGAATAAAATCAATTAACTTTTGACTATATAAATCAATCTACAGGAATATCCTTGTTTACATTCTTGCAGCCAATCTTGCTATAGTACAGGATGTATGCCAACATGGCGATGACCAGCCAGTAGCTGACGATGGGGTTGGTAGCCTTGGCGATGAAGTCCTGGATGAGCGGCATGATGCCACCACCTACTACCATCATCATAAAGAGACCCGATGCAGCAGCGGTGTACTTGCCCAGCCCCTCTACAGCCAGGTTGAAAATACCGCCCCACATGATGGAAGTGCAGAGACCGCAAGCAGCCAACAGGAAGCATTTTACAGGAACGGGATTGCCTCTGAAGGTAACCACGATGCTTTCGGGCATCAGGATGGCTACGAGAATAAGGATAATGGCGGTCATGGACACCACTGTCATCTGCGAGGTAGTAGCCACCTTGCCACTGATGACGCTGCTGGATGCACGGCCCACCAACATAAGGAACCAGTAGAGAGCGGCCAATGCACCACCCACGGCAGCTGCGCCCTCAAACGACTGGTTGGAGAGGTAGAAGTTCAATTGGGCAGGAATACCGATTTCAATACCTACATAGAAGAAGATGGCTATCACACCCAGCAGACAGTGACGGAATGCAAGCGGACTGTGTTCATACTTCTCGTTCTTGTTGTTGGCCTGCGGTTCGGGAATGGCCACAAAGAAAATGATGAGGAACGAGAGGGCAAATACGGCGATGCCGATGAAGAGCAACGGAGCGACATCGGTCATACTGGTGTTCTGCGTCAGCTGACCAATCATGACACCCACCAAGAAGGGAGTCAACGTACCCGTCAGCGAGTTCAGCGTACCACCAATCTGAATCAGCTGGTTACCCTTGTTGCCGCCACCGCCAAGCAGGTTCAGCATCGGGTTGACCACGGTGTTCAGCATACATACACAGAAACCGCAGATGAAGGCACCCAGCAAATAGATAACCAGATTCAGCGCAACCACCTGACCGTTGTAGGTGAAGGCTGCAATGTCGGCTCCGAAGATACTGGAGAAGTATTGCACCAGCAAACCGACCACTCCCACTGCCAAAGCAGAGAGAGCTGTCTTCTTATAGCCATACTTGATCAACATCTTGCCTGCCGGGATGCCCATGAAGAGATAGGCTGCAAAGTTCATCATATTTCCCATCATGCCTGCCCAGCTATATGTGAATCCCCATATATTACCGAATGGCGCTGCCATATTCGTAACAAAGGAGATCATTGCAAACATAAAACACATCGTGATAATGGCGATGAGATTACCATTTTTCTTTTCTTGACTCATGATATTAAAAGGATTAATAATTAATTGATTCGAATTTAGGTTAATGATTCTCTTGACTATTTCTTGTCTACATCGAACTTGTAGATGGTCTGTTGCTGGTATTCATCTCCCGGCAGCAATACGCACGAGGGGAAATGAGCCCGATTGGGCGTGTCGGGGAAGCATTGAGCCTCGAAACATACGGCACTTCTTGCAGGGAAAGTGGCACCATGAGCGCCTTCAAATCCGTTCAGCCAGTTGCCAGTATAGAGCTGAACGCCCACCTCGGTAGTATACATCTCCATGGTACGACCGCTTTCGGGGTCGGAATAGGTTGCAGCCAGTTCCAGCGAACCGCTCTCCTTCTTATTCAGTACATAGCAATGATCGTAACCTTCGCCATTGATTATCTGCTCGTCGTCCGCATCAATGCGTTCGCCGATGGTATGCGGTGTGCGGAAATCCATCGGAGTACCTTCTACCTTCAGGATTTCTCCTGTCGGGATAGAGTCCTTGTCAATGGGTACGAAATAATCGGCGTTGATGGTAATGATTTGGTTGTTGACGGTAGGAGTCGGATTGGCTATACCTGCCAGGTTGAAGAAGGCGTGGTTGGTCAGATTGACAATCGTGGCCTTGTCGGTAGTGGCCCGATATTCGATAGCAAGGGCATTCGTCTCATCCTCCAACCGGTAAGTGACTTCCACTTCCAGTTTGCCGGGGAATCCCTCCTCGCCATCGGCAGAGGTATAAGTGAAGATGACGGTTGTGTCATCGGGCTGTACTGCGTCCCACACACGGGCATGGAAACCGGTCGGCCCTCCGTGCAACGCATTGGGTCCGTTGTTGATGGCCAGATTGTGTTCTTCGCCGAAAAGGGTAAACTTACCTTTGGCAATACGGTTGCCATAACGGCCGATGATGGTGCTCAGGAAAGGTTCAGGGCTATGCACCACGTGGTCGATACTGTCGTGTCCCAACACGACGTTGGCATACTTCCCGTTACGGTCGGGCACCATAATGGTCAGTACGGCACAGCCATAATTGGTAGCGGCCACTTCCATACCCGCTTTGTTGCGCAGTATGAACAAATCTGTCTTTTTTCCGTTTATATCCTGTTGGAAGTCCTTCCGGTTCAGGCCGGACAAGTTACTTTCTGTCATAGCAGTGTTTATCATATCATGGTTTATTTAAATTTCTTGCAAATAAAGAGAAATTCTTTTGTACTCCCAAGGAAATGCCATAAAATATGGGAGACATTTTAGGAAAGTTTAGCGTTTACCAAATGGAAGAGAAATGGATATTTTTCGTATGTTTGCCGAGACAATGGATTTATGAAGGTTGAAACAGATGTTATCCGCAAGATAAGTATGATAAATTTATCGTACAATCTATGCAACCGATGTTTAATTTATAATGCTTAATTCTTAGATTTAAAAATGTATCCTCTTAAATTTGAGCCGATTCTGAAGCAGACGCTTTGGGGTGGCGAAAAGATTATTCCTTTCAAACACCTGAACGACACGTTGGCTAATGTGGGAGAAAGCTGGGAAGTATCCGCTGTAGAGGGAAGTGAATCAGTCGTGGCAAATGGCACAGACAAGGGACACACTTTGCCGGAAATGGTGCGCAAATACAAAGATGAGCTGGTAGGGGAAAGCAATTATACCCGCTTCGGTGACAAGTTCCCGCTGCTTATCAAGTTTATCGACGCCAAGCTTGACCTTTCCATTCAGGTACATCCGGGTGACGATCTGGCCAGAAAAAGACACAACAGTTTTGGCAAAAACGAAATGTGGTATGTCATCTCGGCCGACAAGGGAGCCAAACTGATATCGGGATTCTCCCAACAAATCACACCGAAAGAGTATAAGGAGAGGGTTCACAACGGCACCTTTGCCGAGGTGTTGCAACCGTGCCCTATCCAGCCGGGCGATGTTTTTTATGTGCCGGCCGGACGTGTGCATGGCATCGGAGCCGGTGCATTCGTTGCTGAAATCCAACAGACATCGGACATCACTTACCGCATATTTGACTACAATCGCAAGGACAAGGACGGGAAGAGCCGCGAGTTGCATACCAGCCAGGCTATCGATGCCATCAATTTTGCCGACGTGCAGGATGACTTCCGTACGGAATATGAACGGATACAGAACGAACCGGTAGAGATGGTAGCTTCTCCCTACTTCACCACGTCGGTGTACGACATGACGGAGGATATTACGTGCGACTATTCCGAACTCGACTCGTTTGTCATCTTCATCTGCGTGGAAGGAGCCTGCCGGCTGACAGACAACGAGAAGAATGAGGTGACGTTGCAAGCCGGCGATACGGTATTGCTTCCAGCAACTACCCAAGAGGTAACGATTGTACCCGACGGTGCGGTAAAATTACTGGAAACATACGTTTGACAGAAGTACAACTACTATCGTTGAGACTTCATAGACAGAGGCACAAAACCACGGGATCCTCCTTTTTTCTACCGGAGCGGCCTGTGATTTTGTGCCTCTGATGTATATCACTCCACTGACAGGGGATTAGAGTCCCAAGATGTCCGTCTGCCGTCCTATGGGTTGGTTGCTGTATTCTCCGTTCACATGTTCACCCTCTTTCGGATTCAGCTCCAGCCCCTTCTTCATATCTTCCATCGAGCCCTCCTTATCGCCGTTCAGCAACTTGGCACGTCCACGTTCGTGGTAAGCAGCCGCAAATTCAGGATTCAAGTCGATGGCCTCATCAAAGAGGGCAATCGCTTCCGACAGTTTTTTCTGTGTGATATAGAGTTGTCCCAACGCCAGATAGGCCTGTTCGTTGAAGGGATTCAGTTCCGTGATGGTACGATAGCACTTTTCGGCCTCATCGGGAGCACCGGTTGACTCTTTAAGTTTGCCTTGCAGCAACAGGGCACTCTCTTCTTCCGAATTGTGTGACAGAATGGCCTCGATATCCTCCTCCGCCTCCTTGAACTGATGCATCTGTATCAACGCCTCCGCCCGCAGCAAGCGTGCTTCGATAAAGTCATCTTTCAGCACGATGGCTTTCGTAAGATGCGCCACACACATCAGTCCGTTTCCCTGACCGTTTTCGGCCTTACCCAGCAGATAATGCCCCATGGCATTTCCTGCCTCTATCCGAATGGCCTGCTGGGCTGCTTCGGCCATCGCAGGATAGTCTTCCTGCATATAACATACATTAGCCAGTGTCAGAAGGGTTGGGATATGTTCGGGTTCGGCCTGTGTCATGCGCTGCAGCAGTTCGCGAGCCTCATCCAGCTTGCCCGTCTGGATATAGGTCTGCGCCAGATAGCCCATGGTCTCGAAGTCCTCCTGCAACTGCAGTGCTTCTACAAAGCATTTGATGGCATAGTCGGAACGTCCCATGCGCTGGGCACGCATACCGTCATACTTGAATATCTCGAAACGTTTCTGATCGTTTTTTTGTTTCTCATCGGCTGCGCTTTCCGCCTTGCCGGAGAAGAAAGATTTAAAGAATCCCATGTGAATTACGATGTTTATTTGATTGACGACAAAAGTACGGATTTATTTTCTGATTTGCAGCATCCCATCGACGCTAATTATCCTCCTTTCCTCCAGCATCTGCCGGATGGTTGCACTCAATTCTTCCTCGGGCCACAGCGTAGCCTGCGCCAACGCAACCGGCGAAAGGGGGCGTTCAGCCAACAGATGCAAGAGGTGCTGCATCCGTTCGTCCCGAGTAACTGAAGAGATGCCCCGGTGCAACTGACTCCTACAGATGTCGCATTGTCCGCAGGCGTGTTCATTATGTTCGCCAAAATAGTTTAACAACAACCGACTGCGGCAAGTATGGTCGTCATTCACATACTCCAGCATGGCATGGATGCGTTTGGTATAACGTTCCTTCCGCTCTTCATACACTTCTGGAGGAATGTGCATCCGTTCTGTCTCTACCCGCTCGCGCGTGTATATAATATATGGTATCTTCTTACGGGGGATATAGCTGATGATGCGCTGGCGGGAGAGGTGTATCAGCAGTTCGAACACCTTCTGCAGAGAAAGACCTGTACGGGCAGCCATCGCCTCCTCGCTGATAAAAGCATAGTCGGTAAAGAGCCCCGTGTACGAACGAAGCAGCATTTGTATCAGCCTCTCCCCCTCCTCACCTTGCCGCTGCAGTTTGTACAATTCTTCCCGTTCCAGCGTAAAACGAAGTCGCGAAGCGTTGTTCTGCTCCTCGGTGTACTCCAGATAGCCGGCCAGCGTCAGAATCTTCAAAGCACTGTCTACCGGTACAGGGAAATAGTGGTATTGACGACAAAAGGCATCGATATCAAACTCACGCACGCATCCCAAACCATCGCCCATTGCCATCTGATAAAAATATTGCAGATGTTCGTACACATCCTTGATATACTCCTTGTCGGGAAACGTATCGGCGATGCGGCGCTGTAGCGTGACTTTGTCCGTATTGGCATAGAGAATGACGGCATACGCCTGTTCTCCATCTCGTCCGGCACGTCCCGCCTCTTGGAAATAGGCTTCGATGGAGTCCGGCAAATCTAAGTGGATGACCAGACGCACATCCGGCTTGTCAATACCCATACCGAAGGCATTGGTGGCCACCATCACCCGACTCTCCCCACGCTTCCAACGTTGCTGCCGCAGGTCTTTTGCCGCATCATCCAAGCCGGCATGATAAAAGTCGGCACTGATCTGTTCGCCGTTCAGCAGTTCGGCCACCTCCTTGGTTCGCCTGCGGTTCCGCACATAGACGATGGCACTACCAGGCATCCGCTTGAGTATACGCAGCAGTTCCTGCGCCTTGTCTTCCGAACGTCGTACGATATAGGCTAAGTTTTTCCGTTCAAAGCTCATGCGGAAAACGTTCTCCCGTGGAAAAAGCAATCTCCGCTGGATATCAGCAACCACCTCAGGCGTTGCACTGGCCGTGAGAGCCAGCACAGGCACGCCCGGCAACAGTGAGCGTATCTCTGCAATCTTCAGATAAGCCGGACGGAAGTCATAGCCCCACTGGGAGATGCAATGGCTTTCATCCACCGTAATCATGGAAATTCGCATCTTCTTCAGCTTGGTACGAAAAATGTCCGTCCCCAATCGTTCGGGCGAGACGTACAGGAATTTGTAGGGGCCGAAGATGCAGTTTTCCAACGTTGTGACTACCTCCTCACGACTCATACCTGCATGGATGGCCAAGGCCTGTATGCCCCTCTGCCGCAGGTTGGCTACCTGGTCTTTCATCAGGGCGATGAGCGGTGTGATGACAAGACACAAGCCCTCTTGGGCCAATGCCGGCACCTGAAAGGTGATGGACTTGCCTCCACCTGTAGGCATCAGTCCCAGGGTGTCTTCCCCACGTCCGATGCTGCGAATGATATCTTCCTGTATGCCTCGGAATGAGTCATAGCCCCAATACTGTTTCAGAATCTGATGATACATACCGTTCCTCTCAGTTCGGCTTGATGTCTTCTATCTGCAACTGTACCTCACCCTTCTTGTGCGTATTCTCCTCAATGGTGTAGCAGATGTCAAACGAGCGTTTGCTCTTGATGAAACGCACGTGCGAACTCTGCCCGAAAGCGATTCCGTTCATCACGTTATTCGACTTATTGTCCACCAATTCCAGTTTGATATGTTCCTGGTCGCGTCCCACTACCTTGCTGGTTCCGTAATCATACACGTTGTGCGTACAGAAGATTGGTTTTACGTTCTCCGGACCGAAGGGATTGAATTTCTTCAGGTCGTTGAAGAACTTCGGGGTGATATCCCTGAAATCTATCTCTGCATTGACATCGATGACGGCACAAGTCTGTTCCGGCAGTATATTTTGCGACACGAATTCTTCAAACCGTTCGGTGAAAGCCTGTACATTCTCTGCTTTCATCGAGAGTCCGGCTGCATACGTATGCCCTCCGAAATTCTCCAACAGGTCGCGGCAATACTCGATGGCCTTGTAGACATCGAAGCCCGACACCGAACGCGCCGAACCTGTTGCGAGGTCGTTGGTGCGTGTCAATACCACCGCCGGACGGTAGTAAATCTCCGTCAGGCGGGAAGCCACGATACCAATCACTCCCTTATGCCAATCCTCGTTGTAAAGCACGATGGAACGCCGCTCCGACAGACCGTCCAATCCGGCCACAATCCGATTGGCCTCTTCCGTCATGCTCTTGTCCAGGTCCTTACGGGTTTCGTTGTACTGGTTGATTTGTCCGGCCTTCTCCAGTGCTGCAGAGAAGTCCTTCTCCGTCAACAAATCCACCGCTTCCTTTCCATTCTGTATACGTCCCGAAGCATTGATGCGCGGCCCTATCTTGAAGACAATGTCACTCATGGTCAGGTCGCGTTCCGTCAGTCCGCACACATCAATGATGGCTTTCAAGCCCACACTGGGATTGCTGTTCAGCTGTTTCAGTCCATGATAAGCCAGAATACGGTTCTCCCCCATAATTGGCACGATATCCGATGCAATGCTGACTGCCACCAAATCGAGCAGCGGAATGAGATGATGAAACTCGATGCCGTTGCTGATGGCAAAAGCCTGCATGAACTTGAAACCGACACCACACCCCGACAGATGTTCATAGGGGTAGGTATTGTCTTCCCGCTTGGCATTGAGAATGGCCACGGCAGGCGGCAACACTTCATCGGGGACGTGGTGGTCGCAGATGATAAAGTCTATGCCTCTCTCCTTGGCACAGGCTATCTCCTCCACGGCCTTAATGCCGCAGTCCAGTACAATGACCAGCTTTACGCCCGTCTCCTCCGCATATTCCACCCCTTTGTCCGTCACACCATACCCCTCGTTGTAACGGTCGGGGATGTAGTAGTCAATGTTCGAATAGAACTGTTGGATAAACTTGTAGACCAGTGCTACAGCTGTAGTCCCGTCTACATCATAATCACCATAAATCAGAATTTTTTCTTTCCTTCCCATTGCCTTGTTCAGGCGTTCCACGGCCACGTCCATATCTTTCATCAGGAAAGGGTCGTGCAAATCAGGTAGTTGCGGACGGAAGAACTTCCTTGCCTCAGCCACGGTAGTGATTCCCCGCTCTACCAGCAGTCGTCCCAGCACCGGGCTAATGCCCAGTGATTGGGCCAGTTGCTGGCTCGCTTCTATCTGTTCGGGTGTAATGGGTACATAGTTCCATTTGTGAGTCATTATATATATTATTTTTTCTTTCTCTGTCTCAGAGTCAGAGGGAGAGCACAAATGTGCACATACAAGGGGCCGTTCGCCCATTTTCCTCCAACAAGCGGTAAAGATATGAAAAACAAATGAAACATTTCCCCTTTCATGAAAAAATATTCATTTGCATGGCAATATTTTTATTTCTCCCCCTTCACAATCAGGTGTAGCCCTCCATCCGCGTTCTAAGAGGAGAGGCAAAAAGAATTCGCACGAAATGTGGAGCGGACTTTTCATTGTCTGCGGAAAAGTGTTACTTTTGCGTCTCGTAAGCCCGAAGTCCTTCCTGCTACAGAAGGGCGGGTCAGAAAAATGATAGCAATGAAAGACGAAATCAAGAAAGCCTGCCAAGTGTTGAACGAAGGCGGAGTCATACTGTATCCTACCGATACGGTATGGGGCATCGGATGTGATGCCACAAACGAAGAGGCGGTGCGTAGGGTATACGACATCAAACGAAGGGCCGACAGCAAAGCCATGTTGGTACTGGTGGATTCGGCCGTCAAGGTAGACTTCTATGTACGCAATGTACCCGAAATAGCCTGGGACTTGATAGAGCTGGCCGACAAGCCGCTGACTATCATCTACTCCGGAGCACGCAATCTCGCCTCCAACCTGCTGGCCGAAGATGGCAGTGTGGGCATCCGCGTCACCCGCGAGGCATTCTCACAGCGATTGTGCCAACAGTTCCGTAAGGCGATTGTATCGACCTCGGCCAATATCAGCGGATCACCAGCCGCCCACACCTTTGCTGAAATCAGCGAGGAGATCAAGTCGGCTGTGGACTATATTGTGGATTATCGTCGTGACGAACAGACGACAGTCCGTCCCTCCAGCATCATCAAACTGGGACAAGGAGGAGTTGTCCAGATAATCCGAGAATAACACTTAAGGAGAGATTTCTGACTTTAAATGGATGCAGAGATTAGTATGATTTTAAAAGACAGCAAATGATGGACCGAAAGACAACCTTACAACGATTTCTTCTATGGCGCGAACAGCACATCAAGGAGAAACAGTTCATCCTGATACTTAGTTTTTTGGTAGGTATCTTCACGGCATTGGCAGCTTTGATACTGAAGATGCTGATACACTGGATACAGAATTTCCTGACCGAAAACTTCAACACCACAGAAGCCAACTACCTCTATCTGGTCTATCCGGTGGTGGGTATCTTTCTGGCCGGCCTTTTCGTACGGCGAGTGGTGAAGGACGATATCAGCCACGGAGTTACCAAGATTCTCTACGCCATCTCCCGCAGGCAAGGACGCATCAAACGTCACAATACGTGGTCGTCCATCATAGCCAGCTCCATCACCATCGGTTTTGGTGGTTCGGTGGGAGCAGAGGCACCTATCGTACTGACCGGATCGGCTATCGGCTCCAACCTGGGCAGCCTCTTCAAGATGGAGCACCACACACTGATGCTGCTGGTGGGCTGCGGTGCCGCCGGTGCCGTAGCCGGCATTTTCAAGGCTCCCATTGCCGGACTGGTCTTCACGCTGGAGGTGCTGATGATAGACCTTACCATGTCATCACTCCTGCCATTGCTCATATCGGCGGTGACGGCAGCCACCGTCTCTTATATCACCACCGGTACCGATGCCATGTTTAAGTTCCACCTCGACGACGCATTCCAACTGGAACGTATTCCTTACGTCATCCTGCTGGGCATCTTTTGCGGACTGGTATCGCTCTACTTTACACGCGCCATGAGCTCTGTGGAGGGACTCTTCGGCAAGCTGAAGTCACCCTACAAGAAACTGCTGTTAGGCGGCACGATGCTTAGCGTGCTCATCTTCCTGTTTCCCCCGCTCTATGGTGAAGGTTATGACACCATAGAGTTGCTGCTCAACGGGGTCAGTAACGATGAGTGGGACACTGTATTGAACAACTCCCTCTTCTACGGGCATGGCAACCTGTTGCTGCTGTACCTGCTGCTCATCATCCTCTTCAAGGTCTTCGCCTCCAGCGCCACCAACGGAGGTGGCGGTTGCGGTGGTATCTTTGCCCCCTCGCTCTATCTGGGCTGCATTGCCGGTTTCGTCTTCTCCCACTTCAGCAACGAGTTTGCTGCGACTGCTTATCTGCCCGAAAAGAACTTTGCCCTGATGGGCATGGCCGGTGTAATGAGCGGTGTGATGCACGCCCCCTTGACCGGAGTCTTCCTGATTGCCGAACTGACAGGTGGCTACGACCTCTTCCTGCCGCTCATGATTGTGGCTGTCAGCTCCTACCTCACCATCATCGTCTTTGAGCCTCACAGCATCTACTCCATGCGTTTAGCCAAAAAAGGCGAACTGCTGACGCACCATAAGGACAAAGCCGTACTGACACTGATGAAAGTGGAGAACGTGGTAGAGACCGACTTTATTGCCGTACATCCCGAGATGGATTTAGGTGAAGTGGTCAAGGTCATCTCTACCTCGCGACGCAATATGTTCCCCGTCACTAACGAGCAAGGAATCTTATTGGGCATCGTCCTGCTGGATGACATCCGCAACATCATGTTCCGGCAAGAGCTGTATCACCGCTTCCGGGTAGAGAAGTTCATGACATCGGCTCCCGCACGCCTGCACGATACCGACAGCATGGAACAGGTGATGCGTACCTTTGACGATACCCATGCCTGGAATCTGCCCGTGGTCGATGCTTCCGGCAAATATTTAGGTTTTGTCTCCAAATCGAAGATATTCAACTCATACCGACAAGTACTGGTACACTTCTCCGACGAATGACACCGGCGCTCCTGTCTACTAACCATTGGAAATCAGAAACATTATGGAAAAGAAAGATTTACGAATTGTCTATATGGGAACTCCCGAGTTTGCCGTGGAATCGCTACGCCGTCTGGTAGAAGGCGGCTACAACGTGGTAGGTGTCATCACCATGCCCGACAAGCCTGCCGGACGCGGACACAAGCTGCAGTATTCACCCGTCAAGCAGTATGCCTTGTCACAAGGATTGCCGCTGCTACAACCGGAGAAGCTGAAAGACGAGTCGTTTCTGGAATCGTTGCGTGCCTGGCAGGCCGACCTGCAGATTGTCGTTGCCTTCCGTATGTTGCCCCAAGTTGTATGGGATATGCCCCGTATGGGCACCTTCAACCTGCACGCCTCGCTGTTGCCTCAGTATCGGGGAGCTGCCCCCATCAACTGGGCCGTCATCAACGGAGACACGGAGACCGGCATTACGACCTTCTTCCTAAAGCATGAGATTGACACCGGCGAAGTCATCCAACAGGTACGTGTACCCATCGCCGACACTGACGATGTAGGCATCGTACACGATCGTCTGATGATGCTGGGCGGGCAGTTGGTAACGGAGACTGTCGATGCCATACTAAGTGGTCACGTCACCACCATTCCCCAAGAAGAGATGGCATCCGGCGAGGTATTGCGTCCGGCTCCCAAGATTTTCAAAGAGACCTGCCGCATCCAATGGGACAGCCCGGCAAAACGTATATACGACTTCGTCCGAGGATTGTCACCCTATCCGGCTGCCTGGTCCGAACTCCATTTGCCTACCGGAGAGATACTGA
This sequence comes from uncultured Mediterranea sp., assembly GCA_945641355.1. Classification (GTDB taxonomy): domain Bacteria; phylum Bacteroidota; class Bacteroidia; order Bacteroidales; family Bacteroidaceae; genus Bacteroides. The sequence continues at coordinate 75,634 of CALZEQ010000002.1, read as the reverse complement.
CAGTCAAGGTGTTTGAAACAGAAAAACTGCCCGCAGTCCATTCACTCACCGTGGGCAGCATACAGACCGACGGGAAGAAGTATCTGCACGTAGCCGTGGCCGATGGCTTTATCGGCATCCGTTCCCTGCAGCTAGCGGGCAAAAAGCGATTGGCAGTAGACGAATTGCTACGAGGCTTCCACCTGACCGACGAAGCCCGATTCCGCTGATAAGAGAGTGGTTCTTGCACCCATATATATAATGCAATTCCCCCAACCGGCATTGGCGCGGTTGGGGGAATTGCAATTTGTACTCGGGAAGCAGTGATTATCTGGTCATTCCTCGGCCAAAGAGTCACCGTACTCCATCTCGCCTTGTACGACAAACAAGATTTCCTCCGGATCGTACTCACCCATTTTATCCTTACGAGCCTCTTTGACAATATAGTCCACTACCTTGTCCAGATCAATCTCTACATAACCGTCAGCATCCGGATCGGCATCCAATATGCCACTTTCGACATAATATTCGTCCATTACATCCAGGAAGTAGCAAAGTTCATCGTCCGAGAACTTGTCCTTCAACTCCTGAGGCAAATAGTTTTTGATGTACTCGATGGTCTTTTCGTCATCGGCATCTTCCAGCAAGAATTCGTCTTCCAGTCCCATAATTCTCTATTTAAACAGGTTTATACTAACCGTAACCGTGTCGGTCGGGTCTATGATTCTTAAAGCAAAGCCTCTATCTTGGTAGCGAAGACAGACTTGGCAGCCGAGCCCACCTGCTTGTCCACCTGCTTGCCATCCTTGAAGAAGAGCACTGTAGGAATGCTGCGAATGCCAAATTCAACAGCGACCTCGTCATTATCGTCCACGTCACACTTACCGATAATCACACGTCCTTCGTACTCGGCGGCCAGCTCATCGATAATGGGGCTCACCATCTTGCAAGGGCCGCACCAAGGTGCCCAAAAGTCCATCACTACTGGCTTGCCTTCTGCCAGGATTTCCTTGTAATTGCTGTCTGTAATTTCTAAAGCCATGTCTAATCTATTTTTAAATTAATACTTATCTTGACATTGTTTGCCGACACTGCCGCCGGCCTCATCAGATTCTCCGCAAAGATACTCAATTTATCTGAAACTCCAAGTTTGGATGCTCGTTTATATACGAGATAAGTTCACGTCCCACGGAAAGTTTCAGCGGACGCGAAACCATATCCAGTGTAATGTGGTCTTCCGGATCCTGCAAACGGAAATAGAGTTCGGTACTCCCCGGATGGCGTTTCACCAGCTCGGAGAGGTCAGACACCAACGCCTTGTTGAGTGCCGAGAGCGGCAGGAGGATGGTAATCTTCTCTATCAGCTTCTCCTTCACGTCGGGTAGCAGTTCTATGCCGGTGATTTTCAGTTCCAACTCATCGGGCTTCCATTGCCGGGGCTGACACTTGGCATGGATGTAGAGGAAGGTCCGTTCACCCAGATAGCCCTGATAATTCACCCAATCGGCTCCCCAGAAAGGCAGTTCGGCCGAACCAGAATAGTCCTCTATCTTGGCAATGCCATAGGGATTCCCGTTCTTGCTGATGCCCCTGCGCACCGATGTGACGATGCCTCCCATCGTAATGTCGCGTCCCGCCAAAGCTGCCTTATCTTCCAAGTCGGCCATGTGGGTATTGCATACGTGCTCCAGCACAATGGCATATTCGTCAAGCGGATGGGCCGAGAGGTAGATACCTACCAGTTCGCGTTCCCTGTTCAACCGGTCAAGGTCACTCCATCGATCGGCCGGCAGAATCTCCGGCGTAGCGATTTCCACTACATTCTCGCCTCCGAACAGCGAGTTGGCCGCTGCAGCCTGATCGGCCTGATAGCGGTTACCGTAGCGCACCAAGGTATCCAGGAAAAGCTCGTTCTTGGCATTCACAGTAAAATACTGTTCGCGGGTCAGTTCCGGGAAGCTGTCCAAACCTCCGGCCAGTGCCAGACACTCCAGGTTCTTCTTATTGCAGGCGTTGAGGTTGACACGCTGTACAAAGTCAAAGATGCCCTTGAAGGCTCCTCCCTTCTTCCGCTCTTCAATGATGCTGGCTACCGCACTCTCGCCCACTCCCTTGACGGCTCCCAGTCCGAAACGGATGTTTCCTTCGGGGTTGACCGTAAACTTCATGTTACTCTCGTTGACATCGGGTCCCAGCACCTTGATGTTCATCGACTTGCACTCATCCATCAGTTTGGTGATGGTCGTGATGTCCGACAAACTCCGGCTCATGACCGCGGCCATATACTCGGCCGGATAGTTAGCCTTCAGATAGGCGGTCTGATAGGCCACCCACGAGTAGCAGGTGGCGTGCGACTTGTTGAAGGCATACGAAGCGAACTTCTCCCAGTCGGCCCATATCTTCTCCAGCACTTTGGGGTCATGGCCGTTCTTCTGTCCGCCCGATATGAATTTGGGCTTCATGTGATCCAACTTATCGCGCAACTTCTTACCCATCGCCTTACGCAAGGCATCCGACTCGCCACGGGTAAAGTCGGCCAACAGACGGGAAAGTAGCATCACCTGCTCCTGATAGACCGTGATGCCATAGGTATCCTTCAGATACTTCTCCATGATGGGAATATCATACTCTATCGGTTTGCGCCCCCATTTACGGTCAATGAAGTCAGGGATATAATCCATCGGACCCGGACGGTAGAGCGCATTCATGGCGATAAGGTCCTCAAAGGTACCGGGCTGCAGTTCGCGCAAATATTTCTGCATACCGGCCGACTCGAACTGGAACGTTCCGATGGTACGTCCTTCGCAATAGAGCTGGTACGTAGCCGGATCGTCAATGGGAATCTTGTCGATATCCAGTTCGATTCCTCTGTGCAGACGGATATTCTCCACCGCTTCCTTAATGATGGAGAGCGTCTTCAACCCCAAGAAGTCCATCTTAATCAATCCCGTATCTTCAATGACCGATCCTTCGTATTGTGTCACCAGCATCTTCTCGCCAGTCTCCTTGTCATCGGCCGTACTCACTGGTACCCAGTCTGTAATATCGTCGCGGCAGATAATGGTACCGCAAGCGTGTACACCCGTACCCCGCACATTACCCTCCAGCATACGTGCATACTTCATCGTGTCGCGCAGCAACGGGTCGGGCGATGCCTCAGCCGCCTGCAGTTCAGGTATTTCGTCAATGGCGTTGCCCAGGTTGAGTTTCTTTCCCGAGGGCAGCTTGTCCGGTATTAGTTTGCACAAGCGGTCTGACTCAGCCAGCGGCAACTTCTGCACCCGCGCCACATCCTTGATAGCCATCTTAGTGGCCATGGTGCCGTAGGTGATGATATGCGCTACCTTCTCTTGCCCGTATTTTTCTGTCACCCAACGCAACACTTCCCCACGCCCGTCGTCATCAAAATCTACATCAATATCGGGCAATGAGATACGGTCGGGATTCAGAAAGCGTTCAAACAGCAGGTCGTACTGAATGGGGTCGATTTTCGTGATACCCAAGCAGTAAGCCACTGCAGAACCTGCAGCAGAGCCACGTCCCGGTCCAACCGAGACACCCAGTTGCGAACGGGCGGCATTGATGAAGTCCTGTACAATCAAGAAGTAGCCGGGGAAACCCATGGTCTTCATGATATAGAGTTCAAAGACCAGCCGCTCCTTGATTTCGTCCGTAAGCGGATCACCATACAACCGCCTGGCTCCGTCAAATGCCAACTTAGCCAGATAGTCGGCCTCCAGTTTGATACGGTAGAGTTTGTCATACCCGCCCAGTCGCTTGATTTTTGCCTTGGCCGTCTCCTCATCCAACACGACACGGCCATTTTCGTCCTGCGTAAATTCATCGAAAAGATCCTTTTCAGTGAACCGTCTCCGGTACTCTTCTTCCGTTCCGAACTCTACGGGGATGGCAAATGTGGGCATGATAGGCGGATGGTCAATGGAGTAATATTCCACCTTATCGAGCACCTCCAGCGTATTGGAAAGTGCGTCCGGCACATCGGCAAACAGTTCGTTCATCTCCGCCTTGGTTTTCATCCACTCCTGCTTGGTGTAGAGCATCCGGGTAGGGTCGTCCAGGTCCTTGCCCGTACTGAGGCATATCAGGCGATCGTGTGCCTCGGCATTTTCTTCGTCCACAAAGTGAACATCGTTCGAGCAGATGACCTTGATGTTATATTTCTGCGCATATTCCAGCAGTTTGGCATTGGCTTTCTGCTGCATCGGATAGGCTTCGTGATTGGCCCGAGGCACCGTAGCCCGGTGCCGTTGCAGTTCCAGATAGTAGTCGTCCCCAAAGAGGTTCTTGTACCAGCGGATAGCCTCTTCGGCTCCCTCCAGGTCGTCGTTGATAATCTTCTTGGGTACCTCTCCACCGATACAGGCCGAGCATACAATCAGTCCCTCGTGAAACTTCTCCAACTCGCTTCGGTCGGTACGGGGACGCATGTAATACCCCTTTGTCCAAGCCCTGGACACCAGTTTTATCAAATTGTGATATCCCTTCTCGTTTTTGGCCAGCACCACCAGGTGCCATCCGCTTTGGTCAGGCTTTCCCTCCTTCTTGTCCATCGTACGCCGGGCCACATACATCTCACATCCCACAATCGGCTTGAACAGTCGGTCTTCCGCCTCGGCGATAGCAGCCCTGCAAGCCGCCAGTTCGGCCTCCTTGTCTTCGCAGGCAATCTCACCGCTCTCGATGCCAGCCATCCGTTTCTTCAAATCCTTCACCTCCCCTTTAGGGCCGCTGTTCTTCTTGTTGACGTAATTGGTGAATTCCTTGATGGCAAACATATTTCCATGGTCGGTCACAGCAATACCCTTCATACCGTCTTTCATGGCCTTGTCGACCAGACGGGGGATGCTGGCTTGCCCATCGAGCAAAGAATATTGGGTATGGACGTGTAAATGAACAAAATCTTGCATATTGACTCCTCTTACTTCTTAAAAAATCGCGTATAAAAGTACAATCTATCCTTCAGTCGGCAAAAATTATCCACAAAAAGTTATCAACAAAGGGAATTCTAGTGCCGATTTCTTGCCAGATATTCAAAATAAACTTATTTTTGCAGATAATTTATACTCCAATAGCAAAACGAAATAGATGAATCGACTGAAAAGATTGAAAAAGATACGCCTTCACCGAGAAGGAACCCATACACTGACCATCAGTTTCCTGCTGTTGCTGGCAGTCAATCTGGTGCTTTATATCGGCCTACGCAACAAGCTGCCCGCCTACATCGTGGGTGCGGTCAGTCTGATTGTATACGGTATTATGGTCAACTTTTTCCGCTGCCCCATCCGTCTGTTCGGGCAAGATACGGAGAAGATAGTAGTGGCACCGGCTGACGGGAAGGTAGTGGTCATCGAAGAGGTTGACGAAAACGAATATTTCCATGACCGCCGCATCATGGTATCTATTTTCATGAGTCTGGTCAATGTACATGCCAACTGGTATCCGGTAGACGGCATCGTGAAGAAGGTGTGGCATCAAAACGGTAAGTTCATGAAGGCTTGGCTGCCCAAAGCAAGTACCGACAACGAACGTTCCACCGTCGTGATAGAGACCCCGGAGGGAGTGGAAATCATGGCACGACAGATAGCCGGAGCCATGGCACGCCGCATCGTGACATACGCCGAGCCGGGCGAGGAGTGCTACATCGACGAGCACATGGGATTCATCAAGTTCGGTTCACGGGTAGACGTCTTCCTGCCTTTGGGTACCGACGTGCTGGTCAAGCTGAACCAACTGACCACCGGCAACCAAACAGTGATAGCAAAACTCAACTAAATAACAAACTGACAAAATGGCTCATTGCATTACCCGCCATATTCCCAATGCCATCACCTGCCTCAATCTGTTCTCCGGCTGCGTGGCCTGTGTCATGGCGTTCCGCTCACACTACGATGCAGCTCTGCTCTGCATTGTGTTGAGTGCCTTGTTCGACTTTTGCGACGGACTGGCAGCCCGCACGCTCCATGCCTACTCTCCCATCGGGAAAGATCTTGATTCATTGGCCGACGACATCAGCTTCGGTCTTGCACCTTCGGCCATTCTCTTTGCCCTGTTGTGCGAGATGGAGTATCCCGACTCTCTGACATGGCTTCCCTACAGTGCCTTCCTGATAGCCGTCTTTTCCGGTTTGCGACTGGCCAAGTTCAACAACGATACCCGACAGACCACCTCGTTCATCGGACTGCCCGTACCGGCCAATGCGCTTTTCTGGGCGGCTTTAGTCTGCGGATGCCGTGACAGGCTGCTCACGTTCTCTCCCTGGCTGCTGGTGATTGGCATCTGCCTATTCTCCTGGCTGCTGGTGTCAGAGGTTCCCATGTTCTCCCTGAAGTTCAAGAATCTACATTGGCGCGACAATCGGGTGCGCTTCCTTTTTCTGATGGGATGTCTGCCCCTGTTGCTGTTGGGAGTAAGTAGCCTTGCACTTATCATCGTCTGGTACATCCTGCTGTCACTCTGCCACAGAAAGGGATGAACCAATCGCTTGGCACGGTTGTTGTACACCTGTCCATAAACCCGTACAAAAAGGATTAGCCATGTTCCATATCTTAGGATTCTTATTCATTATTATATTAGTCATTCTGATTATCGGATTGAGCATTTTGGGTTCCGTAGTGCGCTTTCTCTTTGGTGCCGGAAGGAGACAGACCCGTCCGCAAACGTATGCCCGCACCTCCGAAAAGAGAGAAGATACGGTGAATACCGAGGAGGGTGAGCTGCACATCAACCGAAAGAAAATTTTCGGGAAAGACGAAGGCGAATATGTTGACTTTGAGGAAATCAACGAATAGAGGCTTTTAGGAATGACGTCTGGCCGCAAAAAAATGCTTCATCAAGGCAGCACACTCGTCAGCCATCACACCCTGTACCACCTCCGTTTTCGGATGCAACGCTTGCGGGGCATAACGCTGATACCCCCTCTTTTCATCGGCCGCCCCAAAGACCAGTCTGCCCGTTTGTGCCCAAGCTATGGCACCGGCACACATCACGCATGGCTCCACCGTGACATACAGCGTACACTCATTCAAGTACTTGCCGCCTAAGGTAGAGGCAGCAGCCGTGATGGCCTGCATCTCGGCATGAGCCGTCACGTCGGTCAACGTCTCAGTCAAATTGTGTGCACGGGCTATGATACGTCCTTTGCACACCACCACAGCCCCCACAGGAACTTCTCCCCGCTCTCCGGCCTTTTCCGCCTCCTGCAGAGCCATTTTCATATAGTAGGTATCATCCATTTCCATGATTGTCAAATAAAAGAATGAGCAGACGAGGCAAGGCTTACCGGCGCATGTCGTGTTCGCCGAACAGCGTAGGATAATCCTCCTCCATATTCTTATGAATGAATGTGAGAATCGTCTCGCGGAGCCAACGCGACTTGTTCGTTATCTTGTAGCGCTGAAGATAACGATCCACAATCCGTTGCTCCTCCGGACTGAGCAGACAAACCATACGTTCCTTGCGTTGCGGTTCCTGAAGGATGGATTTCTGATGTGTTTTTTCTTTTTTTCTCATATCCTCTGCAAATTTAGCTTTACTTCCGCAATATCAAAGAAGAAAATGCGTAAATTTGTGGTAGAAAGATACATTTTTCGCATTTTGACTGAAAATGGAATGTCTCACGAAGCTGAAAAGATATGGCAGAACACAACAGATTGGGTAAACGGGGCGAAGAGGCTGCCGTTGCATACCTGGAGAACCAAGGATATGTGATACGCCACCGCAACTGGCACAAAAACCATCTGGAACTGGACATCGTGGCCGAGAAAGAGGGTGAACTGGTAGTGGTGGAGGTGAAGACCCGGCGCAACACGGAGTACATCGACCCGCAAGATGCCGTTGACTGGAAAAAAGCACACCACATTGTGGTGGCGGCCGATGCCTACCTCAAGCACTTCCGGCTGGATATGCCGGTACGGTTCGACATCGTGAGCGTTGTCGGAACAGAGGAGTTTGAGATACACCACATCGAAGACGCTTTCTATCCCACCTTTTAAGTAAGAACAAATAAATGATGGCCTACGTCAATTTTATGGAAACTATTCGCTACATTTGCATCGAAACATAAGGAAATTGACAGTTATGAGAAAACTTCCGTTAATTGCATTTTTCATACTACTTGTGATGACTGTCACGAGCAGTATAGCCAGCTATGACAGAGCAAGACGATGTCTGGACAATGATTTGAATCGGGCTATGCAGCTGACGATAAGGAACAGAGGCTATGAGCGAATGAAACAAGACTCCATAAAGGCCTACCGGCTGTTGGCACAGTCACCGGCTTGGACTGCCGGGAGCAAGGTGCTGACCATAGACGACCCTACACTGCAACAGCACCTGAAGACGGAAGCACTACGTACCAAAGCATACATTGCTTACCACATCACACCTCACAACGGTGATTTTGACGTGAGAATAGAAGGACGGGCCAACTATACGATGGCCTTTGTGTGGAGCGTGTCCGACCAGCGCCTGACATGCTGGCTCTGCCTGGGTACACTCCTCTCCCTGCTGCTGACGATAAGACGAAGAGAGGCACCTACGGCAGTTACCCCCGTGACAACGCTGCACCTCACTCCGATGCAAGAAAGGCTGATGGATATGTTCATGAAAGCACCCAATCACAAGCTGACCAAACAGGAAATATGTGATGCCCTCTGGCCGAACAAGGACAATGCCGCTGAGACCCTCTACACAACCATGCGCAGGCTGCGCAACGAATTGCACGAATCGTCCGACTGGGAGATAGAGTCGGAACGAGGGAAAAGCTACGAGCTGAAAAGACGGCAACATGACTGACAACGGTCGCCAAAGGTAACAGGAAACTGACATTTGGCTGACATTTGCCGGTTGTCAGACAAATGTCAGTAACTTCTTGCCGCAGCTACTGCCCCTACATACTACTTTTGCATATCAAAACGATAACACTTGAAATGCAAAAGATGAAAAGAACATTGATTTTAGTAGTATGGACAATGGGGGCAATGTCCGGACTGAAAGCGCAGACCGACACCCCGAACGACAGTGTACAACTTGAAGAAGTGGTGATAAAAGGGGCACGGGTCATCAATCGCACCGACAGAAAGTTGATTTTCCCATCTGAAGAAATAGTCAAGTCGGCAACCTCGGGCTACAGTCTATTGAAGATGCTGTCCCTGCCCAACGTTAAGGTGAATGACATCAACGAGAGTATAACGGCTGCCAACTCACTCGTCGGCACTGTGCAGGTGCGAATCAACGATGTGGAGGCCTCTGCTGCCGACATCCAAATGTTGCAGCCAAAGGAGATTGAAAAGGTGGAACTCATCGACCGGCCCGGCGTGAGGTATGGCGAGGATGTTGGCATCGTCATCAACATCATCACGAGAAAAGTCGCTGCAGGCTATGTCATCGGGGCAAGCGGTACACTTGTGCCCAAGGCAGATCTGGCCAAAGGTAATGCCTACGCAAAACTCAATAGCGGGAAAAATGAACTGTCGCTGAACTATTCCGGATATTACAGTCATTCCAACGGCATGAGCACAGTGGAACAGGCCGACTACCTGATGAAAGACAATATATATAATAAGGTAGAAAGAGACGCCAACGACATTATCAACAGAAACATGAGTCACGAGGTACAGGCAAGATACAGCAGGATAGACGCAGAGGGTACCGCCTTCCTCACAACGCTTTCTACATCCATAGACAACAATCCGCGAAACTACAGCAAAACCGATGTGGCATATTCTGACGGAAGAAATACAACTGAAGTCATTAATAACAACGAAAAGAGCATCAGCCCTCTGCTCGACCTGTATTTCAAGTCCAATATCGGCAAGAACCAAAACATCGTCGCCAATGCCACGGGCGCATACACACACACTGACTATGCCTATCTGTTCACATCCGACAATACCTCATTTGGATATAATACCCTCGGCAAGAAGTGGTCGCTCAATTCGGAGGCAATCTACGAAAACCGCATGAAGCCCTTCACCCTCTCGGCAGGACTCCGCTATGCGCAGAAATACATCGACAACGACTATTCGGGCGATGCCGTTTTTGTGTCGCAAATCCATGCAAGCAACGTCTATGCCTTCTCACAAATCCAAGGCTCGTTGTGGGGAATCGGTTACATGATGGGATTTGGACTGAGCCGTGAATACTATCGCCAAGGCGAGACGACGTACGACCGGGTGTGGCTCCGTCCGAAACTGAACCTTTCCCTGCCTCTCGCTCAAAGCCTTAGGCTCAACTACACGCTCACCTCCTCGCCCGCCTCGTCCAAACTGCAGAACATGAGCGCCATGTCCATCATGACCAGCGAGATGGAATATTCGGAGGGCAACCCGAACCTCATCATGACAAGGCGCGACGACCACACTCTCACCCTCAGCTATCAGTCACCTCGCCTCTACTCTCAACTCATGACATTCTATCGCCACAACGACCATCCAGCCATGCAGCACGTTTATCGCACGGAAGACGGACGTTTCGCCAAGACCTTCCTCGAAGGCCGACGCATTGACATGCTCATGCTGCAGAGCTACACCAACTACGACATCATTCCCCAACATCTCAATGCCTATCTGTCGGCAGAAATGCTGAACATCTGGAACGACGGACAGGACTACAGCCATCGCCTCACATCGTTCAACTTCAATGTGGGACTCACAGCATGGCTCGGCAATTGGACGATAATGGCAACAATGGACAACGGCTTTCATTTTATGGAAAACGAATATGAAGGCCGCAACGTCTTCTCCGACTACATCAGTGTATCATATAAACTTAAGAATCTCACCGCAAGCCTCTTCTGCCAGAACCTGTTCAAGAGCAACGGCAAGATAGAAGAGGTGGAAAACCACAACCGCCTCGCCCACAAGCTCTTTGTAGCCCGCAACCGCGACACATCAAATGCCATCGGCATAAAACTGACCTGGACCTTGTCGAAGGGACGCAAGTTCAATGGCATCGAACGCGACACCGACAGTTTGAAGGACACGGAGACAGGAGTGGCGAAGTCGGGGAAATGAAAATGGCGTGCTGACGCTTGCCCGTTTCAGAATTTCATTGTATCTTGCAGCCAATTATGCTTCATGAATATGTACAGTATGAAAAGTCAAACAGAAACATACCACTTCCCGCTCATTGCGCTGGAAGAGACCGACTCTACCAACCGATACCTCACCACCCTCTGTGACACAGAGGGTGAGCAGACAGCCGAGTTTACCACCGTCACCGCACGCTACCAGACGGCAGGTAAGGGACAGCGGGGAAACAGCTGGGAGGCAGAGAGGAACAAGAACCTGCTCTTCAGCGTGGTGCTATACCCTACCTTCCTGCCGGCACGCAACCAGTTCGTCCTCTCACAAATCCTGTCGCTGGCCATCAAGGAGGAACTGAGCCAATGGTCGGATGAGATTACCATCAAGTGGCCCAACGACATCTACTGGAGAGAACGGAAAATCTGCGGCATACTAATAGAGAACGATCTGGCCGGCCATCACATCGGACGCTGCATCTGCGGTGTGGGGCTCAACATCAACCAGGAACACTTCGTAAGCGATGCCCCCAACCCGGTATCGCTGAAGCAGATTACCGGAAAGGAGCATCAGCCGGAAGAGATACTGAGCCACATCCTCCAACGTCTCTCCACCTATTACGAGGGGTTGAAGCTGGCAGACCGGGCCTCCTATTCGGCCGAGATTTCAGCCCGCTACGCACGTTCCCTCTTCCGCCGTCGGGGCTATCATGCCTACCAGGATGCACAGGGCCTCTTCCAAGCCCGCCTGCTCCGTGTAGAAGGTGACGGCCGCTTTGTGCTGGAAGATGAGCAGGGGCAGGAGTGCAGCTACCTATTCAAAGAGGTGCAGTATGTTATCTGAAACCTGCGAAGGCAAGCGAAAGCGGCACAAGCAGTGCCATCAACAAGCTGCAATACGTCAAGTATATTTACTATTAGCAAAACGGAGAGCAAATCGAAAAACGCATTTTTCAACCAATTGATAATCAATAATATAGATACATCAACATTCAGTCGCATTCAGAATAGGTTTCAGTCGCATCCTGAAATACATTCAGTCGTATCCTGAATCATGCTCTCTATAAACGGGCTTCTGTGCCCTTCAATTTGTAAAGTAACATTACCATTCAAGCCTCATCCTGAAAAGGGAGCAGAGGCTGTGGAAGGAGTCTCCGGTGTACGAAACGAATTCCCACAGATGACACAGATACACACCGCACACAAGCGTTAGCGGCACATCACTCTGTCTCATCTGTGGGAATGTACATCATACAGTCATCAACGAGAGACCGAAATCACCGTCTCCGCCCCCTGCAGCAAAGGAGAGGTGAAGCGTACACGTACCTCACCGGCCTCGCCTGTAGTCTGGATGTAGGCCAGCAGGCGACCATGGAACACACGGCGATGATGAGCCGTATAATCGCTCATGTCACTGTTGTCCGAGCCTTCCAGTCCCAGGAGACGGGCAGGCCCCTCTACACGGCACGCGATGTCGTTGTCGGCCAGCTTCACCACGGTGCCCTGTTCGTCCACCACCTCCACCGTGAGGCAGGCAACAGCCTTCTGGGCAGAGAGGTTGGTACGGTCGGCTGTCACCCGCAGGGCATACGGACGACCCGAAGTACGGATGGAATAGGAGGCAACGGGCTGACCATCGGCACTACATCCCTCAGCCACCAGCAGGCCGGGCTGATAGGGAATGTCCCAATGGATGATGCCACTGTCGGCAGGGCGGGGTTGCATGGCTCCTACCTGACGACCGTCCAGAAAGAGACGTGCCTGAGGCGCATTGGTATAGCAGACCACACGCACGGTCTGGCCGGGCTCGTAGTTCCAGCTGTCCCAGGCGTCGGGCGACAGCCAGCGACGATGCTGCGGATTTTCCGGCAAGGGATAGGTGCCGATGTAGCAGACGGGGTCTTCCCTCCACAGCGAGGCACGCATCTGTCCGCGGGGTTTGGGGAAGCTGCCGAAATCGAGCAAACCGGTATAGAGGCCGCGCGAAGGCCAACGGCCCGATTCACCCAGGTAGTCGGTGCCTGTCCAGATAAACTGGCCGAAGATGAACTCCTTCTCCTCCACAGCCTTCCAAGCCTCGATGCCCGAACCCGTCTCGCTGCCATAGATGATGCGTGAAGGATAGGTGGCATGATCCATGTCATAGCGGTCTTCGGTGTAGTTATATCCCACCACATCTACCGCATCGGGATATTCCGTTTCGTTGGACATCACCACGCCGGCCAAGGCACCGGTGACGGGACGGGAAGAGTCGATGGTACGCACACAGGCAGCCAGTCGCTTGGCTATCCGTCCGATACGCATGGCATCGGGGGCATCGGGCTTGTAACCGCCAAACATGGGCTGGTTAATCTTGGCACCATCCAGTATGGGGTGCGAATAGGGGTCGTTGGGATAGTCTACCTCGTTACCGATGCTCCACAGGAAGATGGAGGGATGGTTGCGGTCGCGACGGACCATATCCGTGACATCCCGCTCAATCCACTCCTCAAAGAAGTCGAACGAACCGTCGAAGCTGGGGGTACCTACGTTCCAGCCCTGCACCCACTTGCGTTTGGGGAACTCCCACTCGTCGGAAGCCTCATCCATCACCAAGAAGCCCAAGCGGTCGCACAGGTCATACAGTACGGGGGCTTGCGGATTGTGACTCATGCGGATGGCATTGGCACCAATGGACTTCAGGCCGAGCAAGCGGCGTTCCCATACTTCGGGAGGTACCACAGCACCCAGCACACCGGCATCGTGATGCAGGCAGACGCCTTTTACCTTCATCCAACGTCCGTTCAGGGCGAAGCCCTTGTTGGCGTCAAACTGCAAGGTACGAAGTCCCACCGTGGTTTCGGCGCGGTCTATCACTCGTCCGCCGACCAGCAGTTCGCTCTTCAATGTATAGAGATAGGGGGTCTCCAAATCCCATCGGTGGGGACGCGAGAGCTTCAGGGAGAGCTGTGTCTGCGTCAGCCCTTCGCGAGCCGTCATCCGGGCAGAGCGCACAGCCACCTGCCGGCCGTCGGCATCGAAGAGCGAAGCACGCACCTGCAGGTTTTGCGAAGCCGCCTGATGCCGTTCCACCGAGAGGTCTACCTGCAGCGTAGCCTGTGCATCGGTCAGGGAGAGCGTCTTCCATCCCAACCCCCACTGGGCAAAGTGTGTATCGCCGGACGTCACCATCCAGACATCCCGATAGATGCCGGAACCTGTGTACCAGCGGGAGTCGGCATAGCGGCTGTGGTCTACCCGCACGGCCAGCACGTTGTCCCCCTCACGGTTGAGATAGGGTGTCATGTCGTAGAGGAAGGAGATGTACCCATTGGGACGATGACCCAGCAGATGGCCGTTGAGATAGACCGAGCTACGGTTGTACACGCCTTCGAAGTAGATGTAGTGGCGGGCCGCCTCATCGTCTACCCGGAAATGCTTGCGATACCAGCCGATGCCACCGGGCAAATAGCCGGTACAGCTGGCCAACGAGGGAGAGAGATGCCCCTCTACCGACCAGTCGTGAGGCAGGTCGAGCCGACGCCACCCGGCATCGTCATACTGGGGAGAAAATGCGGTGGAGTCATCCTGCAGCAGGAAGAGCCAGCCGTCGTTGAAGCGGGATGCCTCACCGAAAGAAACCTGCGCCTGCACGGATAGCGAGAGGAGGCAGGTGAACAAAAACAAAGAAATGATTCTCATAGCAACATACATTTATATAGAATACTGTTTCTCAAAAATTATACACCACCGTGGTGACGCTGCCGGCATCCAGCACTACCTGAGCGGAGGCAGAGAGGGTGGCCTCCTGCAGTTTCTTGCTGCTGGTGGTGGTATAAGTGGTAATGGACTTCGGAGCAGCAGGCCAGCCGGTACGGGTCTCCGAAAGACGGATGGCACGTTCGGACAGGTTGGTGTAGACAGCCACTAACTTGTCTCCCGCAGGCGAGAGATAGGCCGAACCGAAGAAGAGATTGGACTCGTTGAGCGACAAAGCGACACGGCGATAGCTCGGACGGATGAAACGGCTGTAGTTGCCCAGTACCCACAAGGTGGGCATAGGCTGATAGGTGCCCTCCTGATGGATGTCACCGTACTCGCCTCCGGCCGGAGTCAGCGCTACCAGCAGGAAACGGTCCTTGTGTCCGTAGCGCGGCATATCCATGGAGGTCCAGAAGCTCCACGAGGTGACACCGGCCACCGTAAGGTCGTTGTGGATGACCTTCGACATATAGAGTGCAATGTCCATCTCGGTAGCCTGGTCATAACCTACAAATTCAGCGGAGCTGTATCCGTCGCCCAACATGCTCCATTCACTCTGCCATACCTCTACGCCCAGCGATTCAGCCTTCTGTGCCACCTGCTTGCGCACGCTGCGCATCCCGTCCCAGGTGCCGTCGGTCCAGTAGCTGTGCCCGCACACCAGTTTTTTGACATGTGCCAGGTCGCCGATGTAGGTAGAAGTACCGGGTGTATAGAAAGCGGAGAGGACGTTGCTGCGGTCGGCACCATCCTTTATCTTGTAGAGATATTCCCAAGAAGCGGCCTCGCCCGGCAGGATGTCGGTAGAGAGTCCGCGGGCAGTCAAGGCTGCATCCAGCTCGCCTGCCAGCCGGGCTACCTGTTCGTTGGTCCATCCGCTGCCCTCCTGTCCGCCGTCCCAGTTGTACTGAGGCTCGTTGACGGGTGAGATGTGGCTGATGGAATAGCCTTCGGCGACATAGTGAGCGGCCACATCGGCCATATAGGCGGCAAAGTCGTCGTAGCAATCGTCCTTCAGGTTGCTGACACCACCCCGGTTGGAATAGCCTTTGCCGTTGTAGGTATACTGCACGGGCGGAGTATTGCTGAAGAGGATGAAGTTATTGCAGCCCAATGCCTTGGCCTGCTGCATGAAGTAGCGTTGTCCCTCGCAGCGGCTCCAATCCAGTGTGAGGTCATCTTTCAGATAGGATTCGGCACGCCGCGATTCGTCGTCGATGCCACTGGCCGCGCCCTGTTCAGCCGTTCCGCCGCCCAGGTTGACACGCCACTGCGAAAGGCCGATGCCCTTAGGCTGGCCGGCAACAATCTCGGACGAGAAGAGCAGTTCGGCAATGCCGGCCCGTCCCTTCGTCCACTCACGGCCTACCGTGGCAGGCATCCAGCAATCCGAAGCACCAAATCCGGCAATGGTCTGATAGGTCTGTCCGGCATCAATCGTCACCAGCTTCTCCACACTGCCGGCCGGTACATCGGGCACGTCCGGCACATCGGGAGTGTCCGGCGTGTCGGGTGTAGAGGGTGAATCACTGCCGCAAGCCATCAGCAGAGAGGCTAACAAGGCAGAGGTAAGTAATGATAAATAGGATTTCACAGTCATAGTTACAAGTGCTAAATAAAAGTCGCGGGCAACCCCACACGGAAGAGGGGCATACCCGCGACAAAGTTATAAAATATACCTATTGAACGGTAGCGTTCTGAAACAATCTATCGTCAGTTCGAGAAGTTTTCCATTAATTCCATCCCGGGTTCTGAACGATAGTTCCGTTGGAAATAGTGATTTCGTACAACGGAATCGGGAAGAGGAGGTCGCGGTTCTCCTGGAAAGTGGCACCCTTATCGCTCGATTCATACTGGTTCTCCCATTCATAGGGGTCGGCAGTGGCCTCGTTGGTGTTCCAGCGTACAAAAGAACCGTTGGGACCCATGATGTCGCAAATCAGCGCCTTGCCGCTATCGTTCTTCCAGCGGCGCAGGTCGTACAGGCGATGGCCTTCGCACGCCAGCTCCAGACGACGTTCGGCACGGATGGCATCGCGCAACGCCGAACCGCTGGCCGTGACATCGGCCAGGTGAGCACGCTGGCGGATGAGGTTCAGGTAGGTACGGGCTGCAGCATCGTCACCCGTCTCGTTACAAGCCTCGGCATACATCAGCAGCACGTCGCCGTAGCGCAGGATGATGTGGTTCAGAGGCACCTTCGGCTGGTCGTAGTGTTCGGGACGCTTGGCCAACGGAATGTAGAGCTTGCGGTTGATACGGGCCGACTTGTGCTTGGCGGGGTCAACGGCATACGAGCCGTCGCCGTTCTGGTTGCCTTGCTTCTCGACCAACGTTGCGAAGTCGGGTTCGCCGGCAATCTCCTGAGCACCGTTCTTGATGATGGTCCACTGCAGACGTTCGTAGTCGCCTGCCTCGATGAATGCATTCTCCAGATTGGCCGTGGGGAGACCCCAAGCCCATCCGTCCTGGTCGCCGCCCGAGCGATTACCCGATACGATGGACATGCTGCCACCCAGGTCGTACACATCGTCGTAGCGGTTCTGTACCTCGAAGAGTGACTCCTCGTTGTTCTCGTAGTCAATGTTCCAGACCTTGCCGAAATCGTCCATCAGACGGTATTCGCCCTCGGTAATGACCGTATTCAGCGTAGTCTTGGCATCGGCAAACTTACCTTGGTAGAGCTGTGCCTTACCCAGCAGGCCAAGTGCGGCACCACGGGTGGCACGACCCATATCGTTGGCACTGTACTTGCTGCGTTGCGGCAATACGGAAGCTGCATCCTTCAGGTCTTGCTCGATAAGCTGGTATACCTCCTCTGTGGTGGAACGGGTGATGCCGGCCACCTCTTCGGGCAGCAGGAAACCGTCGACAACGGGTACACCGCCGAAATTCTTCACCAGCTCAAAATAGAAGTAGGCACGCAGGAACTTGGCCTCGGCTACCAGACGGGCCTTCTTGGTTTCATCCAGAATATTGGCCTGCGGGATACGCTCGATGGCGATGTTGCAACGCAGGATACCCTTGTAGCGGTATTGCCAGAAGTTGGAGATGGTACCGTTGCTCTGGCCCACACCCTGATAGTGTGCCAGCGAGAGGTATCCGCTCTGATCCTGAGTGGTGTTGCCCATCCAGTAGTCGTCTGTACACATGTCTGTCAGTATCCAGAAGTTCTCAATCTGCCACCAGCCGTGGTAGGTGATGGCATTGTAGCATCCAGTCAGGAAGTCTTCGGCATCCGCTTCGCTCTGGAAGTAGTTGTCAAGGTTCTGCTGTCCTCGTGCATCTTCCTCCAGGAAGTCGGAACAAGCGGAGAAGGATAAGGTGGCGAACATGGCCACTATGGTAAATATCTTTTTCATAACTTCAACGAATTAAAATTTAAAGTCAATACCGAATAAGAAAGTACGCGGATTGGGGTAAGCCACACCGTCGATACCGGTTTCAAGTACACTGCTGCCCAACTGCGGACGTTCGGGATCCATGCCGGAGTAACCCGTGATGGTGAACGGATTCTGCGCCGAGAAGGAGAGACGGAGTTCGTTGCCGCCCAACCAGCTCTTAGGCAGTGTATAGCCCACCTGCAACAGCTTGCAACGGAAGTATGAGCCGTCCTCAACGAAGAAGCTGGATACACGGTTGTAGTTCTGGTTGTTGTCATTGGCTGTCAGGCGAGGTATGTCGTAGCTGGTGCCTTCACCATGCCAAGCCTTGGCCAGCGTACCGGCATAGACGTTCTCACCGTTGATGCCCGAGTAGCGGCTCTTGGTCTTGTTGAAGATGTCGTTGCCGAAGGTGCCGTAGAAGTTGGCGGTGAAATCAACATTCTTGTACGTAAATCCCAGATTCAGACCCATCATCAACTTGGGATAGGCGTTGCCAATGTAGGTCTTGTCGTTTTCGTCCAATACGCCGTTGTGATCGAGGTCCTTGAAGCGGATGTCGCCGGGAGCGGCATTTGGCTGCAGGATTTCCCCGTGTTCGCCGGTATGGGCATATACCTCTTCCCAATTCTGGAACAGGCCGTCGGCCACAAAACCATAGAAGCGACCGATTTCGCATCCGTCCTCGGCACGAAGAATCTGGCTGCCGTTGAAGTCACCTGAATAGACAGGACCGTCGCCAGAGAGTTTGATGGCCTTGTTCTTGACAGCCGAGAGATTGAGGCCGACATTATAGCTGAACTCTTTGTTAATCTGATCATGCCAGTTGGCACTGAATTCCCAACCGGTGGCCTGCATCTTACCGATGTTCATCACGATGGCGCTGTTCCATGCGGGATAACCGAGTGCCAGCACATTGTTCTTGGAGTAGAGCATGTCATGCGACTTCTTCTGATAGATGTCGAAGGTTACGTCCAGGCGGGAGTCGAGGAACGACATGTCGATACCCAGGTTATAGTCTTCTACCGTCTCCCACTTCAGGTTGGCATTACCTACCGAACTGATGGTGGTACCCGTCACACGGTCTTGCCCTACGCCCATCACGGCATCCGACGTCTCCAGCAGCGAGAGGTAAGCCGAATTGCTGATGCTCTGGTTACCTACACGTCCCCAGCCGGCACGTATCTTCAGGTTGTTAAATATCTGCTGGTCTTCCATGAACTTCTCGCTGATGACGCGCCAAGCCACAGATACAGAGGGGAAGAAGGCATACTTGTTACCTTTGGGGAACTTGGACGACCCATCGGCACGGAGTGAAGCGGTCAGGTAGTAACGGTTGTCATAGTTGTACATCACACGACCGATGTAAGAGAGCAGCGTGTTGAAAGCGGTATTGCCATCGGCCTTCTGGTTGATGGTACCGGCGTGAACCTCGTGCAGTGTTTCGGCGTTGCTCGGCGTATCTTCGCGTGAGCCGTTCAACCAATAGTCGGCAAAACGCTCGGCGGTGAAGCCGGCCATCACGTTCAGGTTGTGTTTCTCGGCCAATGTAGTCATATAGTTCACAGTGTTGGTCCAGTTCCAGTCCAGCCACTCGTTGTACGCGCGATAGGCGTTGCTGTAGGTCGACTTCTCCAACTGGTCAATCTCGAACTGCGGTGTGAAGCTGTCCGAACGACGGATATGTGCATTGACACCGAACTGGGTGCGCAGGGTCAGCCCCTTGATGGGAGTGAGCTGCAGATAGGGGTTCATCAGCACACCATATTCGCGGCTGTGCGAATCCATACGGGCAATGGATGCCACGGGGTTCCAGGTCTGGTTGTTGTGCGAGCGCGAGTAGTTGTTGTACTCGTTGTCCACCCATTCTGACTGGTCGCGCATCACGGGTGTGGTGGGGTCCATGGCCATGGCACTGCTAAACTGATTGGGCGTGTCGTCCCACGACTCCATGCGCGGAGCGATGTCAAATCCCATCTTCACCACCTTGTTGAAAGTGTACTCCGTGTTCAGGCGGGCATTGATCTTGTCCCAATAACCGTAGTCAAACTGCGAATTGTTGCGGAAGTAACCCAAGCTGAAGTTATAGACCAACTTCTCGTTGCCGCCCGATACGGTGAAGGCGTAGTTCTGTACCAGCGCCGTCTTGTTCACTGTTTCGTTCCACCAGTCGGTGCCTTCGGCATCGGTGAATCCGTCCTTGCCGTTCCATACCGGCTGACGGCCTTCGTTGGTATAACGGGTCTTGAATACCTGCTCGTACTCGGCTGCACCGGCCATATTGGGATTGCCGATGGTCTGGAAACCGGCAGAAGCCGTAAAGTTGAAGCGGGTCTGTCCAGCAGAACCCTTCTTGGTAGTAATCAGGATGACACCGTTCGAACCACGGGTACCGTAGATGGCAGCAGCAGAGGCATCCTTCAGCACCTCCATAGACTCGATGTCGTTGGAGTTAAGGAAGTTGATGTTATTGCCCACCGGCATACCGTCCACTACATAGAGCGGGTCGCTGCCGTTCACTGTGGTGACACCACGTATCAGCACCTTCGGCGTAGCACCTGGGCCACCTCCGCTGACCACCTGCACACCATTGATTTTGCCCTGCAAGGCGTCCATGGCGTTACCGGTAGTCACTTCGGTAATCTGCTCGCCCTTTACGGTAGAGATGGAGCTGGTCAGGTCGCTCTTCTTGACGGCACCGTAACCAATGACCACCACTTCGTCCAGCAGCTCGCTGTTCTCTTTCAGTACCACGTTGATGACCGTACGTCCGTTGACGGGAATCTCTTGTGTCTCGAAACCGATGCTGGAGAATATCAGCACAGCATCCTTTGCAACGCTCGGCAACGTATAGTCACCGTCAATACCGGTAATTGTACCTACACCGGCACCCTTCACCTGCACCGTTGTACCAATCAACGGTTCCTGATCGGTGGCCGAAGTCACCACACCTTTTACTGTAATCTGCTGCGCAAAGCCGCACAGGCTGAACAGCGCGAGGCAGAGGAATATCATTTGTCTTTTCATATCCTATTCTATCTAATGTTATACATTATTTATTTGGCAGGCACAATCTTGCCGCGTCCCAGGTGGGCATCGAATTCAAAGCGATAGTTGCCGTAGTTGGTCACGGTAGGGTTCAGCCAGTTGTCCATCACGTTGGTGCCGTCAGCCCACTTCATGTTGGTGCCTTCCCAGTTGGGGTTGACATCGTTCTTCTTGCTGAAGTAGCCGAACTTCTCTATTTCGTGAGAGTCATCGCCACGCCACTCCACATAATCCCACCAACCATCGGGATGGTAGTTGGTGATGATGAAGTTCAGACTCTGACCGGCTTCCAGCGTCCATGTCTCGCCATCAGCCGGATAGTAGAAGAGATGCGGATTATGGGCATCCTGCACAAACAGATGGTTGCCTGCATCCTGCGGAGAACCGCCCCAACCAATATAGAAGTCTATCAGCTCGCCATTCCTCTCATTTAAGAAACACGTCTTTCCATACGTATAGTTGATGGGGTCGGTAGCCTCGTCTACCGTGTAGGTACGCATGCTGTAGGTAGAATTCAGGATATCAATGTCTATTTCGTAATACACACCAGCCTCATTCAGCACAATCGGTTTGGCGGTATCGGGATCGTCGGTCAGCTTGTTGGCATCTTCCGGATCCAGACCGAAACAGATGGGGGTGAAGTCGGTCTTCTGCGGCAGGAAGAAGATTTCGGTACCGGCAGCCTTGTTGTAGTAGCGTGCCCGATACTGATATTCGCCCGTATGGTTGATGACCATCGGCACACCGAACACGTCACTGTTCAGTTCCTCTACGGTAGCCACGTCTGTCAGATACATCTTCGGGAAATCGGGCATCTCTGATACGCTGATGACGCTGGTTGCCATCTTCTTGTTGCCCTTGGCATCCACTGCCTCTACGGTCAGGTTGTAACTCTTCACCTCGTTGGGGAAGATAATCTGCTCTACGAAGCTCAGCGAGGTCTTGCCATTGGCCTCCACGCGGCGGTTGTCAAATCCTTCCACACCGGGGATGTTGATGATGACATAGTCCAGTGCGCGGTCATCGGTCACGGTGAAGCTCAGCTTGAACTTCGTTTCGTTCTTCATCAGCACCGTCACCTCCTTGTCGGGAGCAATGGCAAATACCGGATCGGCGAAGTCACCGTCCATCGTCACCAGCACATCCTGCGACACGCTGCGTCCGCCTACATCGTACACGGTAACGGTCACCGTGAAGCGTTCGCCAATCTCGTCACGCTTCAGGTTATACTCGTAACTCAAGTCGTACGAAGTCTGGGGTTCGCCATAAATTTCCACCAGATCGATGGTTTTGTTCAGGTAGAGGTCGGCACACTTCAGATTGATTTTGGAGATACCATCCTGGTCGCTCAAAGCAGCCTTGATGGTAAACGAATGACCGGCACCCGACTGGATGTGATCCTCCGCCAAAGCCATGGTGGGGTTCTGCCCGTCTACATCAGGATAGCCATCGTCGTCGCTACATCCTGTCGTACATAAAGCCAATGATAAAAATGCCCAGAGTGTGGCATTCAAGAATTGCTTCTTCATACATATTATTATTAAAGTTACACAATAAATTTGCTGCCGAACCCTCCATCCGGAAGAGAAGGAAGAGGAGTCGCTACACCCCCGCCTCCGCACCCGATGGACGGTTCGCACGGCAAAAGTAATCTTTCAACGGTTCACCTGCCGTCACAAATCATGCAGAAGAGGTGCATAAATCTTTCAATGCACGATTTGTGCACCTACTATTTCAGAAATCTATGTAATTTTGAGGCACTTAACAAGCATGTATATACCATGAGAGCAAGAATCTTTCTCAGTATCTTCCTGCTGACGTTCCTTTCAGTGAGCGTGTCGGGACAGCCATTTATGATCAAGCAACTGGGCATTCACGAGGGATTGTCCAACAACCATGTGGTCAGCATCGCCCAAGACAAAGAGGGCTTTTTGTGGTTTGCCACGGAGGAGGGACTGAACAAGTTTGACGGCCTGCAGTTCATCTCTTTCTTCAAGGAGGAGGAGTCGCAGCGGGAAGGATTGTCCGGCAACGAACTGAACCACTTGCTGGACGACCCTCGTGACTCGTTGCTGTGGATAGCCACCCAACGTGCCGGACTGAATTGCTTCGACTACAAGCACGGCACCTTCTATACCTACCGCAACGATCCGAGCAACCCGGAGAGCCTGATTACGGACGACATCACTAAAGTCTTCCCCGACCATCAAGGGAAGGGATTGTGGATCTGCACCTACTGGAAAGGAGTGGACCACTTGGACAAGCGCACTGGCCGATTCACCCACTACAACACCGAGACAGTCCCCACCCTGCCCAACGACCACATCTGGACCATTGCCGACGGACGCGACGGACTGCTCTATATCGGCCACGTAAGCCATGGACTGAGCATCCTCTCCCTGAAAGAGAAACGGGTGCGCAACTTCCGCCACGAAGCGGGCAACCCTCGCAGTCTGCCAGGCAACGAAGTGACCTGCCTGTACAACGACCCCAACGGCAACATCTGGGTAGGGACCAACAAGGGACTGGCCCTCTACTGCCGCGAACAGCAGGAGTTCATTACCTTTGACGATGCCGACGGACACCTGTGTCACCGCATCTACGATATCCGCCAGATGGACGACAATAAACTATGGGTAGCCATGGAACTGGGAGGCATCGCCATACTGGACCTCTCGCAGTCGCTCTATCAGCCCTCTGAAAAGGTGAAAATCACGCTGCTGCACGAAGGCGACAACGAGTACGGACTCTCCAACCCCAGCATCCGTTGCCTGCTGCAAGACTCTTTCGGCAATATCTGGGCCGGCAGCTGGGGCGGCGGCATCAACTTCATCCGCCGCGAGCCGCCCCTCTTTAAGTGTTACAAGTATTCACCCTTTCCCTCCATCAACAATCGTCTGAGCAGCAAGATAGCTTCCGCCCTCTGCTTCGACCCGAAAGGACGGCTGTGGATAGGTACCGACGGAGGCGGCATCGATGTGTTCGAAGGCGACCGACGCATAGCCACTTATAACGTGCAGAGCGGACATCTGCCCAGCAACAACGTGCAAACCTCCCTCTGCGATTCACAAGGACAGCTGTGGTTCGGACTGTTCTACGGAGGAATCGTCTGCTACGATCCGCGTACCGACCGTTTCCAGCGGGTACTCTCCGAAGCACCCCATGCCGATGTACGCTCCTTCTACGAGGATGGCGAAGGTACCCTCTACGTCAGCACCAGCGAAGGCATCTACCTGATAGACCGTGACAGCCGGCAGATGCAGGCGCACTACGACCTGGCCAATAACCTGGTGCGCTGCGCACTGAAAGATGCCCGAGGCAGGCTGTGGGTAGGTTTCTTCGGAGGCGGACTGGGACTGTACGACCAACAGATGAACGAGATGCGATACCTCATGGTGTCCGACGGCTTCCCCTCTAACACTATCAATGCCCTGTATCAGGACAGCGACCACCGGCTGTGGGTAGCCACCGGCGAGGGACTGGTCTGTTTCCCGCAACCTGCCGACACCACCTACCAGGTATACCGGCGTGAGAGCGGCCTGGCCAATACCCACATACAGGCCATCGCCGAAGACCGCCAAGGCCACATCTGGGTGAGTACCAACAAAGGCATCAGCTGCCTGCACGAACCGCAGAACCATTTCTACAACTACGACTATAGCGACAACCTGCCCATCGGCAGTTTCAGCCGGGGATGCGTAGCCCACTCCACGGACGGAACCTTCTACTTCGGCTCCATCAACGGTGTATGCAGCTTCCAGCCCGAACAAGTGCTGCAGGAGCGCCTGTCGCCTCCAGCCATGCTGACCGACATCCAGATGACCAGCCCGCTGAACGAGCCTACACAAGCCCCACAGCGTCTGCCACTGAACGGCAAGCAGCAGGAGATACACCTGCCCTACACGCAGAACAGTTTTTCCATCCACTTCAACATAGCCAACTATGCCTTGATGCAGGAAGTGGAGTATGCCTACATGATGAAAGGGCTGGACAACTCATGGTACAAGCCCTACAGTGCCAACACAGTAAGTTTCCGCAACCTGAAGCCGGGACACTACGAACTACTGCTCAAAACCCGTATGCACAACCAACCGTGGAGCAACGAACTTACCTCGCTCTCCATCGTCATCTCACCTCCCTTCTACCTCACCTGGTGGGCCAAGAGCCTCTATGCCCTGCTGATTTGTGCTTTGGTGTTCATCCTATTCTACGCCTACCGCGAACGATTGGTGGCCGAATCGCGCTACAAGTTGGAAAAACAGAGTCGCGAACAGGAGCAGGAGCTGAACAACGAACGGCTACGCTTCTATACCAACATCACCCACGAGCTGCGCACCCCGCTCACACTGATACTGGGGCCGTTGGAGGACATCCAGAAGGAGAACACGCTGTCCCCCAAGGATGCCCAGAAGATATCGGTCATCCACCAAAGTGCCATCCGTCTGCTGAACCTGATTAACCAGATACTGGAATTTCGGAAGACCGAGACCCAGAACCGGAAATTGTGTGTATGCCGCGCCGACATCGTGCCGCTGCTGTACGAGATAGGATTGAAATACAAGGAACTGAACCGGAAGTCGGGCGTAGAGATACAGTTTGACATCGCCTCCGGCGAGCACCGGCTCTATTTCGACAAAGAGGTGGTGCAGATTATTCTGGACAATCTCATTTCCAATGCCATGAAGTACACCGAACGGGGCTGCATCACCCTGCGTATGAGCAGCGAACAGCAGATGGGTGTCAACTACACCTGTATTCAGGTGACAGACACCGGCTTCGGCATCCAACCTGAAGCACTGCCCCACATCTTCGACCGCTACTATCAAGAGGGAGGCAGCCATCAGGCATCAGGTACAGGCATCGGCCTGTCGCTGGTCAAGAACCTTGTCGTACTGCATCAAGGCGACATCCACGTAGAGAGCCAGCCTGGCGTGGGCAGTACCTTCACCTTCCGTCTGCTGTCGGACAACAGCTATCCCAACGCCCTCCATACCGACCCTGCCGATACCAAGGAGAAGAAGGAAACCGAGCACATCACTACCGATCATCCTGCCTCCAGCCGTCCCATCCTGCTGATAGTAGAAGACAATCCGGACATCTGCGACTACATTGCCGAGTCGCTGGCCGACAAGTTCGATGTACGTACCGCCTCGCAAGGCAAGGAGGGACTGGAAAAGGCACAAAAGGAGATTCCTGACATCATTGTGAGCGACATCATGATGCCGGTGATGGACGGTGGAGAGATGTGCCGCCGCCTAAAGCAGGACATACGCACCAGCCACATCCCCATCATCCTGCTCACCGCCAAAGACTCGCTGGCCGACAAGGAAGAGGGGTATCAGATGGGAGCCGACTCGTACCTCACCAAACCGTTCAGTGCCAGTCTGCTGAGCAGTCGCATCGACAACCTGTTGCATAGCCGCCAACAGCTGGCCCACCACTTCGGCACGCACGCAGCCACCGACCAGAAGGCCGCCATCATGGCAGAGTCGCTCAACAAGTTAGACAACGACTTCATCCAACGCATCGACCACCTCATCGAGGAACGGCTGGCCCAGGACAAGATAGACATCGGCTACCTCTCAGACAAGCTCTGCATGAGCAGCTCCACACTCTACCGCAAGATGAAGGCCCTCACCGGTCTCTCTACCAACGAGTATGTGCGCAAAGTACGTATGCGACGGGCTGAACAACTGCTGATGGAGGGACGATACAACATCTCGGAGATTGCCTATCAGGTTGGCTTCAACAATCTGTTCTATTTCCGCCAATGCTTCAAGGAAGAGTTTGGCAAACTGCCGTCGGAATATATCCGAAAGATACGTCCCGCCACTGCACCCGATACACCGTCGGCGGACGGCGATGACCCTGCAACAACACATTGAGAAGCCGGCTGACATGTACCCATCAAAAAACCGTGTCCTGTGTCAGGAGAGCCTGACCGGGACACGGTTTTTCTGCGTCTCATGCAACGAGGGAGAAATACGTATCTCCGCCGTCAGCGGGTACAATGACTATTTGGCATACGACTTCCGTACGAAGGGTGCTTTCAACAGATAGTCTAAGCTCTGTTTCACGCTCTCCAACACAGGGCAGCTGTATCGTTCGATTTCGGCCACCAAATGGCGTGTACCTGCCAAACCTGCATTCTTGAAGATAGCATCAAAGCCTACCATACCGCTCTGTCCTATCTCCAGATGATCCTTGATGTGGAGCATAGTGAAACGCCCGGGATAACGGCTGAAGTAGTCTACCGGACTGTTCTGGCCGCGTACCACCCAATAGACGTCCATCTGGAAGAAGACACATTCAGGGTCGGTGTGCTGCAACATATAGTCATACATCACTTCCTTTCCCTCCACCTTCTGGAACTCATGAGCATGGTTATGATAGCCATACTTCAACCCCGCCGCCTTGCAACGACGGCCAACTTCGTTGAAGTAGTCGCAATAGGTCTGCAAGTCTTTCACTGTCTTGGGCACATCCATCCAGGGCGTGACGATGTACTCCATGCCGGCAGCCTTATGGGCAGCGATGCACTGGTCCCACCACTTCATCGCCTCCGTGAAGTCACCCGAAGCCAGTTCCTGCTCCGACAGGCCGCGCGTGGTGTGCGAGGAGAGTACGGTCAGTCCATACTTCTCCACCAGCTGTCTGAACTCCTCGGGAGTCTTGCCATAGAACCGGCCGTCGTTGTAGCTGGCGGCCTCTACACCCGTATACCCCATGTCAGCCAGTTGTTTCAGCACCGGTTCCAGTTGGGCATTGTCCTTCAGCAGGTCTCTAACGGAGTAGAGCTGTATGGCGACTTCCTTCTTCGCCTTCTTGCGGGCTTCAGCAGCTTGTGGCATGGCTATACAGAGTGTCAACAGGATCAGTAGATACTTGATTCTCATAGGGATGTTTCTTTATCGGGGGGAATCAGTCAAGTACCTTTACGCGAATGTTGCGATACCACACGTCATCGCCATGGTCCTGCACACCGATGAAGCCTTCGTGGTTCTCGCCACCGCAGTTGTTCAGCAGTTCGAAGGCCAAGGGCCACTTCTCCTCGCTGAACTTGCTGGCCTGCAGCATTTCTGTCCATTGCTTGGTCCAGAGGTGATATTCAAGTACGTTCTCGTCGTTCTGTCCGTGAACCACAGTACCTTTGTATACCATAATCTTGGCCTTGTTCCACTCGCCGAAGGGCTTGGAGTTCTGCGGAACAGCCGGAATCATGTCGTACAGCGAAGCCGACTGACGGTTGCCCTCCTTGCCCAACTTGGCATCGGGATGGTTGGCATTGTCCAGCACCTGGTATTCGGGAGCCGAGATGTAGATGGGTTCCAGCACTTCGTTGCCGTCCTTATCTGTAGAGGTCACCTCCTGTGCCAGGTAGAAGATACCCGAGTTACCACCCTTTGAAATCTTCCACTCCAGCTCCAGCTCAAAGTTCTTGAACTTGTGGGCAAAAATCAGGTCGCCGCCTTCACCTGTCTGTCCTTCGCCGGTACCGGTACCGCAGAACTTCAGGCATCCGTCTTCAATAATCCAACGCGAAGGCACCTTATCCTTGCCATAGCCGCGCCATCCGTCCAGGCTCTGGCCGTCGAAGATGGTGATGTAGCCGTCGGCATCCACCGGCAGCGTCAGGCTGTCCGTTTCAGCAGCCTTCAGCGATTTGGAGTAAGACAACGTTGTGGTTGTGGGAGCTGCATCCTGTGCAGCCTCCTGCTTCTTTGCACCGCCACATGAAGCGAGCACGCCGCCAACGAGGCAGCAAGCCAAGGGGAAAAACAGTTTCTTCATATTGTTTTGAGTTTTTAAGTTTTTGAGTTTTTAAGTTTATTGTAGGGGCGGAATAGTTTCCGCCCAACCCCACACACGACATCGGGGTCAGGGCGCAAGACGTTGCGCCCCTACAGTTTTCACACGCATTCAATCATTGCATAAATCCGATATATCAGCGTGGCATATCGGGCAACTTCCAGCCTTCGCGATAGGTATGTTTCACCAGTTCCTCGGCAAAGGCACGTGCGTTCACGGGGTCGGTCCACGTCTTGTCGAAGGTAGGATGTCCGTTGTGAATCTTGAATCCGTCCTTGATGACCGTACGCAGAGTTTCGTTCTCGCCGATATTGGTGAAGCGCATGTTGGCACCATCCCATTCCAGCGTTTTGTTCAGACCTTGCAGACGGATGGCCAGTACACCCATAGCCACCATTTCGTTCATCGGGCCGGCTTCGCTGAAGTCCGACTTGGGCATCACGCGGCTCGACGGGCTCTCCTTGCAGGCACGTACCCAGTCCATTTCGTGACCGCCGTTCATGGCTTTCGGTACCCGGCGGCATACCTTCGGTGCATTGGGCACACGTCCCGACAGCAACCACGGGTTCTGTCCGTAGCAGCCACAGATCAGCGTATCCTTCGTTCCGTGGAAGATGGTCAGACCACCACCGCTCTGCATCAACGGTTTGCCTTCGGGGAATCCCTTCGGACGTTCGGGCATCATGCCACCGTCATACCAGTGTACCTCCACTTCGGGCATAGCCACCTTCGGCATGTTCTCACGGGCCGGGAAGGTCAGCTTGACGTGCTGAGCCTGCGGGGCACAAGCGTTGAGCAACAACGTAGACGAGCCTTCTACCTTGGTGGGATAGAGCAGTTTCAGGGCACGGAAGGGCTGGTGCAGGATGTGACAAGCCATATCGCCCAGTGCACCTGTACCATAGTCCCACCATCCACGCCAGTTCCAGGGATGATAGATTTCGTTATAGGGATTCAGCTTGGCCGGACCGGTGAAGAGGTCCCAGTTCAGCGTTTTGGGGATGCGGTCTTCACGCTCGGGCACGTTCAGTCCCTGCGGCCAGATGGGACGGTCGGTAGCACACTCCACCTTCGTCACGTCACCTATTTCACCGTTCCATATCCACTCGCACACCAGGTCAGTGCCCTCGTCCGAAGAGCCCTGATTACCCATCTGGGTGACAACGCCCGTCGAAGCTGCCAGACGGGTCAGCAGACGCGACTCGTACACCGAGTGTGTCAACGGTTTCTGGCAATAGACGTGCTTGCCCATGGTCATGGCATCAGCAGTGATGATGGCATGTGTATGGTCAGCTGTAGCAATGATGACGGCATCGATACTCTTGCCCATCTCATCGTACATCTTGCGGTAGTCCCAATACTTCTTCGCATTGGGGAACTCGTCGAACACGCCTTTCGCATAGCGCCAATCTACGTCGCACAGCGCCACGATATTTTCCGTATCTTTCACGTGATTGATGTTGGAGTGTCCCATACCGCCGATACCTACGGCGGCAATGTTCAGGCGGTCTGTGGGTGCCACGTGTCCGTGACTCTTACCCAGAATGCTGCTCGGAGCAATGGTCAGACCAGCCAAAGCCATTCCTCCTGTCTTGAGGAATTCTCTTCTTGTAAATTTTGACATGGTTTTAAAGATTTAATTAAAACGGTTAATTATAATAAGTTTCTGTCATTCTTTCATTCATCAGACACCGGTTCGCTTGGGTCTGAGCAAGCCATATCCCTCCGTCATATTGCGGCGGCGTTCCCTGATTTCCTCTAGTGTCTGCAAATCGCCGATGGCAGGCAGATTGTTGTGACGGGCATCTTCCAGGAAAGTCCAAGCATATTGCGAGGCAATAGCCGAATCGCGCATTTGCGGCATACGCGGGTTGCGTATGCCACTCTCTATCGAATCTGCCATAAGATTGCACAAGGTATCCAGGTTCTTCCCGCCAAAGGGGCGCTCGATACGCTCGGTACGGGTGATGCCGTGCAGCTCCACCACAGCCGTGCGAAAGTCATGGGTCATGCGCACGATGCCTTTCGTGCCGATGATATCTGTATACGAATTGTGCGTCTGTTTCTGTGAGAGCTGTCCATAGACAAACCCTTGCGTGATGTCGAACACGATGCCGTTCTCGTACGTACCGTGACATTGTACCCACCAAGGATCCTTGTAGTTCCACATGCGCATACCCTGCGCATGCCAGCTCTTGTACTCGCTGCCGGCATACCAACGGGCAATGTCGATATAATGCATTCCGCAATCGTGGAAAGCGGGTCCCTCGTATTCGTGCCCCTCACCCGGAGCCAGTCCGGGAGTCATGTGGCAGATGCGGATGATGGCCAGTTCGCCCAGTTCACCTTCATCAATGAACTGCTTCATCGTCTGGTGATACCAGGCATTACGCAGATAGAGGTTGACAGCCGCCATCCGGTCGTACCCCTCCGTCAGTTTCACTATCTCCCACTCGCGTTCCACGGTGTCCGCTATGGGTTTCTCGGTCAAAATGTGTTTCCGTGCTTTCACGGCTTTCTCTATCTGTTCCGGGCGTGAATTGGCCAGTGTAAACAATCCCACAGCCTGCACGCTGTCGTCATCGAAGATGTCTTGAGCATCCTGTACGATTCGTGCAAAGGGATAGAGCGTTCTCGCCAACTGGCACGAGGCAGGGTCTGTATCGCAAATATAGGCTATATCCCAACGACCGCTCCGCTGCATCTCAGCGGCATACATCTGTCCCATTCTACCGAATCCTATTAATCCTATTTTTATTCTCATAATGGTTAGGCAAAAACAATCAATTACCGACTTTTTATTCATTCATTATCAGCTCCTCATGAGCCTAATGAAACGCAAATACTTGAAAACTATCTGATTAGCGACAACTTTCACAATCGAATGCCTCATCCGCATCCATCGTTCCAGTCATCGCCTACAAAATTACGTTTTTTTGTTTCTAACGAATGATTCCTGCCACGTTTTTATGAAAATTTTAATGAATTCATTTTTTGTTTGTTTTCGGCCTGTTATCAGCTACGCAGAAATGAGTATATTTGCACCACCAATTACGTAACGAAATATACACCCTATGATGAGCCCCCATCTCATTTTCTGTTTGATAGCCATTATCTGCGCAGCTACCATTGTGTACGTACTGATTCGCGCTGGTACAGAGCGGTACGGAAGATTGGAACATTATCAGATATCCGTTATGAAAGGCAAAGCTATGAGACATCCATTCTCTTACTGCTCTTTTTCCTATCCGGCTGCAACTGGACAGGAGAAAAAGAATGCAAGCTGCCCGATATAGAGACATTGACAGCCGACAGCATACGGATAGCTTCTCCCGGGAAGGGAAGTATATCAACAGTCTGACACAAGGGCAAGGCCCCGGTGAAGTTCTGTTTGTAAGCGAATAAGCAACCACTAAATATCGTAATCTAAACGCATAATAATCAAAAGTATGGCACGAATTTAGCAGAATCTCCACTTTTATCCTTACCTTTGTATATGATATTGGGGAATTGTACCCAACAATTATAAAGGAAACTATGCAATTTCAAAACAATACATTGATAGCGGAATGCTCGGCTTACGATTTCAAGGAAATGCTGGAACGTAAGAAGGTGAAGTCGTGGCTTAAATCTGTATCGGCTTTTGCCAATACGGATGGCGGAAGCTTGTTCTATGGAGTGAACGATGATGGAGTGATTGTAGGTTTAGAGAACCCACAATCTGATGCAGACTTTATCAGCGAAACCATCAAAGCAAGACTTGACCCAGTACCGGAAATACAACTTATCCCGATAGAGCATGAAGGACACTCCTTGCTTGAAGTGAAGGTAAAGGCAGGAACGCTTACACCTTATTACTATTATCAGGACGGAACACGTACCGCATATGTACGGGTTGGTAATGAAAGCGTGGAGTGTAATTCACAACAACTTCTTT
Organism: uncultured Mediterranea sp.; assembly: GCA_945641355.1. GTDB lineage: Bacteria > Bacteroidota > Bacteroidia > Bacteroidales > Bacteroidaceae > Bacteroides. Next base: position 42,696 of record CALZEQ010000002.1, on the reverse strand, counting down.
CGTTGGTATTGAAAGGTACACACATGACATGGGATTCACTGCCTACCCAAGTGGATGCCAGTAAGCACTCTTTTATTATTCTCGCCAATACTTTCCGTGAACAAACCCATCAGGAATGGAATGACAAGTATCTGGAATCATTCGGTCTGGTTACTCCTGACGGTAAACTGACCAATGCCGGATTATTGTTTGTGGATAACTGCACCGTATTCCAATCACGTATTTTCTGCACCCGTTGGACAGGACTTTATAAAGATGATGCCATCAGTTCCGTAGAGCATCGTGCAAACCTTGTACTGCTCTTGAGATATGGCATGGACTTCATCAAGAATTATACCATGAGTGGATGGGTGAAGATGCCGAACTATCGTCTAAATCTGCCCGACTATTCCGACCGTGCCATCTTTGAAGGACTGGTAAACCACCTTATCCATAGAGATTATACGGTAATGGGTGGAAAAGTACATATTGACATTTACGATGACCGTGTAGAACTGGTATCACCCGGTGCCATGCTTGACGGTACGCGGATTCAAGACCGCGACATATACAAAGTGCCATCCATGCGCCGCAATCCCGTCATTGCGGATGTGTTCACACAGCTGGACTATATGGAGAAACGAGGTTCCGGCTTACGCAAAATGCGAGAATTGACGGAAAAACTACCCAACTTCCTGCAAGGAAAAGAACCGCAATATCAAACGGAAGCGACTTCTTTCTATACCACGTTCTATAACCTGAACTGGGACGAGAACGGAAGAATTCCTGTGGAAGAAGTAGCCAACAGGGTAAATAGTACCCTCGAAAAGTACCCTGTAAACGAAGAAAGTTCGGTCGAAAAGTTCGGTGTAAATAGCAAAAGTTCGGTGAAAGCCTTCGGTGATACGCAAGAAAGTTCGGAGAAAGGTTCGGAGATAATGCAAAAAGGTTCGGAGAAAAAGTTCGGAGATTCAATTATAAAATCTAAAAACATAGGGAAAACCGCACAAAAGATTATTGATTTCGTCATTTCCGACCCATCAATGTCTGCAGAAACAATGGCCTATAAAATAGGAATAAGTTCCCGAGCCGTAGAAAAACATATTTCAAGACTTCGTTCTATGGGGATATTGTCTCGTGAAGGAGCAGACCATGGTGGCTATTGGCGCATTGTAATTAATCCTCAAACTGAGCAATAAACCTATGGGAACATCTTTCATACCATTCAGTGCTATAATTGCCGTTTTGATTATCGCCTTTTTGTTTGCTTCCTTACCGCAGATAAACCATAAAACGCGATACAGAGTACTTTACGCAATAGCCATCATCATGCTATTTGCTGTTATTCCTATCAGTGAGTATCTAACCGGGGACACTAAAAATTCAAACAGCAATTATCTGCTTGTTCTGATATTCGATGTTGCGGTAGGTTATTTCTGTATGTACATTGCCGCATTGCTGAAATTCAATGTCCTTAAACGAAAGAATCAAGCATTGGAAAATGCCTTGACCGAAAAGCAACAAGAAAATGTAGCAATTCTAAGGGGATTAAGTCATTAAATTTAGAAAAACAAAGATTTCACATCGTTCTGGTTTACTTTACAATTGTATGTAATCTTGAAACATCTAATCCTATACAGGAATATGTTCAACCATAAAACTATATGGATAGGCTAACCAAAGAACAACGTCACCGTTGTATGTCCGCTATAAAAGGAAGGAACACAAAACCTGAAATACTGGTGAGAAAGTTCCTTTTTAGCCGTGGCTTCCGCTATCGGCTAAATCATCCGCGCCTTCCCGGTCATCCCGATTTGGTGCTTCGCAAATATCGCACTGTCATTTTTGTAAACGGTTGCTTTTGGCATGGTCATGATAATTGCAAATATTTCCGTTTACCTAAAACCAATATAGATTTTTGGTCAAACAAGATAAAAAGGAATAAGGAACGAGATAAAAAAGAACAATGCCAGCTTGCTGCTATGGGCTGGCATTGTATCACGATTTGGGAATGCCAACTAAAACCAAAAGTCCGACTACAAACACTTGAGTCGTTAGCTTATACATTGAACCATATTTTTCTTGAAGACAGGAAAATAAAAACATACGAGTTGCCTGATACTGACAGTACACTTATGGCAGCAGAACCAGAAGTGACTTATGGAAAACATAAGCAACAATAAAAAGCTGTTGCCTATTTGATGACAACAACTTTTAATGGAACAGCTGGAAACATACTATGAAACAGTTGTTTACTCCTAATGAAACAATTGTTATCTATAGGTGAAACAGTTGTTCCACGGCCTACATAACAGTTGTTCCATTGTAGTTTAACGTTTTTGGTTGACTACTTCGAGCCTTATTTTTAAGGTCGGTTGACCCGGTTAAACATTACTTTTATATTTGGTTGATACATTTGCGGCTTAGTCACGATTGTGGTTGACAATGCCGCTGCGTTAGCAAAAAATATTACAGAACAAGAGAAGGGTAAGGCAAAGGCCTCACCTCCTGCTCTAGTTCTGGTCTCGCGTAAAGCAAGACAACCGCGGTGGTATACTTGTGATAACAGTGATTGTTGCAGCAAAACAAGTACTTTTTTGATGAAAAAACAACGATTATCTGCCACAAAGTGTAAAAAAACGCCCAAAAACAGGGATAAAATGAGGCACTTTAACACAAAAAACGGTCATTTTTATGTTAATGGTTGTAAATCTGAAAATATCTGCCACACTATTTTGATGCTTAATCCGTTTATATAGAGGAAACTAACGGAATATGTGTGGCAGATGGCAGATAAACAAAACTTTTCACGCGCGCGTGCGCGAGAGAGACACACGTTGACTGACCACTTCCTGATAGTTCGCACAGACACGGAGCACGACTCGAAAAAAAGATGTATTTTTGCATCCGCTAACGAGAACCCATAAACAACCGAAAGAGCATGAATCCAAGAGACAGACAAATATTGCACATCGCCCTACCCTCGATTGTATCTAACATCACCGTCCCGCTGTTGGGGCTGGTAGACGTAGCCATCGTGGGACACCTGGGCGCACCCGCCTACATCGGTGCCATTGCCGTGGGCGGTATGCTGTTCAATATCATCTATTGGATGTTTGCTTTCCTGCGCATGGGCACCAGTGGCATGACGGCCCAAGCATGGGGCAGCAGAGACCTGCCCGAAACGGTACGCCTGCTGATACGGGCCGTAGGCATCGGCTGGATAGTAGCCCTGGGCCTCATCGTGCTGCAGGAGCCTATCAGACAAGGAGCCTTCCTCATCATCCGCCCCACCGAAGAGGTCGCCCTGCCGGCCACCCGCTACTTCCGCATCTGCATCTATGGCGCACCGGCCATGCTGGGCCTCTACGGACTGACGGGCTGGTTTGTGGGGATGCAGAACACCCGAATCCCGATGCTGGTAGCCATCACCCAAAACGTAATGAACATCGCGGCCAGCCTGATACTGGTTTTCGGATGCGGGCTGAAAGTGGAAGGTGTGGCGCTGGGCACACTCATCGCCCAATACGGGGGACTCTTTATGGCCATCGGCCTGGGCATCCGCTACTACGGGCGGTTAGGCAGGTACGTGAGGCTGCAAGGCCGGCACCTATCTGTCGGCAGAGAGAACGAGCCCTCCAACAACAGCCTCTGGCAACGCGATGCCATGAGTCGCTTCTTCCGGGTGAACCGCGACATCTTTCTACGTACCGTCTGCATCGCCTCGGTCACCCTCTACAGCACCTCCGCCGGAGCCATGCAGGGCGACATCATACTGGCTGCCAACACACTGCTGATGCAACTGTTCCTACTCTTCTCCTATATCATGGACGGCTTTGCCTTTGCCGGCGAAGCGTTGAGCGGGCGCTACATCGGTGCCCGCAACGAGCGTGCCTTCCACGAGACGCTGCGCCGACTGTTTGTCTGGGGAGGAGGGTCAGCCCTACTCTTCAGCTTCACTTACGGCTGCGGCGGCGTAGCGTTCCTGAGTCTGCTGACGGATGAACAGGAAGTCATCAATGCCGCCTCCCGCTACTTCGGCTGGGCCATCGCCATTCCGATAGTAGGCGTGACGGCCTTCATCTGGGACGGCATCTTCATCGGTGCCACCGCCACACGCGGCATGTTGGTGTCCATGGCTTCGGCAGCCGCCACCTTCTTCGTGCTCTACTTCAGCCTACGCACTCCGCTGGGCAACCATGCCCTCTGGCTGGCATTCGTCACCTACCTCTTCATGCGGGGAGCCGTACAAAGCCTGCTGGCCGGGAAAGTGATACGCGAGGCTTTCCCAAGGAAGTGACACCCGCAAAGGACTACAAGCACCCCTAAAGGGCCTTGAATGAATAATTAAGAGCCTGTTTTATTTTCTTTAAAAGAAGAGTGAACAAAATTCAAACAGGCTCTAAAAGAAAACGGAGCACAAATTTTGCGGATTTCGTGATAAATACCTATCTTTGTCATATCGTATAATTTATATACGCATACAGTAACGAACTTAATCAAACAACAGACAGATATGGCAACATACAAAAGAATCTTGCTCAAACTCAGCGGCGAAAGCCTGATGGGAGAGAAACAATACGGCATTGACGAGAAGCGGCTGGCTGAATATGCCGCACAAATCAAGGAGATACACGAACTGGGCGTACAGATAGGTATCGTCATCGGCGGCGGTAACATCTTCCGCGGACTGAGCGGAGCCAGCAAGGGATTCGACCGCGTCAAAGGCGACCAAATGGGAATGCTGGCCACCGTCATCAACAGCTTGGCACTCAGCTCGGCGCTGGTGGCAGCCGGCGTAAAGGCCCGGGTACTGACTGCCGTACGCATGGAACCGATTGGCGAGTTCTACAACAAGTGGCGGGCCATCGAGTGTATGGAGGCAGGCGAAGTGGTCATCATGTCGGCAGGCACAGGTAACCCCTTCTTCACAACCGATACCGGCTCCTCGCTGCGCGGCATCGAAATAGAGGCCGACGTGATGCTGAAGGGTACGCGCGTGGACGGCATCTATACCGCCGACCCGGAGAAAGACCCCACTGCCACCAAGTTCCACGACATCACGTACGACGAAGTATTGCGCCGCGGCCTGAAGGTGATGGACCTGACCGCCACCTGTATGTGCAAGGAGAACCACCTGCCCATCATCGTATTCGACATGGACACCGTAGGCAACCTGAAACGGGTGATGCAGGGAGAAGAGATAGGGACATTGGTACATGTGTAAACTCAGAAACTTAAAAACTTAAGAACTCAAAAACTTAAAAACTCACATCATATATGAAAGAAGTAAAAGAAATCCTGAACGAAGCACAGGAGAAGATGGATATGGCCATCATGTATCTGGACGAGGCTTTGGCACACATCCGTGCCGGCAAAGCTGACGTACGTCTGTTGGACGGCATCCGCGTAGACTCATACGGAAGTATGGTACCTATCAACAATGTGGCAGCCGTCACCACTCCCGATGCCCGCAGCATCGCCATCAAACCGTGGGACAAAAGCATGTTCCGCATCATCGAGAAGGCTATCATCGACTCCAGCCTGGGTATCATGCCGGAGAACAACGGTGAAATCATCCGCATCGGCATCCCGCCGCTGACCGAGGAACGCCGCAAGCAGCTGGCCAAGCAGTGCAAGGGCGAAAGCGAAACTGCCAAGGTAAGTGTACGCAATGCCCGCCGCGATGCCATCGACCAACTGAAGAAGTCGGTCAAAGAAGGACTGGCAGAAGATGCACAGAAGGGCGGTGAAGAGAAACTGCAGAAAGTCCATGACAAGTACATCAAGCAGATTGATGAGATGCTGGCAGCAAAGGACAAAGAAATCATGACCGTTTAAAAACCAATCTTCACACAAGAAGGGAAGGAACGCACCGGCAGACGACCGCGGCACGTCCCTTCCCTCTGCTAACAACCGCCACTACATTGAAGGGACTTGTCATTAAGAACACAGGAAGCTGGTATCTGGTACGTACCGAAGAGGGAGAGGACGTGGAATGCAAAATTAAAGGGAATTTCCGTCTGAAAGGCATCAAAAGCACCAACCCCGTAGCTGTGGGCGACCGCGTACACATCATCCGCAACCAAGAGGGAACCGCCTTCATCAGCGAGATTGAAGAACGCAGGAACTACATCATCCGTCGCGCCTCCAACCTATCGAAACAGAGCCATATACTGGCTGCCAATCTGGACCAATGTATGCTGCTGGTCACCGTAAACTATCCGGAGACCTCCACCACCTTCATCGACCGCTTTCTGGCCACAGCCGAAGCCTATCGGGTATCGGTATGCCTGCTCTTCAACAAGGTAGATGCCTACAACGACGACGAGCTCCGCTACCTGGACGCACTGATTCACCTCTACACCTCCATCGGCTACCCCTGCATGAGGATTTCCGCCCGGAACGGAACGGGCATTGAGGAGGTTCGCCGCAAACTGGAGGGAAAAGTCACCCTCTTCTCCGGCCATTCGGGAGTCGGCAAATCCACCCTCATCAACGCCCTGCTACCCGGCACCGAAGCCCGGACGGGTGCCATCTCTGCCGCCCACAACAAAGGGATGCACACCACCACATTCTCAGAGATGTATGCCACAGCAGGCGACGGCTACATCATCGACACGCCGGGCATCAAGGGGTTCGGCACCTTTGACATGGAGGAAGAGGAGATTGGACACTACTTTCCCGAGATATTCCGGACATCGGCCGATTGCCGCTACGGAAACTGTACCCACCGGCACGAACCGGGATGCGCCGTAAGGCAGGCTGTAGAGCAGCATACCATCAGCCAGTCCCGTTACACCTCTTACCTGAGTATGCTGGAGGACAAAGAGGAAGGGAAATACCGGGCTGCCTATTGACGGGAATACCACATTTGTGGGATAGGAATCACCTCATCGTGCGATGTTCCTGCAACGGGGAAGTCGCCACCTTTGCAGCCCTCAAAATATAACCAAGCAAAGCGTATGAAACGAAGCATTGTTACAAGTTTGTTTTTCACACTCCTCACGATGCCATTGTATGCCCAAATACGAGGAGTGGTAAAAGATACGACAGGCGAACCCATAGCGGGAACCAATGTGTTCTGGGCCGGAACGACGCAAGGTACCACAACGGACCTGGAAGGAAGGTTTGACCTACGCCGCCATAAGTCGGAGAGACGGTTGGTGGTCAGCTTCATCGGCTACGAAAACGACACCATCCGGGTGACGGGTGGAAAGGCCGACCTGGACATCGTACTGCAAAGCGGCCTCCTGATGGATGAGGTGGAAGTGGTGCAACGCAGATTGGGTACCATGAAGGTGCGTAGCAGCGTGATGAACGAAGAGATGATATCGAGTGCCGAACTGGCACGGGCAGCCTGCTGCAACCTGGGCGAAAGTTTCACCACCAATCCGTCGGTGGACGTCAGCTACTCGGATGCAGCTACCGGTGCCAAGCAAATCAGGCTGTTAGGACTGTCGGGCACCTATGTACAGATGCTGACCGAGAACATTCCCAACTATCGAGGCACAGCCGCTCCGTATGCATTGGGATACATCCCCGGTCCGTGGATGCAGAGCATCCAGGTGTCCAAAGGAAGCTCGTCCGTCAAAAACGGATACGAATCCATCACCGGGCAAATCAACGTGGAATTCAAGAAACCGCAGGCTGAGCCTGCCATCAACTTCAACCTATACGGCAACACGAAGGAGAAGTATGAGGCCAACTTCGATGGCAACATACACCTGAACAAACGGTTGAGCACGGCACTGCTGGCTCATTACGAAAACGGCACCCGTACCCACGACGACAACGGAGACGGTTTTCTGGACATGCCGAAGGTAGAGCAGTATAACCTGCAGAACCGATGGGCATGGATGGGCGACCACTATGTATTCCAGGCATCTGTCAAAGCCTTGAAGGAGGAACGGAACAGCGGGCAAGCCGGCCACTCGCACAGCGGCATGATGCCAGCTACGGGAACGGATCCCTACCTGATTGACATCACTACCGAACGCTACGAAGCCTTTACAAAGAATGCCTATATATTCAATAAGGAAAAGAACAGCAACGTAGCTCTTATCCTGTCCGGGTCGCTGCACAAGCAGGATGCCAGTTACGGACACAAGGCATACAACGTCAACCAGAAGAACCTGTATGCCTCGCTGATGTTCGAGACGAACCTCAATCCACAGAACAGCCTTTCTGTGGGTCTGAGCATGAATCATGACGATTATGACCAGGACTATCGGATTGAGAACGATGCACAAGCAGCCCTGCAGCATGAGAAGGACAAGGAGACCGTGGCAGGCGGCTATATACAATACACCTACAACTGGGCAGACAAGCTCATCCTGATGGGCGGATTGCGCATAGATCACAGCAATCTATACGGCACCTTTTTCACGCCGCGTGCACACATCAAGTATAGCCCCAACGAAGCCATCAGCCTGCGGGTATCGGCAGGCAAAGGGTACCGGACCAATCATGTGCTGGCAGAGAACAACTACCTGCTAGCCAGCGGACGACGGGTGGTTATTGACAGCAACTTACAGCAAGACGAGGCATGGAACTATGGCATCAGTGCTTCCTTCAGCATCCCGCTGTCAGGCAAGAACTTGAGCTTGAACGCCGAATACTATTACACGGACTTCATCCACCAGCTGGTGACCGATATGGACAGTGACCCGCACGCTGTTCAGTTCAGAAACCTGGAAGGAGACTCGTACTCGCACACCCTGCAGGCTGAGGCCTCCTATCCCTTCTTCAAAGGATTTACACTGACAGCGGCCTATCGCTACACGGATGTCAAATGTACCTACAACCGTCAGCTGCTGCGCAAACCGCTGACCAGCAGATACAAGGGATTGCTGACGGCCTCGTACCAGACACCGCTGGCTCTGTGGCAGTTTGATGTAACCTTGCAGCTGAACGGAAGCGGACGTATGCCTGCCCCCTACACCACAGCCGAAGGAAACAGCTCATGGGAGAGTAGCTATCCTGCCTATGAACAGCTGAGCGCACAGATTACCCGCTGGTTTCGCCACTGGTCGATTTACGTGGGCGGAGAAAACATGACCGGATTCAAGCAGAAGAATCCCATCATTGCCGCATCCGATCCCTACAGCGGGAACTTCGACTCTACCATGATATGGGGACCCGTACACGGAGCCATCTATTATATCGGACTGAGAATCAACCTATAAAGAAACAAACGAATAATTATTTAATACACTACGATAATGAAAACAAGAATGATTATGTTGGCATTGGCTGTCGGTATGAGTGTAGCCAGCTTTGCCAAAGACATCCGAACCGTGGTATTGACTACCGCCCCGCAGATGCACTGCGAAAACTGCGAAAACCGAATCAAGAGCAACATCCGCTTTGAAAAAGGCATCAAAGAGATTGTTACCGACCTGAAGAGCAAGACGGTCACCATCAAATACGATGCCGAAAAGACCAACGTGAAGAACATTATCGCCGGTTTTGCCAAAATCAACTACAAAGCCAGCGTAGTAGAAACTCCGACAAACGACCAACCCAAAAAGTAATGAAACGAATCATTGGAGTGTGTGCGCTGCTTATCACACTGGGCTGCCACGCACAAGAAACCACGGAATATAAGGAGAAACAATCCTACAAAAACTGGGTCAAGCTGGCTCCCAAACTGGAAGATGCTTTCTTCAGTACTCCGGAAGCGACTCGGATTGCCGACAATGTGTTGCTGTATCAGCAGAGTACCGGTGGATGGCCCAAAAACATCTATATGCCCGCCGAACTGAACGAGCAGGAACGCAAGGCAGCACTGACCGCACGCAACGACGTGAACGAGAGCACCATTGACAACGGTGCCACCACTACCGAGATACGTTACCTGGCTCGCACCTATCTGGCTACTGGGACAGAAAAATATCGGGAAGGAGCCGAACGGGGCATCCGATACATTCTGAAGTCGCAATATGCCAACGGCGGATTCCCACAGTTCTATCCGCGTCCGAAAGGATATTATACACACATCACCTACAACGACAATGCGATGGTGAACGTGCTGCAGCTGCTGCGCGAGGTGTATGAAAGACGTGCCCCCTATACCTTTGCATCGGACGAGCTCTGCCAGCAGGCTCGCTCGGCTTTTGACAAAGGCATTGACTGCATCCTGAAAACGCAGGTACGCCAAAACGGCAAGCCGACCGTGTGGTGCGCCCAGCACGACGAACATACCTTGCAACCGGCCAAAGCCCGCGCCTATGAACTGCCTTCGCTGAGCGGAGCCGAGTCGGACAACATCGTGTTGCTGCTGATGTCGCTCCCCTCGCCGAGCCCGGAGATCATCGCAGCAATAGAAGGTGCAGTGATGTGGTTTAAGGAGCATCAGATTATCGGCCTTACCCGTCAGGAGTTCACCAACGACAAAGGGAAACGCGACTACCGCATGGTGCCTTGCCCGCAGGACGACTTTGACTGTCCGCCCCTATGGGCCCGTTTCTATACGCTGGAAGAGAACCGGCCTTTCTTCTGCGACCGTGATGGAGTGAAGCGTTACGACATTTCCGAGATAGGCTACGAACGTCGCAACGGCTACAGTTGGTACAACAGTGACGGTCTGAAAGTGTTGAAGAGGTACGAAAAATGGAAGAAGTCGCTACGTTGAGGTAGCGACTTCTTTCCTATCAGTCATTTGTTCCAAATGTCAATCAAAGCTTCTTGAAGAAGTCATTTCCCTTATCGTCTACCAAAATGAATGCGGGAAAATCCTGTACTTCAATCTTCCAGACAGCCTCCATGCCCAGTTCGGGGAACTCGACGCACTCGATGCTCTTGATATTGTTCTGAGCCAATATGGCAGCCGGTCCACCGATAGAGCCCAAATAGAATCCGCCATGCTTCTGGCAAGCATCCGTCACAGCTTGGCTGCGATTACCCTTTGCCAACATAATCAAGCTGCCACCATGACTCTGGAACAGGTCAACGTAGGGGTCCATACGGCCTGCAGTGGTGGGGCCCATCGATCCACAAGCCATACCTGCCGGAGTCTTGGCCGGACCTGCATAGTAGATGGGGTGATCCTTGATGTACTGCGGCAATTCTTCACCTCTATCCAGTCTCTCCTTCAACTTGGCATGAGCAATGTCACGACCTACGATGATGGTACCGTTCAGGCTCAGACGAGTAGCAACGGGATATTTCGTCAGTTCCTTCAGCACCTCGCTCATCGGTTGGTTCAGGTCGATGCGTACTGCATCTCCCTCGCCGGCCTTGCGCAGTTCTTCCGGAATCAGACGGCTTGGGTTGTCATCCATCTTCTCTATCCAGATACCTTCACGATTGATCTTACACTTGATATTGCGGTCGGCCGAGCAAGATACGCCCAATCCGATGGGACAAGAAGCTCCGTGACGAGGCAAGCGGATGATACGTACATCGTGAGCCATATATTTGCCACCAAATTGCGCTCCCAATCCTATCTTATAGGCTTCTTCCAACACTTGCTTTTCCAGTTCCACGTCGCGGAAGGCGCGTCCACCCTCATTGCCTGTAGTAGGCAGATTATCATAATAATGAGTAGATGCCAGCTTCACGGTCAGCAGATTCTTCTCGGCCGACGTACCACCGATGACAAAGGCAATGTGATAAGGCGGACAGGCTGCTGTACCCAGCGTCTTCATCTTGGCAACCAGAAAAGGCACCAGCGTCTGCGGATTCAGTACAGCCTTCGTCTCCTGATAGAGATAGGTCTTGTTGGCCGAGCCTCCTCCCTTGGTTACACAAAGGAAACGATACTCCATCCCTTCGGTAGCTTCCAAGTCAATCTGTGCGGGCAGATTGCAACGGGTATTCACCTCATCATACATGGTCAGCGGTGCGTTCTGCGAATAGCGCAGGTTCTCCTCGGTATACGTCTGGTACACACCCAACGAGAGAGCCTCTTCATCGCAATAACCTGTCCACACCTGTTGTCCCTTCTCACCATGAATGATAGCCGTACCTGTATCCTGGCAGAGGGGAAGCTTACCCTTGGCTGCCACTTCTGCATTACGCAGGAAGGTCAGTGCCACATACTTGTCGTTTTCGCTGGCTTCGGGGTCAGAGAGTATCTTTGCCACCTGCTCGTTGTGCTCTCTACGCAACAGGAATGATACGTCCCGGAAGGCCGCTCTGGCCATTGCCGTCAATCCCTCCTTCTCAATCTTCAGGATGGGTTTGCCTTCAAACTCGCTCACCGATACATAGTCTTTGGTAAGCAGATAATACTCAGTCTGGTCTTCGCCATGCTCAAACATGGGTTGATACTTGAACGGAGGATTTGCCATAATTTCTCAGTTTTTCTTTATTATACGTTAGGTTTCTCTTTCTCCGACGGGCATGCCACAGCATTTGCCGGCGGCCACTTGCCAATCATGTAGCAAAGGTAAGAAGTATGACGGGAGAAAGCGAGCGTTTTATATTTATTAACTATTTCATTTCGAGCAACGAGACTTCCCTGCTTCCATTACCTCTTTTTCTCTGGCTTCTGGTTGCACAGGTAAGCCACAACAAATCGTAACACGGAACGACGAACAGATTTTTAGCACACAATTGGGACACGATGGCTTATATATGGCAAATAATCCGTACCTTTGCGGCCAATAAATGAATATGAGACCAATGATTTCCACCATAGAAAAGGGAATGCTCCGCCGTTCGGAATTGTTGTTGGGAGCGGATTTCATGGAGCGCATCGCACAAGTGCGGGTGATTGTCTTTGGCGTAGGAGGTGTCGGTTCGTGGTGTGCCGAGAGCCTGGTACGTAGCGGCATCCGCCATCTGACCATTGTCGACTCAGACCGCATCTGCATCACCAACTGCAACCGACAACTGATGGCAACATCTAAAAATGTAGGACAAGTAAAAGTGGAGGCCTTGAAAAGCCGCTTGCTGGAGATTAATCCACATGCCGAAATCAATGCCTTGCAGCAGATTTACGAAGAGGCTAACGCCCACATCTTCGGGATAGAAAGCTATGATTATGTAATCGATGCCATCGACTCGCTGAAAGAGAAGGCCCACCTCATACTGCATGCCACCGGCACACCCGGCATCACCCTCTTCTCATCCATGGGAGCAGCCTTGCGCATCAATCCTTTCCAGATACGACAGGCCGAATTCTGGAACGTAAAGAACGACGCACTGGCACGCGCTCTGCGCAACAAGTTCAAACGCAACAAGACGTTCCCCGCCCATAAGTTTCTGTGCGTATATAGCGAAGAGCCGCCTCGGAAGAACCGGGGCGAGAACCATGCATGCGGCACCTCACAATGCATCTGCTCCAAAGCCAAACTGCTGAGCGGTATCCGAGGAACCGACTCTGCCGTCTATGATGCCCCCGGCAAACAAAACCTGGTTGAACACGAATGGTGTACGAGCAAAGCACAAATCAACGGCTCCCTGAGCCACATCACCGGCATCTTCGGCTTTGCACTGGCCGGCATGGTACTAACTGATATCGAAAACAAGTTCATAACTTCACAGACATGTCCTACGAACGAAAAATAATCAACGACCCGGTCTTCGGGTTCATCAACATACCGAAGGGATTGCTGTATGACATCGTACGCCACCCCCTATTGCAACGGCTCAACCGCATCAAGCAGGTAGGGCTATCGTCGGTGGTCTATCCCGGCGCACAGCACACCCGCTTCCAGCACTCGCTGGGTGCCTTCTACCTGATGAGCGAAGCCATCCAGCACCTGACAGCCAAAGGTAACTTTATCTTCGACAGCGAAGCGGAGGCTGTAGAAGCAGCCATCCTGATGCACGACATCGGACACGGACCTTTCTCGCATGTGCTGGAAGACACCATCGTACGAGGTGTGAGCCACGAAGACATCTCGCTGATGCTGATGGAACGTATCAATCGGGAAATGAACGGCCAACTGACTTTGGCCATACGCATCTTCAAGGATGAATACCCGAAACGCTTCCTTCACCAGTTGGTGAGCGGACAGCTGGATATGGACCGTCTGGACTACTTGCGGCGTGACAGCTTTTATACCGGTGTAACGGAAGGGAACATCGGTTCTGCACGCATCATCAAGATGCTGGACGTCAAAGACGACCATCTGGTAATAGAGGCCAAAGGCATCTACTCCATCGAGAACTTCCTGACCGCCCGCCGGCTGATGTACTGGCAAGTATACCTGCACAAAACATCGGTAGCATATGAGCGGATGCTGATCAGCGCCTTACTTCGCGCCAAGGAATTGGCGGGCCGGGGCGTGGAACTGTTTGCCTCACCAGCCTTGCGTTTCTTCCTTTATCAAGACATCAATCGAGAAGCCTTCTACGGCAATCCCCAATGTCTGGAAAACTTCATCCAATTGGATGACAACGATATCTGGACATCGCTGAAGGTTTGGTGCAGCCATCCGGATAAGGTGCTTTCCACCTTGAGCCAAGGCATGGTGAACCGAAACATCTTCAAGGTTGAGATTTCAACCGACCCCATTCCCAAAGAGCGAATCGAAGAATTGAGACAGCAAATTGGTGAAGCACTGGCTATTTCCGAGGCCGAGGCCGACTATTTCATCTCTACTCCAAGCATTGAAAAGAACATGTATGATGCTGCCGATGACAGCATCGACATACTATACAATGACGGGACAACGAAGAATATAGCAGAAGCATCGGATATGTTGAATATCTCTTTACTTTCTAAAAAAGTAAAAAAACACTACTTATGTTATCAACGTTTGCATAAGTAAGCATAAAATATTCATCAGATAATAAGGATATATAAAAAAAAAATCCGTTATTTGTATTTTAAAACAATCTAACGAAGTAAAATAGCATGGAATTCTCAGCCAAACAGATTGCAGCATTCATCCAAGGAGAAATCGTGGGTGACGAAAATGCGACCGTACATACATTTGCCAAGATAGAAGAGGGAATATCCGGAGCCATTTCTTTTCTATCCAACCCGAAATATGCTCCTTACATCTACGAGACTAAGGCCAGCATCGTTCTGGTGAACAAAGATTTTGTTCCGGAGAAAGAGATTCATACGACACTCATCAAAGTGGACAACGCTTATGAAAGTCTGGCCAAGCTATTGACGCTATACGAACAGAGCAAGCCCAAACAGACGGGGATATCTCCACTGGCCTTCGTAGCAGAGAGCGCACAGATAGGAAAGGATGTCTATATCGCGCCTTTTGCCTGCGTAGGCGAACATGCCTGTGTAGGCGACCGTACCAGTCTGCATCCGCACGTCAGCATAGGAGCCGGAGCCAAGGTTGGCGAAGATTGCACGTTGTATCCGCACGTAACCGTCTATCACGATTGCAGGGTAGGCAATCGCTGTATCCTTCATGCCGGCTGTGTCATCGGTGCCGACGGATTCGGTTTTGCACCGACACCGCAAGGATATGAAAAGATTCCCCAAATCGGCATTGCCCTCATTGAAGACGATGTGGAGATAGGTGCCAATACCTGTGTAGACCGTGCCACTATGGGAGCTACAATTGTACACAGTGGAGTGAAGCTGGACAACCTGATACAAATAGCGCACAACGACGAAATCGGGTCACACACCGTCATGGCTTCGCAAGTGGGTATTGCCGGTTCCACGAAAGTGGGCGAATGGTGCATGTTCGGCGGACAGGTAGGTATTGCCGGACACATCCACATCGGCGACAAGGTAAATCTGGGAGCACAATCGGGTGTGCCAGGAAAAATCAAAGAGGGGCAGCAACTGATTGGTACTCCACCTATGGAACCAAAGGCTTATTTCAAATCGCAGGCAGTCTTCCGTCGCCTGCCCGACATGTACTCAGAGCTGAACAGCCTGCGCAAAGAGGTGGAAGAGCTGAAAAAGAAACTAGCGGACCACTAAAGAGAACGGTCTAAAACTATTTGCAAAAGAATAACTTAGTTATAATTTCTGACAATAAAACCATCGTATACAATATGTTGAAACAAAAGACGTTGAAAGAAAGCTTTTCACTCAGAGGAAAAGGACTTCACACCGGACTCGACCTGACCGTCACTTTCAATCCGGCACCCGACAATCATGGTTACAAGATACAGCGCGTCGATCTGGAAGGACAACCCACCATCGACGCGGTGGCTGATAACGTAACCGAAACCACACGTGGTACCGTACTCTGCAAGAACGGGGTGAAAGTAAGTACGATAGAACACGGGATGGCGGCCCTCTACGCCCTGGGCATAGACAACTGTCTGATACAAGTCAACGGACCAGAATTCCCCATCCTGGACGGAAGTGCCCGATACTACGTCAACGAAATAGAACGGGTAGGTATGGTGGAGCAAGATGCTATCAAGGATTTCTACATCATCAAGTCGAAGATAGAGTTCCGCGACGATGCTACCGGCTCGTCCATTATCGTGCTGCCTGACGAAAATTTCAGTCTGAACGTATTGGTTTCGTATGACTCACAGATTCTGCCTAACCAATATGCCACATTGGAAGACATGACACGCTTTAAAGAGGAGGTGGCAGCCAGCCGCACTTTCGTATTCGTACGCGAAATAGAGCCGCTGTTGCAGGCCGGACTCATCAAAGGAGGCGACTTGGACAACGCCATCGTCATCTATGAGCGGGAGATGTCACAAGAGAACTACGATAAGCTGGCTGATGTGATGGGCGTACCCCACATGGATGCCAAGCAACTGGGATACATCAACCACAAGCCGCTGGTATGGCCTAACGAATGTGCCCGCCACAAGCTGCTGGACATCATCGGCGACCTGGCACTGATAGGCAAACCTATCAAGGGACGCATCATCGCCACCCGACCGGGTCATACCATCAACAATAAGTTTGCCCGTCAGATGCGCAAGGAGATACGTCTGCACGAAATTCAGGCCCCAACCTACGACTGCAGCCGCGCTCCCATCATGGATGTAAACCGCATCCGCGAACTTCTTCCCCACCGTTACCCCTTCCAGCTGGTAGACAAAGTAATAGAGATTGGGGCCAACTACATCGTGGGCGTGAAGAACGTAACCTCCAATGAACCTTTCTTCCAAGGACATTTCCCCCAGGAACCTGTCATGCCCGGCGTACTCCAGATTGAGGCGATGGCACAAACTGGAGGTCTGCTGGTACTGAACTCCGTAGATGAGCCGGAACGTTACTCGACCTATTTCCTGAAGATTGACGGTGTGAAGTTCCGCCAAAAAGTAGTGCCGGGTGACACACTCATCTTCCGGGTTGAACTGTTGGCTCCCATCCGCCGGGGTATATCCTCGATGAAAGGATACGTTTTTGTAGGCGAAAAGGTGGTTTGCGAAGCCGAATTTACCGCACAGATAGTAAAGAATAAGTAACATATCATCAAAAAATCCGAAATATGATCAGTCCATTAGCATATATTCATCCCGAAGCTCAAATCGGTGAGAACGTAGAAATCGCTCCTTTCGTATTCATCGACAAGAACGTAGTGATTGGAGACAACAATAAAATCATGTCCAATGTCAGCATCTTGTATGGCGCACGCATAGGCAACGGAAACACCATTTTCCCAGGTGCCGTCATCAGTGCCGTTCCCCAAGACTTGAAGTTCCGCGGAGAAGAGACTACGGCTGAGATAGGTGACAACAACCTTATCCGCGAGAATGTGACCATCAACCGTGGAACCGCAGCCAAAGGCAAGACCATCGTAGGCAGCAACAACCTGCTGATGGAGGGTGTACACGTAGCTCACGATGCACGAATAGGCAACGGATGTATCATCGGAAATTCAACCAAGATGGCCGGTGAAATCGTCATTGATGACAACTCCATCATCAGTGCCGGCGTACTGATGCACCAGTTCTGCCGCGTAGGCGGATATGGAATGGTGCAAGGCGGATGCCGTTTCAGCAAGGACATTCCTCCCTACATCATCGCAGGACGCGAGCCTATCTGCTATGCCGGCCTCAACCTGGTGGGACTGCGCCGCCGTGGTTTCTCCAACGAAACCATCGAAGCCATCCACAATGCCTATCGCATCATTTATCAAAGCGGCTTGAATATCACGAATGCACTGAAGAAAATCGAAGAGGAGATGGAGATGACACCTGAAATCAGCTACATCGTCGACTTCATCAAGAGTTCGGACAGAGGCATTATTCCTGCTGGGAAGTAATGAAGAATAATCATGTATATTAACTAAATTCATAACCCTATGATATACCGTTTTACCCTTATTTCTGATGAAGTGGATGATTTCATCAGAGAGATTCAGATAGATCCGGAAGCCACTTTCTACGACTTCCACAAGGCGATTCTGCAATCGACAGGCTATACAGATGACCAGATGACCTCTTTCTTCATTTGCGACGACGATTGGGAGAAGGAGAAAGAGATTACATTGGAAGAGATGGACGACAACCCGGAGATGGATAGCTGGGTGATGAAAGATACCGTCATCAGCGAACTGGTGGAAGACGAGAAGCAAAAGCTGCTCTACGTGTTCGACTACATGACGGAGCGTTGCTTCTTCATCGAACTCTCTGAAATCATCACCGGCAAGAGTATGGATGGAGCCAAATGTACCAAGAAAGCCGGTGACGCTCCCAAGCAGATGCTTGACTTTGATGAGATTGAAGCCAAAACAGCCGCCAATCTGGACATGGACGAGAACTTCTATGGAGACCAGGACTATGATTTGGAGGATATCGACCGAGACGGCTATGGCGGATTCGATGAAGGAGGAGGTGGCAACCCGTACACCGAAGACATGTATTGATACGTTTTGACCAACATCTACATTGCACACCCTCGTTGTACTCATAGGACCCACAGGAGTCGGCAAGACCGAACTGAGCCTTCGGTTGGCCGAGCGGCTGAAGACCTGCATTATTTCAGCTGATTCACGCCAGCTATACGCTGATTTGCCCATCGGTACGGCCGCTCCGACTGCCGACCAACTGGCTCGGGTGCGACACTATTTGGTAGGTACACTGAAACTCACGGACTACTACAGTGCCGCCCGTTATGAAGAAGAGGTGATAAAGTTGCTGGAGACTCTTTTTCAAACCAATGACACCGTTATACTTACAGGCGGCTCGATGATGTATATCGATGCCGTCTGCAAAGGTATCGATGACATCCCCACTGTAGACGAGGAGACGAGGAGTATGTTGCTAGAGAGATACGAAACAGAAGGATTGGAAGTTCTCTGTAACGAACTCCGACTGATGGATCCCGACTACTACCGCATCGTCGACCAGAAGAACCACAAACGGGTGATTCATGCCCTTGAAATCTGCTATATGACGGGACGCACCTATACTTCGTTTCGCACCAATCAACCCAAAGAACGTCCCTTCCGCATCCTGAAGATAGGACTGACGCGCCCGCGCGAGGAACTCTACGAGCGCATCAACCAACGTGTGGTACAAATGATAGAACAGGGTCTGGTAGAGGAGGCACGTCAAGTAATGCCCCATCGTTCCCTCAATTCGCTGAACACCGTCGGATACAAAGAGATGTTCCGTTATTTAGATGGAGAATGGACCCTCGACATGGCTATTGACAAGATACAGCAGAATACACGCATCTATTCACGCAAACAGATGACCTGGTTCAAGCGCGACAAAGAGATACGCTGGTTTCACCCCGACGATGAAACTGCCATTGCAGATTACTTAACAGTAAATAAATGCATAATACACTTACCATGAAACGATTGACAAACACTATGATGGCCTTATTGGCCAGTGCGTCACTGATAGCCCAACAACTACCTATGAGCGAGTTGGTAGAGGGACTGATGTCAAAAATGACGCTCAAAGAAAAAATTGGGCAGTTGAATCTGCTGCCAGGTGAAGACATCACTACAGGTGCTATGGTCAACAGCCCATTAGCCCAACTGGCCCAAGCGGGAGAATTAGGTGCCGTACTCAACGTCAAAGGTCCGGAAAAGATTCGTACCTTGCAACGCATCGCTGTAGAAAAAAGCCGATTGGGAATACCACTTCTATTTGGGTTGGATGTGATTCATGGCAACCAGACCGTATTCCCGATTCCTTTGGCACAAGCCTGCTCTTGGGATGTCGAAGTGATTGAACAAGGAGCAGCCATTGCAGCCAAAGAAGCCACGGCACAAGGTATCAACTGGATTTATAGTCCCATGGTGGATATCTGCATCGACCCGAGATGGGGGCGCATGGCCGAAGGTGCCGGTGAAGACCAACTGTTGGGATGCCGTATTGCCGAAGCCCTGGTAAAGGGATATCAAGGCAACTATGGAAAAGAGAATGCCATGGCTTGTGTGAAACACTTTGCACTCTACGGGGCATCAGAAGCCGGCCGTGACTATAACACGGTAGATATGAGCCGTGTACGAATGTACAATCAATACCTTTCTCCTTACAAAGCTGCCGCCGATGCAGGTGCCGGTTCGTTTATGTCATCGTTTAACGTAGTGGATGCCGTTCCGGCAACGTGCAACCGATGGCTGCTGACAGACCTGTTGCGCGACCAGTGGAAGTTTGATGGTTTTGTCGTTACCGACTATGGTTCCATCAACGAAGCGGTAGTGCATGGAATAGGCGACCAGTCGATAACGGCTACCAAAGCTTTGAAAGCCGGCACTGACATGGACATGTGCTCAAAGGCATATTCCGCCCAACTGGAACAACTGGTGAAAGCAGGGAAAGTAAATGTCGAAGAGATTGACCAGGCATGCCGCCGCATATTGGAGGCTAAATATAAACTGGGGTTGTTTGACGACCCTTACCGTTTCTGCGACCCCAAACGGCAGGAGAGCGACTTGTACACCGAAGCACATCGCAAAGCTGCACGTGACATGGCTGCAGAGACATTCGTTCTACTAAAGAATCAAGACAACCTGCTTCCCCTTCAAAAGAAAGGAACGATTGCCCTCATCGGACCTTTGGCAGATAACAGCAGCAACCTGGTAGGATGTTGGTCGACCGCCGATACCCCTGAACTCTATTCCACCTTGAAAGAAGCCATGCAACGGGCAGTAGGCGACCAGGCAGAAATACTCTTTGCACAAGGATGCAACATCTATGCAGACAAAGCCACCCAGGATGGAGCCACCTTCGGACGTCCTATACCACGGGTGGATGATGCAAAGGCTAAAGCCGAGGCCTTGGCCATTGCCCAGAAGGCAGATGTGATAGTCTGTGCCATGGGTGAAATGGCTGAGATGAGCGGTGAGAGTTCTTCGCGTGCCGAATTGACATTACCTGACGCTCAGCGAGAACTTCTCCAAGCACTTGTTGCCACCAAGAAGCCAGTCGTCCTGCTCCATTTCTCCGGTCGCTCCACTGTACTGTCATGGGAATCAGAGCATGTACCTGCCATTCTGAACGTATGGTTTGGAGGTTCGGAAGCCGGCGATGCGATTTGTGATGTACTTTTTGGAGAGAAGAGTCCGTCAGGTCGTCTCACCGTTACCATGCCCCGGACATTAGGGCAAGTGCCCATTTACTACAACCACCTCAACACAGGTCGTCCCGTGCCGGAAGGTGCCCAAGCATATCGGAAATACCAGAGCAACTACATTGATGTACGTAACGATCCACTCTATCCATTCGGATACGGACTGACCTACAGTACATTCGATTATTCAGACATCACACTGAAAGGCAACCAGGCAGAGATTACTGTAACCAATACCGGCAGACGAGAAGCTACAGAAGTAGTGCAGTTGTACATTCACGATCTGGCCGCCTCCATTGCACGTCCCGTCAAAGAGCTGAAAGACTACCGACGCATCACACTGAAAGCAGGAGAAAGCCGTCAAGTGAAATTTACCATCACCCATGAGATGCTCTCATTCTACAACGCAGAGGGGGATGTCATCCTTGAACCTGGCGAGTTCGACATTATGATTGGCCCTAACAGTAGCGATGCAGTTTTGAAAAAGGCACGCTACCTGTTCCAATAAACACAAATCATGTAACGAGGCACAAAGCTACCGGACAGTTCATTTGTCAATCAGACAAATCAAAGTCCGGCAACTTTGTGCCTCTTCATGAATAAAGATCTCGACAAACATCGGGCCAGCAGTTGCTTATCCTTGGTAGTACCCCTGCATATTCATCTCCATCGCAGTGAAGTATCGGTACTTGTCATCCTCAATAGGATAATCCCAACAACCCAGCTGGTGGAAAATCTCTCCACCAAACCCATGCTTGAATTTATATAACCCATACATGGGGTGCGACGGATCGGCATTGGGCGAGATGCCGAACATATCGTATTCCCTACAGCGATGTGCTTTGGCTATCTGCATGGCCTTCCATTGCAAAGCATAGGTCGGCATCAGGTTTCGATGCACCGACGAAGAGGCACCATATAAATAGGTAGCCCGATGGGCAGACAGAATCAGGAACATGGCTGCCAATGGAATCTGATCGACGTAAGCGATAAGCAGCTCCACACTCAGTTCCTTATCAGGACACTCCATCTTGGACGAGAAGACAGAGCGGAAGTAGGAAATATCATTCAGATGAAGTCCGTTTCGGAAAGCAGTTTCCCGATAGAGCTGATACCATACGTCCAATTCCTCCCGACCTACGGAGCGCACCTCTACCCCCTTACGCAGAGCCAGACGGATGTTATAACGGGTTTTGGGGCGCATCTGTGCCAGAATCTCCTCTTCGCTACGCGACAGGTCAATGACGATGGTATTGGCTGGCAGTATATTCATATTCGCCTTGCGCAAGTTGTGCAGTTGAGTGCCATAGTTGAGTTTCAGTTCCTGCAACTCCTGCTTGGGCAGACCAATCCAGTTGCCGTCACGGTCAAAATCCTCCTCCTTGCACCAATGCGACTGCCAGTTTAAGTCGTAACGTAAGGCCACACAGTGTGGAGGCAAAAAAGATTTCAGTGATTCGGACAATTCTTCCAGAAAACGCCCTTGGTTCTCTTCAGACGGTTCTACTTCAGGTCCATAAGGAAGATAAGCGATGTAATCTTCGCGGTTCAGGTACTGGAAGAACAGGATAAAGTCGGCATTTGTACATGAATATCCACCCACACCAGCATAGAGGTCGCTGTTGCGGATGGAATATTCGAATGCCCATGAATGCATACCCAACCGTTCCTTGACTTTCGACCAGAAAGAGGTCTGCTGAACGATGGGTGTACTGTAAGCATCAATGATTTTTTTGGGTTCAATCGTCAGATTCATGATTACATTCTTAGCTTGAGATTTAGGAAAGTGCAAAGGTAGCCCTTCCTACACGAAGAAGCAAACAATCTGACAAGATTATATCCCATTTATACCAAATGGGCAATCCACTCTTCACGGTCGCCCGGCAGAAGGTCAATGATGGGGATTTCCACCATCGTATAACAACCGGGTTGCTGACGCATGGAAGCACGTGCCACGCCCACCAGCACTTGTGCGGTCAATGCGGGATTATTGATGCGCATATTGAACTCGAAGAGCTGGTTCTGCGTCTTGCCGGAGACACCCTTTCTTGTCAGGTTCACGCCATGTCCCATATCGAGCAGTGCATCCACGCTGGGCACCAACTTCACGTGCGTCTCATCGTTGACGAAGTAGGGATCTACCTTAATAGCTGCAGCCACCTTTTCAAACTCGTAGCCCTCTTTCAGTTCGATATATACCATACGGCGATGGATACCCGTGCCGGTAGGAATGGTCATGGAGAGTGCGGCTTTGACACCATCGACAGCCTTCACAGCCACCGTATGGCCCATACTCATGCCCGGACCGAAGTTGGTATACGTAATGCCTTTGGGGGCAATAGCCTCCAACAGCGTACGTACCACAGAGTCGCTACCCGGATCCCAACCGGCCGAAATGACCGATACGGTATTGTGTGCCTTTGCCACCTCGTCCAGCGTACGGCGCAATGCAGGAATTCCCATGTGGATATCAAAACTGTCGACGGTATGAATGCCCATCGCCAAAATTTCCTTGGCATACTCCTCTACCTTACGAGTCGGGGTACAAAGGATGGCTACATCCACACCTTCCAATTCTTGGATGTGCTTTACAACGGGATAATCACTCAACTCTGCCGGGCAGTTCTCAGCACCCGAACGACGTACCACACCGGCTATTTCAAAGTCGGGGGCTGCCTGCAGAGCATCCAGTACATAATGACCGATATTGCCATAACCAACGATGGCTGCTCTTACTTTTTTCATTCTTTTATTGGTATTTAGTTGTCAAAATTCATAATTTGCGGCGCAAAAATAAGCATTTTTACTCATATACAGCACCTATAGTGGCATGGTTTACATTTTTTTCAAGATTATCCTTTCTATTTTCTCAAAAAAAGGAGCTTTCAACGCCTCCCAATCCGATAATAATGCTTACTTTCGCAGGCAAATAAACAGAAAGAGAGACTATCATGATAGAATACGTAAGAGGAGAAATCGTAGAACTGACACCGGCATCCGTTGTCATCGACTGTAACGGAGTGGGCTATATAGCCAGCATCTCCCTCAACACATACGCTGCCATCCAGGGCAAAAAAGAGTATCGAATCTACATTTATGAGGCCATCCGCGAAGATGCTCACTTGCTGTTCGGGTTTGCTAACAAGCAAGAGAGGGAGTTGTTTTTGCTACTCATATCCGTGTCGGGCATCGGAGGCAACACCGCTCGCATGATTCTCTCGGCCCTGACACCGGCCGAACTGATTTCCGTCATCAGTACCGAGAATGCCAATCTGTTGAAAAGCGTAAAAGGAATCGGACTAAAAACCGCCCAACGCATCATTGTAGACCTAAAGGACAAGATAAAGACAGGAGGCGCATCGACAACGGCAGCAGGAGCCATCGGATCCTTGCTGCCTGCTGCCAGCAATCAAGTACAAGAAGAAGCTATAGCCGCCCTCACCATGCTGGGATTTGCACAGGCACCGTCGCAAAAAGTTGTACTGTCCATCCTGAAAGAAGATCCTTCGGCACACGTCGAGCAGGTCATCAAGCTGGCACTGAAACGACTTTGACCGAATATCCGGTTCTCACGAATCGGGAGAGAGGAAGCGAACACCCTGTCAAGGAACTTCCTCTGCCGATTCGTCGGCACGTGGGGCGTTCTTCCCCTTCCGCAACCGGCCATTCTTTCGCAAGGCCTCTGTGATAATCCATTGCAGCTGCCCGTTGGTACTGCGGAATTCGTCTGCAGCCCATTTCTCCACCGCCTCCATCAGGGATGAATCCATGCGCAAGATATAGCTTTTCGTCTGGTTTGTCTCCTTCTTTGCCATAGGTTCTGAAAGTTAGTTTTTGCATCAACGGCCGACAGGTCGGGCCGGCAGTACACCTCGTATAAAAGCAGCCATGTCATCCAGCACATAAGCAGCTACCGGAGCAGGAGTCTCATACTCAGACGGCACCGATTTCCCTTCCCCCTCCTGTAACAAATGGTTCAAACGCGGGTATAGGCGGAAACGGGCCATCGGATAAAAGGCCAGGCTCGTCTGCCAAAGTGCATAGTCAATCGTCGTGACCTGATAATCGCGTTCACCCTGCACTACAAGAATCGGAACCGACAAAGTGGCTGCAACAGCTGCGGGACGATAGTCATTCACCATTTTCCAATAGGAAGCCGGCAACCCTAACGGAAGTGGCAACGTGTCATCAAATCCATAGCTGCCAAGCAGTTTGACATTAGCTATCAAACGTTCGAGCACAGGAATCTGTGCCTTCAGCGACTCTGCATTGGGCGTATCGAGGGTAGAGAGATAGCGGACCTGGTCCATCACGGCATCCCCCATGTGACGCACCAGCCCGGCTACAATAATGACTCCGCTGAGGCGTGACGTACGGGCAGCTATGCGGGGAGCCAATGTACCACCTAAACTATGACCCAACAGAAAGATTGAGTCCGAAGCGATTTCCGGCCGTGCAGCCAACAGTTCAATGGCACCCAGTGCATCATCGGTTACCTCCGTATCGTAGTCCAGTTCACGTCCGGCAGGAACAGAGGCGGCTTTGTATACCAGCGTACGTTTATCGTAACGCAACGTGGCAATGCCCCGTTGAGCCAATCCATAAGCGATGTCGCGGAAAGGCTTGTTAGGCCCGATAGTCTCATCGCGGTCGTTGGGGCCAGAGCCATGCACCAATACCACACAAGGCACTTTTCGCTGCGAAGCCACGACAGGCAACGTCAGCAACGCGGGCAACCGAAAGGAGTCGGTACGCAACGTCAGCGCGATTTCAGTCGGCTGATCTGCCGTCATTTTTTCAGTAGGAGAAAGGCAAGCAGCCGATTTCCCCTCCTCTGCATTTGCGTTGCCGGGCAACACTATTGCCCAGCAACAAAGTATAGTCAGAAAAGCATGTTTCATACCTCCGTTATCAATGATTCAAGGTTCCTGTATTGACCACGGGCTGAGCTGATTCATCGGCACAGAGCACTACCAGCAGATTGCTCACCATTGCTGCTTTTTTCTCCTCATCCAGTTCCACGATTTCCTCATCAGAGAGTTTCTCAAGTGCCATCTTAACCATGGAGACGGCTCCTTCCACAATCTTCTCACGTGCTGTGATGATGGCACTAGCCTGCTGACGGCGCAGCATGACGGCAGCGATTTCCGGAGCATATGCCAAATAATTGATACGCGCCTCAACCACCTCCATACCGGCCATGGCAAGCCGTTCGTTCAATTTCTGTTCCAGCTGTTCGTTTATCTCTTCTCCACCACTTCGCAGCGTCATTTCCTGCTGGTCTGCCTCGTTGTCATCATAGGCATACTGTCCGGCCACCTGACGCAATGCGGCATCACTCTGTACCTTTACAAAATTCTCGAAAGCCAGCATACGGTTGGCCACAACATTTCCAATCGTTGCCTGGCCGTTGCCATTGGTATTCGACGAGGCCATGGTTTGGGCGTCAATCTCAAACATCGCCTTGTAAGTGTCTTTCAGTTTCCAAACCAATACCAGTCCAATCAAGATGGGGTTACCAATCTTATCATTTACCTTGATAGGCTCTACATCCAGGTTGCGGGCACGCAGAGAGAGCTTCTTCTTGTCAAGAAAGGGATTGAAAAAATAGAAACCCGTTTCACGGAAGGTTCCCTTATACGTACCGAAGAATACCATGACCCGGGCTTCATTCGGTTCCAGCTGTACATAACCGGCCATCAGAATAAACCATAGTATGCTAAGACAACCGCTCAATATCATCACCGGAATGCTTAATGTGAGGAATCCTAATACAATAATGCCGGTAAATACAATCAGATGCAAAAACAAGGCCAGAAAGCCATTCATCTTAAATCCTTGAAAAGTAGTTTCTTTTGTCTCCATAATACAAATCGGTTTTAAACGTGAACAATCAAATTATCTTCATATAGTTTAATATCATTATGATATCACAAAAGTAGCAGATAATTCACTAAAATCACAATGGAGAAGAAAAAAAAGTTGCTGTTTAACTACAATTAACAGACCATTCATAGAGTATATCACAACAGGTTTCACTATATTTGTACAAACTAACCCAATAGATACCATGAAATACCTTATATTTACCCTGCTTGGCCTGTGGCTGGGAGGGAATTGTCATACACAGGCGCAGCCCAGCTGCCAGATTGAGCGATTCTCGCTCTACAACGGTTTGTCACAACGCTATGTCACCAACATTGTGCAAGACTCCAAAGGGTTCATTTGGCTGGCTACCTGGAACGGACTGTCCAAATTCGACGGCTACAGTTTCCGCAATTACAAAGCCTATCCGGGCGACGGTTCTACCCTGACAACCAACCGTTTTTCACATATTTTACCTACCAGCCTCAACGACATCTGGTGCCAAAGCTACGACAGCCGCCTCTATCTGTTCGACAGCCGCACAGAGCAATTTACCGACGTGCTGCTTCCCTACGAACAAGAGCACAACTGCAAATTGACGGTCAATCACCTGTACTCATTGTCCAAAGGTGTGCTATGGGTAGATTGCGGGAACAGCGCCGTCCGCATCGATGAGCAAGCGTATGCCGCAGGTTCAGGCGCAGCCATCACCTTCTTTCCCTCAACCGACGTGCCCTATCCCGGCGGTCGCCTGAAGCGGGTAAAACAAGACAGTAAAGGAAATGAATGGATCTTCACCACCCAAGGGATGAGTGTGCTGGCACCTTCCACCACATTCAACCACCCTATATCAGTACGTGATATCTGCGAGTCCGGCGGAACAATGTACCTGCTGACCGAAGAGAACAGACTGGCAACTTTGTCCTTAAATGATTCCTCACTCCATTACATCTCCCTACCCGCTTCCTGCGGAGAGCTGTACAACCTGCAGACGTTGGGGAACGACACATTGGCTGCCTGTAGCAGCCGTGGCATCATGCTTTATCTCCCCCAAAGCCAACGCTCTGTTTCCATCGACCTGCAAAAACGGTTCTATCCGCAGGCGCGTGCCGAGCGTATCCGATGCGACAGCCATGGCCAGTGGTGGGTCTTCACAGACCAGCCGGGTGTCTATCGCATCGATCCCGCCAACGGCCGTCAATATTACTATCAAACCCCTGCGGAAGATATGCCTCACACGGACGATGCCAGCCGGGACACCTTTTTTGAAGACCCGCAAGGCACGCTCTGGATTGTTCCGCACGACGGCTGTCTCAGCTGGTATGACCGTCAGGCCGACCGCCTGCGCCCCTATTATGAAGATTTCAACCAACCTAACACCAAATTCCGCCCTTTGATACGTTGCAGTCTGGTAGACCGCCAAGGCAATTTCTGGTATGCCAACAAGATGGAGATGGGACGCATCACCTTCAATCCCAACGCCTGCCGCATCCATCCCATGGACAACGGTTACGAGACACGCGCCTTCCATATCGACCGCAATGGCCTGCTCTGGATGGCCAACAAGCGAGGATATATCCGCCTCGTACGCCCTGACGGCACCCTACAGGGCTATCTGCATGCCGACGGACATATCAGTCCGTCCGAAACCAACTTTGGCTACAGCATTTACAGCATACTGGAAGAGGTCGACGGCACCCTATGGCTGGGCAGCCGATGGGACGGCCTGTTCTGCCTGACACCCACATCGGGCAACCGCTATCAAGTAACGCATTACACCCACAACCCGTCCGATCCCTTCAGCCTGAGCCACAACAGCATCTACTCACTCTGCCAGGATCACGAGGGACGCATTTGGGCGGCCACGTATGGAGGCGGAGTGAACATCTGTGAGAAAGACGAAGAGGGGCATGTACACTTCGTACACAGCGGCAACCGTCTGAAACATTATCCTGCAGAACATTTCTCAAAGGTACGGGTAGTGAAAGAGGTAAACGGCATCCTGCTGGCCGGCACCACAGACGGATTGCTCTCTTTCTCCCCCCATGTCAAGAATCCCGAAGAGATCCATTTCTACGTCAATACACGCCGGCCTGAGGAGAGCAGCAGCCTCTGCGGAAACGACATCATGAACATCTTTACCGACAGCCGCCACACCACTTATATATTAAGCTTCACCGGCGGACTGAACCGCATAGAGAGTACGCAACTGCTGAGCGACACACTCAGGTTCCGCACTTACACCACCCGCGAAGGGCTGCCTTCGGACCTGTTGCTCTCCATGAGTGAGGATCCACAAGGTGGCCTGTGGCTGATTTCAGAAAATGCACTGACCCAATTTGACCCCACCGAAGGCACATTCTACGACTACGACCGCCGCTACCTGAAGACCGACGTCTTCTTCAGCGAGGCCGAACCCGTATGGTGGCAAGGCCGGCTGATGGCCGGCATCCAAAGCGGCATTCTGGAAGCCAATACGGCCGAGCTCAAAAAGAGTTCGTACACACCCCCCATCGTGTTCACAGGTCTGACCATCCATGGTCTGATGCGTCCGTTGCCCATTGACGACCTGCCCCAGCTGACCTTGAAGCCTGACGAACGAAACGTCGGCTTCCACTTTGCTGCCCTCGACTATGCCGACCCCTCCAACATACGTTACGCCTACCGCATGAAAGGGCTAGAGGAGACCTGGAACGAGATAGACAGCAACCGAAGCGCCATCTATATCAATCTGCCGGCCGGAGAGTACGAACTGCAAGTAGTATCGACCAACAGCGACGGCCTGTGGCGCGACAACCTGCGCACACTGCCCATCCGCGTACAACCCACCTTCCGCGAAACCCCCTGGGCCATCGTACTGCTTATCTTCATTTTCCTGCTGGCAACGATGCTGGTTGTCTACTTCATCCTCTATATCTACCGGCTACATCACCAGATTGACCTGGAACAACGGTTGGTCAACCTGAAGCTACGCTTCTTTACCGACATCTCGCACGAACTGCGTACTCCGCTTACGTTGATAAGCAGCCCCGTCACAGAGGTTCTTGAGCACGAATCGCTCTCACCCATGGCCCGACGCCACCTCAACACGGTACATCGCAACACGGAGCGCATGTTGCGGCTGGTCAACCAGATATTGGACTTCCGCAAGATAGAAAACAAGAAGATGAAACTGCTATTGGAGCGTACCGATGTCGCCTCGTTGCTCCAAGAGGTGATGGACGACTTCCGCCTCATTGCCGAAGAACGTCACATCGAGTTCAACCGGCAGATGTCGCAGCCCGAAATGTATTGCTGGCTGGATCGGGATAAAGTGGAGAAGATGCTCTTCAACCTGCTGTCCAATGCATTCAAGTTTACCCCCGAAGGACGTTCCATCACGGTAAGTGCCGAACTGCAATCCGACCGACTACAGCTCTCGGTCCGCGACAAGGGCATCGGCATCGACCCCAAGAAGCAGCATTCGCTGTTCCAGCGCTTCGAGACATTGGTACAAGGCAACATCCTACAACCCTCATCCGGCATCGGCCTCAGCCTGGTACGCGAACTGGTAGAGCTTCATCAAGGTACGATTCAGGTCAAGAGCGAGCCGGGGGAAGGAAGTGAATTCCTCCTTTCTCTCCCTGCCGAGCAAACCGCCTATCAAGGTATGGCCAACAGCGAGTTTATCCTGGAAGATGTCAACTCGCCGTTAGAGAAGCCCGAAACCAATCCGACCGACTCCCATCTGCCGGCTGCGGACAACAGCGAGACAGAGGCTGAGACGGGTCCGTCCCAATCAGACAATCCCCTCTGCCTGTTGCTGGTGGAGGACAACAAAGAGTTGCGCGAGTTCCTGCACGACATTCTGTCTGCCGACTATCGCATCATCGAAGCTGCTAACGGGCGTGAAGGACTGGAACAATCGGCCGCTCACCAGCCCGACTTCATCATCAGTGACGTCATGATGCCCGAGATGGACGGACTGGAGATGGTACGCGCCATCAAGCAACGGCAAGACATCTGCCACATCCCCATTGTGCTGCTCTCGGCCAAATCGTCGCTTGACGACCGCATCCAGGGACTGGAGCAAGGCATTGAGGACTACATCACCAAACCCTTCAGCACCACCTACCTGAAGACCCGCATCCGCTGGATTCTGCAGCAACGGAAAGAGCTGCAACGGCTCTACCGCGAGCAGTGGGCAGCCGCCGCAGCCTCCTCCTTGCCGGCAGAACGTGCCACGCAACCGCACAGCGAGCAGGAAGCCGCTTCGCAACAGGTGGTGACCCAACCGCGACAACCACAGATTACACCCTTTGACGAGCAGTTCATGCAACGGGTGATGAACATCATGGAGCAGCAGATGGACAATGCCGACTTTACCATCGATGCCTTTGCCGCCGAAAGTGGTATGGGACGCACGGTCTTCTACCAGAAGCTCAAATCACTCACCGGCCTCGCACCTGTCGACTTTATCCGCGACATGCGCATCAAGCGGGCCAGACAGCTGATAGAGAGCGGTGAATACAATGTCTCGACGGTGGCTTACATGACCGGCTTCAACGATCCCAAGTACTTCAGCAAGTGCTTCAAGAAACAGTTCGGCATCTCACCGTCCGACTACGGGCGCGAGCGGAAACAGGAAGAGAAGTAGTAATTTATCTATACAGATTATCCCCAAAAAAGTTGCCGTATATAGGGAGCTTGATTCAGAATACGACTGAATGTGTTTCAGGATACGACTGAAACCATTTCAGGGTACGACTGAATAATCGGTTCTATATTACACTGACTATCAACAAATTGCAAATTCATTTTTTTCGTTTCGCAGTTTCTTGGCCAATGATAACATATATTTACATCGACAGACTGTAGATACCTATCAGACGATAAGCTATCGGTGGTGCGTAGCGGTCCGATGAGCGCAGCTGTTTGATTTCGAAGATGATTCGAACACAAAAAATAGGCAAGCAGATTTTGTACTGCCTTCACTTTACACTATCTTTGTCCCCTGATTATGAGAAAAACAGTACTAACATATTTGATTCTATCCATTGTGGGGTTGGGGGCGGCTGTGGCACAGAACACGCTGAATCCCATGACCAACCGCGACCGCTTCGGCAATCAGATTGACCCCAACTCACAACCGGACAACCTGGAGGACAGCACAAACACTGAAATTCAGAGCCTGCCCCCCAAGCTGTACATGTGGAAACTGAGCGAGACGCTGGGCGACCGTACCCTTTTGCCTGCCGACACTGCCAGCCTGAACTTCCAAAACAGCAATCTGGTGGGTGGCATGAACGGAGAGTACAACTTCCTGGGCAACTTAGGCTCTCCCCGGCTATCACGCATATTCTTCCACCGGCAGACCGATGACCAAAGCATCTTCCTGCAACCCTTCTCCAGCTTCTATGTGAAGCCGAGTGAAATGAAGTTTACCAACAGCAACATCCCCTTCACCAACCTGACCTACTACAAAGCCGGAAGCAAGGTGGACGGCGAGGAACGCTTCAAGACCTACTTCTCTGTGAATGCCAACAAACGGCTGGCTTTCGGTTTCAACATCGACTACCTCTACGGTCGGGGATTCTATGCCAACCAGGCCACTTCCTTCTTCAACGGAGGTCTGTTTGCCAGCTATATAGGTGACCACTACCAGTTGCAAGCCATCTACAACAACTTCTTTCTGAAGATGAACGAAAACGGAGGTATCACCGACGACCAATACATCACCAAACCTGAAAACATGGCCGAGGGCAAGAAGCAATACGAAGCCTCCAACATTCCCGTCCGGCTGGACAGAGCCTCCAACCGCAACCACGACTTCTATATCTACCTGACCCACCGCTATCGCTTGGGCTTTACCCGACGGATGAGGGGCGGACAGGTCATCAAGGAGGAACGCCGCCT
This sequence comes from uncultured Mediterranea sp., assembly GCA_945641355.1. Taxonomy (GTDB): domain Bacteria; phylum Bacteroidota; class Bacteroidia; order Bacteroidales; family Bacteroidaceae; genus Bacteroides. The sequence continues at coordinate 9,572 of CALZEQ010000002.1, read as the reverse complement.
GCCCAAGGGGGCAGCCTCGGATACACTGCCTGCTGACAGCACCTTGCTCGCTCACGCTGACACCATAGGCCATGCACGCCCCCTGACAACCGACAGCATCGCCACCACAGACAAGCAGAAACTGCTGGCACTGACCTCGCCCGATGAAGGACAGAGGATGCCTGCCCGTCCTGCAGACAGACAGCCTGCCATCCCGGAAGGGAGACAACCTGCTGAATCCGCCCTGCCTGCCGCAGCAACCGACACTACCCTCACCGAAGAGTTTGTGCCCGTCACCAGCTTCATACATACCCTCAAGGTGGAACGGTCGAGCCACCGTTTCCGTGCCAGCGGAGAACCCTCGGGCTTCTTCCCTGAGCAGAGCTACCTGGCTTCGGGGGAGAGCAACGACTCTACCACAGCCTTCAGCGTGAAGAATACGCTGGGCATCGCTCTGCTTGAAGGATTCAACAAGTATGCAAAGGCTGGTCTGACGGCCTACGCCACCCATCGGTTCAGCCGTTACGACCTGATGAACATCGACCCCACCGTTGACCTCAACCGCATCCGGTACGATGAGCAGGAGGTCTATGTAGGCGGTGAACTGGCCAAACGCGAAGGAAGCCTGCTGCACTACAACGTGAATGGCGAAGTAGGCGTCATGGACAAAGCTGCGGGGCAGTTCCGCGTCGATGCCAATTTCGACCTGAACTTCCGCCTCGGCAAAGATACCGTGAACTTCTACGCACGTGGCTACATCCACAACACGCTGCCCACCTTCTATATGCGCCACTACCACTCCAACCACTATGCGTGGGACATCGAGAATCCGGAGAAGGAGTTGCGCACACGCATCGAAGGCGAACTGAACATCAACCGCTGGCATACCAACCTGCGGGCCGGTGTGGAGAATCTGAAAAACTATACCTACTTCGACGGCAATGCCTTGCCCCAGCAGTACAGTGGCAACATACAAGTCCTCTCGGCTTGCTTGAAGCAGGATTTTCATTTGGGCATCTTCCATCTGGAGAATGAAGTGACCTGGCAGAAGTCGAGCGAAGAGAACATCCTCCCCCTACCCGACCTTTCGCTCTACCACAACTTCTACATACTGACCCGTCTGGCCAAAAAGGTGTTGACGGTACAGTTGGGTGCCGACGTACGCTACTTCAGCAAGTATTACGCTCCCGACTATGCACCTGGCATCCAGCAGTTCCACCTGCAGAAAGCGGACAACCAGATAGAAATTGGCGGATATCCCATCGTAAATGCGTATGCCAATCTGCAGCTGAAGCGCACACGTATCTTCGTCATGATGTCACACGTCAATGCTGGTATGGGAAACAAGAACTATTTCCTGGTACCGCACTATCCCATCAACCCTAAAGTGTTGAAAATCGGTCTCTCCTGGAATTTTTACGATTAACCGTACATCCCTCGTATCCCATGAAACACATCCACATGCTCCAACTGCTATCCCGCAAAAAGTGGATAAATATATCCACAGGTGTATTTATAGGTATGCTGATAGGTACGCTTCTGCCCGACCGCAATCATGCAGCTGACCAGCAACATCCACGCGACTATGCCGAGATAGCCGCTTCGGGCACGATACACGCTACCACCGAATACAACCAACTCAGCTTTCGAGTAGAGGACGACACGTTAGCCGGCTTCCATTACGAACTGATAGAGGCTTTTGCCCGCGACCACGGTCTGAACGTGTCCGTGCAGCCCGAGATGAGCCTTGAACGGCGGATGGAAGGACTTGCTTCAGGAGCGTTCGACGTGATTGCCACCGGCATGTTGGTTACCAGCGAACTGAAAGATTCGCTGTTGCTCACCTCTCCCATCCTGCTCAGCCGACAGGTACTGATTCAACGCCGTGCCGACCTGATGCCCGACTCGTCCATGTTTATCCGCAGCCAACTCGATCTGGCAGGGCGGACGCTGCACGTTGTGAAAGGTTCTCCTTCCATCCTGCGCATCCACAACCTGGCCAACGAAATCGCCGATACCATCTATATAAAAGAGGTGGAGAAATACGGACCCGAGCAGCTGATCGCACTGGTGGCTCATGGTGACATAGACTATGCCATTGCCGACGAACATTTGGCACATACATTGGCCGACAGCCTACCCCAGCTCGACATCCACACTGCCATCAGCTTTACTCAATTCTATGCTTGGGGAGTCAGCCGCCAGTCACCCGATTTACTGGATAGCTTGAACGGCTGGCTGCAACGCATCAAACAGAGTGCCGAGTACAAGCGCATCTACAAACGTTACTTCTGATTTCTACAACGTTCGTCGGACTTTAATCCTCCAGTTCCCTCAACCAGGCATCCGAAGAAGCATCGCTCGGCATACGCCAGTCGCCACGCGGACTGATGGAGATGCTTCCCACCTTCGGTCCGTCAGGCAGGCACGAACGTTTGAACTGCTGATTGAAGAAGCGGCGGCAGAAGGTCTTGAGCCACTTTCGGATAGTCGCATCGTCGTATACGCCGCGGAAAGTATTGGTAGCCAGAAAGAATATCTTGGCCGGACGGAAGCCGCAACGCATGAAGTAATACAGGAAAAAGTCGTGCAACTCATAGGGTCCCACCAAGTCTTCTGTTATCTGCTTGATATTTCCCTGTTCATCGGCCGGAATCAGCTCTGGACTGATGGGCGTATCTACAATATCCAGCAGTGTGGCTCTCGAAGCCATATCTACATCGTGCTCGGCCACCCATGTCACAAGGTGGCGTACCAACGTCTTCGGCACACTGGCATTGACGCCATACATTGACATGTGGTCACCGTTGTAGGTAGCCCACCCCAATGCCAGTTCCGAAAGGTCGCCGGTACCTATGACCAGTCCCCACGTCTGGTTAGCGATGTCCATCAGCAGCTGTGTACGTTCGCGTGCCTGCGAATTTTCGTACACCACATCGTGCACTGTGGAATCGTGTCCGATGTCCTCAAAATGTTGCAGACAAGCCTTCTTGATGCTGACCTCACGCAGCGTGACACCCAATGAATTCATCAAGCAAACAGCATTGGTGTGCGTGCGGTCGGTAGTGCCAAAGCCTGGCATGGTGACCCCGATGATGCCTTTGCGGTCCCATCCCAGCTTGTCGAACGTCTTGACACACACCAGCAGTGCCAACGTCGAATCAAGTCCGCCGGAAATGCCCACTACTGCACTCTTGGCCTTGGTATGAAGCAACCGCTGTGCCAATCCCGACACCTGTATGGAGAAAATCTCTTCACAACGTTCGTCAAGTGCAGGGCCTTGCGGCACAAAAGGATGCGGATCGTACATGCGGGTCAGGTTCAGCGCACGTCCAGCGACAGCCGGATCCGTAGAGATATGCACCGCTTCCTGGGCGGCACAACGTGCCCTACAAGCTGCGAACGTGGTATTCACCCTCCGTTCTGTACGCAGATACTCCACATCAATCTCGCTGACCACGACCTGACCTTCGAAGCAGAAACGCTTGCTATCGGCCAACGCCACACCGTTCTCGTATATCAAGGCATTGCCGGCAAAGACCACGTCGGTAGTAGATTCGCCAAAACCACACGAACTAAATACATAGCCGGCGATGCAACGGGCCGACTGCTGGCTGATGAGCGAACGCAGATAGGCATGTTTGCCGATACTCTCATCGTCGGCCGAAAGGTTAAAGATGATTTCCGCTCCCTGCAAAGCAAGTGTCGAACTGGGAGGTATAGGAGCCCACAAATCTTCACAAATCTCAATACCGAAGGTTGCCTCTACTGTTTCAAACAGCAAATCACTGCCCATGGGTACCGTCTGTCCACACAGACGGACATTACGGGCAGACACTTCGGCAGCCGACGTAAACCAACGTTTCTCATAAAACTCCTTGTAGTTGGGCAGATAGGTCTTGGGCACCACTCCCAACACCTTCCCCTTCTGTAGCACAACAGCCGCATTGAGCAACGCACCGTTGAGCGGAACTGGCATCCCGACGATAGAAATAATGTCCAACTGGCGCGTGTTGTTCAGAATCTGCATCAGCCCCATCTCGGCCTCCTCCAGCAACAGCTGCTGGGCAAAAAGGTCGCCACACGTATAGCCCGTCAGGCACAATTCGGGAAAGACAATGACGCGCACGCCCCGTCCCTCGGCTATAATCACTTCCTTCTCTATCTGTCCGGCATTGAACTTGCAGTCAGCAACCTTCACACGGGGCACTGCAGCCGCCACTTTTACATATCCGTAATCCATATAATTTGAGTTTATGAGTTTTTAAGTTTATCAGGAATATCGGATTCCTATATAATACATATTATATCCCAAACCATTCCTTTTTTATTCTCTCCGCAAAATTACATGATAATTTTCACAAAAAAAATAGCTGAAAGATTTGGATAATAAAAAGAAGTCGCTATATTTGCAAGTGAAATAAATATGAAACTATTACAACTTTAACAAAAAGAACACTATGGATGCCATCAAACGGTTGCAGAGTCATCACATCAAGCCCTCCTTGCAGCGCATCGCCATCATGAGCTATCTGATGGAGCATTGCACACATCCTACGGTAGATGAGATATACACCGCTTTGGCACCTGACATACCCACGCTCTCCAAAACCACTGTATACAACACGCTGAAACTGCTTACCGAGCAGGGAGCCACCCAGACACTGACCATTGACGAGCGTAACACCTGTTACGAAGCCACCACCTCGCCTCACGCCCACTTCCTGTGCAAGCGGTGTGGACGCATCTACGACATACCTTGCCACAAGCACACTCAGGTGCCTTCAGAAGCACAGTGCGAGGGGCACACGGTTCAGGAGGTTCACCACTACTACAAAGGCATCTGCAAGCAGTGCCGTATGCAGGAAGAGCAAGGAAGCTAATGACAGCGAACAATCAGTGTACGCTGGCTGTTAACTGATTCAGAGAATAAAAAAAGTTGATAAAAAGAGATAACTAACTATATTCATTAACCCATAAAACAACAAGAAAAAGTCATGAAAAAGTTTAGATGTACAGTTTGCGGTTACGTTTATGAAGGCGATGCCGCTCCCGAAAAGTGCCCTTTGTGTAAAGCTCCCGCCAGCAAGTTTGTAGAGGTAGAAGAAGCTGTAGCAGGTGGTCCGCTGACCTTCGTTGACGAGCATGTAATTGGCGTAGCCAAAGGTTGCGACGACGAAATGATTAAAGACCTGAACAACCACTTCATGGGCGAATGCACTGAAGTTGGTATGTATCTGGCTATGAGCCGTCAGGCTGACCGCGAAGGTTATCCTGAAGTAGCAGAAGCTTTCAAGCGCTACGCTTGGGAAGAAGCAGAACACGCTTCTAAGTTCGCCGAACTGCTGGGCGACTGTGTATGGGACACCAAGACCAATCTGGAGAAACGTATGAACGCTGAAGCTGGTGCTTGCGAAGACAAGAAGCGCATTGCTACCCGTGCCAAGGCTTTGAATCTGGATGCTATCCACGACACAGTTCACGAGATGGCTAAGGACGAGGCTCGTCACGGAAAGGGCTTTGAAGGCCTGTATAACCGCTACTTCAAGAAGTAAAAGGAGAACAGACTGACAGTCTTTCATAGAGAAGGGGTGCAACTGATGCTGCACCCCCTTTTCTTTTTTTTCGCTGCTGAAAATCAGATGGTCATTTCAGAACTCACTGCTGAAATGGAATTTAATGTGCTTGAAATCCATCTGCGCCATCTGCAATACATATCCGCTATCGGCCAGAAAGACATCGCGTCCTTCACGGTCGTGCGCCATATACTGGTATTTGCGCTTCTTGAAGGCTTCCAGTTCTTCGGCATCGTCACTCTCTATCCAGCACGCCTTATAGAGACTGATGGGCTCCCAGCGGCAACGTGCATTGTACTCATTCTCCAGTCGGTACTGTATAACCTCAAACTGCAGCTGCCCCACGGTACCGATAATCTTGCGGCCGTTGAACTGGTTGACAAAGAGCTGTGCCACACCCTCGTCCATCAACTGATCGATACCCTTGGCCAACTGCTTCTGCTTCATGGGATCGGCATTCTCGATATACTTGAACATCTCGGGCGAAAAGCTGGGCAAACCACGGAAATGCAACATTTCCCCTTCAGTCAACGTATCGCCGATTTTAAAGGTTCCGTTATCCGGCAGGCCAATGATATCACCCGCCCAAGCCTCGTCAATGGTCGTTTTCCGCTGTGCCATGAACTGAGTAGGGCTGGAGAACCGCATCGTCTTCCCATGACGTACATGCAGATAGGGGGTATTACGGGTGAACTTGCCTGAGCAAATCTTACAGAATGCCACACACGAGCGGTGATTGGGGTCTATATTAGCCGTTATCTTGAAAATAAAGCCGGTGAACTTAGACTCTTCAGGAGCGACAGAACGCTCTTCGGCTTGCACTGGTCGTGGGCTGGGAGCTATTTCGACAAAGGTATTGAGCAGTTCCTCCACACCAAAATTGTTGAGTGCCGACCCGAAAAAGACCGGTGCCAGTTCGCCCTTCAGGTATTCCTCGACCTGAAAATCAGGATAGACCCCATCAATCAGCTCCAGCTCCGATCGCAAGCGTTCTGCCAAGTCGGCACCGATGCGTTTGTCCAGTTCGTCGGAGTGTATATCTACCTCTACCTTCTCTGTCACCACCTGTTTGGAAGGTTGGAAGAGATTCAGATTCTGTTCATAGATATTGTATACACCCTTGAAACGTACACCGCTTTCGATGGGCCACGTCAACGGCCGCACATGAATGCTCAATTCCTCCTCCAGTTCATCCAACAGGTCAAAGGGATCCTTGGCTTCGCGGTCCATTTTGTTGACAAAGATTATGACGGGCGTATTTCGCATACGACATACCTCCATCAGTTTCCTTGTCTGCGTTTCCACACCCTTGGCTCCATCCACCACAATGATGACACTATCTACCGCCGTCAGCGTACGGTACGTATCCTCTGCAAAGTCCTGGTGACCCGGCGTGTCAAGGATGTTGATTTTGTAGTCGTGATAATCGAACTCCATCACCGAAGTGGTGACTGAGATACCACGCTGCTTCTCAATGTCCATCCAGTCGGATGTGGCTGTTTTCTTGATTTTATTACTTTTCACCGCTCCTGCCACCTGTATCTGTCCGCCGAAAAGCAGCAGTTTCTCGGTAAGCGATGTCTTACCGGCATCAGGATGTGCGATGATGGCAAACGTTCGTCTTCTTTCTATTTCGTTCATATATGAGTATTTTATCTACAAGTTACGGATTGGGAAGTTCTGCCGTGAGTTTCTCTACACATTCCTGCAGACTCTCTTCCCAATGGGGAATAACGATGCCGTATGTACGCTTGATTTTTGTTTTGTCAAGCACCGAATAGGCCGGTCGGGGAGCCTTTGCCGGATACTCGTCGGTGTGCAGAGGTGACACGTGGCAGGTTCTGATGCCCGCCAACCGATGAATGGCCACAGTAAAGTCATACCAGGAACAGACACCCTCGTTGCTGAAGTGGTAAATGCCCGGCACAACACCCTGATCGATGGCCGTCTGAATGGCGCGGGCCAAATCGCGCGCATAAGTAGGTGTACCGATCTGATCGAATACAACGCCCAAATGGTCATGTTCGCGTCCCAATCGGAGCATGGTTTTCACAAAGTTGTTACCAAAGGTGGAGTAAAGCCATGCCGTACGCACAATCATCGTACGGCTGCAACAACGCATGGCCTCTTCCTCACCAGCCAGTTTGGTGCGTCCGTACACGGAGTTGGGACAAGGCGTCATTTCTTCGGTATAGGGCAGATGCCCCGTTCCATCGAACACATAGTCTGTAGAGACCTGCACCAAAGCTGCCCCGCACGCCTCGGCAGCAGCTGCCAGATAGCCGGGTGCCAGATGGTTCAGCCGGTCACACAAGTCCGGATTATCCTCCGCCTTATCCACTGCCGTATAAGCAGCGCAATTCACTATCACCTCAACGGCATTTTCTCTTACAAAAGAGCATACGGCCTGTTCATCACAGATGTCTAACTCCTGCACATCGGTAAAGAGATAGGTGTGCAACGAGCCTTCTGCTGCCAACGCCCTCATTTCATTGCCAAGTTGACCGTTGGCTCCAGTAACTAATATTTTCATTCCTTTCCTATTATATATTATTTTCCACAACCCTCTTCCGCCTTCCACGCTTGCGCCAGCATTCCGATGAAGGTTCCTATGGTCTCCAATGCCTTCTGTGTACCGGCGCTGATTTCCTTTTTCTGCAAGCGTAACAGCAAAACTCCATAGAGAGCCTCAAAACAGGTCTCCAGTTCAGACTCTTCCCGATTGGCCCCTGCCCGTTGCCTCAACTCTACGATAAAGGACAGTGCCTTAAAGTATGCGGCATTGTAGAAGGGGTGGTCGGTCGATGCCATCAACTCAGCATGCAATTCCTGCAGTTGCAGCAGTACATTGCGATTGATCTGCAGATGTCCCTTCTCCGTCACACCTTCGGCCCGCATCATGTCGCACAGATTGCCATACCACTCCTCCAATGCGTTCCTCTGTTCCTCGGGATATCGGCTCACCACCTGCATCCGCAGGCGGTCGATGTCGCATCCGTGCGCACGAAGCAAGTCCTCCACCTGCCACATGTACACCAGATACTCAGCGATGTTCTCTTTCTTCAGTTGTTTGGCGATATACATATCTCGACTTCAATTTTTTAAGCATCCATGTTATCACATGCACACAGTCGTCTCTCTCCCATCCGTGCGGAAATTTTACTAATAGAGCGACTGCCCCATCAAAGTAAATGCCAGCCCCAACAGCGACACCAGCACCACGATGCTGCCAATGACCCGATTGAGTATCCAGATGCCACGCAGATTGAACTGGCGGCGCACTTTGTTCACAAAATAAGTGATACCTAACCACCACGACAGAGCCCCCACGGCAATAGCCAGATAGCCGGAAACGGCTTCGAACAGCAAGACCCCTTCACTGACAAAAGCAAAACGGGCAAACAAGCCAATGAAGAGGAAAATGATAAGTGGGTTGGAGAGGGTAACAAAAAAGGCCGTCAGGAAATTGTGGAGATACGTCCCCTTGTTGACCGACATGGGACGCAACGAACGTACAGGATTGCTACGGAACGTATAAATGCCAAAAGCCAGCAACATGACACTGCCCAGCAACTGCAAATAGAAGATGTTCTTGTTGACATAGTCAAACACAAAGCTCATACCATAGCCCGTCAGCAATGCATAGAAAATATCACTGAGCGAAGCCCCTACCCCCGTCACAAACCCATACCAACGACCCTTGTTGAGCGTGCGCTGAATACACAGCACGCCCACAGGACCCAATGGCGCAGACACAGTCACGCCGATGATGAACCCCTTCCATACAATGTCGAATATGGTCTCCAACTGAATCATGGCTGCAAATATCGCACTTTTTTACGAGATACAAAGTAGAATCCGTGCAAAAATACGTGTAAAGCCTCGTTTCCAGCTGATGAGAAGCTACACATCCTCACCTTCCACAAAAAAACCGCATTATTTACAACTTTCTTTTGTTTATACCTTAAATCCGCAACACTATAAAATAAAAATAATATTAAGCACCTGAGCAACAAT
>CALZEQ010000001.1 GCA_945641355.1 uncultured Mediterranea sp. | reverse complement strand
TTTCCTTACATCAAGAAGCCGGTTATCACAGCATGAGGTAGCGGCTTCTGCAAACATAATGCAGCATGAAATGGTCGTTTCATGGCATGAAATGACCATTTCATGGCTTTGTACCATCATTTTATGCCATGATACGATGTCTTTCCACCGTGGCCTATATTGCCGGCACTTCATTGTGACAGACGATGCCCCATCACCGGAAACGGTTATGCAGGGGGGGGAGGGGATTAGTTGTAATCGGTTTCAAGCAGGTCGAAGCCCTTCTTGCCGCTCTCGTACTCTATTTTCTCCGGAGATAGTCGTGGTCCATTGCCGCCATAGTGCAGGTCGCTCATGCCTTGGACATTGTCATACCTGTATCGGCAAAGCGCAAGGAACTTCTTTCTTGTCGTCTTCTCGTATGAATAGGGTTCATAGACCTTTGGAATATCCACGTCAACGGATTGCAGTCCATTGGCAGCGAAGTGATGTTGCCCGGTGCTGTCGATAGCCTCCAATATCAGACCGGGCAATCCGAGTAGTTTCCAAGGTCCGGCATTCATGGGTACTTCGGGCGTAAACCATGCCGTCCATTTGCGGCCATGGTATTCGGTTGTCGCCATCAGGCACTCATATCCTAATACCGTCTTGGTCGAATCGTCAAGGATTGCCCAGTCTCTCTCCTCAATAGGCTCAGCATATTTGCGGTATTCATGATACACCATGTCCCATACATGGAACTTGTCTCCCTTGCGGACCACATAGAGGTTGACGGCATGACCGATAGCTGAGCTGTTGAGAATCACCTCTCGTTCTTCCTTCGATTTGTTCATCAGTTCGCCCATCATCACCAATCCTTGCTGCACATACCATTGCTCGCCTTCCTTGGTGCAGCGTGTAGAGTCGAGCCACTGTGACTGGCTGTTGTAGAATTTGGCGCAATCCTTTCCGGCCAGAAGGATGAAGGCCTCATCCTTCTCTATCCCACGCGGGTCGAAATAGTGATAGTCATACCCCACCTTCAACTGTGCTTTCTGTGCAATGAGCACAATCGCAATAAATAAGGATGCAAAAACTGTGATTGTTCTTTTCATTTCATAAGGCTTTAATGATAGTCGGTTTCAATGAAATCAGCTACTGAAGCTGGGACGAACAACTGTTTGATATCTTCGCCATCGCTCGTGGTAACTTTTATATTATCAGTTCCGAACTGTGCATTGATTTTTCCAAGAGGGTTATCCATGAAAGCGCGTTTGGTTTTCAGATAGTTGATGCGGTCTGTTGATTCGTATTCATTGGAGAGATACACCGGTCCAATTGGCTTGGCAGATTGTTGTATTCCTGTGGCAATGAAGCCATACTGGTTCCCATCAGCCGATACTTCAAGTATCAGTCCTGGCAAACCATCGAATTTCCAAGGACCGTTCTGCACAGGGATTTCGGGTGAAAACCAAGCAATCCATTTTCTGCCATGATAGTCGGTAGTAGCCATGAAGCATTCGTAACCCAAAATGACCTTGGAGGAATCAGTAGTTTGCCAATCCTGAGAAGGAACAGACTCTTCGTAAACATATTTTTCGAGCCCCGAGGTATCATAATGCTTCTGCTTGCCGTTTGCGAAAGATTTGACCACGTACATGGTGCCATCAGGTCGAGGTATCTTATCAAAATCCCCTGAAGCTAAAGCACTTCTTTGCATTTCCTTCAGTTTGGCTTTCCCCTCTGGAGTGGAATTAAGAGAATCGAGGTACTCGGTGACCGGCGAAAAGAATTTCGACTGCGTTGAGTTTGACAACAGGATGTATTGGCTCGTCAAATCCGTTTTTCCATCCCTCAGATTGGGATAATGTGCTACATAGCTGACCTCGATGTCAGCTGTCTGTGCCATTACGGCTACTGCTATAAGGCATTCGATGATTGATGAAATAAGTTTCTTCATTTTCTTAGTGTTAATGAAACAAGCAACTGGCGGCCACGGAGCGAGCGTTGGCTCTCGAAGGAGGAGAGTTGCGAGTACGTTGTGTAATTATACTGTTTCTTGTTGAGCATATTTGTGAGCGAGGCAGACAGCTCAATTTGTTTTGTAGGCGTGAAGATGAGCTTGGTGTCGAGCATCAGGATGCTTTTGTATGTCCCCTGTGTCAGCTCGTTGCGGTAATGCTCACCACCCACTTGCCATTGCCATTTGGAATGGGGCTGGAAGTTCAGGCTCAGTTCGTTGGTCAGGGTCGATAGCCAGGGGGCAGTTGCCTCGTTCATAGCCAAGCGACTGTCGGAGAAACGGATGGCATAGTCGAAACTAAACCAACGCCATGGCGAGCCGTTGACTTTGCCGCCCACACTCCAGCCTGTACCTACCGACTGTACGGATTGGTTTTGAGAAAAGAGTCGGGATTCGTTGCGGTTGAAGGAGCCGTTGATACGGCAACTTCCACGCATGAAGTCGAGCGTTTTGCCGAGGCTTCCCATCGCCATCAGCATCTTTCCGTCATTATCGGCATCCGCATAGCTATAGACCACATAGTCGCCATAAAGCTGCTGCGACAGGGTGTATGGCAGGTGGTTCCACGAGTGCATCACCATGCCGTTGGCAAAGAGGCCGTGGCGCGTATGCTTGTAGCTGAAACTTGCTGACACCTGCTGTGACGTGGAGCTGTAGAAATCATCAACGCCCGATTTGAGTGTACGGTAATCCGTCAGGACAAGCCCCGGATGAATGAGGGTAAGAGTCATCGGCGAACGGCCCATGCCTCCGCGTATGGTGCCCGAAAAGCGGTTGTTGGGTTTCCAGTTCATGCTCAGCGAGGGAGAGCAATACACTTCGTCACGGTTGGCAATGGCTTTGTCAAATGAGTAATGCGCATAACTGACCGGTACATTGAGCGAAAGATTCACACGCTTGACCCAATACTCAAACCGGGGCGTGGCATAGAGGGTGAGGGAGTTCGTGTGGATGACGTTCTCAGTCAGTCCGGGCAGTTCGGTCGGGATATCGGGTAGCGCGGAGTCCATCGACCGCCAATACCCCTTCATTCCTCCTTCCAGACTCACGGTGATGCCGCTGAGCGTGAAGGTATATGCTGCGCTCTCCTGCGTATAGAAGGCGTGGTTGCCTACGTGCTGGCGATAGGCATTGCCGTCCAGACTGCAGCGGAGCGTCTGCGGCAGCGACTCCCATTCGTTGCGGCTCTCGAATGTCACGAGGTGCTTGCCCTTGAAGCGCCTTATCAGCTTGAAGCGGTTGCTGACATAGTAATCCGGCAAGTCTGCCCACTGGCTGTTGGGCAGTGAGCCGGTGGTGCGGAGGCTGATGTCGTTCCAGTCTATGTTGGTCTGAAGCGTATTGTTGACGTATGCTGTTTTCTGATTCAGTTCATAGATGAACTTGCCGTTCAGGGCGTGTTGATGCTCCGTGCCACTGCGATTCTCGGTGACGACGCGGTCACCCTCATCCAGGAAGTAAGTGGTGATATTCTGTGCATTGGCGGCCATACGGTTGAAGGAGTAGTCGATGTTGGCCTTGAGTTCACCCCGTCCCACTTTCCACAGATTGTTCGTCGATACCAGGAAAGAGCGGTTCTGCAGGGTACGCCTGCCATCGAGCGACGGCACTCCGGGCAGCCCTACACTGACATACCGGCTTAATCCTGTACCGCGTCGGTCAGCAAAGAAGTCCGTTTTGGAGGCCAAGAGGTCTTCGCCCGTATTGTTGGTCCGGAAGGTGGTGATGCTCTGAAATCCCGGCATCACGGCCATGGCAAACAACTCTCCATCCCACACAGCGCCTTCAGGCTGCCACGACCAGCCGCCTCCGGCATCCCCATGCAGGCTCCAGACTGCCTTCGCCTTGTTCTTCAGTTTCAGATTGATGGCCGCTTTGTCGGAGAAGGAGATGCCAGACAGCACCTGCATCGGCTGATGGTTCTCCATCACCTCTACTGCGCCCACATCATCAGAGCTTATGCCGTTGGTGGCAATGCCATACTTGCCACCCAGCAGGTCGGAACCTTCGATATAGAACTTGTTGATGTCCTCGCCCTGATACTGTATCTTGCCGTTGCTTGCCACATCGATGCCAGGCATACGTCGCAGCACATCGCCGATGGTGCGGTCTTGCGCCTGGGCAAAACTGCTGACATAATAGCTGACGGTATCGCCTTGCTCACGGATGCGGTCGGCCTTTACATTGACCTCCTTCAGCAAGGTGGATCCGATTTGCATACAGACCGTCAGGGGAAAGGAGACGCTGTCTAACGAGAAAGATTGTCTGACAAATCCCATCATGGCAACATCCAGCCGGCATCCGGCTACAGAGGGCAGAGTCATACTGAACCCTCCATCCTCTCGTGATGAGGAGAAGGTCTTTATCTTGCCGTCAGCTCCCTTGACGATGACCGATGCCCCCACCAGCGGTTCATTGGCTTCGCGGTCCATCACCGTGCCGCAGACATTGACCTGTGCTGCTGCCACCTGTGCAGCGAGCAGCAGTATCCATAGCATGAAGTGTTTCATAATCAGTGATAATCAGTTTCCAGAAAATCGAATTTGCGTCCTTCCTCGGTTGCCGGTTTATCTGTGCCTCCACCTAAATCATATCCTGTGGCAGCTTTGAACATGGCATGGCTATTCTCTTGATAATGCCTTTCGGCCCGCAACATGTCAAGCCTGTTCATCTTTTCATACTCCGAGCTAAACAAGGGATAAATGGTCTGCGTGCTTGTCTCTATTCCCGTGGCAGTAAATCCATGTTGCCCAGATGTTTCCGTTGCCTCCATGATAAGTCCGGGCAATCCGCAAAGTTTCCAAGGGCCGTCTTGTATGGGAATTTCGGGAGTAAACCAGACACTCCATTCTCTTCCATGATAATCGGCCTTCGCCATGATACATGAATAGTCCAATATCATCTTTGTACTGTCTGCTGATATTACCCAGTCTATTTCCGAAAACGGTTCTTCATAGAATCCAGACCTCCCCATCCCGGCTTTATCGTAAGTAGTAGAAGCAGACTTGGCAAAATCCTTTGTCACATACAATCTCGTACGATAAACCACACCATCCATGGCACTACGGTCCTTGTTCTCTATATAAGCAGCTGCGGCGGCACTAAACATCTGTCTCGCCTTTGCACGTCCAGCAGGGGTTGAATGCAAAGAATCTTTGAACTCGGTACTTGGATAGTAAAATTTACTCTGATTTCGGTTTACGAGCAAAACAAATGGGATGTTTCTTTCCACGACGCCGTCACTTCCGCGCAAAAAATGATTGTAATAATTATACTCCACCTTAATTTCAGCGCGAGGATATTTCTCTTTCCGCTGTGAATGAAGCGCAAAAGTTATAAAAAGCAGCATCAGTGTGACAGTCAGTCGGTGCATATTGTTTTTCGTATTACTATGATTATTCATGTTGTAAAGATAGCTACCTCCTTCATTCTGTTTTTATAAAATATATTTAAAAAAACCGTAACAACTGTATTCTAATAACATTCAGCCTAAACCGAAAGTTTCTTCGTCAATGGACAAGTTAGGGTTTGACGGTAATGATAATCAAGGCCTTGGGATCGAATCCGGCGTATTTCACGGCATCGCGGGCATACTTCACGAAATCGGGGTTCTGCTTGTTCTTGATGACCGTTATCGAAGCGACCTTGTTGCTCGACAGCTCTTTAAACTCCGAATAGGGCACCACTTTGCCGTTGATGACGTAGATGTTCTCCTCGGACTGGTCGGCCTTGGGTTTGGCCTCACCATCGTGGATGGTCAGGGCGCTGATTTTCCCCTTAGTTACTCCTTCAAGGGTTGCCTGCGCCTCCTTCTTCATTGTCTCGGTATCACCCTGGTAGGCGGAGGTGAAGATGATGTGGGCATTGTGTTCCCCATCCAGCCTGTAGTGAGTGATGGTCTGTCCGACGAGTTGCGAACCGTCAAACTCCTTTACCACCTTACCATTGATGATGTAACGGGCCGGTTTTACCTCCTGCGCCGAGAGGCTGGCGATGGCAAACAGTGCTGCGAGCCAGAAGATGACTGTACGTTTCATAATGAAATATAAATAGTTAGTTATAAATATGTTGCGATATCAATTCCAGCGTAGAGTTGTCGGCACGTCGTCTGAGTGTATAGGTAACCGACGCACCCTGGAGCGTAGAAGTACTTACCTCAATGCCGCCTGCCCCGCGAGTGGCCGTGATGGTGGCATCCTCAGGTGTGGTCTCAGCCAGGATGGTGAGAGTTTCAAGGAGTTCGCCTACGGTAATTTCCTGTGACTCCGGAACCGGACTCTCCTCCTTGGGCGATGTCCAGGGACGAAAGTCTACTGTCCAGATGACAGCCAGCAGGCAGGCTGCCACGGCCATCCATCGGACCATAAGTCCAAAGTGCCTGCGGGATGTCTTTCCGATAGGCTGCCCGGCAGCCATGGGGGCACTCTCCATGGCATCCATCTCCTCGGAAGAGAAGTCGTAGGCATCCGTGCGGAAACTCCGGAACAACTCTTTGTAAAGGCTCCGCTCCTCGGGAATATGTTCAGTATGAGCGAAGTAGTCCGTGAGCAGCTGCTCTTCGGCTTCGCTGGTCTCTCCTTGGAGGAACTTATCAAGAAGTTCCGCTATGTCCACTTTTTCCTGTTTCATTCTACTGCTCCTTTCATCTGTTTTAAGAGTTCCATACGGGCCTTGCAAATCATACCCCGCACGGACGACTCGGTAGTTCCCATCAGTTTGGCAATATCGGCATACGACAAGTTCTCCACATTGCGCATCCGCATGAGAGCCCGCTGCTTGGGGCTCAGTGCCCGGATGCTGCGCCTCAGCTGCAGCCCGGTTTCACGTGCCTCCAGCTCCTCGTGCGGACTGGCTTGCAGGGAGGTGGCCTGTGCCTCATCCACAGCGCAACGGAGAGTAGCATCACGAAGCATATTAAGTGCCACGTTGCGGCAGACCACAGAGGCCATATTCCTCATCTTGTCGGGTGTAGCTATCCGTTCCCTTGCCATCCAGAGCCGTAGGAGCGTCTCCTGCACGGCATCCTCGGCATCGTCGGCATCGGCCAAATAATGTCCGGCCTGTCCGAGCAGATCGTTCCGCAGCCTTTCGGCTCCCTGTATGAACTCGTGTATCTCCATTGTTCTCGTTGCTGTTTCTGCAATAATAACACATGACAGCGCATTTCGCTACGCGGGAATAACGTTTTTATCCAACTATTTCGGTAAAATCCGAAATTACCCGATGCAAAATTACCGAAAACGGAGTTTTCATACAAGACAAAAATAGCCGATTCTCTTATCATCTTCTTACCATCCCCTTACCATCCTCTTACAAAACTCGTACATTATGCGTGCATACAGCGATAATGCCAATACGCTGCCATCCTGAACGCAAGAAAATGCAAGGAATGGCAGGCCCCTCACACATATATTCCTCAAAAAATGTCATTATCTGAAAAATGTTTCGTACTTTTGTCCCCAAATAGAGTGAATTTTAACGATATGAACGTTTTAGAACTAAGTGAACAGGAAATCATTCGACGCAACAGTATGAATGAACTTCGCGCGATGGGCATCGAGCCCTATCCCGCAGCAGAGTATGTAACCAATGCCTTCTCTACCGATATCAAAGCAGAATTCAAGGATGATGCCGAACCACGGCAGGTATCCGTGGCCGGACGTATGATGAGCCGCCGCGTGATGGGCAAAGCCTCCTTCATCGAACTGCAAGACTCCAAAGGTCGCATCCAGGTGTACATCACCCGTGATGACATCTGCCCGGAAGAGAACAAGGATATGTACACCACCGTGTTCAAGCGTCTGCTCGACCTGGGCGACTTCATCGGCATCGAAGGATTTGTGTTCCGCACCCAGATGGGCGAAATCAGCATCCATGCCAAGAAGCTGACCGTACTGGCCAAGAGCATCAAGCCGCTGCCTATCGTGAAGTACAAGGACGGTGTGGCCTACGACTCTTTTGAAGACCCCGAACTGCGCTACCGCCAGCGCTATGTGGACCTGGTGGTGAACGACGGGGTGAAAGAGACCTTCCTGAAGCGGGCTACCGTCATTAAGACGATGCGTGCTGTGCTGGACGAGGCAGGCTACACCGAGGTGGAGACACCCATTCTGCAGAGCATCCCCGGCGGAGCCAGTGCACGCCCCTTCATTACACACCATAATTCATTAGACATCGACCTCTACCTGCGCATCGCCACCGAACTCTACTTGAAACGGCTCATCGTGGGCGGATTCGAAGGTGTGTACGAGATTGGCAAGAACTTCCGCAACGAAGGCATGGACAAGAACCACAATCCGGAGTTCACCTGCATGGAGCTGTATGTACAATACAAGGACTACAACTGGATGATGTCCTTCACCGAGAAACTGCTGGAGCGTATCTGCATTGCCGTGAACGGCTGTACGGAGACGGAGATTGACGGCAAGACCATCAGCTTCAAGGCCCCCTACCGCCGCCTGCCCATTTTGGAAGCTATCAAGGAGAAGACAGGCTACGACCTGGAGGGCAAAAGCGAGGAGGAAATCCGCCAGATATGCAAGGAGTTGAAGATGGAGATTGATGACACCATGGGCAAGGGCAAGCTGATTGACGAAATCTTCGGCGAGTTCTGCGAAGGCACCTTCATACAACCCACCTTCATCACCGACTATCCCGTAGAGATGTCGCCTCTGACCAAGATGCACCGTTCGAAGCCCGGCCTGACGGAACGTTTCGAGCTGATGGTGAATGGCAAGGAGCTGGCCAACGCCTATTCGGAGCTGAACGACCCCATCGACCAGGAAGAACGCTTCAAAGAACAGCTGCGACTGAGCGAGAAGGGCGACGACGAGGCCATGTTCATCGACCAGGACTTCCTGAAGGCACTGCAATACGGTATGCCGCCTACATCGGGCATCGGCATCGGTATCGACCGACTGACCATGCTGATGACGGGCAAGGCCTTCATACAGGAAGTGCTCTTCTTCCCACAGATGCGTCCGGAGAAGACGGCTCCGAAAGATGCAACAGCCAAATATACAGCTCTAGGCATTGCCGAAGAGTGGGTACCGGTCATCCAGAAGGCCGGCTACAACCTGGTGAGCGACATGAAAGAGGTGAACCCGCAGAAATTGCACATGGACATCTGCGGCATCAACAAGAAATACAAATTAGGACTGACCAATCCGAGCGTCGGTGACGTGACGGAGTGGATCAACGCCATCAATCAGTGATATGAAACTACCCGGTAAGATAGCCATTATGGGCGGAGGAAGTTGGGCCACAGCCATTGCCAAAATGGTGCTGGCGCAGACGGAGAGCATCAACTGGTATATGCGGCGTGACGACCGCATTGCCGACTTCAAGCGTCTGGGCCACAACCCGGCCTATCTGACGAGCGTGAAGTTCGACGTCAAGCGCATCAACTTCAACTCCAACATCAACGAAGTGGTGAAGGAGTCGGACACGCTGATATTCGTCACCCCCTCACCCTATCTGAAGTCACATCTGAAGAAGCTGAGGACTCGCATCAAAGACAAGTTCATCATCACCGCCATCAAAGGCATCGTACCCGACGACAACGTCATCGTATCGGAGTATTTCACCAAGGAGTATGGTGTACCGGCCGAAAACATCGCTGTGCTGGCCGGTCCCTGCCATGCCGAAGAGGTGGCACTGGAGCGGCTCTCTTATCTGACCATCGCCTGTCCGGACAGGGACAAGGCCGAAGTGGTGGCCCGACGGCTGGCCAACTCGTTCATCAAGACCTCGGTGAGCAACGACGTGGCAGGCATCGAGTACAGCTCGGTGCTGAAAAACGTATATGCCATTGCGGCCGGCATCTGCAGCGGACTGAAGTATGGAGACAACTTCCAGGCCGTGCTGATGGCCAACGCCATACAGGAGATGAACCGATTCCTGCAGACCGTACACCCACTGGACCGCAACGTCTATGACTCGGTCTATCTGGGCGACCTGCTGGTGACGGGCTACTCCAACTTCAGCCGCAACCGCACATTCGGTAGCATGATTGGCAAGGGTTACTCCGTGAAGAGCGCACAGATAGAGATGGAGATGATAGCGGAAGGCTACTACGGCACCAAGTGTATCAAGGAAATCAACAAGCACTATCATGTGAATATGCCCATCGTGGATGCCGTATATAATATATTGTATGAACGCATCTCGCCTACCATCGAAATCAAGTTGCTGACTGACTCTTTCCGATGACGACCGGTGGCAAAAAGCAAAGACTACTGATAACATAAAAACTTTTAAAAAGCATATCTACTATGGTACAGTTAAACATTGAAAAGACTTTTGGATTCATCACGAAAGAATCTGTCAACGCCTATGAAGCCGACGTCATGGCTGCACAAGAGGCACTGGAAAAGGGCACTCGTCCGGGCAACGACTTTCTGGGCTGGCTGCACTTGCCCTCCTCTATCACCAAGGAGCATCTGAACGACCTGAAAGCTACTGCACAGACATTGCGCGAGAACTGCGAAGTGGTAGTGGTAGCCGGCATCGGAGGCAGCTACCTGGGTGCCCGTGCCGTCATCGAAGCACTCTCCAACAGCTTCGCCTGGCTGCAGGAGCAGAAGGATGGTCCCGTCATCCTCTATGCCGGTCACAACATCGGCGAAGACTATCTGTACGAACTCACCCAATACCTGAAGGGCAAGAAATTCGGTGTCATCAACATCTCCAAATCCGGTACAACCACCGAGACAGCTCTGGCATTCCGCCTGCTGAAGAAGCAGTGCGAGGATCAGCGCGGCAAGGAGATGGCACGCAAAGTCATCGTAGCCGTCACGGATGCCCGGAAGGGTGCCGCCCGCGTCACAGCCGACAACGAAGGTTACAAGTCCTTCATCATCCCCGACAACGTAGGAGGCCGCTTCTCCGTACTCACTCCGGTAGGCCTTCTGCCCATCGCCGTGGCCGGATATGACATCGAGAAACTAGTAGCTGGTGCTGCTGCCATGGAGAAGTGCTGCGGAGCCGATGTTCCGTTCGCAGAGAATCCCGCTGCCATCTATGCCGCCACACGCAACGAACTGTATCGTCAGGGAAAGAAGATTGAAATCCTGGTGAACTTCAACCCCAAACTGCACTACGTCAGCGAATGGTGGAAGCAGCTGTACGGCGAGTCGGAAGGCAAGGACAACAAGGGCATCTTCCCCGCTGCCGTAGACTTCTCTACCGACCTGCACTCCATGGGACAGTGGATTCAGGAGGGCGAACGCACCATCTATGAGACGGTTATCTCGGTAGAACATCCAAACCATCGTCTGGAAGTGCCTACGGATGCAGAAAATCTGGACGGCCTGAACTTCCTGGCCGGCAAACATGTAGACGAAGTGAACAAGATGGCCGAACTGGGTACACAGCTGGCTCATGTAGACGGCGGAGTGCCCAACATGCGCATCGTCATCCCGACCCTGAACGAAGAAAGCATCGGAGGTCTGCTCTACTTCTTCGAAAAGGCTTGCGGCATCAGCGGTTATCTGCTGGGTGTCAACCCCTTCAACCAACCGGGTGTAGAGGCATATAAGAAAAACATGTTCGCCCTGCTCAACAAGCCCGGCTACGAAGCTGAATCGAAAGCGATTCAGGCTCGCCTGTAACGCATCGTTCCAAGGCCGGCACATATCCGGCTACTGACATTCCGAATCATGCAGAAGGACCTGAACCATCGTCGTCACAGCACATGGTAACGGTCCTTCTTCACTTCTAAAAGCTATCATTCACCCATCATGAACTTCCCAAACAACCTGAAAGCCGTACTGTTTGATATGGACGGTGTACTCTTCAACTCCATGCCCTACCACTCAGAGGCCTGGCACACAGTGATGGAGCGTCACGGACTGCATCTGAGCCGCGAAGAGGCCTATCTGCACGAAGGACGCACAGGAGCCTCTACCATCAACATCGTCTATCTGCGCCAATATGGCAAAGAGGCTACGCCGGAACTGATAGAACAAATCTATGCCGAGAAGAGTGCCGAATTCAACCGACATCCGGAAGCCGAGCCTATGCCCGGTGCCTCCGACTTACTGAAACGAGTGAAAGCCGACGGACTGATTCCGGTTTTGGTGACCGGGAGCGGACAGCGCACCTTGATTGACCGCCTGAGCCATCACTACCCAGGCATCTTCACACCGCAGCACATGGTCACCGCCTTCGATGTAAAGTATGGGAAGCCCCACCCGGAGCCCTACCTGATGGGACTGGCCAAAGCCGGCGTAAAGGCCGATGAAGCCATTGTAATAGAGAATGCACCTATCGGCGTGCAGGCTGGTGTGGCCGCCGGTATCTTTACCGTTGCCGTCAATACCGGGCCGCTGGACGAGCAGGTGCTTCGCGAGGCCGGAGCGCATCTTGTCCTCCCCTCCATGCCAGCCTTGTATGAAGCCTGGCCTTCACTCCGGGCCTCGTCTCATACAGATTATTGAAAAAAACGGAGAAGATGTGTGATTTGAAACACCTTCCCACGACTGATAGAACAAACAAAAGAAAACTACTAATTATTCAGTTATGAAGCATCTTCTAATTTTTCGTAATGCGTTTGTTGCCGCACTGTTACTCTGCTGCAACATACAATGTGCATCTGCTCAGATGCAGCTGCCTCCCATCCCGACCGACCCCAACGTGCGCATCGGCAAGTTGGATAACGGTCTGACTTATTACATCCGCCACAATGCCCTACCCGAAAAGCGGGCTGAATTCTACATTGCCCAGAAGGTAGGCGCCATTCAAGAAGAACCCAACCAGCGCGGATTGGCCCACTTCCTGGAGCACATGGCCTTCAACGGCACCAAGAACTTCCCCGGCAATGAGAAGGGGCTGGGCATCGTACAGTGGTGCGAAAGCAAAGGCATCAAGTTCGGACGCGACCTCAATGCCTACACATCGGTAGACGAAACGGTGTACAACATCAGCAACGCCCCTATCGAAAACGAAGCAGTGCTCGACTCCTGCCTGCTCATTCTGCACGACTGGAGCAACGCTCTGCTGCTGAGCGGAAACGAGATTGACAAGGAACGAGGCGTCATCCACGAAGAGTGGCGCAGTCGCAACGTGGGCATCATGCGCCTCTACTCAGAATCGCTGCCTACGCTGTTCCCCGACTCCAAGTATGCCGACTGTATGCCTATCGGTACGCTGGAAGTGATTGACAACTTCCCCTACGAACGCATCCGCGACTACTATCACAAATGGTATCGTCCCGATCTGCAAGGAATCGTCATCGTAGGCGATGTGGATGTGGACCAGGTTGAGAGCAAAATCAAGGCTACCTGGGCCGACGTACCCGCACCGGTCAATCCGGCCAAACGCGCGTATTATCCCATCCCCGACAACAAAGAGCCGCTGGTATACATCGGCAAGGACAAGGAGATTGACGAGCCTATGCTGATGCTCTTCTTCAAGCAAGACGCTACACCCGACTCCATCAAGGGTAACATGATGTACATGCTGGGCGAATATATGCTTGACATGGCCACCGATATGCTGACCGCACGTCTGGACGAACTACGCCAGACGGCCACGCCGCCCTTCATCAGTGCCAGCTGCTCTTATGGTAACTACTTCTTGGGCAAGACCAAAGAAGCACTGGGCATGGATGCTTCCTGCAAGGCTGACGGCATCGAGACAGCCCTTCAGACCGTATTGACGGAGCTGGAACGTGCCCGCCGTTTCGGCTTTACCGAGTCGGAATATGAACGTGCCCGTGCCAACTACCTGCAACACCTAGAATCGGCCTTCAACGAACGCGAAAAGAGCAAACACAGCAGCTATGTCCGGGAATATGTACGCCACTTCCTTGATGCCGAGCCCATCCCCGGCATTGAATTTGAGTACAGCACCATGAATCAAGTGGCTCCCAATCTGCCGGTAGCCGCTATCAACCAGACGTTCCAACAGATGCTGGCTCAAGAGGAGAATGCAGCCGTATTCATAGCAGCCGTGGATGACGAGAAGGCCAACTGCCCCACCCGGGAACGTGTACTCGAACTGCTGAAACAAGTACGCAGCATGGAACTGAAACCTTACGAAGATAAGGTCAGCAACGAACCGCTGATGTCAGAAGTTCCTCAGGGCGGTAGCATCGTATCTGAAAAGAGTGACGGCATCTATGGCACTACCGAGCTGACCCTTTCCAACGGCGTGAAGGTGATTCTCAAGAAGACCGACTTCAAAGCCGATGAAATCCGTATGAGTGCCTATAGTTTCGGCGGAACCTCCCTGTATGAGGACAAGGAACTGCTGAACGCTTCGTATATAACGGGAGTAACCGGCAGCGGCGGTCTGGGTAGCCACAATAAGGTGGAGCTGGACAAGTTGTTGGCCGGCAAGAAAGTTTCTGTAAGTACCTCAGTGGGATCTCTGAACGAGTTTGTCTCCGGTTTCAGTTCACCCAAGGACTTTGAAACACTGATGCAGCTCACCTACCTGACCTTCACGGCTCCGCACAGAGACGAAGAGGCATTCACCTCCTTCAAAAACCGCGTGAAAGCACAGCTGGAGAGTGCCAAGGCCAATCCGTTGAGTTCGCTGAACGATACCGCCTCCGTTGTTCTCTTCGGCAACCATCCGCGTGCCCTCGTTGTGCAGCCGGAAATGATTGACCAACTGGACTATAATCGCATCCTGGAGATGTACCACGAGCGTTTTGCCGATGCCGATGACTTCCGCTTCTTCTTTGTAGGCAATATTGATATGGAAAAGGCGAAGCCGCTCATTGCACAATACATCGGTGCACTACCTTCACTGAAGAGCAGCGAGACTTTTGTAGACCGCAAGATGGAGATTGTGAAAGGCAACGTCAACAAGGAGTATGCCAAAAAACTGCAGACACCGATGGCTACCAACCTGATGGTGTACAGCGGCGCATGTGAGTACAATCTGGCCAACTGGATTAAGCAAAGTGCCTTGACGCAGATACTGAACATCATCTATACCGAAGAAATTCGCGAGAAAGAGGGTGGTACGTACGGTGTAAGCTGCTATGCAAATCTGGAAAAGAACCCCAGAAACCAGCTTCTGCTGCAGATTGTCTACCAGACCGACCCTGCCAAGAAAGAGTATCTGAACAAACGCATCTGCGACCTGTTTGACGAACTGGCAGTTCAAGGTCCCTCCGAGGAACACCTGAAGAAAGTCAAGGAATATATGGTAAAACAGTATAACGACAATCAGAAGGAGAACAACTACTGGTTGCAGAACCTGTTGGACTACTATTTCCTGAATATCGACAAGACGGTCGGATATGTAGAAGCTGTCAATGGACTGACGACTCAGGACATCCGTCAGTTTGCCGCCGATTTTCTGAAGCAGGGCAACAAGGCTACCATCATTCTGACAGCTGAGGAGGAGAAGTGATTCTCCCCCTCCTAACGGAAAGACGGAGGGGTCCTCAAGACACGGCTATGTTTTGACGAACCTCCGTCTTTCTACTGATTATACATGCTATCTATCTTCTGACTCAACCCACACATTACTCATGAACCTGTTTTTAGAGCTCCGCCGCCACGGCAAACTGGCCGAAAAGCGTAACCCCATGTACGAGAAAAGCCGTTTTGCCAAGTTCTGGATATACCTGATGGTTGTCTTCTGGGCCGGCTACTTCATCTTCTTCGGCAGCGTATTCGCTTTTGCGTTCAGCGGAGGTGCGCGCGAATCCTACCACGTACTGAACAGCGGTCTGCTGTTTGTCCTGTTCATCGACTTCATCATCCGTCTGCCTTTTCAGAAGACGGCTACCCAGGAGATGAAACCCTACATGCTGCTGCCCATCAAGCGGAGCCGTCTGATAGACATCCTATTGCTCCGTTCCGGCCTGGACAGCTACAACCTTTTCTGGTTCTTTTTCTTTGTTCCCTTTGCCATTCTCAGCATCTCCCGCTTCTACGGAGTGACAGGGGTAGCGACCTACATCATCGGCATCTGGCTGCTGATGCTGCTCAACAACTACTGGTTCCTGCTCTGCCGTACGCTGATGAGCGAACGCTTCTGGTGGCTGCTACTTCCCCTCTGTGTCTACGGAGTTCTGGCAGCCGTTCTACTGATACCTGACCGAAGTCCCCTGTTCGACTTTTCACTCAACGTGGGCGAAGGCTTTATTCTGGGCGATCCCCTCACCTTCCTCGGCACCTTGGCTACTATTGCCGTATTTTATCTGATTGACCGCCGTCTGATAAGCAGAATGGTCTATAATGAGATCAATAAGGTGGAGGACAGCACCATACAGGTAAAGAAAGTGTCCGAATACCGCTTTCTGGAACGTTACGGACAGGTAGGCGAATATATGAAGCTGGAACTGAAGCTGATGCTCCGCAACAAGATATGCAAGCGTGGCCTCTATATGGCTGGCGGCGTGGTACTGATGTTCAGCATCCTGATTGCTTTCAGCGATGTCTATCAAGGCGGCATGAAGGACTTTCTGGTGATGTACAACTTCTCCCTCTTCGGCATTCTCTTCCTCAGCACCATCATGGGATACGAAGGCAACTACATTGATGGACTGATGAGCCGTAAGGAGAGCATCTACTCCCTGCTCCAGGCCAAGTATGCCTTATACACACTGGGACAGCTGATTCCCCTGCTGCTGATGTCACCCGCCATGATTATGGGAAAGGTCTCTGTACTCACCTGTCTGTCATGGGTTACTTTCGTCCCCGGATTTGTGTACTTCTGCCTTTTCCAAATGGCTATATACAACAACAAAACCATTGATCTGAACAACAAGATGACCCAACGGAATATGGGTACAGGTATGCAGAATCTCCTTTCCATGGCTGCCATGGGCGTACCCCTGATTATGCTGTTCGGCCTGCAGGCACTGTTTGATGACACGGTGGTATCCTGCATCTTCATCGGCACGGGCCTCGTCTTCATACTCACTTCGCGCTTCTGGTTGCGCATGGTCTACAAACGTTTCATGAAACGCCGTTACCAAAACATGGAAGGTTTCCGTGACAGCCGACAGAAATAGACTTTGCAACCAGAAAAATGAGATTACCCATCCATATCATTTAATTATAAGATATCCTTTGTTATGATTACTCTATCAAACCTTCAGAAAAAATTCGGCAGCAAGATAGCCGTCAACATAGATAACTATACCATCCAGTCAGGCGACATGCTCGGTCTGGTGGGCAACAACGGAGCTGGGAAAACCACCCTCTTCCGCCTGATACTCGATTTGCTCAAGGCCGACCAGGGTCACGTAAGTATTGACGGTACGGACGTATCGAAGTCCGAAGAGTGGAAGAACACAACCGGAGCCTTTATCGATGACGGCTTCCTGATAGACTACCTTACCCCCGAAGAGTATTTCTACTTCATCGGGAAGATGTATGGACTGAAGAAAGAGGAGGTGGATCAGCGTCTGAAACCTTTTGAACGCTTCATGAATGGTGAAGTATTGGGACAGAAGAAGTTCATCCGTAACTTCTCCATGGGCAACAAGCAGAAGATAGGCATCATCTCTGCCATGCTTCATCACCCCTCGCTGCTCATTCTGGACGAACCTTTCAACTTCCTCGACCCCAGTTCGCAGTCCATCATCAAACATCTGTTGAAACGCTACAACGAAGAGCAGCAGGCCACTGTCATCATTTCCAGCCACAACCTGAACCATACGGTCGACGTCTGTTCACGCATTGCACTGCTGGAATACGGAGTGATTCTGCGTGACCTCCACAACGTAAACAATTCAGCTGAGCAAGAACTGGAGGCCTATTTCAATGTCCGCGTTGAACAGGAGATTGCCGAAGAGCAATGCCAAAACGACGAAGCTTCCGCCACCCCCCAATCCGAAGAAGCATGAAACAGACTGCGACATACCACTTCCTTCTGACGGTTGGTCTGATACTCAGCTTGGCTTCATGCAACACTTCGCACCCGGACGGCTACTATCGCACATTGGCCCATGCCGGCCTTCGTCTGGGTTTGGACATTGACCGCAACGACAACCACAAGCTCTATCTGAATGCTGCAGAATGGATAGGTACCCCCCATCGCAGCGGAGGCGACAGCCGTGAGGGTATAGACTGCTCCGGGTTGACCCATCAGCTCTACCGGACCGTCTACCATATACGCCTTCCACGCAACGCCTCCGCCCAGCACAACCTCTGTCCGCACCTGCTTACACGCGATGAACTACGTCCGGGCGACCTGCTATTCTTCACTACCACCTCCTCCGGCCGGAAGATTGCCCATGTAGGCATCTACCTGAAGGAGTGGAAGTTTATCCACGCCAGCAGCCAGGGAGTAATGGTCAGCAGCCTACTGGAAGAGTACTACCGGCAGCATTGGGTAGGAGGCGGACGGTTCGATAGGAACTGATTACCTACGATTCGTCCATGCCAGATGAGCCCAGCCCCATCCTCCCAACAGAATGACGAGTAA
Organism: uncultured Mediterranea sp.; assembly: GCA_945641355.1. Classification (GTDB taxonomy): domain Bacteria; phylum Bacteroidota; class Bacteroidia; order Bacteroidales; family Bacteroidaceae; genus Bacteroides. The sequence goes on along the minus strand of CALZEQ010000001.1, from coordinate 202,983 downwards.
TGTCTGCACACCGTGGACAATGAGAGCAAACACGGCAGCATCCGTAGCACTGACCCCGTAAAGCATCATCATGGTGATGACGGCAAAGTGCCACGGACCGGCTCCATTGGGTGTAGGTACGATTACAGCGAAGGTACCTGCCACAAACATCACCAAACCGGCCAGTGAATCCAGCCCGGCGGTGAATGGGAAGCAGAACAAGGTGAGATAGAAATGATAGTAGTAGCAGGCCCATATCAGCAACGTATAGAGCACGTACAAAGACACGTGGCGTACCCTGCTCAGTGAGAGGATGCCCTGCCATACGTGCAGCACCACACCACGCACCCGCTCAAAGAACGAGAGTGCCCGCAACAGATAATAAAAAAGAGCCACTACCCCGATGACGCAGAACAGGGACACATAAAACCAGGGCGACATAAGCAGGTGAACCAACGAAGGAATCTTAGTGCCTGTCTCCTCAAAGAAACGAAAGAAAACCGGCATCTGCAACAGGAATGTAACACCGGTAATCAACAATATACAAAGTGTATCTATAAGACGTTCCGTCACCACTGTACCAAGCGATTGTGCAAACGAGACCTGATCATGACGAGCCAACACTCCACAACGTGACACCTCCCCTACCCGGGGAAGTACCAGATTGGCGGCATAAGAGAGGAAGATAGCATCCACGCAGCTGCCACGTCTGGGGGATGCACCTAATGGCTCCAGAGTCTGTTTCCACCGCCACCCACGGAATACATGGCTCAACACCCCCGGCACAAGCGACAGCAACATCCATCCCCAATCCGTGTCATGCAACAACACGTCGCGTACACGGGAAAAATCAAAATCCCGGTAAACCCAATAGAGTATAAAAGCACCCAGCAGGATGGGCAAAACGATTTTCAATGTCTTTTTCATTCAGTCGACGTTTTCACTCATTTTTTTCGGTATCATTCTTTATTCTTCGGCAAAAAGAATTACCTTTGATGCGCCTTACGAAGAACGATTCTCTTAAGGCGGAGCAAATGTAACCATTTTGTTGATACATGAGATTAGTAAAACCAAAAAAGTTTCTCGGCCAGCACTTTCTGAAAGATCTGAAAGTGGCACAAGCCATAGCCGACACGGTGGATGCCTACCCTACCCTACCCATTCTGGAAGTAGGGCCTGGTATGGGGGTACTTACTCAGTTCCTGCTTCCCAAAGCACGTGAACTGAAGGTGGTGGAGGTTGATTTTGAATCGGTAGCCTACCTGCGTGAAGCCTATCCGGTGCTGGAAGAAGGTATCATAGAAGATGATTTTCTGAAGATGCACCTGGACCGCCTGTTTGCCGGACGCCCTTTTGTGCTGACGGGTAACTATCCCTATAACATATCCAGCCAGATATTCTTCAAGATGCTGGACAACAAAGAACTGATACCCTGCTGCACAGGTATGATTCAGAAGGAGGTGGCCGAACGCATTGCCGCCGCTCCAGGCAGTAAGACGTATGGTATATTGAGTGTCTTGATTCAAGCATGGTACGACGTGGAGTATCTCTTTACCGTCAGTGAGCATGTGTTCAATCCTCCTCCTAAGGTGAAAAGCGCAGTCATCCGCATGATGCGCAACGATACCCGAGAATTGGGTTGCAATGAACAGTTGTTCAGACAAGTAGTGAAGACCACCTTTAACCAACGACGCAAAACGTTGCGCAACTCCATCAAGCCGTTACTTGGCAAGGATTGTCCGCTGACGGAAGATGCACTGTTCAACCGCCGACCGGAACAGCTCTCCGTACAAGAGTTTGTAGATTTGACCAATCGCGTAGAGAAAGTACTGAACATAAAGCAATAACTCGTCAGAACAGAAGATAAAGTTATGGAAATTGACGAAGAATACATAGACAAAGTCAAAGGGTACATCGAGCAGAAAGATGCCGAAAACGTAAAGGCAATGCTCACCGACCTTCATCCGGCCGATATAGCAGAACTATGTAACGACCTGGATCCGGAAGACGCACGCTTCGTCTACCGGCTGTTGGATAACGAAACTGCCGCAGACGTCTTGGTGGAGATGGACGAAGACGTACGTAAGGAATTCCTTGAGATACTGCCGTCAGAAACCATTGCCAAACGGTTCGTTGACTATATGGACACGGACGATGCCGTGGACCTGATGCGAGAACTGGACGAAGACAAACAGGAAGAGGTACTGTCGCACATCGAGGATATCGAACAAGCCGGCGACATCGTCGACTTGCTGAAATACGACGAAGACACGGCTGGTGGTTTGATGGGTACAGAAATGGTAACCGTCAACGAAAACTGGAGTATGCCTGAATGTCTGAAAGAGATGCGCCAACAGGCTGAACAGTTGGATGAGATCTATTATGTCTATGTCATCGATGACGACGACCGCCTGCAGGGTGTCTTTCCGCTGAAGAAGATGATTACATCACCTTCCGTATCAAAGGTGAAGCATGTCATGAAGAAAGATCCGCTCTCCGTTCACGTAGATACACCCATTGACGAAGTGGTACAAATGATTGAAAAATATGACTTGGTGGCCGTTCCGGTAGTTGACAGCATCGGACGATTGGTGGGCCAGATTACCGTAGACGATGTCATGGACGAGGTTCGTGAGCAGTCTGAACGCGACTACCAGTTGGCATCCGGTCTCTCACAAGACGTAGAGACAGATGATAACGTGGTACGCCAGACTACGGCACGCCTGCCTTGGCTGCTGATAGGTATGCTGGGCGGTATCGGCAACTCCATGATATTGGGAAACTTCGACAGCACCTTTGCCGCCCATCCCGAGATGGCACTCTATATCCCCCTGATTGGCGGCACCGGTGGAAATGTGGGTACACAGTCATCGGCTATCGTGGTGCAAGGTCTGGCCAACAGTTCGCTTGATGCCAAAGACACCTTCCGGCAGATTGTCAAGGAGGCTGTAGTAGCCCTCATCAATGCCACCATCATCTCCTTGCTGGTATACATCTACAATTTCATACGGTTCGGAGCTACGGCTACCGTAACCTATTCCGTATCCATCAGCCTCTTTGCCGTTGTTATGTTCGCCTCCATCTTCGGTACGCTGGTACCCATGACGCTGGAGAAGTTGAAGGTTGATCCGGCCATTGCCACCGGTCCCTTTATTTCCATCACCAACGACATTATCGGCATGATGCTCTATATGGGAATTACCGTACTTTTATCTTGATATACTGCACAACAGTTTACTTTTTCAAAGAAAAACAGACTGATAACAAGAAAAAAACCAGAAAAAAGTATGAAGTAACCAATTTATTTTGTTAATTTGTGGCTTATAATCCTACGGGGCACGCCCCGTCCCTAAAAGAATAAATACAATGACGGACACTCATGACACTAATCTCCCCGAAAAAACGGTGGAATTAGAAGAAGAAAAAAAGACAGCGGAGAGCCTTGAGCCGACAGAGCCCGAAGCTCCAGCAGAAAACGAGACTGCAGAGAAACCTGCTGTAACCACCCAACGGTTGACCAAGGAGGAAATTCTGGCCCGCCTGAAAGCGATTACAGAAGATGTGGAGAACAGCGCAAAAAGCGAAATAGACAGTTTGAAACAACTGTTCTATAAGCTACACAACGCAGAGTTGGAAACAGCACGCAAGGCATTCATTGATCAAGGTGGTGAAGCCGACGCATTCACTCCCCAACCCGATTCACGGGAGGAGGAGTTCAAAAGTCTGATGTCCGTCATTAAAGAGAAAAGAGGCCAGTTGACCGCCGAACAAGAGAAACAGAAAGAACTGAATCTGCAGATAAAGCTCTCCATCATCGAAGAGCTGAAAGAGTTGATAGAATCACCCGACGATGCCAACAAGAATTACAATGAGTTCAAGAAGCTGCAACAACAATGGAACGAGGTAACACTCATTCCGCAAGGGAAAGCCAATGAACTTTGGAAGAGTTACCAGCTCTACGTCGAGAAGTTCTATGACCTGCTGAAACTGAACAACGAGTTCCGCGAATACGACTTCAAGAAGAATCTGGAAATCAAGACACGGCTCTGTGAAGCAGCTGAAAAGTTAGCTGGTGAGCCGGATGTCGTTTCCGCCTTCCACCAACTGCAAAAACTGCATCAGGAATTCCGTGACACAGGTCCTGTAGCCAAGGAGTTGCGCGAAAGTCTATGGGCACGTTTTAAAGAGGCTTCCACCACTGTCAACCGTCGTCATCAGCAACATTTCGAGGCGTTGAAAGAGACCGAACAGCATAATTTGGACCAGAAGACTGTCATCTGCGAGATTATTGAATCCATCGAATATGGCGAACTGACCAGTTTCGCATCATGGGAGAACAAGACACAGGAAATCATTGCCCTACAAGCCAAATGGAAGACCATAGGCTTCGCACCACAAAAGATGAACGTCAAGATTTTCGAGCGTTTCCGTTCGGCATGCGACGACTTCTTCCGTCGCAAAGGTGAATTCTTTAAAGCACTGAAGGAGGGGATGAACGAGAATCTGGAAAAGAAACGTGCCCTCTGTGAACGTGCCGAAGCGCTGAAAGAGAGTACCGACTGGAAAGCGACAGCCGATGAACTGACCCGTCTGCAGAAAGAGTGGAAAACAATAGGTCCTGTGGCCAAAAAACATTCGGATGCCGTATGGAAACGCTTCATCTCGGCATGCGACTATTTCTTCGATCAAAAGGCCAAAGCTACCTCCAGCCAGCGAAGCATTGAACAGGAGAATCTGGACAAGAAACGTTCCATCATAGCCCGCCTGCAGGAAATTGATGAAGAAACCGCTATAGACGAAGCCACCCGTCTGGTACGCGAACTGACAAAGGAGTGGAACAGTGTTGGCCATGTACCTTTTAAAGAGAAGGACAAGCTCTACAAACAGTACCGCACGCTGGTTGACGGATTATTCGACCGCTTCAACCTGTCGGCTTCAACCAAGAAGTTGGATAATTTCAAAACCTCCATCAATTCTATACAAGAGGGAGGCTCGCAGGCCCTATATCGCGAACGTGAGAAATTGGCACGCGCCTACGAAGCCATGAAGAGTGAGTTACAGACCTACGAAAACAACCTCGGTTTTCTGACGGCCTCATCAAAGAAAGGCAATAGCCTGTTGAATGAAATCAACCGAAAAGTAGATAAGCTGAAAGGCGACATTAAACTGATAGAAGAAAAAATCAAGGTAATAGACACCAACCTACAATGAGAGTTCTCTCATGAAGAGATTTGATGAGAGACACGATATCGCAGCTGCTGACAAGGATGAATCTCCTTTACGACCGTAATATCGTGTCTCTCTTTATTTATGCCACACACTCCCTACTTTCCCAAATACATCTGATATGAACAAACTATTTGCTTTCCTCATCATCTGTTGGTTAAGTATCAGCAGTTATGCATCCGAACTGGCTTATCACATTTCTTTCGCCCCCGAGAGCCATTACATCCATGTCAACCTGACCCTCAACGACCTGAAATGCGAGCAAACACTTCTGAAAATGCCTGTATGGGCACCCGGCTATTACCAAATAAAGGATTATCCACGGAATCTGGCCGATTTTGCCGTCACAGATACAGATGGCCAACCTATACAATGGGAGAAACAAGGCAAATCTGGATGGTTGGTTCGAAATGGGAAGCAGCGGAAGGTCATTGTAACGTATCGAGTCTATGCTCATAAACAGGATGTTTGTGAAGCCAAGGTTGACCCAGAAAGGGCCTTCATGCCTGGCAATGGAGTCTTCATGTATATAGATGGAGAGAAAGAGAATCCCATCACCGTCCACATACAACCAGCTGAAGGATGGGCGCATATATCCACAGGCATGGAAGCAGTCACCGGAAGTCCATTCACTTATCGGGCAAAGGATGCGGACGAACTATACGATTGCCCCTTCCTCATCGGCAACCATCTGGTAGTAAAGAAGCTATGGGAAGGACATGAATATGAGTTTGCCATCGAGACACCTGACGGAATCGAAGAGACCACCTTCTTTGACGATATCCGGAAAATTGTTGCTGAAGCCACCAAACTGATGGGCGAGGTTCCCTACTCACGCTACTGCTTCCTGCTGTTAGGACAAGGGCAAGGCGGACTGGAACACGCCAACTCACAGGCCAGTTTCACCGATGGTTCCTTTCGGTTCCAGTCGAGAAGCCATTACCTGCGTTTCCTCTACTTCATTGCCCACGAGTATTTCCACCTGTATAATGTAAAGCGCATCCGCCCTATCGAACTGGGTCCATTCGACTACGATCGCGAGGTATTCACAGCCATGTTATGGGTATCCGAAGGCATCAACATGCATTTCGAAACCGAATTAGTCCGACGGGCAGGACTGGCTTCCGATGAGGAGGTATTAGACAAAATGAGCGGATTCATCCGACGAGTGGAGACCCAAGAGGGGCACAAGCACATGAGTCTTCGCCAAAGCAGCTACGACATCTGGCTCAACTTTCTTACCGACAACGAGAATGAAGATGACGTTTGCATCAACTATTACTTCAAAGGCCCCATCGTAGCCCTGCTGATGGACATCGAAATACGTCGGCTGACTGATAACCGGAAGAGTCTGGATGATGTCATGCGCCTGCTATACTACAGCTACTATAAGGAGAAAGGCCGTGGTTTTACAGAAGAAGAGTTTTGGAAGGTATGCCATGAAGTGGCTGGAACTGAATTGACCGAAATGCGCCGCTACGTAGACACTACAACCGAGATAGACTATCCTCGTCACTTGGCACCTGCAGGTATCCGTATTGACGAGGAGTACCGTCTCTCCACCCCAAAGCAATAATAAGACAGAAAACTTATCCAACACCCTATTGACCTGTGTGTCCATCTACTTCATCCAGCAAGCATAGTATTGCAGCATAAGACAGTGATATCATGTCATGATATAATCGTTTCAAGCCATGAAACGACCATTTTAGGCTACAATACGCTCGACAAACGTATGTGTTTAGATTAGAAAACATAAGCTCTAAGGGCTGGGAACATGCGTAAGCATAACTGGATATCTTTCTTCCATCCGGTTAAAGAGCACTTTATACTAACGCAAAAACGCCGTCCATCTTAGATGAACGGCGTTTTGCATATCTGATAAAGCATCTTATGCAGCCTTTGCCTTCGCAACAATAGCCTTGAATGCTTCGGGGTGATTCATTGCCAAGTCGGCCAACACCTTACGGTTGATTTCAATACCGGCTTTGTGCAAAGCACCCATCAGCTTTGAGTAAGAGAGACCTTCAAGGCGAGCGGCAGCATTGATACGCTGAATCCACAATGCACGGAAGTTTCTCTTCTTATTCTTACGGTCGCGGAAAGCATAGGTCAGACCCTTCTCCCAAGTATTCTTGGCTACGGTCCAAACATTCTTTCTTGCACCAAAGTAACCTCTGGTTAATTTCAAAATTTTCTTTCTTCTTGCTCTTGAAGCAACATGATTTACTGATCTTGGCATAGTTTTACTTGTTTTTGAATGTTAGCGCCGGTGCTTCTCACAACGGACTTATTACAGCTAATGCATTCGGTTAATAACTTAAATTCGTACGCTTCTACTTTTATTTCATGGCGAGAAGTTCTTTCACCTGACTTACGTTGGTTCTATCCACAATGGTAGAATAACACAAGTTTCTCTTCTGCTTCTTCGTCTTCTTAGTCAGAATGTGACTATGAAAAGCGTGCTTTCTTTTGATTTTACCCGTTCCGGTAAGAGTGAATCTTTTTTTAGAACCGGAGTTAGTCTTGATCTTTGGCATCTTATTAATTAATTTTTAATTATTATTATATGGCAACGCACTATACCTTGGCGTTACTCATTTGTTTTCTGATAAATCGCCTGCAGCATCTTCTGCTTTTGCCTCTACTACCTTGGGAGCTGCTGTTTTCTTGGCAGCTACCCCCTTCTTCGGAGAGAGTTGGATGGTCATTCTCTTACCCTCCAATATCGGCATCTGATCTACCTTGGCATAATCTTCCAAATCATTGGCAAAACGGAGCAACAGAACTTCGCCCTGTTCCTTGAATAAAATGGAGCGTCCCTTAAAAAAGACGTAAGCCTTCACCTTGTCGCCATCTTCCAAAAAGCCTTTGGCATGCTTCAACTTGAAGTTGTAGTCATGATCGTCTGTCTGAGGACCGAAACGTATCTCCTTGACATTGACCTTTACTTGCTTGGCCTTTTGTTCCTTTTGACGTTTCTTCAATTGATACAGGAACTTAGAATACTCAATAATACGACAAACAGGAGGTTGTGCATTTGGAGAAATTTCCACGAGATCGGCCTCATGCTCCTCAGCCAGTCTTAAAGCCTGAGCTATCGGATACACTTTGGATTCTACATCATCGCCCACAATGCGGACTTCTTTGGCACGGATTTGTCCATTAATCCGATGTTGCCCTTTTAAGCTGTCATTCTTCATTAAATAACTTTACTTCCGGTTTGTTTCTTACTTTATAACTAAATTGTTTTATCAACTAAACTGACGTTGCAAAAGCCGTTACGTTTTTAATTGGGCGCAAAGTTACCATTTATTTATCATATTTTGAACTTCTTCGCTCATTTTTTTAGCGAAATCTTCAAATTTCATGGTTCCCATATCGCCTTCACCTTGCTTACGGACAGCAACTTCCTTGTTTTCGGCCTCTTTCTCACCGACTACAAGCATATAGGGGATACGCTTCATTTCGTTGTCACGAATCTTGCGTCCGATTTTCTCGTTGCGTTCGTCAATGACAGCACGGAGGTCGAAACGTTTCAGATATTGCTGCACTTCACGGGCATAGTCATTGAACTTCTCGCTGATAGGCAGGATGGCGATTTGATCGGGGGCCAGCCACAAGGGGAACTTGCCGGCTGTATGCTCAATCAGGACAGCCACGAAGCGTTCCATTGAACCGAAAGGAGCGCGATGAATCATGACCGGACGATGCTTTTGATTGTCGGCACCGGTATACTCCAACTGGAAACGTTCGGGCAGATTATAGTCTACCTGAATGGTACCCAACTGCCAACGGCGACCGATAGCATCCTTCACCATGAAGTCCAGCTTAGGACCGTAGAAAGCAGCTTCGCCATATTCTACTTTGGCTTTCAGGCCTTTCTCCTCACAAGCTTCAATAATGGCTTGTTCGGCACGCTCCCAATTCTCGTCACTTCCAATATACTTCTCACGGTTTTCCTTGTCACGCAGAGAAATCTGTGCCTCAAAATTCGTGAAGTTCATCGACTGGAACACAATGGAAATGATATCCATCACACGAAGGAACTCGTCTTTTACCTGGTCTGGACGACAATAGATGTGGGCATCGTCTTGTGTAAAGCTACGTACACGAGTCAGTCCGTGCAATTCACCGCTCTGTTCGTAACGGCATACCGTTCCGAACTCGGCCAAGCGCAAAGGAAGATCCTTGTAGGAGCGAGGCGAGTTTTTGTATATCATACAGTGGTGCGGACAGTTCATCGGTTTCAGGAAGTACTCTTCGCCCTCCTCTGGAGTATGTATAGGTTGGAAAGAATCCTTTCCATACTTGGCATAGTGACCGGAGGTAATATAAAGAAGTTTGTTGCCAATGGGCGGAGTGATGACCTCCTGATAATCGTAACGGGCCTGGATGCGGCGGAGGAACTCCTGCAGGCGCAGACGTAAGGCCGCTCCCTTCGGCAACCACATAGGCAGACCTTTGCCTACGGTATCAGAGAACATGAAAAGATCCATCTCCTTACCGATCTTGCGGTGATCGCGTTTCTTGGCCTCCTCCAGCAGCACCAGATACTCATCGAGCATCTTCTTCTTCGGGAAGGTAATACCATAGATACGGGTCATCATCTTGCGGTCTTCGCGTCCACGCCAATAAGCACCGGCTACCGACGTCAATTTGATAGCCTTGATAGGAGCTGTCGTCATCAAGTGCGGACCACGACAAAGATCGGTGAATGCGCCCTGCGTATAGGTTGTGATATGTCCGTCTTCCAGTTCTGAAATCAATTCGCATTTATAGGTTTCACCGCGATTGCCGAACATCGTCAACGCATCAGCCTTGGCAATATCGGCCCGAACCACTGCCTCCTTCTTAGCCACCAGTTCGGCCATTTTCTTCTCAATAGCAGGCAAATCAGATTCCTTGATAGGAGTTTCACCCGGATCTACGTCATAATAGAAACCGTTTTCAATCGCAGGACCGATACCGAATTGGATACCGGGATAGAGCTCTTGCAAAGCCTCGGCAAGCAAGTGGGCACTGGTGTGCCAAAAGGCGTGTTTGCCTTGTTCGTCTTCCCACTTATAGAGCACAAAATCGGAATCCTGCATAATAGGACGTCCCAACTCTACCGTTTCTCCGTTTACACCGCATGCCAGCACCTCCTGTGCCAGACGTGAGCTGATGCTCTCTGCAATCTGCAGACCTGTTACTCCTTCGTTGTACTCACGAACGGAGCCATCTGGAAATGTTATTTTAATCATAATGATATGTATATTATTTCTATTCTACACCCAAGAAGATGGATATTGACTCCATCATTCTGTTTTCAAATCGCAAAATTAGCTATTTCTTTTTGATAATTAATCTCCTACAGCCGTAAATCTTTTAATGACATTATAGGCCGAAACGATTCCCAGTTCACCGGCCTTACTCAAATCTGAGATTCCTTGTTTGTTGTTTCCTAAAAAGATATGGGTCAATCCACGATTGTAGTACGCTTCTGCCAAATCTGGATTCAGCGAGAGGGCCTTATCGTAATCGGACAAAGCAGCCCGATAGTCTTTCAGCATGGAAAGCAAGTTGGCCCGGTTGTAATACCCATATACGAAATCAGGAGCCAAGCGCACGACCTGATCGAGATCTGCTCGCACGACCTCATAATCTATGGCTTTCACATCGGCAGTCTGTCGCCCGTCAGCACGTGACGAGGCAACCTCTCCATCCAGTCCGGCTTCCGCCTTCTTATATTCCAGCTGTTTGTAGCGTATCAACGCACGCATGAAGTAAGCCGGGAAAAAGGCATCATCCAAAAGTATGGATTGGGTCAAATCGTCAACAGCACTGTCGAAATCCTGCACCAAATAAAAATCCAATGCACGTAGGAAACGTTTCTTTCCATCGTGAGCATCCGAAACGATGTCTGATGTATGCGTGTCAATCAACGCGAAATGGAACCGAACCTGTTCCTCGGTCAGCGGAGCTTCCATATTAGTAATTTTCAGCAGCTTAGGAAACATCTTAGTCTGGTTCAGTTCATCAATGAACTTATGGTAATGAACGATTCTCTTCACGTCGCTCATCTTTTCATAATAGGTCAATGCAAACATCGGCTCTAACTTGACAGAGACGTTGCGGTCCTGCACACGCCCCCGATAATCGCTGGTGTACCGTTTATCGGCATCTGAATCATCGGCAATCACAATTTTCCGATAATTTTCCATATTCTTGTCCGATTTCTTGCGTGTCTTGCCACTGGTATCGGCCGTATCCGACTGCGATTCATCATCACGTTTTTTGTCGGCATTACCACCCAATAGGGCATTCTGTTTGTCCAACTGCATCTTCAGAATTTTAATCTCATCCTGTTCAGCTCCCTTACGGTCGCCGGTTTTCTTACGGGCCTCTGCCCGATAATGATATCCCGCAAGAAAGTTCGGGTACTCCTCAATGACACGGGAATAATCATTGATAGCCCCCTTATAGTCTCCGGTCTGAGCCCGTAACAAACCACGATTGAAAGTAGCCATCATGTTATCCGGTTCCATAGACAATACGAAATCAAAATCTTCGATGGCCCTATTGTCATCTCCGACTTGTGCGCGAAGCAATCCACGGTTGTAGTGACCCAGAAAATTATGCGGATCTATACTCAATGCCAGGTCATAATCGCTCATCGCTCCCCTCAGATTGTTCTGGTGGAAACGGGCCAATGCACGATTGATGTAATTGCCGGCATTGCGAGCACTCAAATGAATGGCCTGATCGAGATCGGCCTCCGCCTCCTTGTATTTACCTTGTTGAATCCTTACAATAGAACGGGCCGCCCAGCCATCAGGCTCATATCGGTCCATTTGGATTGCCTTGTCAAAGTCTGTCATAGCCTGCAAGGTATCCTTCTGCTTCAACGACACCTCGCCGCGCATCAAATAGGCACGAGTATAACGAGGAGCTATATCCAGCAACTTGCCCAAATCATCCTTGGCTGCAACATAGTCCTCTTTCTGAATGTGGCACAACGAGAGATTATGCCACAAAACCACATTTTCAGGATCGTACTTCAATGCCGTACGATAATCGGAAATGGCATCGTCAAACTTATTCTGTCTGATACGGGCCAGCCCTCTTATCTGATATGCGCCCACTACAAACGGATTGCGCTGGATGGCTTCATCGCAATCCGCCTCAGCTCCCTGAAAGTCATCCAGATTGATTTTTGCCAATCCACGATAAAAATAAGGTTCAAACAAGTAGGGTTTGGCACTGATGACCTGGTTAAAATACTGAATGGACAACACGTAATCCTCAAAATACAAGGCATTTCGGGCAATAGTCATCACCCGTTCCGTATTAATCTGTGCGTGCAGGCATGCCGGCAGAAGCAAGAGCGTTATCCATAAAAACTTACGCATCCGTCCTTTATGTTATCTGATTAGAAACTATTTCCTTACGGTTTTCACCTTATAATTGCAATGAGCTTTCCCCTTAAGCATTGCATTCAGCTTGCCCTTGATCATCTGCTTTCGCAACGCAGAAAGATGGTCGATAAACATCTTACCTTCCAGATGGTCGAACTCGTGCTGCATCACACGTGCCAAATAGCCTTCAACCACCTCCTCGTGTTCAACCAGTTCCTCGTCCCAATACTTCACTCGTATTTTATTTCCTCTCTTCACTGACTCATGAATGCCTGGCAGACTTAAGCAGCCCTCTTCCATAGAGACTTCCTCACCGGTCACCTCCAGAATGTGGGCATTAATATATGTTTTGCGAAAACCTTTATATTCAGGCATGTCTTCGGACAGCACGTCCAAGTCAATTACAACGACACGGATAGGCAGACCTATCTGCGGAGCTGCCAGCCCCACACCTTCAGCGCGATCCATGGTCTCAAACATATCTTGAATCAGTTCTTTCAGGTTGGGATAATCTGGAGTGATATCCTCTGCCACTTGTCTCAGTACGGGTTGCCCGTACACGTAAATCGGTAAAATCATCTTCAAATTCTGTATTAATACTATAAACGATTACTTTCCAAATAGGTTTGTAGGATAATAGTAGCACTGATTTCATCCACCAGTTCCTTGTTTTGGCGCGCCTTCTTTTTCAAACCTGCCTCTAACATGGTGCGATGAGCCAAGACTGAGGTAAAACGTTCATCCACATACTCTACTGCAATATGAGGCAACTTTTTCTTCAATGAACGGACAAAGGGTTCGATATACTTCATACTTTCTGAAGCCTCATTGTTCATCTGTTTGGGAAGCCCTACCAAAATACGTTCTACCGGTTCACGTTCCACGTAACCCAGTAGAAAATCGAGCAACGTATGGGTAGGCACTGTGGTCAATCCATTGGCAATCATCTGCAAAGTGTCACTTACCGCAATTCCTGTACGCTTTCTTCCGTAGTCTATGGCTATTATTCTACTCATAACAAGTCACAAAGTTACGATTTATTTGAATTGCAGCGGCATGAATAAACATATAATAACGAAAATCACATCTTTTGATGAGATATTCAGCTTATCGAAGATGGATTTTAAAGGCGATGCCACCTGAGAAATAGCGCATCTGCTGCATCTCTATCTGAAATTGCAAATGATTAAGCAATAAATAAGTGGCCCCGAACGAGATATCTTTAGAATCATATTCGGCAATCAGGCGCAATGAGGGATGGAAAGAGGGATGGTAGGTGATACCCGCAGCAACACCGTTCAGTTTATATTCAGTTCTGTTATTATAGAGATATGAGAGATGAACGCCAACCTCTTCCGAACCCAAAGAGAGATGTTTGGTTGCTGCCAGAAAGAAACGACAGAAATAGCCGTTACCCTCAGTAGGTGCCACCTGTGTATTGCTGGATGTAAAGGGGTCTGACGTTCCAACCACCACTGCGGGCATATACCTCCAGAACTGGCCTTCCTTTAAAAGACGGAGACGAAGCGAAAAGTATCGATCCTGATTGGTAAAGCCAGAATAGCCATAGGGACCCAAGCCCAAAGCCTCCGCCTTGAATAGCGTACAAGTATATGCGACTTCCATCCACGGAAGGATGGTAACATTGAGGTAATAGTTATAAGTGTTATAATACCATGTAGGAGGAGTAAGTTCTTTATGCAGAAAATTGCCACCTATCAGCACAGTCTTGTCACGCTGCATCTCAGCAGAAGGTGCATGAAGCAAGCCGGTCGTACCATAAGTCAGCTGTGCATACCCTGCATACGACGAGACCAGACAAAAGATGGCTATCAGAAGTTGCTTATTTCGCATAAAGATTCATCGGGAAAAAAGAAGAGGGTGTTATGACGCACCCTCTTCCCAATCAAACTATTTCAAATAGTTCTCTATTATTCTACAATAACCACGCGGTTCAGGAAGTTCTTGCCGAACATGTTCTCTGTACCACCGAAGCCTACGCATTCAAGTTGGCTCTTGTCAACACCTTCAGCAATCAAAGCATCGTAAACTACCTGAGCACGTTTTTCAGAAAGCTTCTGGTTGAATGAAGCGCTACCAGTAGCCTTGTCGCAATAACCGGCCACTTTGTACTTCTTGTCAGAGTTCGCCTTCATCTTCTTGGCAATCAACTGGATGTTAACCTTGCCATAGTCGTCCAAACGGGCACTACCGATGCGGAAGAATACAGCCAACGGACCTGCACTTTCAATTTCCTTCGTCACTTCCTTCACTTCCGGCTTTCTGTTAGCCAATGAATTGCGGCAATCTGCCAAATCAGCCTGTGCTTTAGCCAGCTCGCTTCTGTAACGGTTGATTTCAGCATTGATAGCATCTTCATCTATGTTAGAAGCACGAACGAACTTCTTGCCACCGAATGTATAAGCCAGACCTACGTTTACACGAGCTGTGGCCTCAGCTTTGCGACAATCGCTGACATCACCAAAAATAGAAGGAGTCACACCCAGACGACCTTCTACGTTCAAAGCGAGACGTTTGTTCAGATTGAAGCCCAAGCCCAGACCTACAGTGGCTCCGAAACGAGCCTTCAAGTCATCGTTTTCCTCCACTACATAAGAATTGGCAGTAGACTCACCCGTGAACTGAGTTCCAACAGAGGAGAGGTTCATTGTAGGACCTCCAAACAGATAGAAGTCTACTACGCGATCCGGATTGTATCCACCGAACAAAGTAGTCAAATTCAGCATTGCATCCAAGTTGATTTCACCGAACTGCTTGCAATACTTATGATATTCAGACTGACCTTCAACAAAGTAGCCATTGTCCTGATCATCCAGACTCTGCCACAAGCCACTGATGACACCACGAACGCCCCAAGTAGGAGTAATCAACTTACCAATCTGCAGATTGACATTCATTGTCGGTGTATTCATACCACCGTTCAATACAGACATACCACCTACACCCACGCCGATGAAGATGTTGTCAGAAGCCTTCTCTGTATAATATTTGTTCTTTGCTTCCTGTGCGTTTACAGCCACAGAAGCGCCAGCCAACAAAGCAGCAGCGAACAATAATTTTGCTTTCATCTTTATTCTAAGTTTTAAGTTATCAAATCAATCAGTTAACACACACATTATGCGGGATCTACGATACCACCACCTGCATTTGCGTCATAACCATGTTCACCATGACCGTGACCCGGAACGTATTCATGAGAATGACCCGGAAGAGCTGTTTCCTCAGAATAAGCACCAGAACCATATACTTTCTCAATGGTCACCTTACCCAAGTCTTCACCTGTTTCCTTATAAGAGAAGCTCATAATTTCATCAGTCGATGTCTCAAAATAATAGACACGATAGAGACTCCAAGCAGAGAACTTGAACTCTACAGAAACATCCTCTGAATTGTCATACGTATATGCAGAAGAATCGAAATCTACTCTGCTATCCAATTCGTTCTTGATGACCTTAGAATAGTCACGTTTCGTATAAGTGAACGTACGTCTCAGGATATAGTCGTTAGCGTTTTCCATCCACATGGCATCGGCATGACTGTGAGAGGGATCACCCAAATTGTAAGTCTTGATTACGGGATCACCTAATTTCGTTGCAATTACCAGCGTCTTGTCTTCCGATGGCTCTTGGTAAGCAACAGTAATTGTCACCTTAAATTCAGCTACTGTACCAGCCTTCAGTGCAGGAATGGTAACACTGGTCGTACCGGAATTACCCTTATAGGTAGCAGTAAAGTTGACAGTTTGAGCAGCCAGGTCTTTGTTACCTGTCAAAGTCAGCTTGCCGTTTTCAACCGCACCTTTGTCTGAAGTAATAGTAGCCTCATTGGTTACCACGCTCTGAGTAAAGAACTCACGCACCTCCACATTGATAACAGCTTCAGCGGGTTTTGACTGGAATGTTGCATTCACATCTTCTTTCTCGCAAGAGGTGAAGAGAGATCCTGTCAATGCAACTACGGCAAAAGCGAACATAGCTTTCAAACCGTTCAAGAATTTAATCTTTTTCATCTCAATAATAATTTAAAAATTTAACAATTCTGACTTAATAAAATATGGATTAAAACTATTCTCCTTGATTATATTATCGCAGGCCTCCGCCTTATATTCCTTATAATAGTAACGTTCATTACCCGCGTTATATATAATACCCATCGAAGGAGCCGTATCAATCCGTGGCCAACGATTCTTATATCGTTTGTATCGATAAGGCGGCAGAGCCACCTGAAAACGAAACCCTCCGTTTGCCTTTGCCTCTTTAGCCTTCATCGCATAAAATCCGATTGAACAATAGCGAAAGTGGCGCATCATTTCAAATTTCACTCCCCTATCCTCTTTAAGGTATTGTTCGGCTTTCAATATGAACTGAGTGTTATACTGAGGCCAATAGAAACCTGCACCCAACGTCCATGTCAGCGTCATATCCGTATCATAATGATATCGGAATCCATCCCAAAAGCCGGTACCCGTATACCCTACACGTACCATAGCAGAGAGGCGTTCATCTTTAAAAGGATGTCTAAGTGCAACGTCCACTCCGAAACGGTCTGCGCTAAAACAGCCTACTGTCACCTTTCCGAACAGCTGATAAGGCAAACGGAAACTCTGCGACAACGTCAGATGCCCCGGATGAATTTTCCCCTCGTAGTCCCCATAGCCATCGTTATACACCGGCACCTTCAACTGTGCCGTCAGACGCATACCACTCCAGAAAGAGACCTCAACAGCTGGGCTCAAGTCAAACAGCACTTGGTAGATTTGAGTCAATATCAAGTTTCTGAATGACAACTGAGGATAGACCAGCACATCAACCTTAAACAAAGAGCTATTTTTCGTCTTCGCCCGTTTCACCTTCTTCCAAGCACCTCCCAGTTCATAACTGGCATCCCATGCTTGGCGTCGGACGAGTGACAGCGTATCGACCTCCGCTGTGCGCCGATAGCTGAGCGAAATCTGCGGGACTCCGTTGTCAAGCACAATCACCCGACAGGATTTATCGTGAGGCATGCCCCATCGCTGGATTACATCCACCGCTTTACCGATTCCCAAGCCTTGCAGACGATAAGTTGAATTCTGCAACACATAAACCCGTTCGGTTTCATCTTCCGTCCACCGCACATTTTCAAATCCCATTTCCACCAATACATCCGTCACAAGTTCTCCCGTCTGACAAAATCCCCCTACGGGAGACAGGCAGTAAAGCAAGAACGCCACATAACGTGCTATTGTTTTAGTAGTTAGGGACTTTCCCATGTTAAAGCTTCTTAACCTCCTTTTTTCCACAGTTCTCGCGTGCCTATACGACACAAAACTTGCTGCAAAAATAGACACTTTTTTAATAACTCCAAAGATTTTATATAAAAAAATGCCTTGATAATAGCGGAGACATTAATAAATCAAGTTCACATTATCCACCCACAGCGAATTTCCAGGCGAGCCGACATAGGCTCCTCCGTGGCTCGAAGTGAACTGTAAGATGAGGTGGGTCGGTTCATCATCGGCCGTTCCCCATGCCACTTCGTGAATGGGCACGCTGTTGCCCTTGCTGTTCACAGCGTATCGTTCCTCCACCTGCAAACGCATCATGTGCGCCTTGTAAGCAGGGTCTCCCGTGATGTCTCCATACAGAATGGGATAGGTCACTTTGTTCCGCCAATCCGTTGTCGAGGCATAATAGCGTACCACCATGGTACCTACCCGCTTGGCATAGATATTTCCTTTGCTATCTTCCCACCGTTTTTGCAGTAGCAAAATCACGGCGGGGAAGTCCTTTCCCTCCACATCGGCAATCTTACCGAAACCGGTAGCCCGGATTCTTTTCTCCCGATCGGACATCTTCACCTTGTAGTCAAACTGTACGGCAATCGGTTTTTTTGTAAAAGCGATACCCGAATTGATCATCTTCTGCGGATTCTTTGTCCCCTTGATAGGCTCGTGTGTCTCTCCCAAAAAGATGGAACCGGCCGCCAACACTGTGATGTCCAGCAGCCCGGCAACCTTGACACTCTCCATTCGGGTATCCAGACGGGCACAGAAGCCACTGTCTCTTTTCTCGGGGAAGACGGAGGTGTTCGTCTTGGTGACTCCCATCACACGCGCCATTACGTTGGACGAGGCCCAGGGCGACCCACCCCTGTTGCGATAAGCACTGTTGTCTGTCACGGTAGCAGTAGGGGCAATGGCATACACATGCTTGGTTGCCCCACCTATAATACCAGATTCCTTAATCTGTCGGTCTACCCACTGGTTCATGTCACCGAAAGGGATTGGCTCCACGGTATGATGTTGGGCCCATAGGGGCAGACACAGGCTCAAGCTGGCCCAAACGATTGCCGTCAACATCCGTATACGTTTCATCTCCTCCATTGTCTCAAAGCTGATAGTTCCACTGCCCCAACGCATATCCCCAATGCTTTTGCACCAATTGCACAGTCCGTTCATCATATTGGTAACGGTTTTTCTTGTATCCCTTCTTTCCACCCACATAGTTCTCGATAGCCGGGCGCGCTTCTGCAAACCCCGGTATGGAGAGTGCCTGATAGATATGCTCCGTCATCCCCAATGCATCGGCCTCAAAATCCTCGAACTTCACCTCTATCAGATGTCCCTGAGGGATACACCCCTTGTCCGCCTCGTACTTCTGATACAACTTGGTATAGATAGAGAGAATGTTCGTTTCCAACTCTTCGGGAGTAATATCCTGCAGCTTCAGCGGCTGGATGGTATTCGTAAAAAAACTGCGGGTGCTTTCAAACACCGTATAAGGGTTGCGTATCAGATAGATAAACTTAGCCTGAGGAAACATCTTCACCAGCTCTTTCACCCGTCCGGTATGAGGCGGATTCTTACTCAGAAACTGGGTTCCGTGCGTATTCCAAAGCGAAATTTTTATCAGTTTCACGAAAGTCTCCTCAAACGTTTTCAATTCCTGCGGTGTCAGATTATTGAATAGCAGGTACTTGTCTGCATACTCCTGTTGATGCCGGGGAAGGAACCAAAAGTTGTAGTAGGTGTATGGCATCATATTAGTCAGCGCAAACTCTTCCTCTTGCGGCAAGTCTACAGCCAACTCCATGTTGTCCGTAGGCCGTTTGTCCGGCATCAGCCAGCTCATATTTTTCTTAAAGAAAGGTTGTCCCCACATCATCAGATGGGGGAAAACGGTCTGATACGTGGTATTGTAGCCAAAATGGCGGTCGCATGAAAAGACATTGTGCATGAAGGTAGTACCACTGCGCCAATGCCCCAAGATAAATACGGGGTCATGTTCCAGCGGCTTGTCAGCCAGCAATTTGTCGTAACGCCGGTCTTGCAATGGAGCCAGCAGGGAGAGTAACCGACACACGGCCTTTGTCAGCCGGTACTTGCCTCGATACGCAGCATCCACCTCGCGTCCGGCCGTAACGGCCTTGAACGTCTTCCAGTCTGCTCCTACCAACGTATTGATAGGCAGCTTATTGAATTCCAAAAGTCCCATTTTAATATAAACTATTCATTGTCACACTATCTGTCACCTCACTTTTTGAGGTGGACAGCGATACCTTGTCGTTCCAGTTCCTTGAAAGCCTTTTCAATAGCCGGGTAGTATTCTGGCGAGATGTCCAAACGAGACAAATCTATCACCGGCAGATCCGATGCCAGATGCAGTTCCTTCTCGTCCAGTCGGCCGATAATCATCCCCACGGCACAGGTATTGTTGCTGATGGGATCAATCAGGATAAAGGATCCAGTGGCCTTGTTCGTCCGATAAGGATCAAAGAACTGCTCTTTTGCCGTCGT
This sequence comes from uncultured Mediterranea sp., assembly GCA_945641355.1. GTDB lineage: Bacteria > Bacteroidota > Bacteroidia > Bacteroidales > Bacteroidaceae > Bacteroides. Next base: position 182,580 of record CALZEQ010000001.1, on the reverse strand, counting down.
CAGTACCACCCTTCCTATCTGGTTAAGTGTCATCGGCAGCGTTTCTATAGTCAGACGTCCGTTCTGTTCAGAGAGATGCTCCATCGTGTTCACATCCACCTTGTACTTAATGTCATCTATGCGGACACGGCTCAGATTGGTAGTCTGCTTGATGAAAAAGGATTTGTCCATATCCATCGGCTCCTCATCCATCCACACCAGCATGGCATCCAGCACGCGCCCGACCAAGGGCATATTATCCGGATGAACCAGCATCTCTCCGCGCGACACATCTATCTCATCCTCCAGTGTAAGCGTGATGGATTGGGGCGGGAAAGCCTCCTCCAATTCGCCGTCATAGGTCACGATGCACTTGACGCGAGACCGTTTTCCGGAAGGAAGTGCCAGCACCTCGTCTCCTTTGCGGACAGTGCCCGAGGCCACCTTTCCACAGAAGCCTCTGAAGTCGAGATTGGGTCGCAACACATACTGCACGGGAAAGCGGAAATCGGACAGGTTATGGTCGTTGCTGATGGGTACATTTTCCAGGAAATCGAGCAACGAGGGTCCTGCATACCAAGGTGTCCGCACAGACTTTTCCACTACATTGTCGCCATCCAGTGCCGACAATGGTATGCACTGCACGTCAGGAATGTCCAGCGGAGTGATAAACTCCTTGTATGCCGACACGATGTCGCTGAAACGTTCTTCAGAGAAATCCACCAGATCCATCTTGTTCACAGCCAGTACCACATGCTTGATTCCCAGCAGCGAAACCAGGAATGTATGACGGCGGGTCTGCGTGATGACTCCCGTACGGGCATCCACCAGTATGACGGCAAGGTTTGCGGTGGAACCGCCGGTAATCATGTTTCGTGTATACTGTTCATGCCCCGGAGTATCTGCGATGATAAACTTGCGGTTGTTCGTCGAGAAGTAGCGGTAAGCCACATCAATGGTGATACCCTGCTCGCGCTCCGCCTTCAATCCGTCCAGCAGCAATGCGTAGTCAATGTGCTCGCCGGCATTCCCCATGCGCTTGCTGTCCCGTTCCAATGCATCCAGCTGGTCTTCATATATCTTCTTACTGTCGAACAACAGGCGTCCTATCAGTGTAGACTTCCCATCGTCCACCGAACCTGCAGTCAGAAACCGCAGCAAGTCCTTCTGTTCATCCTTATCCAGAAATGCTTTTATATCCAATTTTGAATCATCCATTGTACAAATCCTTTCTTTCATTTAGAAATACCCTTCCCGTTTCTTCTGCTCCATACTGGCATCCTGGTCGAAATCAATCACTCGCGTCGTACGCTCGCTCTTGGTAGTGGTCATCATCTCCTCTACAATCTTCTCGATGGTGTCAGCCGTACTCTCCACAGCCCCTGTAAGCGGCCAGCATCCCAACGTGCGGAAGCGTACCATGCGCATCTGTATCTTGTCACGGTACGATGCCGGCAGGCGGTCATCATCCGCCATAATCAGATTGCCATCTATCTCCACACAAGGACGCTCCTTGGCAAAATAGAGTGGAACGATAGGTATGTTCTCCAACCGGATGTACTGCCAGATGTCCAATTCGGTCCAATTGCTTAACGGGAACACACGGATACTCTCCCCCTTATGCACGCGGGCATTGTAGATGTCCCACAGCTCCGGCCGTTGGTTCTTCGGATCCCACTGATGGAACTTGTCGCGAAACGAGAATATACGTTCCTTCGCACGCGACTTCTCCTCATCCCGGCGTGCTCCGCCAAAGGCCGCATCAAACTTGTATTTGTCCAATGCCTGAAGCAACGCCTTGGTTTTCATTAAGTCGGTATGCACCTTACTACCATGCGTAAAGGGTCCCACACCAGCCCGATAGGCCTCCATATTACTCTCTACAATGAGATTCCAACCATACTTTCGGGCATACTCGTCGCGAAACTCTATCATCTCCCTGAATTTCCATTTGGAGTCAATGTGCATCAAGGGGAAAGGTACCTTACCCGGATAAAATGCTTTCTCAGCCAGTCGTACCATCACCGACGAGTCCTTTCCGATGCTGTACAGCATCACCGGATTCTCAAATTCCGCTGCCACCTCACGGATGATATGAATGGACTCGGCTTCGAGTTCCTTCAAGTGGCTCAGTCTATATACTGTTTCCATAGAGCTTTACTTCTTTTTGGGTTCTACTTTAGGCAACACCAGTGCCAACAAGCGGTCTACAGCCTCTTCCACGGAAAGGTGGGAAGTGTCCAGTGTAAGAGCCGGGTGTTCAGGCACCTCAAAAGGCGCCGAGATGCCCGTAAAATTCGTTATCTCGCCGCGCCGTGCCTTGGCATAGAGACCCTTTACATCCCTCTCCTCACACGTCTGTAGCGGTGTGCTGACAAAGATTTCCAAAAAGTCCTCCCGCCCGATGATGTCGGCTGCCATCTGTCGCAGACGATTCGTAGGACTGATGAAAGCGGCAATGGTGATAACGCCTGTATCTATAAACAGACGCGCTACCTCGGCTATGCGACGTATGTTCTCCACACGATCCTCTTCCGAGAAGCCCAGGTTGTTATTGATACCGCTACGGATGTTGTCTCCGTCCAGTATACGGCAGAACAGTCCTCGTCTATGCAGTTCCCTTTCCAAAGCGATGGCCAGCGTACTTTTCCCCGAACCGCTCAATCCTGTAAACCATACCATGACGGCATGCTGTCCTATCAGCTCCTCTTTGTCCGTACGGGAGAGCATTCGATCAAAAACCGGATAGATAAACTTTTGTATCATAACTCAACATTCATTTAAAATGGCCAAATAATAGGTATCAGAAATACCGAAATTAAGAACGTGATGATATTCAGCGGCAATCCTATACGCACAAAATCTGTAAAGCGATAGTTGCCTATACCTTGCACAATCAAATTGGTCTGATAACCGATGGGGGTAGAGAAGCTGGCAGATGCCGCCATGCAGATGACCACAAAGAAGGGCATCGGGCTGACTCCCAGTTGCGCCGAGATAGAGAGTGCCAGAGGGAAGGCCAGTGCTGCTGCCGCATTGTTGGTAATCAACTCCGTAAAGAGATTGGTGATAATAAACAGTGCAGCCAGCAGGACGTAAGGCCCGTAGCTGTCACTCATGTCAATGATGAACCTTGCCACACCATCCGCCACTCCGGAATTGACCATCGCCTTGCTGATTGCAAAAGCACAAGCGATGGTGATGAGAATGTCCCAAGAGATATATTTCGTATACTTACGAGCGGGAAAAACGTGAGTCCACGCCATGATGATGGTAGTGACAGAAACGAAAAAGAACATGTCCAGCTTGATGCCGGGCAAGGCCTTGCGCACAGCAGGCAGTTCACCCACCGTAGCCCCCACAATCATCAGTATCAGCAGCGCCAATGCGAACCAGCGTTTTCTGCGTCCGGCCACCGGCTCTGCATCCCTACCGTTAGCCAGCATCACAAACACCGACGACTCGCCCCACGCCTGGATGAACGAGTCATCTGCCAGCAACACCAACGTATCTCCCTCTCTCAAGTACTCCTCGCTCAGATTTCCCGTCAGACACTGTCCTCCCCGTTTAATCTCTCTAACCTCTGCGCCATAGTGACGTTTGAAGTTGAATTCACCCAATCTCTTGTTGATGCCAGGGAAACGTGCGCCCAGCACAGCCTCCACCCGATGCAGGTCCCCACGCTCTTCCAAGTCTTCGTCCGCATCCGCCGCACGGCCACGCTGATCCGGTAACAGTCTGGACGAAAACAGAAGCAGATACAGGATACCAGCAACCGCGATAAAGATACCCACCTTGCCCAACTCGAACATGGAGAACCCTTCGTATCCGGCTTCCAGTATCATACCATGTACCACCAGATTGGTGGAGGTACCTATCAGCGTACAGATTCCCCCCAATATAGTGACATACGACAGCGGTATCAGGAATTTGGTGGCTGGCAGCCTGACTGACTCTGCCCACCGCTTGATGATGGGAGCAAAAATAACGACCACTGGCGTATTATTCAAGAAGGCTGAGACGAATGAGATGACAGGCAACATACGCAACTGTGCTTTGAACACGGTAGTCCTTCCCTGTGGAAGCAGCCGCTTGATCAGTTGCCCCAAGGCACCCGATTGGCGGACTCCTTCGCTGACCAGGAATAGCAGCGCCACGGTAATCATCCCCTTGTTGCTAAATCCCTCCAGCATCTCAGATGGCGTCAGGATGCCAGCACACAGGAACAATACAACCACGGAAAAGAGCACCATTCCTGGACGCATACGGTCCATCACCAGTGCCACCACCATAGCCAGCAGACCCAACAATATAATCAGCATATCGAATGTCATCCTACACATTTTTTACTTGATTACTACTTTTATTCTTTCTGCAAGGTTCCACCACAAACCAAGGGTTTAACAGATTCTCCTTGTTATAGCGGAGGGGGACATCGGTTCCAACCTGATACATTTCCCGACCAGCGGCACGAGCTATAGCGTGTCCGGCAGCCGTATCCCACTCCATAGTAGGTGCAAAGCGAGGATAGACATCGGCCACCCCTTCTGCCACCAGACATATCTTCAAGGAACTGCCCGAAGAGACCAGTTCCACGGCACCACGCCGCTGTCTCAGCTCTTCTATATAGGCTTCGGTCTCCGGTGTCAAGTGCGAGCGCGAGGCCACTACTACCAGCGAAGTGTGCCCATCTGCGGCAGGCAGTCGTACAGCTCGCTCCCGTAACTGGTCCAGTGTTCGGCCCTCCCTGCTGATCATGTCTGCCACCTTATAGGCCCCCAGTTCCTCATCGGCAAAGTAAAGGATACGCTTTACGGGCAGATAGATGACCCCCATCACAGGAACTCCATCCCTGATCCACGCAATATTCACCGTAAACTCACCGTTGCGTTTGATGAACTCTTTGGTTCCATCCAGCGGATCCACCACCCACAACGCCTGCCACCCCTTACGATCAGCGTAAGGCATCAACTTTCCCTCCTCACTCAGTAAGGGGAAAGGCGTGTTCGCCAAGGCATCGGCAATGGCTTCGTGTGCCTTACGGTCAGCTATGGTTAAAGGAGAATCATCGGCTTTTCGTTCAATCTGAAAATCCGAATCCGGATAATCGTATATAGCACGTATCCGATTACCAGCATCTAAAGCTGCGTCAATAGCTTTCAATATATAGTAAGGTTCCATATCAGTCTGTTTTTTCATTTCTGTGCGAGTTCCGCTTCCGCAGGGAGCTAACAGTGAGCAAAGATAAAAACTATCTTCCTGCAAATAGTTTACTGATTCGTTTTATAACTTTTTTTAAACGAGTTTGCGATGAATAAAGAGACGTTTTGCATTTTTTGAACAACATTTTACCCGTTTTTCCTGTTATATTTCACAGAATTGTCGTTACTTTGTTTGTAAAACTAAAATGGATAGATTATGATACGTATGAAGCAATTAAGTTTGATTATGGTCTGCCTGTTCGCCTTGCAGACCATTGTGAGAGCGGACAATGCGCGTCCCATTACCATCACCCAGATGCCTCAAAAGGCACAACAGTTCATCCGGCTCCATTTTGCCGACAGCCAAGTGGCCCTTGCCAAGGTAGAGACTGATTTTTTGGAAAAGAGCTACGAGGTAATCTTTACCGATGGGAACAAGCTGGAGTTTGACAAGAAGGGGGAATGGAAGGAAGTAAGTTGCAAGTCCGGTGCCGTACCTCAAGACATCGTGCCCGAAGCTATTCGTCAACACGTCGCATCACTCTTTCCCGAGGCAAGGATTGTCAAGATGGAACGTGAGAAATCGCTGTACGAAGTGACGCTTACCAACGGACAAGAGCTGAAGTACAACACCCGTTTCCAGCTTATTGACATTGATGACTGATGAACATAAGTAACTTGCCCCACGAACTTATGTTAAAAGCCATTTTAACATAAGTTCTCTGGTTGTAGTACATAAGTTCTCTAAATTAAGTTGTGACACGAATGATACTAATTTATCCGATTGACGTATATTTCTTAAATCCATGGGATAATGCAGGACAAAATACGACCCAGCTGCTATATCACCAGCTTCTTTTTTCTGTAGCCCTCTCGGAACTCTTTGGGCGACATTCCTTTTTTGCGTTTGAAGAGACGATTGAAGTTAGAAAGATTGTTGAAACCACTTTCATATCCTATTTCGGCAATGGTACGCTGGGAGTCTACCAACAAACGGGTTGCATTGCCCAGACGAATATCAATGATGTAGTCAGAGAGGGTCTTGCCTGTGCGAAGTCTGAAGAAACGGCTGAAAGCAACTGGGGTCAAGCCCACCATATCGGCCAGTTCATTCAGATGAATTTCTTCCCGATAGTGTGCCGCGATGTAACGTTGCACCTTCTGTACGCGGCGGCTGTCCGAATAGTTTTCTATTTTGGCAAACGAAGAGCTGGAGAGTACTTTGGCATCTTCGTACAATGAAAGCTCATACAGAATTCGCATGAAATTCATCACTGCATAAAATCCCTGCTCGGCAGATGCCAGTTTGTCCAGCCAGTTATACACTTTCATGATAGCCTGCATGGGAAAAGAGAGCCCGCACTGCGCCCGTTGCAGCATTCGACGGATACTATCAAACTGGTTCTTGTTAATAAGGCTGCCGGAAAAGAGGTCGGGGGAGAACTGAATCGTGATTTCGCGGATATTCTCCGAAGTACAATCATGCTGTTCCCATACATGTTCCAGTTCCTTTGCCGTTATCAGCACCAAATCATAATCGCCGATGATCTCGGCAGAATCACCCACGATACGTTTCACGCCGGTGGCATGTTCTGTGAAATTCAATTCATACTCAGCATGGCAATGAATAGGGTATGTAAATTCAGTCTTCTTGCGATCGGCAATATAGAAGCAATCACGATCGGACAACGGAGTAATCTCCCGAATAATAGAATTCTCACTTTCCATGGCATGAAAGGTTTAAATAGTATAACTCCGCAAAGATATGAATTCTTTTTTAACTTCCAACTGTTGTTGCTTATTAGTTTAGCATAAAGCACAAAACCGATTCGGATAGAAGGTGTGATACTGCAACCGCATGAAGCATCGCACAAACGGGACCGGAGCGAAACATATACCTATATATGGTGAAAAGGGGACGCGAAATCTACCACAGATTTCTCATCCCCTTTTATGAAAAAAGCCGCATCGATGATGTGATGAAACTCCGAAAGACATGATTTGAGAGCTCGTCCTCTTTGTAATCCACCGACTCAAAGGTTACCCCGAAGGGCGTGGCCCGCCATTGAGAAGCGAAGCTTGTCTCGGTATTTCAGATATATTTGATGAGTTTCCCGATCCAATCAATGCGGCTATGCTTATTCGCTTTTCCTAAGACAAAGATAAGGAGTTTAAATGAAAGCCACAAGAAAAACCTCATTAAAAATCGGAGAATCTCCAAAAATGATACAGGAGCCAGATTACAGGCACAAAAAAAGAGAAGGCCCCGAATGGGATCTTCTCTTTTTGCTGGGTGGCAGAAGGGACTCGAACCCTCGACATTCAGAACCACAATCTGACGCTCTAACCAACTGAACTACAGCCACCATGTTGTTGCATTTCCTAAATGCGGTGCAAAGATAGAGATTATTTTCATTCCAGCAAAATTTCAGGAAGATATTTTTAGTAAGAATTGTCAGTTTCCTGCCACGCCGGTACGTGGAGGTTGTACTGACGGAAAAGCTCAAGCGAACGTTTGGCAAAGATATCCAGGCGATTGCGGGCTTCGGCAGGCAGCTGGCCGACCGCCGGCGAGTTGACAGGGTAAAGTGAATAATGAGATGCACCGCTCAGTGCCGGGCGAGCCGTCCATACCAGACGATATCCGCAGCGGGAGACGCGACAGGGGGAAGGAAAGGGGACTTCGGCACGCAGCAACGACTCGTCCCATGGGAACAAGGGCGGCAACAGCTGGCTGGCAAACGGTTTCTGAAGTTCCAGCATAAAGAGGGCACCCCCGTCGGCATCCTCCCGGCTCATATTGGAGATGAAATTGCCCAACGAATAGACCACCACATGTTGCCGGCTGCCCTGCGTACGCAGTTCCATCGGCTGCACCACATGGGGGTGAGAGCCGATGATGTGGGTGACCCCCTGCTGCAACAGCCATTCGGCCCACGCACGCTGTTCCTTGGAGGGATGCCGTCTGTACTCCTCCCCCCAATGCACGCAAGCAATGATGGCATCGGGATGCCAGGCACGTGCCTTCCGAATGTCAGCCTGCAGCTCCTCACGATGAAGATAGTTGACTACATTGGGAGGGATGACCTCGAAACCATTGGTCCCGTAGGTGGCATTGAGCAGTACGATGCGAAAACCTTTCTTCTCTATCAGCAACGGATAGCTTGCCGAACGCGAAGAGCGATTCTGATAGGTACCCAGGTGAGCGATGTGCAACGAATCAAGCACGCGGATGGTGCGTTCCAACCCCCTCCGACTTCGGTCGAGACAATGGTTGTTGGCCGTGAGCAACACATCAAACCCCGCCTCCCGCAACGCTGCGGCGAACTCGTCGGGAGCACTGAAACAGGGATAGCCGCTATAGGGTCGTCCGGCCAAGGTCACTTCCAAATTGCCTATAGCAATGTCGGCCTCCTCAATGAGGGAGCGTACGGGTGCAAAGCAGGGGCGATAGTCGAAACTGCCGTCAGGTCGCCGGGCCGACTCTATCTGTGCCTGATGCTGCATAAGGTCTCCTGCAAACAGCAGCGTCAGCCTTTCCTGAGGGAAGAGGAGGAGGCTGCCATAGAGTAATTGAACGATTGTCAGGAGAACTCGTTTCATGGATGCGGTGGCCGTGGATGCATTCAGGGCAGACACACAGGTCTGCCCCTACAACTATTTTATTGGTAAATGGCCTTTTTGCCGGCCAGCAAGGTGTTTTTCATCAGTGACACGATGGTCATGGGTCCCACCCCGCCCGGCACAGGTGTGATATAGGAGCACTTGGGAGAGACCTCGTCGAACTTCACGTCACCGGTCAGCTTGAAGCCCGACTTACGGGTAGCATCGGGCACACGAGTGGTACCTACGTCGATGACGACGGCCCCTTCCTTCACCATATCGGCCTTCACAAAGTTAGGCTGTCCCAAAGCGGCGATGATGATATCGGCCTCGCGGCACTCCTTCTCCAAGTCCTTACTGCGGCTGTGACATACGGTGACGGTAGCATCACCGGGATAAGCCTTCTGCATCATCAGCGTGGCCATAGGCTTCCCCACGATGTTGCTGCGTCCCAGCACCACACATTTCTTACCCTGCGTCTCAATCTGATAGCGTTTGAGCAGTTCGAGGATACCGTTGGGGGTGGCACTTACGTAGCAAGGCAGTCCGATGGACATGCGGCCCACGTTGATGGGGTGAAAGCCGTCCACATCCTTTCGGTAATCAATGGTCTCGATGACCTTCTGCTCAGAGATGTGCTTGGGCAGAGGCAGCTGTACAATGAAACCGTCCACATCGGCATCTTCGTTCAGCTCGCGCACCTTAGCCAGCAGTTCCTCTTCCGTTACATCAGCCTCGTATCGGATGAGGGTCGACTTGAATCCGCACACTTCGCACGCTTTCACCTTGGCGGCCACGTACGTCTCACTGCCTCCGTCGTGTCCCACCAGAATGGCGGCCAGATGGGGGCGTTTGCCTCCGTTCTTCACGATTTCGGCTACTTCTGCTGCAATCTCCTGCTTCACCTGCTCGGAGATAGCTTTTCCGTCAATCAGTTGCATGTTGTTTCTCTATATCTTCGTTTGGTTTATCGCTTCATTTTCGGCATCATCATCTTGCCCATCTTGCTGCCCGTCACCATCTTCATCATCTTGCGTGTCTGGTCGAACTGCTTCAGCAGGCGGTTTACCTCCTGGATGTTGGTACCGCTACCCTTGGCAATGCGCTGGCGGCGACTGCCGTTGAGTATCTCAGGATTGGTGCGCTCCTTGGGCGTCATGGAGTTGATGATGGCCTCGATGCTCTTGAAAGCATTGTCATCAATGTCGATATCCTTGATGGCCTTGCCTACGCCCGGTATCATGGAGGCCAGTTCCTTCAGGTTACCCATCTTCTTGATTTGCTGAATCTGACTCATGAAATCGTTGAAGTCGAACTGGTTCTTCTGGATTTTCTTCTGCAGTCGCTTGGCCTCCTCCTCGTCGTACTGCTCCTGGGCACGCTCTACGAGTGAAACGATGTCACCCATACCGAGGATACGGTCGGCCATACGGGCGGGATGGAACTGGTCGATAGCCTCCAGCTTCTCACCGGTACCCACAAACTTGATGGGCTTGTTCACCACGGTGCGGATAGAGAGGGCGGCACCGCCACGGGTATCACCATCGAGCTTGGTCAGCACCACACCGTTGAAGTCGAGTCGTTCGTTGAATTCGCGGGCGGTGTTGACGGCATCCTGACCGGTCATGGCATCGACCACGAAGAGGATTTCGTCGGGTTGGATGGCAGCCTTGATGGCGGCAATCTCGTTCATCATCTCCTCATCCACGGCCAGGCGGCCGGCGGTATCGACGATGACCAGGTCGTAGCCCTTGGCCTTGGCCTCCTGAATGGCGTGCTGGGCAATGGCTACAGGATCCTTGCTGTCCGGCTCGCTATACATGGGCACGTTGATCTGCTCGGCCAACACACGCAGCTGCTCGATAGCGGCAGGGCGATAGACGTCACAAGCCACCAACAGGGGACGACGGTTGCGCTTAGATTTGAGCATACGGGCCAGCTTACCAGAGAAGGTGGTCTTACCCGAACCTTGCAGACCGGACATCAGGATGACCGCCGGCTTGCCACTGAGGTTGATATCGGCCGTCTCGCCACCCATCAGCTTGGCCAGCTCGTCGTGTACAATCTTCACCATCAGCTGGCTGGGCTTCACAGCTGTCAGCACGTTCTGCCCCAAGGCTTTCTCCTTGACAGTATCTGTAAAATTCTTGGCAACCTTGTAGTTGACATCGGCATCAAGCAATGCCTTACGCACGTCCTTCAACGTCTCTGCCACATTGATTTCGGTGATTTTTCCCTCACCTTTCAGAATCTTGAACGACCTCTCAAGCCGTTCACTTAAATTATCGAACATAGTATATGCTTAATTATCCGTTTACAAACTAACACACTTTTTAGGGGTGCAAAAGTACGAAAATAAAATGAACTTCCCGCCATCCTATCTATAAATCAATAAAAAAAGGGAGGTCTGTGACGCTGTTTTTCAAAAAAACCTCCTACTTTTGAAGGAATTTACAGACAATCCTAAAACAACATGTATCGTATGACACGCTATCAACCCTTACTGACGCTCTGCCTGAGCGGAGCCCTGCTGCTGGGAGGGAACGCAGCAGCAGAGGCACAACCTGCCGCACCTCACTCGTCTGTCCAGACGGCTATCACGTACACACATCCCTGGCAGGGGAAGAAGGTAGCCTTCTTCGGCGACTCCATCACTGACCCCAACCTGAAGGGAGGACAAATCAAGAACTACTGGAGTTTCCTGCAGGATTGGATAGGCATCACGCCCTACGTCTATGCCATCAGCGGGCGGCAGTGGAACGACATCCCCCGACAGACCGCCCAACTGAAAAAGGAGCATGGCGACGACGTGGACAGCATACTCATCCTGATGGGAACGAACGACTACAACAAGGGACTGCCTTTGGGAGAATGGTTTGACGAACAGATGGAGGAGGTGGAATATGCCAACGACGGACGTCCCAAACGGACGGGACCTCGCCGGCACCGCACCCTCTCGCTGACCGACACGACCTACCGCGGTCGCATCAACCTGGCACTGAAACAGCTGAAACAGACCTACCCGACCAAACAAATCATACTGATGACTCCGCTGCATAGGGGACGGGCCTACTTCAACGACAGCAACGTACAACCCGACGAGAACTATCAGAACACGTGCGGAGCCTACATCGATGCCTACGTAGAGGCTGTCAAAGAGGCCGGCAACCTGTGGGCCATGCCAGTGATAGACCTGAATGCCGTCAGCGGACTACAGCCGATGGTGCAGGAACAACTGGACTACTTCTGGGACAAGGAGAACGACCGGCTGCACCCCAACACGCAGGGTCAGCAGCGCATGGGGCGGGCCATCCTGCAACAGCTGCTGCTCTATCCGGTGATGGAATGAACGGCAGGGGACGGCGCAGCCCTGTGTGCATCAGAACAAGTTCAGCTTGTTGCGCTGCGCCTCCTCCAGCGAGACGGTCGGTACGCGACGGTCGGCATGACCCTCGCGCAACGTCTCGTAAGTCTGTTCCAGCTCGTGCGCCAGCTCGCAGCGGGTCTGCGGATTCATCAGTCGGGAGGCTACTACCGCATTCTGCGACGCATCTTTCAGGTGAACCACCGGTGCATGATAGACCGGCGCTATCTTCAAGGCCGTATGGAGCTGTGAGGTTGTGGCGCCTCCTATCAGCAGGGGGATGTCCAGTCCGGCCCGTTCCAGTTCAAGCGCCACATGCACCATCTCGTCGAGCGACGGGGTGATGAGCCCGCTGAGCCCTATCATGTCTACCCGTTCTTCGATGGCCCGTTGCACGATGGTTTCGGCAGGCACCATCACACCCAGGTCGATGATTTCGTACCCGTTGCACGCCATCACCACCGAGACAATGTTCTTGCCGATGTCGTGCACATCACCCTTCACCGTAGCCAGCAACACCCGTCCGGCGGGGGCTGCCCCCTCCTGCTTGCCCGCTTCGAGCGCGGGTTGCAGTATGGCCACAGCCTGCTTCATGGTACGGGCAGTCTTCACCACCTGAGGCAGGAACATCTTGCCGGCCCCGAAGAGGTCGCCCACACGGTTCATGCCCGCCATCAGCGGGCCTTCGATGATGTCCACCGCTTTGGGGTAGACTTGCAACGCTTCCGCCAAGTCGGCCTCCAGGTAGTCGCCCACCCCCTTGACAAGGGCATAGACCAGCCGCTCGTCCAACGTTGCCTGACGCCATTGCTGATGGGCGGAGGCATCGGCAGGCGAGGCCGTCTGGCCGGCTGCCTTGGCCGCTTCGGCTTCCGCCTTCATCCGTTCAGCTGTCTCTATCAGCCGTTCGGCCGCATCGGGACGGCGGTTCAGCACCACATCTTCGATGCGCTCCAGCAAATCGGCCGGCAGGTCGGTGTAGAGCACGGAAGAGGCCGGATTGACAATGCCCATATCCATGCCCTGCCGGATAGCGTGATAGAGGAAGACGGCGTGCATGGCCTCTCGGATGTAGTTATGGCCCCGGAAGGAGAAGGAGAGGTTGCTCACCCCGCCGCTGACATGCGCCCCGGGCAGGTTGCTGCGTATCCATCCGGCTGCCCGTATGAAGTCCACCGCATAGTTGTTGTGTTCCTCCATGCCGGTGGCAATGGCCAGCACGTTGGGGTCGAAGATGATGTCGTGCGGATTGAAGCCCACCTCGTCCACCAGCAGGCGGTAGGCACGGGCACACACCTCGATGCGACGTTCGTAGCTGTCGGCCTGACCGCGCTCGTCGAAGGCCATCACCACCGCTGCCGCACCGTAGCGTTTCACGGCTCTGGCACGTTCCAAAAACTTCTCCTCACCCTCTTTCAGCGAGATGGAGTTGACGATGCACTTGCCTTGCACACACTTCAGACCGGCCACTATCACCTCCCACTTGGAGGAGTCTATCATGACGGGGACGCGGGCAATGTCGGGTTCAGAGGCTATCAGGTTCAGGAAGTTGACCATCTCGGCCTCTGCATCCAGCAGGCCGTCGTCCATATTGATGTCGATGACCTGCGCTCCATCCTCCACCTGGCGGCGGGCGATGCTCAGCGCCTCATCGTATTTCTTCTCATTAATCAGCCGCAGGAACATGCGCGAGCCGGCCACGTTGCACCGCTCGCCCACGTTCACAAAGTTGTTTTCGGGCTTCACCTCCAGCAGTTCCAGTCCGGAGAGCCAGAGGCTTTCGGGCCGGGGGGCAGGCTGGTGCGGCTTGGCCCCCTCCACCAGCGCACCGTAGCGTGCGATGTAGGCATCCGTCGTACCGCAGCATCCGCCGATGATGTTCACCAGTCCTTCGCTGATGTACTCGGCCACCTCGCGGGCCATGTCGTCGGGGGTCTGGTCGTACTGCCCCAGGCTGTTGGGCAGGCCGGCATTGGGATAGGCACTGATGTAGTAAGGGGCGCAGGCGGCCAGCTGCTGCAGGCAGGCCTTCAGCTGACGGGCACCGAACGAACAGTTCAGCCCCACCGAGAAGAGGGGGGCGTGCTGCACCGAGGCCAAGAAGGCCTCCAACGTCTGCCCGGAGAGGGTACGCCCGTCCGTGTTGGATACAGTGACCGACAGCATCAGCGGTACCTGCCGCCCCGTCCGCCGCATGGTCTCTTCGGCGGCATAGATGGCTGCCTTGGCATTCAGCGTATCAAAGATGGTCTCGATGAGCAGGGCATCCACGCCCCCATCCAGCAACGCCTCCATCTGCTCGCAATAGGCATCGGCCAGCTGGTCGAAGGTGAGCGAGCGGAAGGCGGGGTTGTTCACATCGGGACTCATGGAGCAAGTCTTGTTGGTAGGTCCTACCGAGCCGGCCACGAAGCGGGGCTTGTGAGGGGTGAGGGCCGTAAACTCATCGGCCACCCGACGGGCGATGCGGGCTGCCTCCAAGTTGATTTCGCGTACGTACTCCTGCACGTGATAGTCGGCCATGCTGATGCGCGTGGCGTTGAAGGAGTTGGTCTCTATGATGTCGGCACCTGCCGTCAGGTATTTGCGATGTATGTCGGCAATGATGTCGGGACGTGTCAGACAGAGCAGGTCGTTGTTGCCCTTCATCTGTCCGGGCAGGTGGGCGAAGCGTTCGCCCCGGAAGTCGTCCTCGGTCAGTCCGCACTGCTGTATCATGGTGCCCATGGCACCGTCCAGAATCAGGATGCGCTGACGCACCAGTTCGTTGATTGTATTCATGATTGTGTATGTATATATATTAAATAGGTAGAAGGGAGCAGATTTATCGCTTGAACATTCTGGCCATATCCCTCTTGTCGTCTTTCTCGCGCAGGGATTCGCGCTTGTCGTACTGTTTCTTTCCTTTCGCCAGGGCTATCACCAGCTTGGCCAGCCCCTTCTCGTTGATGAACAGCCGCACGGGCACGATGGTGAAGCCCGGATCCTTGGTACCTCTGGCCAGCTTGTCCAGCTCCTTCTTCGTCAGGAGCAGCTTGCGCTCGCGGCGCGAGGAGTGATTGTTGTACGAACCGTAGAAGTACTCGGCAATGTGCATGTTCTTCACCCACAGTTCGCCGTTGGCAAAGTAGCAGAAGGTATCTACCAGGCCAGCCTTCCCCAGTCGGATTGACTTGATTTCGGTTCCCGTCAGCACGATGCCGGCGGTGTACGTATCCACCAACTCGTAGTCGAAAGTGGCGCGTTTGTTCTTGATGTTGATAGCGGGTTGTTTCATAAGGCGCAATCGTTAGGTAGGAGGGTGTCGGTAACGGGGTCAGTTGAGCAGGATGGTCAGCCGCGTGAAGGCCCACTCTATCAGCACGGGACAGGCGATGAGCAGCACCGACGAGATGACAGTGAAGCGCAGGCGGTTTTCTTCGGCTATCTGCATCAGTGCGGCACTGCCCTCCCACACCACATAGACGATGTAGAACTGCAGCAGCAGGGCAATGATGGCAAAGTCGGGCAGGATGCCCAAGATGATGCGCAGCAGGAAGAGCACCACCAGTGCGTAGCCGGCAAACTGACGGGCCAAGGCGGGATTGTCATCAAGCCCCAGCAGATGGACGCACAGGGCATTGATGAGATAGGCAGCCAGAAAATAGCCTCCGAACAGCGATACCGCCACGGCACAACACTGGCGCATGGCATACTGGAAGCTCTGCGGGCCGTCCCACCCCATCGTGAACAACGAGCCGATGAAGACCGACAAGGCGCATAAACCAATCATAGGATAGACGAAGGAGGTGTACACCTTCCGCCTATCCTCTAAACGAATTTCCTCCCAAGCACGGGCCGGGGAGGAAATCAATGACATCGCGAGATGAAATAATTCTTTATAGTTCAAGTATCAATTACAATTTAATTGGATGTTTCAGGCTTATACTCCACGGTATAGACCTTTTCCTGTGCTTCGGTCATCTCCGTACTGTACGAGTTCTCTTGTGTCACAATCTGAACTTTCGTAGGATAAGCCCCTATACCCTTCTTTGACATATATATTCTGAACACGTCATCCAGATTATAAGCTCTCAAGAATACGCCCAGATAGCCACCTTCGGAAGCATACTCATAAGAAGTATAGTTGGTAGACATCGATTTGCCTTTGGCATTCAGACGCAAATGCAGGCGCAGGATGTCACCGTTGTCAGCGTCCTCATCGGTATAGTAAACCAGCGTCACGTAGTTCTCGGCCTTCTTTACAGAGAACTGCACCGGCAGCAACAGCGTGGTTGCATCCCAGAACTCGGGCTTCGACTGATTGTACTCCATCGTAATGATGGGCGACGTGGCGATGGAGTCCTGCGGAAGGGCATCCTCTTCCTTACCGCCGACCACCTGAACGGTGTTGTCCAACGTAATCAGGCCCTGCAGCGTAACGCCGTCCAGCGTTTTGGTCGTTTCGTTCGGTACCAGTCCTTCAGCCGTATAAAGGAAATAGACCAGCTGCCCATCAAACGTAGAAAGTTTGGTACCATTGGCTTCGATAGCAGCCACCGATGCATATGAAGGCGTAATGGTGTAGCCATTGTTCAGTCTGAAGTAGTAACTGCCGTAGCTTGAATAAAGTTTGCCATACGCAGAGATGGTCTGTACATAGTCATTGTCCGAATCCAAACAAGATGTAAAAGATACGCCCATCAACAGCATGAGGGCAGAAAGCATTAATAGTTTAAGTTGTTTCATTGTCTTATTATTATTTGAGTTGCAAAAATATACAAAAGATACGAGGTACGATAGCCATTCCCCGTTTTTTTATTGTTTTTAAGAATAAATGCAGGATGGGTACAAATACTGCATCGCCCTTCCGATATTTAACATTTATTACGAAAGAATAATGCGGGATTCATGCGACCGCCACAGTGCCAGCTACATTAAAAACAGGCTACCATTGCAAGTTCCAACCGATTGTAGTACTTTTGCTCGTAGAATCAACAACGACAGGTGACGATGGAAGCAAAACGACTGAAACGACTGCCCGTGGGCATACAGACATTTGAGAAAGTCATAGAGGATGGCTACCTCTATGTGGACAAGACAGCATATATCTGGCAGATGATTCATGCCAGCAACTATATTTTTCTGAGCCGTCCGCGCCGATTCGGCAAGTCCCTGCTTATCTCCACCCTGCAGGCTTACTTTGAAGGGCGTAAGGAATTGTTCAAGGGACTGGCCATCGAACGGCTGGAGCAGGAGTGGACAGCCTATCCCGTACTGCGATTTGACATGTCGTTAGGCAAGCACATGGAGAAGGAGCAGCTGGAACGCTACCTCGGTTCGCGACTGGCCGTGTACGAGCCGAAATATGGCATCAATCAACCGGCTGCTGATAACAACGTCAGATTAACCGATCTCATCTCTGCGGCTTACGAGCAGACCGGACGGCCGGTAGTCATCTTAATCGACGAATACGATGCCCCGCTACTCGACGTGGTGCACGAAGAGACGCAACTGCCTATCCTGCGCAACGTGATGCGCAACTTCTACTCTCCGCTCAAGGCATGCGACCCCTACCTGAAGTTTGTCTTCCTGACCGGCATCACCAAGTTCTCGCAGCTCAGCATCTTCAGCGAGCTGAACAACCTGAAGAACATCTCCATGCTGCCCGAATATGCCACCCTCTGCGGCATCAGCAAGGAGGAGATGCTCAGCCAGATGTCCGACTATATAGACAACCTGGCCGCCTATCAGAAGATGAGCCGTGACGAAGCCATCGAGGCATTGCGCCGACAATACGACGGCTATCACTTCACTTGGCCTTCGCCCGATGTGTTCAACCCTTTCAGCCTGTTCAATGCCATGCAGGACCGGGAGCTCAACAGTTACTGGTTTGCCTCGGGCACTCCCACCTATCTGCTGGAGATGATGCGGAAATTCGATGTTATGCCCTCTGATTTGGCTACCATAGAGGCCTTGGCTTCCGAGTTTGATGCCCCCACGGAAGGCATGGTCTCCATCATCCCGTTGCTCTACCAAAGCGGCTATCTGACTATCAAGGCGTACGACCGCACCAGCAAAGTCTATCTGCTTGACATACCCAATGCCGAGATACGTGTCGGACTGATGGACAGCCTCCTCCCCAACTATGTGGGACGGTTGGGAGGTCGCGGGCTCACAACGGTAGGAAAGATGTATAGCGCACTCTATCATGACGACCTTGACGGGATGCTCCGCCTCCTGCAAGCCTATCTGCTCACCGTGCCCTACTGCAATCAAGCCGACAGCGAGGGGCATTACCAACAGATGCTCTACATCATCTTCTCCCTGCTGGGGCGGTATGTGGATGTGGAGGTGCACACGCCGACAGGCCGTGTGGAGATGGTAATGCGCACGGCCAAAGCCCTCTATCTATTCGAGCTGAGACTCAACCAGAGTGCCGAAGCCGCCATGCGGCAGATGGACCTGAAGGAGTATGCCTCGCGCTTTGCCCTTGCAGGGCTGCCCGTCATCAAGGTGGGCATCAACTTCGACTCCGAGCGACACACCATCAGCGATTGGAAGATAGAGGAATGACCGGCATTTTGTAGGGAGGCGGAGTTGGTATACACCCACAAGCATTTATCTTTAAAAGAAGTGTGCTTTATCTTTAAAAGAAATCGGCCTTATCTTTAAAAGATATGAGCATCTTCTTTAAAAGAAATGAGCAACACATCAGACGATGGCGGCAAAAAGCTCCAGATGCTCGTCCACATACGCAGCCACACGGGCGGTATACTCCTCCTCCTTCTCCAGGAACTCATCCTCCAGTTCGTCGAACGCCTCGTATTGCTCGTACATGGCCATGAACTCATCGTCGGTACGCTCGCGCTCCAGGTCGGCCCGATGGGCATCATAAATCTTGCGGGCGGCATAAATCAGCTTGTGGAGGTCGCCTACCTCCCACATACGCATCACTCGCGCAAAGGGATTGTCGAAGATATAGCCCCCGTAGCCATTCTGTATCAACTGGCAGAAACCACCCTCCATCAGTTCGTCACGCAACAGGCGATAGGCCAGCAAGGTGTGCTGCTCGCCCGTCAGCAGCGGCATGGTCTCTGCCGTCAGCTGTCCGCCTATCCGCTGCAGATAGGCATCGGTAAACACTTGTATGAATGCGTCCATTCCCTCTTGGGCGGCCTGACGCAACGCCGCATCTGCAATTTCTATCTGCTCTTTCATACCCATTCTCTTTTATGGTTTGTCGGTAACTTATAGCCTGAAGGCCCGTTTTGCGTGCAAACTTACACAATAATCTGCGTTTTTTATGTAAGTTTGCGCCACGATTACAGATGATGACATGAAATTACTTTGGATAGACCTGAACAGTTCGTATGCCCACTCTTCGCTGGCACTGCCGGCCCTGCACGCCCAGACGGGCGACATGGCAGGGGTGGAATGGGAAGTGGTGTCGGCCACCATCAACGAACAAGCAGGAAGCGTGGTAGAGGAGATTGTACGGCATCGGCCCGATATAGTGGCGGCTACGGCCTGGCTCTTCAACCACGAACAGCTGATGCACATCGTTGCCCGCCTACGTGCCTTGCTGCCGCAGACGAACGTCATACTGGGTGGACCGGAGTTTCTGGGCGATAACGAGGCTTTCCTCCGATGCCATCCGTATGTAGATGCCGTGTTCCGCGGAGAGGGAGAAGAGGAGTTTCCCCGCTGGCTGGCCTGCCATCGGGAGCGAGACCGATGGAGCGCGATAACGGGGCTCTGCTATCTGGACGACGAAGGCAGGTATTGCGACAACGGGACGGCCCGCGTCCACGCCTTTGACCGGCTGATGCCTCCCGAAGCAAGCCGTTTCTTCCCTTGGGGGAAACCGTTCGTGCAGTTAGAGACCACGCGCGGCTGCTTCAACACATGCGCCTTCTGCGTAAGCGGAGGCGAGAAACCGGTACGCACACTCTCCCTACCGGCCATCCGGCAACGGTTAGACACCATCCGGGCACACGGCATACGCAACGTGCGCGTGCTTGACCGCACCTTCAACTACAACAACCGAAGGGCCAAGGAGTTGCTGAACCTATTCCGTGAATATCATCCCGACATCCGCTTCCATCTGGAAATCCATCCGGCCTTGCTGTCGGAAGAACTGAAGGAGGAACTGCGGCACATGCCGGACGGCCTTCTACATCTGGAGGCGGGCATACAGAGCCTGCACGAAGAGGTGCTGCAGCAATGCCGCCGACAAGGCCGGCTGACCGATGCGCTGGAGGGACTGAGGTTCCTCTGCACCCTGCCCAATGTGGTGACTCATGCCGACCTGATAGCCGGGTTACCCCTCTATCGGCTGGAACAACTGTTTGAAGATGTGCGTACGCTGGCCGCATACAAAGCCGGCGAAATTCAGCTGGAGTCGCTCAAGCTGCTGCCGGGCACGGAGATGCGCCGACGGGCGGCAGAGCTGGGCATCGTCTATGCTCCCCTACCCCCATACGAAGTGTTGCAAACCGAACAGATAGGGAACGGCGAACTGCAGACAGCCCGGCAACTGTCCCGCCTGCTGGATGCCTTCTACAACACCGAGGCCTGGCAGGAGGTGACGCGCAGCCTCATCCTACAGGATGCAGATTTTCTGCATCGGTTGCTCAAAGAGATGGTGGAGGGAAACCTCATCGACCAGCCACTAAGCCTGGAGCGACGCGGGTGCCTGCTCTACGACTTCTGCAAACGACACTATCCGGAGCGTCTGAACGACGTGAGCATGGCGTGGATAGAGGCCGGCCTGTCGCTGAAGAAAGCTCCTGCAGAACGAGTCCGCACCAAACGCCAACAGTTGCCGGCCGAATGGGAAACAATCTATGGCGAGTACAAGCCGACACTGCGCATCTGCTTCCTTCCGGTCGGCAAGGAGGAAGGTCAAGGGTACTGGTATGGCTACGAATCGGAAGTGCAGCAGCCACGCCCCGTATTCAAGGCCGCGACCAAGGGAGTGAGACCTCTTTCTTGCAAAAGTTGAACAAAATATCGACGAAAATCAAATATAATGCGTATATTTGTACTTTGAAACAACCGACTCCCCCCAAAAAGGAGAGAGACAACCGATTATCAACTCTTTAAAGACAAACGATTATGGCAAAAAGAAGAACATTGAAGAAAAGCGTGAACTACATAGCAAGCGAACTGTTTACCGAATGCCTCTCAGCCAGCATCATCAACCCCAAGGTGAACCAGGCAGAAGCCGACAAGGTATTGGCCGAGATTTTGGATATGCAGAACGAATTTCTGAGCCGCATCAGCCATACAGAGCCGGGTAATGTAAAGGGATTCTACAGCAAGCTGCGCACCGACCTGCAGGCTGCCGCCAGCCAGATTGTTGAGCACATGAACCAACTGACTGCCGAATGAAGCAAGCCCTCTGCCGCTTTATCTACCACCGCATATTGGGTTGGAACTATCTGATAACGGTGCCCGAATTTGACAAATGCGTCATCTGTGCCGCCCCTCATACCTCCAACTGCGACCTCTTCATCGGCAAGCTGTTCTATGGCTCGTTAGGAAGAAAGACCAGTTTCATGATGAAAAAGGAGTGGTTCTTCTGGCCATTGGGGCCTATATTCCGTTCTATGGGAGGCATCCCCGTGGACCGCGGGAAGAAGACATCACTGGTCGAGCAGATGGCCGAACGCTTTGCCCACAGCCGGCAGTTCCATCTGGCCATCACACCCGAAGGGACGCGCAAGGCCAATCCGAACTGGAAAAAGGGGTTCTATTACATTGCACTGAAAGCGAAGGTGCCCATCATGCTGATAGGCATCGACTATCCGTCGAAAACCATCGCTGCAACCAAGGCCCTGATGCCGACGGGCAATCTGGAAGAGGACATGCGCATCATAAAAGACTATTTCAAAGGGTTCCGAGGACGGATTCCCGAAAACTTTGCCATCTGACGCGCCGCACAGGATGTCGGCATCGTTCAGATAATAGAGGGCAGCCGGTTGGGCTGCCCTCTATACTTTATCCGGCCTACACCTCCCTGCTTACCGACGCAGGTAGTAGTTGATGGTGGTCACCACACGCACGCTCTTGATATAGGGCGTATTCGCATCTCTGTCGGAAATGGAGAACTGGCCTTGCGAAGCGTTACGTATCTTGCCCAGCTTGCTGTCCGAGTCCTTGGCAAACTTCTCGGCCGCTGCCCGTGCATTCTTCGTAGCCTCCTCTATCATCTGAGGCTTGATGCTGTTCAGACCGGTAAATTCGTAAGAAACATTGTAGCGATAGTCTCCTCCGGTGATGGCGATGCCCTGCTTCAGCAGTTCAGCCTGCTCGGTCATCAACTGGCGTACCTTATCTACATTTCTCGATGTCACCGTGATGACCGAAGTGGCATTGTAGCGGTATTTTATGTTGGTGTTGCCGTAACGTTCGGCCTGCATATCTATCACCTCGGGAGGGGCAATGCTGATTTCCGTCTCCTCTATTCCGTTGTTCTTCAAGAAGGCGACAATGGCCGTATTCTTCTTTGCCATGTTCTCATAGAGCAAGGCAGGGTCATCACCAATATCCTTATATACCAAGGGCCATACCACCTTGTCGGCAGGGACCTCCATCTCTGCCAGACCCTTCACACTGACCACCCGCTCCTTGTCGGTAAAATTCTCCAATGCGTTTTTCAGACAATTGCCCACTACCACCATACCAATGGCCAGAATCAGGGCTTCCCATCTCAGATTTTTCATAACATACCTATTTAAAAGATTCAATCAATCATCTTTCAGTCACACAACAAAGGTAACATATTACACTATACAAATGTTCATTTTTAGAGTATTTAATAAAATAAGAATACACATGGGAATAATCTTGCTGAAAAAGCACTACTTTTGCCTTGATGAACAAATAAGGTCTCTCACAAGACCCAAACGCCTAATCACAACAATAAAAAAACAACGCTCGCGTTATGAAAACCAACCTTAGTTCGCAAATCACTCTTAACAGAGTCTCTCCCAGGTATTACAAACCTGAGAACGCCTTTGAACGCTCGGTGCTCACCCGATTGGAGAAGATACCGACAGACATCTATGAATCAGTAGAAGAGGGAGCGGAACAGATAGCTCTCGACGTGGCCCAGCTGATACGCGACAAGCAGAAAGCAGGCCGGTTCTGCGTTCTGGCACTGGCAGGCGGCAATTCACCCCGCCAAGTATATTCTGCCCTCGTACGGATGCACAAGGAGGAGGGACTCAGCTTCCGCAACGTCATCGTATTCAATCTGTATGAATACTATCCGCTGAATCCGGATGCCATCAACAGCAACCTGAACGCACTGAACGAGATGCTGCTGAATCATGTGGATATTGACAAACAGAACGTCTACAGTCCGGACGGCACCATCCCCAAAGACAATATATTTGAATACTGCCGCTTGTACGAGCAGCGCATCGCAAACTTGGGCGGTCTGGACGTAGCCATCATCGGCATAGGTCGCGTAGGAAATATCGGATTCAACGAGCCCGGCTCACGGCTCAATTCTACGACCCGCCTCATCTTGCTGGACAACGATTCACGCAACGAAGCCTCCAAGACCTTCGGCTGCATCGAAAGTACCCCTATCAGCTCCATCACCATGGGCGTCTCTACCATACTGAATGCCAAGAAAATATACCTCATAGCTTGGGGTGAGGAGAAAGCACACATGGTGAAAGAGTGTGTAGAGGGAGCCACTACCGACACCATACCGGCCTCGTACCTGCAGACACACAACAATGCCCGCATTGTGACCGACCTGTCGGCCGCTGCCAATCTGACCCGCATCCAACGCCCCTGGCTAGTTACATCCTGCGAATGGAACGACAAACTGATACGAAGCGCCATCGTCTGGCTCTGCCAACTAACCAAAAAGCCCATTCTGAAACTGACCAACAAAGATTATAACGAAAACGGTCTGAGTGAACTGCTGGCACTTTACGGCTCGGCCTACAACGTGAACATCAAGATATTCAACGACCTCCAGCATACCATTACAGGATGGCCGGGCGGCAAGCCGAATGCCGATGACACCTATCGTCCGGAACGAGCCAAACCCTATCCGAAGCGTATTGTGGTATTCTCACCCCATCCGGATGACGATGTCATCTCCATGGGCGGTACCATCCGCCGGTTGGTAGAGCAGAAGCACGATGTACACGTAGCCTATGAAACCAGTGGCAATATCGCCGTAGGCGATGAAGAGGTCATCCGTTTCCTGCATTTCATCAACGGATTCAACCAACTGTTCAATGACAATGCCGACCAAATCATCAAAGAGAAATACACCGAAATACGCAATTACCTACGCAACAAGAAGGATGGCGATATGGACACCCGCGACATCCTGACCATCAAAGGGCTGATCAGACGTGGCGAGGCCCGTACCGCCTGCACCTACAACAACATTCCGCTGGATCATTGCCACTTTCTGGACCTGCCCTTCTATGAAACAGGAAAAATCCAGAAGAACCCCATCAGCGAGGTTGACGTCGAGATTGTACGTCATCTGTTGCAGGAGGTGAAGCCTCATCAGATCTTTGTGGCAGGTGACTTGGCCGATCCGCACGGTACACACCGCGTCTGCACGGATGCCGTATTTGCAGCCATTGATCTGGAGAAGGAAGCGGAGGCAGAATGGCTGAAGGATTGTCGCATCTGGATGTACCGCGGTGCTTGGGCCGAGTGGGAAATAGAGAATATCGAAATGGCAGTACCTATCAGTCCGGAAGAACTTCGGGCCAAACGGAACTCTATCCTAAAGCACCAAAGCCAGATGGAAAGTGCTCCCTTCCTGGGTAATGACGAACGACTCTTCTGGCAACGAAGCGAAGACCGAAACAGAGCAACAGCCTCATTGTACGATAGCTTGGGACTGGCATCCTATGAAGCCATGGAAGCTTTCGTGGAATACATTCCTCTATAAATACTTTATTATATAATCATTTTGTCAGCAAATAAGACAAATAGTCTACTATTTGCTGACAATTTGTCAAATAATTCATCACATTCCGATTGGCACCGAGTTTGCAATACAATTAGTGAACAGCGGTTCGAGAGCTGACAGGCCAACAAGCCGGGAAGCCCCTGAAACGCAGTCCGAAACAAAAACTAACATGTATAACTTAAACAATAGGAGATTAGAACTATGATGCCAGTTAGAAGAAACCAGAATTGGTTACCGAGTATTTTTAACGATTTCTTTGACAACGAATGGATGGAAAAAGCCAATGCTACGGCTCCCGCCATCAACGTATTTGAAACAGGGAAAGAGTACAAGGTGGAACTTGCTGCTCCGGGCATGACCAAAGAGGACTTTAACGTTCACATCGACGAAGAGAACAATCTGGTCATTGCCATGGAAAAGAAAAGCGAGCACAAGGAGGAGAACAAAGAGGCTAAGTCAGAAGGACGCTACCTGCGCCGTGAGTTCTCGTACACAAAGTTCCAACAGACCATGATTCTGCCAGACGATGTGGACAAAGAGAAAATCTCAGCCAACGTAGAGAACGGAGTACTGAACATCAACTTGCCTAAGTTCACTGCTCAAGAAAAGGAAAAGGCAAAGAAGGTGATTGATGTGAAATAAGCCAGTGTGTTGACTTAATAGACTCAGAAAGAGGATACGAATGCTTTCGTACCCTCTTTTTTTATCATCTCCTCTAATGTTGGTTCCATCAGGCAATACCAATCAACTTATGTGTCTGCAAGCTCAACCGCCAACGGGGATGCTGCATGACGCAAGCAACTGTAGCTTCGATATTGGCTCCCGAACAGGGCTGGAGGAAAAAATGTCGGGCAGGCAAATTCTCATAAGGAGCAATATCCTGACCCTCATACACCACTTTAACCTCATCTATCCTACGCAGCCTCAGCGTTCCTCCTTGCTTAGGTGAGCAGGTCACCCAATCGATGTTCTCCGGCAACGCATGCGTTCCATTCGTCTCGATACAGACAAAACGGCCTGCCTCGTGCAAGCACTCTACCAAACCAGCATCTACCCATAGAGAGGGTTCTCCTCCCGTCAGAATCACCATCGTTGCCGGATAGCGCAGTACCTCGACCATTATCTCTTCATCCGACATCATCACTCCCTCTTCATGACGGGTATCACAAAACGGACATTTCAGATTGCATCCGGAAAAACGGATAAAAACAGCCGGCGTACCTGTATGGAACCCCTCTCCCTGAAGGCTATAGAATATCTCGTTAATCTTTCTCATAGATAGCGATGTTCGACTCGGATTCACGTACTTCCACCTTAAAACATTCAGGAATACGCTCGCAAATCCAACGGGCTATATTTTCTGCAGTAGGATTAAATGGAAGCACTTCATTGAGATTACGATGATCCAACCGTCCTTTTACCTCCTGCTTGATATGACTGAAATCCACCACCATACCATCCGCATTCAGTTCTTTTGCGCGGCAATAGACGGTGATAATCCAGTTATGCCCATGCAGATTTTCGCACTTGCTACGATAAGATAGAGACAAACTGTGGGAGGCTGAAACCTCCATACGTTTGATGACCGTATACATAAATCTCTCTCCTTTTATTTAAACAAATTGACCAACGTAGCAATCATAGTAGCCAATGAGGCGGCAGAGGTTCCCATTCCAATAATCTCACCGGGAGTCATCTTCTTCTTGGAATCCTTACTCGGCACAATAATTTCACAACCCGGTTCAATAGCTTTATTGTTACCAGACCTCAATCTTGATACCGTTCCATTCATATAAACTACATACGCCTTACGTCTCTTGGCATCATTACCAAATCCACCGGCCTGATTGATGTAATAGCGTAAATCTTCACCTTTCTTATACAATACGGTATTCGGATACATCACAGCACCGTTGATTTTCACTGTACTTACATATTCAGGCACATAAAGTATATCCCCCTCACGCAACACCATGTCATAGTCGGAACCAGGACTCTGCAATGCCTTCTCCAGACTGATACCCACGGAATAGGTATCTGAGGTGTCCAGTTTTTTGATGGAGATGGAATCACCGGCTCCCTGTTGTGCCATACGTATGGCATCTTCCTTACGTCGTATCTCCTCCTCTGTCATCTGACGAATCAAGCGTGCTCCCTTCACATAAGCATCAGGAGTCACCCCTCCCGCCTTGTTTATCAGATCGCTTAAACGTTCATTCTTTTTGGATAAAGCGTAACTGCCACTAAACAACACTTCACCACCCACCGTTACATTCTGCTGACGATGATAAGCCGGAGATTTACGGATATACACTTCATCGAAAGGCTGCAGATGAAAGTCTCTGCCCACTTCACCCAATGTCAGTCCATCATTCAAGTCAAGCGAAAAACTTTCGCCGACGGTAGTAGAAAAATTCGTACTTTGGGGATTCTTGACTCGACGAGCCACCTCTACTTTTGCCGTAGCAGCCGACTCCAAAAGACCTCCCGCCTGCACAATCAAGTCCTCAACAGTCATATTTTCTGAAAAGAAATAGGTTCCTGGGTTGGCCACTTCACCATGAATAGTCAGCGTCTGTTCTTCTTTCAAGTCATGTATACTTGGAATATAAAGCACATCATTACGCTGCAAAGGGATGTCTGCAGTCGTCCCATTCAACAGTCCTCTAACATCCACCTGAATGATTTCATGCGTAAAGTCCTCACGTTCCCGGTCCAGAACGGCCCGATTCAGAAATGCATCTCCACGTAATCCTTCTGCTTTTTGAATCAACTGCTTCACCGTATTGACAGTACCATTCAACTGATACAACCCTTCCCGATAAACGGCCCCTCGTATCTCTACGCGATTTTCAAAACGTTGCAATACAGAGTCTACCGACAGCAAGTCTGCATCTTCAAGTCTGAATACAGAAAAATCCATCTCATCCACATTAAAAATCTGATGTTCACGTCCACTTTTCCGAATTACACGGATGGCTTTCTTGTAAGCATCACCCGTAAATCCACCGGCATATTTCAACAAAGAGGCTACAGTTTCATTCTGTTTCAATTCATAATACATCGGACGCTTCACTTTCCCTAAAATCTGAACCAACGATTGATAAGGTTCAACCAACACCACATCATCGTCTTGCAGGCGTACTTCATCTTTCATCCGGCCCTTCATCAAGAAATCATACACATCCAAATCGACCACAACGTTTCCGTTGCGTACCACCTTAATGCTTCGCAAACTACCGATATCGTTAACCCCTCCGGCACGATAAAGAGCGTGGAACACCGAAGCAAAAGACGAAAGGCTATAGGTACCAGGCACCAGCACTTCCCCCATCACATTGACTTGAATAGTACGTATCTCGCCCAATGTCAACTTCACCTGCGTAGAAGGTGCATCACCTGTCACACCCGAATAGATACGTGCAAACTCCTGTTTCAGATAGTTATTAGCCTCTGTCACGGTCTTTCCAGAAAGATAAACCGGTCCCAAACTGCTTACTAAGATGCTTCCCTCCGGCGAAATAGTCTGGCGGATTGTAGTTTCTGAAGCCCCCCAAACATCTATGATTACCTCATCACCCGGACCCAAACGGTAATTGGCAGGAGTAGCCACATTGATATTGGGTTCAAAGGTCAAATTTTCGCTTGTAAAGATATTGTGCCCAAAGATTTGTGACGTAGGATCAACTTTAGGAGTCAAAGCATTATCCAAATCCTTTCTGGCTACCAGCAATGAATCCTCCTCACTCTCTGCCAACATCATTTCCAAGGTACTTGGTTCTCTTTCTATTATATAATCCCGATATTTTTTTGAATTGAACTGACCTTCCTGATAATCTTCCTTCCGCTGTCGCATACGCAAGGTAGATTCGCTGCTTTCCTGCGAGGTTTCAGTTTGCGAAGATTCATACTTCTCTTTAATTCTAGTCACTTGCTCTTTCGTTACCCCCCTACGCATCAATTCTGCAGTAATCTCCTTTTGGCTCTTCCCCATCTTCTGGGCACTCTTCACATATTGAACCACTTGGTCATCTGACATCTGCTGGGCAAAAACCGTCCCTGCAAAAGTGAAAGTCAAAAATAATAAAGCAATAAATTTACGCATATTCATTGATTTAAGTTTCGCATATCCTTTACATGTTGCCAATAGTCCAGAGTATGGATAGACAAGATGTCCACTGACAGCAAGTTGACGAACTTGCGGAACTTGAGTTAACTGATATTTCATTAAAGACCTGCAGTTGCAAGGCTTTGTTTCACTATTTGTTATCGGCGACAAAGGTAAGATATTATTTTCATAATCCTAAAAAAAAATGCCAAATCCTTTTGCAGATTCAAATAAAGATGTACCTTTGCACCCCGTAATCCAAGAGCAACGCCGCTATAGCTCAGTTGGTAGAGCAACGCATTCGTAACGCGTAGGTCGCCAGTTCAAGTCTGGCTAGCGGCTCCAATCGAATAGGAGGTAAATACCGGTCACAGGTGTTTATCTCCTTTTTTCATGTATAACGTTCAGACACAAAGCGCTCTCTGAAAGGTCTGACATTCCTTTCAGAGAGCGCACATTATCGTATTAGACCGATTCTGAAAATGGATTACTCCATATACCAGCGGGGATCACCACAGCTCTGTTTACCGGCAAAACCGCCATCGATGATGGTGAAGTCACGGTTGGCCGGATCCTTGAAGAGGGCTGTTTCACCACCTTCGTAATCCGTCAAGCCGTCAAAAAGATTACCCGTCAATTTGAAGTCGGCAGTCTGATAGCAATTAGTGACATCAACCGAAGCAGACGAACGGATGCCCTTGGCCACATCACTGGTACTACCGAAAATACAGTTCGTCATCTTGACTCCTTCGGAAGGACCGTACTTAGTGCTGGCACAATCCAACAGATAGTCACCGCTACCCATCATCTTACTAAAGGTACAATCGGTAAGTATAAGAGATGTAAAATCGGTATTCTTGCTATAGACGAAGCACTTACCGGTATAGACCACTGTAGATCGGCTGAAGAGGATATTCTCTATCTTGCCCTTACCGCTGCTTGCATCGACATGAACCAAACTGTAGCTACGGCTCTCGGCACCATAAAGCAGAGAGTTGGAGAAGGTAAGTTGTCGGATGGTTTTCTCAGCACTACCTTGCAGACGGACCGGTGTATTCTTCAAGCCGTGAATGAAGCAGTTGCTGAACGCCAGCTCACCCACTTCACATGCCTCCGATTGGTTGAATAAATAGTCTAACGTGGTGACATTTCCCTCTTCATCCTGACCCTTGTAGACTTCTATGTTCTCAAACCGGATGTAGTCGTGCTGACCGGCCACATTGATGCTCTTGACACCCAAACGGGGCTGCACACCTCCACTCAATCCGAAGAATGTGACTGACAGTCCATCGGGAATATTCAGCGTATTGATGTTGTAGTACTCACTACCTACCGGCAAAGCAAGGGTCAAACTGGCATGTCCGGCTGCTGCAACTTCTTCAAACAATGTATTGTTAATGGAGTCACCCTCGGCGAGGTATTTCACCACATCAGCATCGGGCACCTTAGCCGGTGTGGTAAAGCCAATCATACCACGCTTCACGTCACCCTTGTAGAGCACAGCGGTATAATCCGTCAGCTGCGTCAGACCCTCTACCACTACACGGCCTTCGGCAATCTGGTCAGCAGTCAGCATCACCGCTTGTACCACGGCACCGGTAGCATCCCAGATTTCCACCCTGTCTACAACAGAGCCAGCCGGCCAACCCAGCGTAATCTTTTCAGCGGCAGGCATATAATAGTTGATAATCTGTTCAGTACGGGTCTTGAAACTCTTGTCCGTCAGATATCCCCAAAGAGATTCTGATTTGCCTGCCGCATACGACTTGATACGCAAGAAGTATTTGCTGTCACTATCCAGTCCGTCAATAGTGAAGGGTGACTTGACTATACTCTTGTCTTCCCCATAGAGAATGGATGAGGTTGTGCTACCCATAGAAACCGCATCATAAAGCGAATCTTTACTGACCTCAATGACGTAATACTCAGCATTGGGCACCATTGTGAAAGTAACTTCTGCATCCAATGCATTGGCAGAGACACTGATTTTGGGAGAACTGAAGAGACGGTCATAAGAGGCATCCGTACTCCAGTCATTAGCATCGTCACACGAAGTGGCGGTGAAAGCCGTCAGGAGCAATGCCGCTCCCGACAAGGCGATATATTGTATTTTATTCATACCTATCTTGATTTATGGCAGGCACGTGTCGGCCGGCCCTGTTCGCTGTATTAAAAATCGTAAGAGTTTTGCAACGTACCATTAGAGTTTGATATCGTAGTTGTTCCCAAAGGGAACACATGACGGTTCTTCACCTTATTGTTCAAACCAATACTGATAAAGGGCAGATTGTCGTTGACGTTTTTTCCGCTCACCGGATCTTCCTTACCCCAGAAATCCACACTTTTATACCCATCGGTAACGACAGGTTCTTCGTACCAACAGATGCTGGCAGGATCTATCTCACCCGGCACATCGGCCTTCATCTTATAATAGAGTTTCTGCGGAGCCTCGGCTATCAACTGCAGATAGGCGGCCTTTGACTCCTCTATCTTGTCAGAAAGGAGTCCCCAGCGTATCAAGTCCCACTTACGTACGCACTCACCGGCCAATTCCCAAGCCCGTTCATCCACCAATGCCTGGAAGAAAGCTTCGCCACTGCCCAAGGCATCTACATATTGGTTGACCTCAGCCTTGTGCGAAGCATCAAATGCACGTGCACGCACCTGTCGGAGTGCTTCGCGGGCACTCAAGCCACAAGTAGGTCCTACAGCATCAGCTCCATTCAGTTCGTTCAAGGCTTCGGCATAGAGCAACAGCACATCAGAATAACGCATCAGCACATTGTTGATGCCGGTGGCCACCTTGTCAGCCGAAGCACGTGCTGCAGCCAACCACTTGTCCGTCATCTTGCGCACGTCCCACTTAGCCACATAGAGGCCGAAGGGAGAATTGCTGGCCATATTCTCAACCGTATTACCATTCTCGCCCTCCTTGATTTCAAAGTTGGCAAAGTTCAGGTCACGGCGGAGGTCATTCTTGTCAAAGCTCCAGAAGAATGCGGCAGTCAACTTCATCTTACCCGAAGAGTTGCCTTTGGCACCATAGTAAGTGGTCTTTCCGTTGATGCGCACGCCGACTGTGTAGCCCAACTCACCTGAGAAGCTGACGCCATGAGCCACCTCATAAAGATTCTCCTGATAAGTCTGGTCCAACGTCAGCTGATTGATGAGGTACCACTCATCCTCATAAGAGGGATTCAGGCGATGCACTCCACTGGCAATCAAGGTATCCAGATGCTTCACGGCCAATTCATAGAGTTGGCGGCGTTTGTCTGCCGAAGGGCGTTGCGTGGGATAGGTGGCATCACTGCCTGCCAACGTCTCATAACCACTCTTATTCTTCTCGCGGATTGAGTAGCCTGCATACGTCATGGCAATGCGTGCCAACAGGCCATGCGCAAACCCTTTGGTAATACGTTCAGTGGTATAACCCGATTCACCCGCCCAAGGCAGACAAGTGACAGCCTCTTCCAAATCGCTGATAAGACGTTCAAAGATTTCATCACGATCGCTCTTGGCCAGATAGATATTGGATCCGTCCGAACGGGTGGTCTCAAATTTCATCGGCACATCGCCATAGACCCGAATCAAGTCAAGATAGAGCATGGCACGCAACGTCAGTGCTTCTCCCTTGAATGCCTGCATCTTCTTGGCCGAACTTTCATCATTGGCTACAAGCGAACTGCTTTCAATACCTTCGATAACGATATTGGCATTCTCTATGGCTTCGTACATGCCCGTCCAGTTACGGTCAATCTTGCTCCAGTTCAACTGAGGCACATAGTTGCAAACTCCACGTTCGTTATTGCTGTTGACGCCCGACTCACCCAGGCCATCAACCAATTCAATGTCCGAGTTCAACCCAAGCAGTAATGGCACCACCTGTGCATAAGTCTCATCCTTGGTCAGGCCGGCATAGACTTTGTTAAGGGCTTGTTGGGTGTAAGTAAGTGAGTTGAATACAGCCTCACCCGTCATTTCAGAAGGCGAAGTCTGATTTAGAAAGTCGGAACAGGAAGCCAACGTCATGGCACTTATTCCTAAAACGGTGATATATTTGATGCTTGTTTTCATTGTTGCATATATTATGATGGGATTAGAAAGTAACATTGATACCGGCCACAAACGAACGGCTCTTGGGATAAGCGGCATAGTCGATACCTGGAGTCATCGGTGTGCTCGTACAGCAGTCCACTTCAGGGTCTGTTCCTTTGTACTTGGTAAAGCAATACAGGTTATACCCTGTCAGATAGAGACGTACGTTCTGAATGTTCATTTTGCTGAGCAAAGCCTTGGGCACAGTGTATCCAACGGTCACATTGTTTACCCGCAGGAAAGAGCCATCCTCTACTGCCCAGTCTACCAAAGGCATTGTAGTGGCTCCGGCGGGATTCCAGATGCCGGCATTGGCATTGACTTCATTCAGACGATTCACGGTCCATGCTGCCCCATGCTCCTTGATAGAGGCACTGCTGAGCAGATTCACACCGTTGGTAGGATCAATCCACGAATAGCGTCTGGCCAGTTCGAAGTTGTCATTCAAATTCCAGTTCTTGGATGAGCCACTATAGAAGCTGGAGCCCAACTTGGTGGCATTCACAATCTTGTTGCCCAGAGAATAGTTAAAGAAGGCATTGAAGTCGAAGTTCTTCCAACGTCCGTTCAGTCCGAAACCACCAGAAACCTTCGGAACGGTATTACCCAGACGCACCTTCTTGAACTCACCGTTTTCGTCTGCTTTCAGCTTGATGCTACCCGGAGCAATCTTACCAATCAAACCGCCACAATCAGGAATACCTTCCTTCAAGGCATAGGTACCTTTGACTTCGTCAAACACGAACTCATCGGCTGTATAGAAGCCGTCGGTCTCGTAGCCATAGACTTCGCCCAGACGACCACCCTCTTCGAGTAGGAAGTCCTCGATACCGGCGATGGCTGTACCTGCCCAACCACTGCTCTGCCAGAACTTGCTACCGGCCAGCTTGTCAATCTTACCCTGATTGTAAGAGATGTTAAAGTTGAAGTTCAGGCTGAAATCCTTGTTGTCCACCAGCACGGCATCCAGCTGCAGTTCCACACCTTTATTGGAGGTCTGACCCATGTTCTGATATTGGAAAGAATATCCTGAGCTGGAGGCGATGGTAGTCTTCATCAACAGATCCTTGGTGGTATTCCAGTAAAAGTCCAACGCTCCCGACAAGCGGTTGTTGAAGAAACCGAAGTCGATACCTAAGTTACGCGAGATTGTAGTTTCCCACTTCAAAGAAGGGTTGGAGAGATAGCTGCCATGCTTCAGCACAACGGCCAGATTGTCGTCGAAATAGATTCCCTTATCGGTCGTCTCGGCCACAGAATAGGTTGTGTACATAGAACCGCTGGGAATACGGTTGTTACCTGCCGTACCGTAGCTGACACGCAGCTTCAGGTTGGAAAGCCACTCGCGTGTACTCTCCATGAACGACTCGTCAAACACGCGCCATGCCACAGCTGCCGAGGGGAAATAGCCCCACTGGTTGCCCGAAGCGAACTTGCTGGAACCATCGGCACGCATGGTGAAGGTAAAGAGATACTTATCCATCAGCGTATAGTTGGCACGACCGAAGAAGGAGAGCAAGTTATCCTTGATGCCGATATAGGTGCTGGTAGGCAATGCCGTACCGTTACCCAAAGCGGCCAGAATTTCGGTTGTGGTAGCATCCTTGCTGAAATCCACCGCAGTGACATATTTCTTGGTATCCTGAGACGAAGAGACCTCATGACCTACCATGACGTTCAGACGGTCGCGGCCACCGAACATCTTTTTGTTATCGTATGTCAGGGTGTTGGCATTTCGCCAGTTCTTGTTGTCCACATTGGTCAGATAGGCTTGCGGCAGACCTCCGTGGCCAAACTTGGAATTAGCCGTTGCCTTATAGCCCCACACCTGATCGGTATCGTCAAACTTCCAGCCATAACCAAACTCGCTGCGGAACTTCCATCCCTTAAACGGTTCCCAATTGACACCCACGTTGTAGTCCTGACGGAAACGGCGTTGCTGCTTGTAGGTAGACTCGACACGTTCCAACGGATTGTAGCGGGCATTGGTACTGTTTTCGTCATCCTCCGAGTCTTCGTTCAGTGCTTTGATAGGTGAGTGGGTAATGGCTCTGGCCACCAACGAATAGGCCTTGCTGCTCTCATTGTCAGCACCTCCGCTCAGACCATTAATCTTCTGCTGCGTCAGACGGGCATTGAAATCGAGTGTGAGCCACTGGTTGATTTCAGTATTCAGCTTGGCATTGATATTGTTCTTCGAGTAACCCGACCCATACATGATGCTCTTCTCGTCGTTGCGGGTATAACTGATATTGAACTTGGTGGTCTTGCTACCACCGCTCACGCTGACATTGTACTGCTGTTGGTTGCCTGTACGACCGAAGAGTTCGTCCTGCCAGTTGTTACCTTCCACCGATTTCCAGATTTCCAAATCCTTGTATGCGCCATACGATGTACCCGTCTGGTCCAGTTCATACTGATAGAGTGCATAGTTATACGCATCGAGCACTCCAACCTGTTTGGCAGCCTTACGTATACCATAGGTTACTCCGAAATTGACCTGCGTCTTGCCTTCAGCACCCGACTTGGTAGTGATGATAATGACGCCATTGGCACCACGGGCACCATAGATGGCAGTAGAAGAAGCATCCTTCAATACATCCACCGACTGGATGTCAGTAGGAGCGATGTCACTGATGCTGGCTACAGGGAAGCCGTCGACAATATAGAGCGGAGAGTTGTCCTGCGAAAGCGAGCCACCGCCACGAACGCGGATTTTCACATCGGCATCCGGAGATCCTTCCGTAGTGGTAATCTGCACACCTGCCATTTTTCCCTGCAAGGCTTCCGATGCATTCGATACGGGTATCGACTCCAGTTGTTTGGCACTGACGGACGATACCGAACCTGTCAGGTCCTTCTTTTGTACCGTACCATAGCCGATTACAACCACCTCTTCCAAGGCTTGTGAGTCATCCTCCATCACCACATTGATGGTTTGTTGTCCCTTGACGGGTTCTTCATGCGTCTTATACCCCACAAAGGAAAAGACGATTGAAGCATTGGCAGGCAAGGTCAGCGTGTAGTTACCGTCAATGTCGGTAATGGTTCCGTTACCTGTATTCCCTTTTTCCACTACGGAAGCACCTATCACGGTTTCTCCCGTTTTGTCTGTCACAGTACCCCTTACGGTTACATTCTGTGCCGAGACACCGATTGATGTCACTGCCACCCATAGGAGAAGTAGCAAGGCACGCGCATTGTTCATCTTGTTAGACATCCTTAAAATTGATTAGATTAGATTTTCAGGCACTGATCAATGTTTTCTTCCGTGCCTTCATGATATAAATTTACGGCACAAAAATAGTCATTTCAAGCATCCGGAGAGGATTATGAATTGTTGGAATAGGAGGAATATCTGCCGATTCGTTCAGGTTTCGACAAATACTCCTCTCATTGGCACCAATTATTCCACCTTTTGTCCCCTGAGGAAGGTGGGATACAGAAGGATTATCAGATAGGGAAAAGCACAAATACCGCTACGTCCCACAAAGCATGAGACAGGATAATGGCACCCAGCCGGGATGGATAGAAGCGATACAGTGTACCCCACACGGCACCAGCCACAAGCGCTGCCATGGTCAACATAAAGTTGCACGAACCGGCATGAACCAGTGCATAGACAAGAGCCGTTACCAGCCAGGCGGCATTGGGCGACCACAGACGAGTGAACGTTCGTTGCACATAGCCTCGCCAGAATATCTCTTCAGCCGGACCTATGAGGAAAAGCATCAATCCAGAAAGGAGCCATGGTGACTCGCCCTCCTTCATGCCATAAATGGCATCCACCTGCGGACGGGCAAAGTGAAACAGCCAGGCAGCCATTTTATCGCCCAGCCAGAAGATTCCCCACAATGCCACGGCGATGCCGACACCTAAGACCACATCACTCCCATGCAAGCGTACCTCCTTCCACCAGCCCGGACTGAAACAGGAAGAGAGGATGCACAACAACAGGGCCGAGCCGGTCATCATCCACCAGAAGGGGAACAGCGGTGCTGTCCAAGGGGAGAACATAAGACTCCACAACAGCAATGCCAAACACAACGATGCAAGCAACTTTTTCATGAGACACAAGCAGCAAGCAGAAACGACAATGCGAACAAAAGGCTGAAAAGCATCTGCAACTTGGCTGTCTGCTCGTCCAGACGGGCAATGCCGGCTGCCGACTCCATCTCAAACCGCTGCGCCATGCGGACATTACCTATAGCAGGCAGCAAAGCCGGCAGTATCAATACACTCCACCATGGGAAAAGGCCGGTAAGCGCACATACAGGCACCCACAAGAAGGGGAAAAGTATCTCGAAGCAGTAGAGAAGGATGGAGGTACGTCCACCCAACAGCATGGCCAGGGTGCGGATGTGAGCTCTCCGGTCGGTCTGAATATCACGTGTATTATTAGCATGCAGGATGGCCACCGTGATAAGTCCCACGGGCAGAGCAATCCATAGCACATTCCATTCCCAATAGCCCGCAGCCACGTAGGAGGTGCCCAGCGTAGGCAAGATGGCATACGTGACGAAGATGACGGCATCGCCCCAGGCACGATACTTCAACGAAGGATAGGCTACGGTGAAAAGAGCCCCCAACAAGCCGATGTAAAGCAGAGGCCAGCCGCTGCGCCAAAGCAGTCCCAGACCACCGGCCAAGGCTGCTATCAACAGACCCACTGCCAATCTGTAAATCTCCCTCGGGGTGAATTGTCCCTCCGTGAGGGTATGTACGCCGAAGGTATCAGCAGCATCCACCCCGGTGCGATAATCAAAATAATCGCTCCAAGCATTCCCTGCCGCATGGAACACTATGATATTCAGCAGTGCCCAAATGCCATTAACCCAATTCACATCGGCCCCGCTCCAAAACAGATATCCCAACGTAACAATCACCGGCATGGCCGATGCTGGGAATGACCAGGGACGAACGGCTATCAGCCATTCTTTAAATGAATGTTTGTTCATCGTAGATTCTTTTTATAATAACAGATGCAAATATAGCAGTTTCATGCTATTCCCTGCATCAATTTTCTGCATTTTCATCCGTTCAACCATTTTTTTGAATATATTTGCAACGAACTTGAGATTGGAAATATGATTAAAGCACTGTTTTTTGACATCGATGGCACGCTGGTCAGCTTTCGGACACATACGATTCCCCATTCTACCATCCAGGCACTGGAAGCAGCGAAGGCTGACGGTGTGCGGCTGTTCATTGCGACCGGGCGTCCTACCGTCATCATCAACAACCTCCATCCCCTGCAAGAGCGAGGTCTGATAGACGGCTATGTCACCATGAACGGCTCATACTGCTTCGTAGGCAGCGAAGTGATTTACAAGCACGCTATTCCTGCCGCCGAGGTACAGACCATCATGGACTACTGCGACCGACGGAACATTGCCTGCATCGTGGTGGGTGAACACGACATCGGTGTATGCCACCCCGACCATGTCGTGCAGGAGATTTTCTATGAGCACCTGAAAGTGGACGAACTGCCCATCGAGACACCCGCCCAGGCTCTGCAACGACCTGAGATTTTCCAGCTGACCCCGTTCATCAACGCCTCGGAAGAGGAGGAACTGCTGCCATCCATCCCCCATTGTGAGATTGGACGCTGGCATCCGGCCTTTGTTGACATCACCGCACAGGGAACCACCAAGCAACAAGGAATTAATGCCATTCTGAAGCACTTCGGTTGGCAGCGCGAAGAGGTCATGGCTTTCGGCGACGGAGGCAATGACATCCCCATGCTGCGCTATGCCGGCATTGGAGTGGCCATGGGCAACGCCTTGGACGCTGTAAAGGAGTCGGCCGACTACGTGACTGCCAGTGTAGATGAAGATGGCATCGCCCATGCCTTGGAACACTTCAATCTGATTAGCCCGCTACCTAATAGTTGAAAGGAGATGCCTGTGGATTTCGTACCCGATAGTCAGAACAAGGAGTTTCAAGACGCTTTGAAGCTTGTACAATACACCCGGCAGTCACTGTTTCTGACGGGGAAGGCCGGCACAGGCAAGTCCACCTTCTTACGTTATATCTGCAAGAATACGAAGAAGAGACACATCGTACTGGCTCCCACCGGCATCGCAGCCATCAATGCCGGAGGCTGCACGATGCACAGTTTCTTCAAGCTTCCTTTCCACCTGATGTTGCCCGACGACCCCAACATGAGCCTGCAACGGGGACGCATCCACGAATTCTTCAAATATACCAAGCCGCACCGGAAGCTGCTGGAGGAGCTGGAGCTGGTGATCATCGACGAGATTTCCATGGTGCGGGCCGACCTCATCGATGCCATCGACCGCATCCTGCGTGTCTACTCACACAACCTGCGCGAGCCCTTCGGCGGCAAGCAACTGCTGTTGGTGGGTGATGTGTTCCAGCTGGAGCCGGTCGTCAAAGGGGATGAGCGTGAAATACTGAACCGTTTTTACCCTACTCCCTATTTCTTCTCGGCACGTGTGTTCCAGCAGATTGACCTGGTATCCATCGAACTGCAGAAGGTATACCGGCAGACTGACCAACGCTTTATCAATGTGCTGGATCACATTCGGAACGGTACTGCAGGAGCCACCGACCTGCAACTACTCAACACCCGGTATGGCACATCCATTGCCCGTTCGGAAGACGATATGTACATCACCTTGGCCACCCGGCGCGACAACGTTGACTATATCAACGAGCGCAAGCTGGCCGAACTGCCCGGCGACCCTGTCACCTTTCCGGGGGAAGTGACGGGCGACTTTCCCGAAAGCAGCCTGCCCACCTCCAAAGAGCTGCAACTAAAACCCGGGGCACAGATTATCTTCATCCGAAACGATTTCGACCATCGCTGGGTAAATGGCACCATCGGGACGGTAAGCGGGTTCGACCCCGAGGAGGAGACATTGTATGTACGGACCGACGACGGCAAGGAGTGCGATGTCAAGCAGGAGTCGTGGCACAACATACGCTATACATACAACGAAGAGAAGCACCAGATAGAGGAGGAGGTGCTGGGGGTGTTCAAGCAGTTCCCCATCCGTCTGGCCTGGGCCATCACCGTACACAAGAGTCAGGGACTGACTTTCAGTCGAGCGGTCATCGACTTCACGGGAGGGGTGTTTGCCGGCGGGCAGACATACGTGGCACTGAGCCGTTGCACTTCGCTGGGAGGCATCCAGCTGAAGAAGCCCATCAACCGCACCGATATCTTCATCCGTCCCGAGATTGTCAGCTTCTCCGAGCAGTTCAACAACCGCACTGCCATCAACCGTGCCTTGAAGCAAGCACAGGCCGACGTACAATACATCGCTGCCGTCCATGCCTTCGACCGGGGAGACTTTGAGCAGTTCCTCAACGAGTTCTTCAAGGCCATACACTCCCGGTATGACATCGAGAAACCTGTCATCCAACGGTTCATACGCAGAAAACTGCACATCATCAACCGACTGAAGGAAGAGAACCAGGCACTCAAACAGGCTGCACAGGAGAAGGAAAAGGCACTGGTGCGCTACGCACGCGAATACATCCAGATGGGCGACGAGTGTGTAAAGCACGGCATGAAGGAGGCCGCCATGAAGAATTACGAGAAAGCAGTCACCCTCTGCCCCACATTCAAGGAGGCCTGGAAGAAAATCAAGAAGCTGGACAAAGAGCTGAAGAAATAACCCAACCATTAAACCATACTGCCATGCTACTGAAACTCTACGAAAAGAACAACCATCCGGCAGACCTGCAACGGGTCATCGATTTGCTGAACGACGGCGGCATACTGATATACCCCACCGATACCATGTACGCCCTGGGCTGTCACGGTCTGAAGGAACGGGCCATCGAGCGCATCTGCCGTCTGAAAGGCATTGACCCGAAGAGGAACAACTTGTCCATCGTCTGTTACGACCTGAGCAGCATCAGCGAGTATGCCAAGATGGACAACGCCACCTTCAAGCTGATGAAAAGGAATCTGCCGGGTCCCTTTACCTTCATTTTGAACGGCACTACCCGTCTGCCCAAGATATTCCGCAACCGCAAGGAGGTGGGCATCCGTATGCCTGCCCATCCCATCATACAAGAGATAGCCCGCCTGCTGGACGCCCCTCTCATGACCGCTACGCTGCCACGCAACGACGAGGAAGAGATGGAGTATTGTACCGACCCCGAACTGATTGAGGAGAAGTTCAGCGAGACGGTAGACCTGGTCATAGACGGAGGCATCGGCGGTACGGAAGGTTCTACCATCGTAGATTGCACCAGCGGTGAGGCCGTCATCGTGCGGCAAGGGGCAGGCATACTGGATGAAGGGTA
Organism: uncultured Mediterranea sp.; assembly: GCA_945641355.1. Taxonomy (GTDB): domain Bacteria; phylum Bacteroidota; class Bacteroidia; order Bacteroidales; family Bacteroidaceae; genus Bacteroides. The sequence goes on along the minus strand of CALZEQ010000001.1, from coordinate 141,004 downwards.
ACGCCGCGGCTTGCAACAGAATTGTAATATCTGTTTCATCATGCCGTAACAACGTATCATCACTTTTGCACTGTCAACATCAAGTGAGACGACGAATAACAACGAAAGGAACCAAGTTATGAACAATTACCGAATATTAGCAGTAGACGACGAAGAGGATTTGTGTGAAATCCTGAAGTTCAACCTTGAAAACGAAGGATATGAAGTGGATACAGCCAACTCCGCCGAAGAGGCGCTGCAGATGGACATTGCCGGTTACAATCTGCTGCTGCTGGATGTCATGATGGGAGAAATTTCCGGATTCAAGATGGCCAGCCTGCTGAAGAAAGATCCGAAGACCGCACACATTCCCATCATCTTCATCACCGCCAAGGAGACAGAGAATGACACGGTGACCGGTTTCAACCTCGGTGCAGACGACTACATAGCCAAGCCTTTCTCGCTGCGCGAAGTGGCCGCCCGCGTAAAGGCGGTATTGCGCCGTTCGCGTCCGAACGAGCTTGCACAGGCCCCCACCCGCATCACCTACCAGACGCTGGTGCTGGACGCAACTAAGAAGAAAGTATGTATTGACGAAGAAGAGGTGCCTCTGACGAAAAAGGAGTTTGAAATCCTGCAACTCCTGCTGCAGAATCAGGGGCGGGTCTTTTCGCGCGAAGACATACTGAGCCGGGTATGGAGCGACGAAGTCTATGTGCTAGACCGCACCATCGACGTGAACATCACCCGCCTCCGCAAGAAGATAGGCAAGTATGGCAAATGTATCGTAACACGTTTGGGATATGGATACTGCTTCGAAAACGAATGAGCGACGTCCGCTGCTCACCTTCAGCCGCAAGCTCTTCCTGTCGGTCATCTCACTCTTCCTGGTGTTCGCCGCCTGCTTTATCGCCTATCAGTACCAGCGCGAAAAGGAGTACAAGATCCAGCTGCTCGACCTGCAACTGCAGACATACAACGAGCAACTGAACCAGGAGCTGGCAGAGACACCCGAATCAGAGCACACGGAGTTGCTGCGCAAACACACCATCCACCATGCCGGAGGGACACTGCGCATCACCCTGCTCGACCTGCAGGGTAACGTGCTGTTCGACAGCCAGCGGAGCGAACGCTCCCGCTGGAGCAACCACCTGCAACGGCCCGAGGTGCAGAAGGCATTGCTGACGGGCAAGGGATACGATGTGCGACGCACATCCGAAAGCACCGGCACGCCCTACTTCTACTCGGCCACCGCCTACAACTCGTACATCATCCGTTCGGCCCTGCCATACGACATCAACCTCATCAACACGCTGTCCGCTGACCCGCATTACATCTGGTTCACCCTCATCGTTTCGCTGCTGCTCATCCTCATCTTCTACAAGCTCACCGCCAAACTGGGGACGGCTATCAGCCGCCTACGCGAGTTTGCCCAACGCGCCGACAAGAACGAGCCGATTGACATGAACATCCAGACCGCCTTCCCGCACAACGAACTGGGGGAGATATCACAGCACATCATACAGATATACAAGCGGCTGAGGGAGACCAAGGAGGCCCTCTACATCGAACGCGAGAAGCTGATTACCCACCTGCAGACCTCACGCGAAGGACTAGGCGTGTTCAACAAAGAGAAGAAGGAGATACTGGTCAATAACCTCTTCACCCAATACGGCAACCTGATATCCGACTCCAATCTGCAGACTACGGAGGAGATATTCTCTGTCTGCGAGTTCCAGAAGCTGACCGACTTCATCAACAAGGCGCAGCAGCGCCCCATGTACAACGAAGAGAAGCGCATGTCCGTACACATCACCAAGAACGGACGCATCTTCATCGTAGAGTGCATCATCTTCCAGGACTTCAGCTTCGAGATATCCATCAACGACATCACCCAGGAAGAGGAACAGATACAGCTGAAACGGCAACTGACACAGAACATCGCCCACGAGCTGAAAACGCCAGTCAGCAGCATACAGGGCTATCTGGAGACCATCGTCAGCAACGAAAATCTGCCTCACGGCAAGCTGCAGACCTTCATCGAACGTTGCTATGCCCAGAGCAACCGCCTGAGCCGGCTGCTGCGCGACATCTCCGTGCTGACCCGCATGGACGAAGCGGCCAACATGATAGACATGGAACGGGTAGACATCAGCCTGCTGGTGGCCAACATCATCAACGAAGTGGCGCTGGAGCTGGAGGAGAAACAGATTACGGTAGTCAACTCGTTGCGGTCCAAGATACAGTTGCGGGGCAACTACTCGCTGCTCTACTCCATCTTCCGCAACCTGACGGACAATGCCATTGCCTACGCAGGCACACACATCCACATCCACATCAGCTGCTTCCGCGAGGATGAGCGTTTCTACTACTTCAGCTTTGCCGATACAGGGGTGGGCGTAGCTCCCGAACACCTGAACCGTCTGTTCGAGCGGTTCTATCGGGTAGACAAGGGAAGGTCGCGCAAGTTGGGAGGTACCGGACTGGGACTGGCCATCGTCAAGAATGCCGTCCTCATCCACGGCGGCACCATCTCTGCCAAGAACAACCAGGGCGGCGGATTGGAGTTTGTCTTCACGCTGGCCAAGGACCGGGGGATGTAACCCACCACGTCAGCACGAAGTCGGGGAAGAGGCGGTAACAGATTGCATACTCCCTGCCCGCTGCCTCCGTGCGGTACTCGTATGCCCGGAAGAGGCCGACCTCCTGCGTGTCAAACCGTTCTATCCGCAGATGTCGCTGCAGGTCCACCTCGTCCTGCTCCAAACTCTTGAACAACACTTCCTTGGCCGACCAGTGCAGCAACAGGCCCCACGTCAGGTCACCTTGATAGGGCGTAACCTGCTCGTCTGCGCGCAGGAAGCGGGATGCCACCCGATGTACCCGTGGGGAATAGTGTTCGATGTCGATGCTCACCGGAGAATCGCCTACCAGCAGGGCCACATACCCCTTCGTATGCGAGATGCTGATATATGCCGAGCCATCGGCCAGATAGGGCTTACCCGACGGGAGATAGGCTATCTCCTTGCGCTCGCCCAGGAGGCGGAAAAGCAGCAGACGCACCGAGAGCCACTCCAGACGGCGGTGGGGCGATGCAAACGCACGCTGCGCCTGCTGCCACAACGGTTCATCGTCCAGCGCATGGCGTACCTCGTCCAGAGACTCTTCCATCTTCCAGATTCCCAGCAGCCACCCGGGCTCCTTATGCTGTAGGAAGAGTGCCATCTTTCCCCTCCTTGTCGTCCGTCTCCCCGATGGTGAACTTCACCTTCAGGATGCGGCGGTTGTCCATCTCCAGCACCTCAAACTCATAGCGTCCGTAGATCACCTTCTCATGGAGTGCCGGGAACTCTCCCTTCAGCTCCAGCAGCAGGCCGGCCAGCGTGTCGGCATCGCCCGCCACCTCGTCAAAGGTATCCTCGTCCAGCTTCGTGATTTTGTAGAAGTCTGTCAGCTGCGTCTTGGCCTCAAACACCCACGTGTTGGCATTCAGCACCGTGTAGGTACGCTCCTCGTCATCGTACTCGTCGTGAATCTCACCCACAATCTCCTCGATGATATCCTCCATGGTCACGATGCCCGAGGTGCCCCCGAACTCATCCACCACGATGGCGATGTGTATCTTGTTGGCCTGGAAGTCGCGCAGCAGGTCGTCAATCATCTTCGTTTCGGGTACGAAGTAGGCAGGGCGTATCAGCGACTGCCAGCGGAAGTTGTCGCCCTTGTTCAGGTGCGGCAGCAGGTCCTTGATGTAAAGCACGCCCTTGATGTTGTCGCGGTTGTCGGCATAGACCGGGATGCGCGAATAGGCATTCTCCACAATGCACTTCAGCACCTCCTTATAGGGTGTGCGGATGTCCAGGTCCACCACGTCCAGACGCGAAGTCATGATTTCCTTGGCCGTCTCTCCGCCGAATCGGATGATACCCTCCAGCAGGTTGTTCTCCTCCGATATCTCCGCCTTGTCCGTCAGCTCCAGTGCGTGCGACAGTTCGTCCACCGAGATGTTGTGGTTCTTCCGGGCCACATGCCTGTTGATGAACGAGGTGGAGTGTACCAGCAGCGAGGCCAGCGGATAGAAGAGCGAACGGAACATGGTGATGCCGGGTGCCGCCATGCGGCAGAACGCCAGCGTCTTCTGTGCCGAATAGATTTTCGGCATGATTTCGCCGAAAAGCAGCAGCAGGAAGGTCAGTATCACCGTCAGCACCAAGAATTCGGCCAGCGGCGAGGCAAACGTGAACACCTGCATGAAGAAGAAGTTGCAGAGCATGATGATGGTCACGTTCACGAAGTTATTCGTAATCAATATCGTAGCCAGCAGCCGCTCCGTATCTGCAAGCAGGTTGCTGATTCGTTCATCCGAAGGATGTTTTCCCTCGGCCACCGTATTCAGGTCGGAGGGTGAGAGCGAAAAGAAGGCAATCTCGGCAGCGGAGGCAAAGCCCGACACGAGCAGCAGTCCGCCTGCCAGCACAATGGCTATCAGGGCCGAAATAGAGGGTGTCTGTACGGTTATACCGTTAAATACATCTGCCAACTGGCATAAATAAGCGTCCGGATCCAAAGAGTAGGGTTTTAGTGAAACAATTAATACGAATCGGTGACGACGGGATTCGTCGGTTGCGGTGTGGCAGACGGCTGCACCGAAGCAGCCTGACGCGGGGTCAGCATCTCCATGTTATCCACAAAGATTTCGGTGACATACCGCTTGATGCCGGCCTGGTCATCGTATGAGCGGGTGCGTATCTTCCCTTCCGCATAAAGCTTGTCACCCTTGTGCACATACTTGTCCACAACCTCGCCCAGCTTGCCGCGGAACACCAGGTTGTGCCACTCCGTACGATCGGGAATCTGCGTACCATTCTGCAAGGTATAGCCTTTCTCCGTAGTAGCCAACGAGAGCTGAGCCACACAGTTGCCACCCTCGTAGTACGTAATCTTCGGATCCTGACCTACATTGCCTATCAATATCACTTTATTTACCGACATATCATCACAGATTTATATTTTGAGGCCAAAATTAACGAGAATATCCGCATCTTGCAAACTTCCTCCCAACTTTTATGCATATTTTTCCAGAAAAGCCTCTATCAGGCGCGGAATGGCATACTGTTCCAGCTCCTCACGTCTTACCTTCAGGCAGCCGGCAAAGGGTTCGGCCTCTTCGGGCAGCTGCACCTCGTAGAAGTCGGCATAGAGTATCTGATGGGACAACACGTGCTTCATGCGGGCACAGCACCTGTGCAGTTCGGGCAGACAGCCGCCGGGGAACAGCGCGTGCAGGCGGGGCCACTGCAGGAACTCCTCCTCGGCCAACGGTCTGTCGCTCTCCAGCAGCGGCAACTCATACAGGTTCTGCCAGATGTCCGCTCCCTGCCGCTTATGCAGATAGGTACACGCTCCCGCACGTACATATATATAGTAAAAGAATCGTTCGGTCACCTGCGTCTTGTGCCGCTTCACGGGCAGGCGATCCACCTGTCCCGAGGCCAGTGCCTGACAGCTGTCGGCAAGCGGACACTCCCGGCAGGCAGGCGACTGCGGCGTACACTGCAACGCACCGAAGTCCATGATGGCCTGGTTGTGCAGCGCCGGTCGGCGCGGGTCCAGCAGTTCCTGTGCCAGCCGGGCAAACAGCTTCTTGCCTTCGGTCGAATCGATGGGCGTATCAATGCCCCAGTAGCGGGCCAGCACCCTGTAGACATTGCCGTCCACCACCGCATAGGGCATCTGGTAGGCAAACGAGCAGATGGCTGCCGCCGTATAGTCGCCCACCCCCTTCAGGGCACGTACCCCCTGATAGGTGTCGGGAAAACGTCCGTTCATGCTGCGTGCCGCTTCGTGCAGGTTGCGGGCACGCGAATAGTAGCCCAGTCCCTGCCAGCAGCGCATCACCTCGTCCTCGGGGGCTTCGGCCAGCGACGTCACGTCAGGGAATCGCTCCATGAAACGCCTGAAATAGTCCATTCCCTGCGCCACGCGGGTCTGCTGTAAAACGATTTCCGATATCCATATCCGGTACGGATCGCTGGTTTTCCGCCACGGCAGGTCCCTTCCGTTCGCCCCGTACCACTCAATCAAAGTTTCGCTGAATCTGTTCATGCCGCAAAAATAGCTCTTTTTTAACGCAGACAGAAGCCCTTAGAAGGACTTTTTCAAAAAAATCTCCGAAATATATTTTTCAGAGACGCGGAAAAGCTATATATTTGCAGTCCAAAAATTTAGGAAAACTATAGTAATAATATTTTTTTTAAAGAAAAATGACTAAAGCTGATATTGTAAACGAGATTGCTAAGAATACCGGCATTGATAAGACAACTGTTCTTACAACCGTAGAAGCATTCATGGAAGCAGTGAAATCCTCCTTGACTAAGGATGAAAATGTTTATCTCCGCGGATTTGGTAGTTTTGTAGTGAAGAAGAGAGCGCAGAAGACAGCCCGCAACATCTCCAAGAGCACAACCATCATCATCCCCGAACATAACATTCCGGCATTCAAGCCCGCAAAGACATTCACCCTCTCAGTGAAGAAATAACAAACCATAGTATTAACCCATAAAATTTTGAAGCTATGCCAAGCGGAAAGAAGAAAAAAAGACATAAAATGTCTACGCACAAGCGTAAAAAAAGACTGAGAAAGAACAGACATAAGAGCAAGAAGTAATCTTTTCAGTCTGAAAGACGAAATAAAGAACAAACTTGTGAAGCAAAATGTCTCGCGAGTTTGTTCTTTGTTTACGTGACCGATTTATTTGGAAGACCGCCCCCTCCCGCCACAGGCGAGAGGGACGAAGCGGAAACAGAACTAAAAAACGTGTATTGTGACAAGCGAACTTGTAGTTGACGTACAGCCCAAAGAGGTCTCTATCGCCCTGCTGGAGGACAAACAGCTGGTAGAGCTGCAGAGCGAGGGGAGAAACATCTCCTTCTCGGTGGGCAACATGTATTTAGGCCGCGTCAGGAAACTGATGCCCGGTCTGAATGCCTGCTTTGTGGACGTCGGATACGAGAAAGACGCTTTTCTTCACTACCAGGATTTAGGACCTCAGTTCAACTCGTTAGAGAAATACGTTAAGCAGACTTTAAGCGACAAGAAGAAACTCAATCCCATCACCAAAGCAACCATACTTCCCGACCTTGAAAAAGACGGCACAGTGGCCACCACACTCAAGGTAGGACAAGAAGTAGTGGTGCAGATAGTCAAGGAACCCATCTCCACCAAGGGGCCGCGCCTCACCTCCGAGCTGTCGTTTGCCGGCAGGTACCTCGTGCTCATCCCCTTCAACGACAAGGTTTCCGTGTCCCAAAAGATTAAATCGAGCGAAGAGCGCGCCCGCCTCAAGCAGCTGCTGATGAGCATCAAGCCGAAGAACTTCGGCGTCATCGTCCGCACCGTAGCCGAAGGTAAACGGGTAGCCGAGCTCGACGGAGAGCTTAAAGTGCTGCTGAAACACTGGGATGACGCCATCACCAAAGTGCAGAAGGCCACCAAATACCCTACCCTGATTTACGAAGAGACCAGCCGCGCCGTGGGACTGCTGCGCGACCTGTTCAACCCCTCTTTCGAAAACATCTACGTGAACAACGAAACCGTTTTCCACGAAATCAAGGACTACGTGACGCTGATTGCACCCGAACGGGCGGAGATTGTCAAGCTCTACAAAGGACAACTCCCCATTTACGACAACTTCGCCATCACCAAACAGATCAAGTCATCGTTCGGCAAGACCGTCTCCTACAAGAGCGGCGCATACCTCATCATCGAGCACACCGAAGCACTCCACGTAGTGGATGTGAACAGCGGCAACCGCACCAAGAACGCCAACGGGCAGGAAGCCAACGCCCTGGAAGTCAACCTCGGTGCCGCCGACGAACTGGCACGCCAGCTCCGGCTGAGGGATATGGGAGGCATCATCGTGGTGGACTTCATCGACATGAACGAAGCCGAAAACCGGCAGAAACTCTACGAGCGCATGTGCCACAACATGCAGAAGGACAGAGCTCGGCACAACATCTTGCCGCTGAGCAAGTTCGGCCTGATGCAGATTACCCGGCAGCGCGTACGTCCGGCCATGGACGTAGACACCACAGAGACCTGCCCCACCTGCTTCGGCAAAGGCACCATCAAGTCGTCCATCCTCTTCACCGATACGCTGGAGAGCAAGATTGACTACCTTACCAACAAGCTGAAGATAAAGAAATTCTCGTTGCACGTCCATCCGTACATCGCCGCTTACATCAATCAGGGAATTGTTTCGCTGAAGCGCAAATGGCAGATGAAGTACGGATTTGGCCTGAAGATTATTCCCAGCCAGAAACTTGCCTTTCTGCAATATGTCTTCTACGACCCGAACGGGGAAGAGATTGACATGAAGGAAGAAATCGAAATCAAATAGGAGAAGAGGCTGTGCCCGCCAAAGCACAGCCTCTTCTCTTTCCGCCTACAACAGCACAGGAAGAGACGGCGACTACGACAATCTCATCACGTCTTTGATTGGATGGGATAATTAGATATTAACACATACAAAACGACTTCTTGTCTTCGTCAAACAGCAGAAATTATGGCGAATTCGCCACAATTAACGTCTGATAAAGCAGCATCGTTGCAGAAGAAACGGGACGAGTTATCCTCATATTACGGAATATCATTTCCACAATTCACGGAAAAATAATCCATATTTTACGGAATTTTTATAAAAAGCTTTGTGAATTAACAGATTATTTATATATTTACGCCCACATAATCAATAAGATACAGATGTGATGGACTATAAATATAAAAAACGTATTACAGACATCATTCTTCAGAAAAAGCTGAAGTCTTCAGGAGCTGTACTTGTGGAAGGCCCCAAGTGGTGTGGAAAGACTACTACATCGGAACAACACGCAAAAGTGTCAATTATGTTTCCGATCCTATGAATTTCAACAAGAACCAGATTCTTGCAGAAATGAACATCAACGCCCTGCTTGAAGGAGAGAAGCCCAAACTTCTCGACGAATGGCAGGTTATCCCACAGCTTTGGGATGCAGTGCGTTTTGCCGTTGACCATAGTAAGGGCATAGGCCAGTTTATCATGACAGGTTCGGCAGTGCCTCCTGATGAAGACCGGCAGCAAAAGATGTTGAGTGCAATTAGACAATGTTTAGATTGCGATGAACCAATTATGATAGCAGAAGTATTCAAACAAGGTGGAACACATGCTATTTTAGCAATTGGCTATGAGGAAAGAAATAATGAAATAACAAAATTATTTTGTTTGGATCCAGGGTCTGCTATTCCATGCAATGCGTATTGGAACATGGTAATTATCATAAATCAGAATCCTAATTCAAAGTACTCACATATATCAATCGATTCTGACAATAGAAGCAGCGATGTGTATGTAGATGAAACACTTATTATAAAAAGAAAATAATATGGACTTTAGTTGGAACGATATATATCAAGACTTCTTAAATAGCAAAATCAGGAAGTGTTCGGAACGAGAATTCCAGAATAGTATTTTTTCAGTATTCCGTTTTTATCTTCGATGGCAAAACGGCATCGTTGCAGAAGAGTGTATTCCTATTGGGGCAACAAATACCATTCGTCCGGATTTTGTCTTGTACAAAGACGAAATGCCACAGGTGGTGATAGAATCCAAAGAACCCAATCATATTCAGACTGATAGGAATAAAGAGCAACTGTTTTCCTATATGCGCCAGAAGAAAGTGGATTTCGGTTTATATATAGGAGAAGTGATACAATTGTATTATGACGAGCCTACTGATGCAGAATTGCCGCTGCTGATGTTTACATTGGAATACGACAAAGAGAATCCATATGGCACTACATTTGTCAGCCTTTTCAACTTTGTAGATTTTGACAAGAATCGACTTACGGATTATTGCACCAATAGAATTAAAGAGATACAAAAGGAAAAGCAATTGGAGATTGCCATTCAGCAGTTGACTTCAAATGAAGGAGTGAATTTGTGTTCGTCCTTACTAAAATCACATTTTATTTCAAAAGGGTATTCCGAAACGGATGTGGAAATGATTTTGGATGATATTGAGATTACTCTCAAGCGAAAAAACGATAATATATCAACCTCATCATTCGTAGATATTACAAGGGAGTTTCCAACCCAAATTCCTGTTAGAAATGAATTTAGAACATCTAAAAAGAGACTGAAATATTCGATTAATGGTAAAGGTGCGTATTATAAGAATGGAAGTGCTTTGGAATTGGTCAAAGTGTATCTGAGTGACCATCCATCAACATATAATTCTATAGTTTCTATATTTAACGGATATATACCGAACTATGTGCTATCCAAAGAAGAAGTTGAAAGAAAGGAAGGGCATTCTTTTGACAGAAATAAAACAAAAAGATGGCATAAAGATAGTCCGTTGGTAAGCAGTGACGGTGTCACGTTCTATGTGACAACTCAAGTTGGAGATAATTGTCCTATTGATTTTAAGGACATTGTATCGCTATCAGAGAGATTAGGATATAAAATAGAACCCATATCTTAAGACTATGTCGGAAGAACTGAAACAGAAACTGCGTACACAGCTTTGGACTGTGGCAAATACCTTGCGAGGCAATATGTCGGCAAGCGACTTTATGTATTTCACCCTCGGTTTCATCTTCTACCTCAAATCCGCAACTTCGTTTGTTGCGGCTTAATGGGTTGGGAAAAGTGGAGGAAACATTACCGCAATAGAGGCAAATGATGTATATTTGCAACGAAGAAGGCGGATGCAGACCTCGCGGAAGCACAGCATTCCAACCCGGACTGCATCCTCCCCCGCAACAATACGATTATGAAAAAGAGAACCCAACTGATCCTCGGCACGGCAGCCCTCCTGCTGATTGCCGGCCTGTCGGTAGCCGGTGTGGGCTACTACCTGCTCTTCGCACCCCAGTTCTACCCCACCCGCAAGGCATACATCTACATCGACCGTGACGATACGGCTGACTCGGTCTACCACAAGCTCGCACTCCACGCATCACCTCGGCGGATGGAAGGCCTGCGGTGGCTATCGGCCTACCGCCACTATCCGCAGCACATCCATACGGGCAGATACGCCATCCTGCCCCGGGAGAATGCCTACCACGTGTTCAGCCGGCTCTATCGGGGCTACCAGGAGCCGGTGAACCTGACCATCGGGAGCGTACGCACCGTAGAGAGGATGGTGCGGAACATCGAGCGGCAGCTGATGATTGACTCCGTGGAGGTGGCTGCCCAGCTGTTCGACTCTACCTTCCTTGCCACAAACGGCTACAGCCTCGAAACACTGCCCTGCCTCTTCATCCCCAATACGTATCAGGTATATTGGGATGTCAGTGCAGCCGACCTGCTGGCACGTCTGCAAAAGGAGCATGACAGGTTCTGGAAACAGGAACGCCGGGAGAAGGCGCAAGCGATAGGACTGACCCCTAACGAGGTGGCCACCCTGGCCTCCATCGTGGAAGAGGAGACCAACAATGCCGCCGAAAAGCCGATGGTGGCCGGCCTGTACCTGAACAGACTGCGCATCGGTATGCCGCTGCAGGCAGACCCGACGGTGAAGTTCGCGCTACAGGACTTCACGCTGCGCCGCATCACCCATACCCACCTGGAGGTGGAGTCGCCCTACAACACCTATCGCCGGCAGGGACTGCCTCCCGGCCCCATCCGCATCCCTACCATTGAGGGAATAGATGCCGTACTGAACCACGCCAAGCACAACTATCTGTATATGTGCGCCAAGGAGGACTTCTCCGGCACCCATAACTTTGCCGCTACGCTGGCCGAACACCAGCGCAACGCACAGAAGTATTGGGCAGCCCTCAACCGCCGGAAGATTTTCAAATAATGCCAGCGTGACAATGAATAAGACGGGATAATATAGTTACTTCTTGGAATAGTGATATTTCATGGAGAATATGTAAATCGCTATCATGTCATTATGTACAGAATAAATGAGTCTATGCTCTGAATTGATTCGCCTTGACCATTTACCTGCCAGTTCATACTTGAGAGGTTCAGGGTTTCATAGTTCATCTAAATTGACTTCCAACCCTCTGCCTGCCTTTAAATCTTCTTCTCCCTTACGAATATCATTCATGGTCTGTTCGGAAGACATGATATACTCAGTCTCCTTCAAGGAATTGTATTCTTCTAAAGAAATCATTACGACTCCCGTACCATTACCACGACTGATAAGCACCGTATCACAATCGTCAATAACCGCGTCAATATAACCTTTTAGATTAGCTCTTAGATCTGTGTAATTGGCTGTTCTCATAAATCCTCTTATTTGTAATGCAAATATATGTACTTATTTACGTACCTACAAACATAACGGTAAGTTTCGTGCGGAATCTGCATCCTGACAAAAAGAAAAATCAGACAGAAGTCTTTCGACAACTATCTGATTCCCTTGAGAGCGGAAGACGGGACTCAAACCCGCGACCCTCAGCTTGGAAGGCTAATGCTCTATCAACTGAGCTACTTCCGCAAACTTGTGTGGGCAAAGATGGATTCGAACCACCGAAGGCGTAAGCCAGCAGATTTACAGTCTGCCCCATTTGGCCACTCTGGTATTTGCCCTTGCCATTGTCCACGCAGGTGTTGACCACCTTTGTTTCTCAATTGCGGTGCAAAGATACGACTATTTTTGGAAACTCCAAGCGAAATCCACCATTTTTATTGCAGTAATTGCACATTCGTCTCCTTTGTTGCCCAATTTTCCGCCCGCACGCTCCTCGGCCTGCTCCATGGTGTTGGTTGTAATCAGTCCGTAAATCACTGGTACATCGCCACTTGCGTTCAACTGGGCGATACCTTGCGTGGCACCCATACAAACGTAGTCGAAATGCGGCGTATCGCCACGGACTACGCAGCCCAAAGCGATGACGGCATCGACTTCGCTGTATTCTATCAGTTGGTTGGCCCCAAAGGTAAGTTCAAAACTGCCGGGGACGGTACGTACCATGATGTTCTCATCGCGTGCACCGTGCTTCTTCAAGGTATCAACTGCCCCCTTCAGGAGGGCACCGGTAATGTTGTAGTTCCACTCGGACACTACAATGCCGAACTTCATCTCCTCTGCATTGGGCACGGAGTTGAAGTCGTAATCAGACAGGTTGTGATAAGCTGTTGCCATACTGTTATGTTCAGGTTTTGAAAGGAAAAGAAAAGAGAAAGGCACGGGCTACACGACATCCACGGGGTCGCTTATGTGCATCATTCCGTGTGGTCATTCCGTGTAATCCGTGCCTTTACAACTTATCTGTCAGGGATATTATTTTTTCATCATTTTAGCTTGTTCAATGTACTTGTCGATATCCATGGCCTGATAAGAGCGGAAATACTTCTCCTTCACCGTTGTGTAGGCCTTGATGGCATCGTCGAACTTGCCCTGCTTAACCAGAATCTCACCGGCCTGCACCAGGAAGATGGGGCTCAGCGTATTGTTGTCAGCCTGGTCGGCAGCCTTCAGCAGAGCGGAAGCAGCCTTGTCCAGCTGGCCCAACTCGGCATAGCAGTTGCCTACCGCACCTTTCAGCGCGGGAGCAACCATCTGGTCGTTGCCGTTGAAAGCATCCAGCGCCTTTACGGCCTCTTCATACTTGCCCAGATTCTTGTAGCAGATGCCCATATAGGCCTTTGCCAGATTGGCAGCCTTCGTACCGCTATATTGGTCGGCAATCTTGGCGAAGCCTACATAACCAAGGCTGTCACCGTTCAGTGCCTCTGCATAGGCATCGGCCTCGAAATACTCCTGTCCTTTGAACAGGGCGGTCTGTGCCTTCTCTTCACGAGGTTCTGCATAGAGATTCTTGTACATCACTACACCGGCCACCACGATGATTACAGCCAACAGGCCACCGATGATTGTCTTTTTGTTCTTGATGAGGAATGCTTCCGACTGGGTCAGTGCTTCTTCCATGTTCAAGGCTTCATTTGTCTTTTTCTGTTCTGCCATTTTTGTATATTCTTTTTGTTATTATTCGTATAATAGCCATTTTGACCTGCAAAAGTAACTTTTTTATGGCTACCTACGAAATTTCGTGGCATCTTTTTTTGTTTTGTATCAGAAAACCACGAAATTCTTCCTATTTTTGCGCTGCCAATGTAAAAGAACAGACCTCTCTATGATATTGAAACGTATATCCATACTCAATTATAAGAACCTGGAACAGGCAGAACTTTCGTTCTCGCCCAAGCTGAACTGCTTCTTCGGACAGAACGGAATGGGGAAGACCAATCTGCTGGACGCCATCTACTTTTTATCCTTCTGCAAAAGCGCAGGAAACCCCATCGACTCACAGAACATCCGTCACGAGGCGGACTTCTTCGTCATACAGGGGTTCTACGAAGAGCAGGACGGCACACCCGAAGAGATTTACTGCGGCATGAAGCGGAGGCAGAAGAAACAGTTCAAACGGAACAAGAAGGAGTACACCCGGCTATCGGACCACATCGGCTTCCTGCCACTGGTCATGGTGTCTCCCGCCGACAACGAACTGATCAGCGGCGGCAGCGAGGAGCGGAGGCGCTTCATGGATGTGGTGATTTCGCAATACGACAAGGAGTATCTGGATGCGCTGATACGATACAACAAGGCCCTGCTGCAACGCAACAGCCTGCTGAAGAGTGAAGTGCCGGTGGACGAAGAGCTGTTCACCATCTGGGAAGAGATGATGGCACAGACGGGCGAGGTGGTATTCCGCAAGCGCGAGGCCTTCGTACAGGAGTTCATCCCCATCTTCCAGTCGTTCTACTCGTTCATATCGCAGGACAAGGAGCAGGTGGAGCTATCGTATGACTCGCACGCCCGCAACGCATCGCTGCTGGAGGTGATTCGCGACAGCCGTGTACGCGACCAGATAATGGGCTACTCCCTGCACGGCATCCACAAGGACGACCTGAACATGATGCTGGGCGGATTCCCCATCAAGCGCGAGGGGTCGCAAGGACAGAACAAGACCTATCTGGTTGCCTTGAAACTGGCCCAGTTCGACTTCCTGAAACGGACGGGACGCACGGTACCTCTGCTGCTGCTGGACGACATCTTCGACAAGCTGGACGCATCGCGCGTAGAGCAGATTATCAAGCTGGTGGGAGGAGATGGCTTCGGACAGATCTTCATCACCGACACAAACCGGGAGCATCTGGACAGCATCCTGCACAAGATAGGAGGCGACTACCGCATGTTCCAGGTAGAGCACGGCAACATTTCGGAGAAGGAGGAGGAGGCATGAAACGCAACAATGCCGAACCAATCGGCAACCTGATACGCACCTACCTGCGGCAAGAGAGTCTGGAAGCCCCTCTGAACGAGCAACGGCTCCTGCGTGCCTGGCCCGAAGTGCTGGGGCCTACCATTGCCTCGTACACCCGCGAACTCTCCATCCGCAACCAGACGCTGTATGTCCACCTGAGCTCGGCAGCCCTACGGCAAGAACTGATGATGGGACGCGACCTGCTGGTACGCAACCTGAACCGTCACGTAGGGGCACAGGTCATCACCAACATCATCTTCAGATAGAGAGCGGAAGATAATTTGACTTCATTGCGATATGATTTCGTCCATACGGATGTCAAACGGTTCAGCCGGCACACGGTCGACCAGCTGGAACGGGAAACAGATGCCTATCTTGTATGCCGCAGCAAGGCGAGGCAGCAGGCGGTCATAGTACCCCTTGCCGCGCCCCAGACGATTGCCTGCTACATCGAATGCCACACCGGGCACTACAACCAGCGAAATGGAATCATAGTCGGTAAAGAGTTCTCCTACAGGTTCCAAGATGCCGTAGGCACCCACTGCCATATCAGCGGCAGAGGTATAACGGCGCAGACAGAGGTCATCGCCTACCACCTGAGGCAGCAGCACGCGCTTCTGTGCGCTCCACTTCTCCACAAAGCGGTGTGTGTCCACCTCATCGGGCAGCGAGTGATAGAGCAATACAGTAGCAGCCGCCCTGAAAGCCGGATGGGCTTCAAGGGCGGCCAAAATCTTAGCAGAGTCTGACTGACGCAAGCCGGTAGCACGATACCGGGTCTTCAGTAAAGAGATCTGCTTGCGCAGTTCTTTTTTGTTTTCCATTGTCTTCATTGTCATCATTCTCCACCATCTCGGGGGCTTGGGGGAAGGCTTCACCATTCTTCAGAATCTCCAACGCCTTGAGTACCGTGGCATCACTCTGATTGATATAGCGGATATAGGCCTCCATGCCCTGCATATTATAGATGATGCTTCCATAGACATTCCGTTCGAGCAGCTTGTACGATTTATGAATCAACAGGTTGCGACGTTTCAGTCCCTTCTGCTCGGCAAAACGGATAAACTGCTCTACAATACCCTGACGGAGCAGGTACTTCATCAAGGCCTCTTCGTTTTCATACTTCTCCAGTGTCTTGCGGTTCTGGTCGGTGTAGTGGAAACAGAACTGGCGGATCAGCCCCCTGTTGCTGGCTTCTATCAGGTACGAGGTGATGCCTGTGGTGTCCTGCGGCACGAAGACATCGGGCATGATGCCACCCCCACCATAGACGGGACGGCCCAAGGTGGTGGTGTAGCGTTCCTCTTCGTTCAGCTTGATGCTGTCCTTCGAGAAGAATTCGCCATGCTCGTAGCGGTTGATCCAATCCATTTCGTACCGGCTGTCCTTACCACTCTCATACGGACGCTGGATGCAACGGCCCGAGGGGGTATAGTAGCGGGCAATGGTGAGACGGATGGCCGACCCGTCGCTGAAGTCAATGGGTTGCTGAACCAATCCCTTGCCGAACGAACGGCGGCCGACGATGGTGCCCCGGTCATTGTCCTGAATAGATCCGGCAAAGATTTCGCTGGCCGAAGCAGAGGCTTCGTTCACCAGCACGACCAAGGGCAGTTTCTGGCAGCTGCCCGTACCGTTGGCATACTCCTCCATCCGGGGGTATTTGCGTCCCTCGGTATAGACTATCAGTTTGCCTTCGGACAAGAACTCGTTCACCATGCGGATAGCCGCCTCCATGTAGCCGCCGGTATTGTCGCGCAAGTCGATAATCAGCCCCTTGCAACGCTCGTGACTGAGCTGTGCAATGGCATTCAGCAGTTCGATGTGCGTGGTGCGGCCGAACTTGCTGATCTGGATGTAACCGAAATCATCGGTCAGCATATAGGCCGCATCGATGGTATTCTGCGGGATGTCACCGCGCGTGATGGTAAAGTCGAGCAACTCCTTCTCGGTGGGGCGCTTGACGGAAATCTTCACCTGCGTGCCCTTGGGGCCTTTCAGCGTGCGCATGGCCTTCTCGTTGCTCAATCCTTTTCCCACGAACAGGCAGTCATCCACCAGCACGATGCGGTCGCCCGCCATCAGTCCTACCTTCTCGGAGGGACCGCCCTGAATGACACTGTTCACATGAATGGTATCGTCCTGAATGGTGAACTGGATGCCGATGCCGCTGAAGCTGCCTTCCAGTTCGGAGTTCACCTCCTCCAGCTTCTGCGCAGGGATATAGGTGGAGTGCGGATCCAGTTCCGCCAGTATCTGCGGCATCGCCTTCTCCACCAGGTCGGCCATATTGACCGTGTCTACATACTGATCGTCGATGACCCTCAACAGCGCATTCAGCTTGTTTGACGAGCCATTGATGATTCCCAATCGGTTGCCACCGTAATGCTTGGCATAGAATGTCCCGATAAGGATGCCCACCACCACACTGACCGCGATGATGAGCGGAACAAAACGAGAACTGCTTTTCGTACCCATTGCTTTATAATCTCTTTCTCTAATACTATTATTATCCGTTTATCTTTTTCATTTCTCCATCGATGTATATACCACTTCAATGCCGGCGCGTTCCAACAGCTCGATGCCATCCTCCAGACGATACTTTTCCGAGTAGACCACCCGCTTGATGCCCGCCTGAATAATCAGTTTGGCGCATTCAATGCAGGGCGAGGCCGTGACGTACATGGTAGCCCCGTCACTGCTGTTGTTGGAACGGGCAATTTTGGTGATGGCATTGGCTTCGGCATGAAGCACATAGGGCTTGGTCAGGTTGTGTTCGTCTTCGCACACATTCTCAAATCCCGAAGGAGTGCCGTTGTACCCGTCAGAGATAATCATCTTGTCCTTCACGATGAGGGCACCCACCTGACGCCGCTTGCAGTATGAGTTCTCGGCCCAGATGTTTGCCATCCGTATGTAGCGCCGGTCCAGCGCCTCTTGCTTGGCTTTTGCAGAGTCGTCCATGATTCCATTGTTTTATTGGGGCCGGAAGGCCATAAACTTGACCGTCTGTCCCTCCTTATAATATATATATAGGTTTTGAGAGTCACCACTATAGCGGTAGGCATTACGCAGTCCCTGCATGAAGGCCGATGCCAGCACATCCCTCTCCGTAGAAGCGTCCTTCAACGAGAGCGACAGCGCGTTGTTCTCTCCGTCGGCACTCCATGTGCCGTCGAAGGTATAGAGGATGCCACGTCCCGAAAAGGTTCCTCCGGCTACCCCATTCAGGTCATTCCCTTCAAAACCGATCACAAAATTGGCCGTATTCTTCAAAGCATCCATACTGTTCTGGAAAGCCGTTTCGTTGCCGCCCCAGAAGTCGTACTGCTTGTTGGTACCCTCAGCCGCTATATAGGTCAGCTTCCAACTTTTCCCCGTAAAGATGGCAATCACGTCGTCGTCGTTCGTACAGCCGGCCAGCAGCGGACAGAGAAGCATCCACAGCAGCCACCCCTTCAATAATCTCCTTCTGATATCCATCATTCTTTCTTTATTCCGTTTCTGATTAACAATGCATCGATGGTAGGCTCCTGTCCTCGGAAGCGCTTGTACAGCACCATCGGATGTTCCGTTCCACCTGCCGAAAGGATATTCGTGCGGAACGAATCGGCCACCTCCTGATTGAAGATGCCCTTCTGCTTGAAAAGCGAGAAAGCGTCGGCATCGAGCACCTCGGCCCACTTATAGCTATAGTAGCCTGCCGCATAGCCCCCTGCAAAGATGTGGGAGAACTGGGCACTCATGCAGGTGCCGGGTATGCTTGGCAACAGCTGCGCACGCTTCCATGCCTCCTGCTCGTAGGCCACCACGTCTCCTTCAAAGGGAGTCGTACGTGTGTACCAGGCCATATCCAGCAGGCCGAAGCTCAACTGGCGCAAACAGCCGTATGCCACATTGAAGTTGGAGGAGTCCACGATGCGCTGCACCAGCGAGTCGGGTATCAGCTCACCCGTCTGATAGTGGCGTGCAAAGGTGTGCAGGAACTCCTTCTGGGTGGAGAAGTTCTCCATGAACTGTGAGGGAAGTTCCACAAAGTCCCAATAGACGCTGGTTCCGCTCAACGAACGGTACGTAGTATTTGCAAACATGCCGTGCAGACTGTGGCCGAACTCGTGGAGCAGCGTTTCCACCTCACTGAAGGTGAGCAAGGCCGGCTTGTCGCTGGTCGGCTTGGTGAAATTCATCACGATGGAGACATGCGGACGGCTGTTTTCGCCCGTAGCCGTATCCTTCCACTGCGCCTTGTACGAGGTCATCCATGCCCCCGCCCGTTTGCCGGCACGCGGATGGAAGTCGGTGAAAAGCACTGCCAGATAGGTTCCGTCCTTGTCGAACACCTCGTAGGCCTTCACATCCTTGTGATAGACGGGTATCTCCTTGTTCTCCTTGAAGGTGATGCCATACAGGCGCGTAGCCAGTCCGAAAACGCCCTGCTTCACACGTTCCAGTTCAAAGTAGGGCCGGAGCATCTCATCATTCAGATTGAACTTACTGTTTTTCAGTTTGTTCGAATAGTAGCTCCAGTCCCAAGGCATCAGCTGGAAATCGCTGCCTTGCTCTTGCCGGGCCACTTCCTGCACTTCACTCACTTCCTTTTGTGCAGCGGGTGTATAGGCCTCCAGCAGCTGGTCGAGCAGCCGGTAGACCGAAGCGCTGTTCTGCGCCATACGCTCTTGCAGCTGGTAGGAAGCATAGTCGGCATACCCCAGCAGACGCGCCAGTTCCAGTCGGGTGTTCACCAGTTTCTTCACGATATCCAGCGTATAGTTCTCGCCCGGTCGGGTACATTTGGTATTATAGGCCATATACAGCTCGCGACGCAGGTCGCGGTCGTCAGCGTAGGTCATGAAAGGCTGGTAGCTGGGTGCCTGCAGCGTGAACACCCATCCCTGCACTCCCTTCTCTTTGGCCGTTTCGGCAGCAGCCTCCACCGCACTCTCGGGCAATCCGGCCAGTCGGCTCGGATCGGTCAGCACCAGCTGATACGCATTGGTAGCCTTCAGGTTGTTGTCGCCATATTGCAGCGTCAGCAGGCTCAGTTCCTGCGTCAGGGTGCGATAAGCCTCCTTCTCCTTCCCTTGCAGATTGGCACCGTTGCGCACGAATCCATTATATATATCTTCCAGCAAGCGAGTCTGCTCGCCATTCAGTTGTTCATTGGCGCGATTCTCATACACAGCCTTGATACGTGCGAAGAGCTTTTCATTCAGGCTGATGTTGTTGGCATGTTCGCTCAGCAGCGGCATCAAGGTACGTGCCAGGTCCTGCATCGCATCATTGGTCTCAGCACTCATCAAGTTGCCAAAGACTGTCTGCACACGGTCCAGCAGTTCGCCCGAGCATTCAAAAGGCTCGATGGTATTGGCAAAGGTAGGTGTCTGCGGATTGGAGATGATGGCATCTATTTCGGCCATCTGCCTGCGGATGCCTTCCCGCACGGCAGGTTCGTAGTGTTCATTCTTTATCAGATGGAAGGGAGGTGTCCCATGCGGCGTATCATACTTCTCCAAAAAGGGGTTCTGTCCCTGTGCGATAGTCATCATACAAAGCAATATTATTGTTAGGTTCAACTTCATGGTGCAATGCTTTTACAATTAGATTTGCAAAAATGCAAAAAAAATAGGCGACTTCCACAGAAGCCGCCTGTTTTTTATTATTTTCTAACTGAAAATTAGCCGTTAACCTTCTTCATATGAGCAATCAGTTCCAATACCTTGTTAGAGTAACCGATTTCATTGTCATACCAAGATACAACCTTAACGAATGTATCAGTCAAAGCGATACCAGCCTTTGCATCGAAGATAGAAGTGCGAGTGTCACCCAGGAAGTCGCTGGAAACGACAGCATCCTCAGTGTAACCCAGTACACCCTTCAGTTCGCCTTCAGAAGCAGCCTTCATAGCAGCGCAGATTTCATCGTACTTAGCGGGCTTAGCCAGATTTACAGTCAAGTCTACTACAGAAACGTCCAGAGTAGGAACGCGCATAGACATACCAGTCAGCTTGCCGTTCAGTTCGGGGATAACCTTACCTACAGCCTTGGCAGCACCTGTAGAAGAGGGGATGATGTTGCCGCTTGCAGCACGACCACCACGCCAATCTTTCATAGAAGGACCGTCAACAGTCTTCTGAGTAGCAGTAGTAGAGTGAACTGTAGTCATCAAACCGTCAGTGATGCCCCAGTTGTCGTTCAATACCTTAGCGATAGGAGCCAAGCAGTTGGTAGTACAAGAAGCGTTAGAAACGAACTGAGTACCCTTTACATACTTGTCGAAGTTAACACCGCAAACAAACATCGGAGTAGCGTCCTTAGAAGGAGCTGACATTACCACGTATTTTGCACCGGCCTCGATGTGAGCCTGAGCCTTCTCCTGAGTCAGGAAGAGACCTGTAGATTCAACCACGTATTCAGCCTCAACCTCGTTCCACTTCAGGTCTGCCGGGTTACGCTCTGCAGTCACGCGAATCTTGTTACCGTTTACGATGAGCTGGCTGTTCTCAACATCAGCTTCGATGGTACCTTCGAATGCGCCGTGCATAGTGTCATACTTCAGCATATAAGCCAAGTAGTCAACCGGGCAAAGGTCATTGATACCTACAATCTGGATGTCATTGCGAGTCTGAGCTGCGCGGAATACGAAACGACCGATGCGGCCGAATCCATTAATACCTACTTTAATCATTTTGTTTAAGCTTTAAAGGTTTTATAATGCTTGTTTCCTATCAATTTTGGCATTTCACAATTTATTTTTCTGAAATGCGCTGCAAAAGTACGAAATTGTTTTTATATTCGCACTCAAAATCACAATTAAATAATTTAAATAATGGGAAAAAGTACATTTTTACAGGATTTTAAAGCATTTGCCATGAAAGGCAATGTTATCGACATGGCTGTCGGTGTCATCATCGGTGGCGCGTTTGGAAAGATTGTTTCGTCCGTGGTGGCCGATGTCATCATGCCCCCTATCGGCCTGCTGGTAGGCGGAGTGAACTTCACCGACCTGAAATGGGTGATGAAAGAGGCCGTTCCCGAAGTGAAAGATGCCGCCGGTAACGTGACTCAGGCCGCAGCCGATGCCGTGACGCTGAACTATGGCAACTTCCTGCAAGTAACGTTCGACTTCCTCATCATCGCCTTCTCCATCTTCCTGTTCATCCGCCTGCTCACCAAGCTCACTGAAAAGAAGAAGAAGGAAGAGGCTCCTGCCACTCCTCCCGCACCTCCTGCCCCCAGCAAGGAAGAGCTGCTGCTGACAGAGATCCGCGACCTGCTGAAGGAGAAGAAGTGAATCCACTCCTTTATTAGAAGTACATGAGCAACGGGGGTGTGTCACAAGCCTGACTTCTGACACACCTTCCTCTTTTCTTCAGCTTCATCGCCTCTGTCTTTCCAACCTTTCCATTCAACCGACGGATATGAAAAAGAGTTCTTCTATGATATGGATCGCCATAGCGCTACTCCTCACACTCTCCTTGCCGTCATGCTCCGACGAGGAGAATCAGATATACCCCGAAGAGGAGACACAACCGAAAACGGGAATCGTGAACCGCACCGACTGCGGCACTTTCTGGCGATACGACTTCAACTACGAGACCGTAGATACTGACGGGAAGACCCCTATCACGCTGTCGGCAGCCATCTTCATGACCCGCAACATACACGAGAAGCGCGTCCAGGCCAAGGGATGTGGCCTGATAAACCACTACACCATCACTGCCGACTGGCAACGTCCTACCAACGTGACAAGCGGATTGACGCTGGAGGGCGTACTGACCAACACCAATTATATCTTGATAGAATCGGATGGCTACGGATTCGGCATGGACGCACAGGGCAACCAGCACTATCTGCAGGGCAGAGCTACGGCCCGTGTGAACATCGATGCGTTCCTCGCAGGCCGCAAGCTGATGAAAGAGGAGGGTTTCGAGTTTGGCGACGTCACCCTCAACCTCGGCTACTCTCAGGGAGGCCACTCCGGCATGTGGGTGAACCGCCTGGTGGCAGAGGGCTACCGCAGCGACGAACTGCCCAAGATAGACTGTTGCGTCATCGGCGGAGGCTCCTACGACATGTATGCGCACTACCGGTACCTGGCCGCAGAGAACATCTCACAATATCCCGTGGCTCTGCCACTTATCCTAAGTGGCATGATAGATGCAGGCGGATACAAAGTGAAGAACGAGGACATCTTCAGTGCCGACTTTCTGCCCTACCTGTCCGAACTGTTCGATACCAAAGAACACGACACCGACTACATCAACGGCTTCATCTACGACCGCTATGGTACCCCCAACGACAGGCGCGTCACGATAGACAAGATTGTGACTCAGGCATTCTTCGACGATCAAAGCGAGCCAATGGCTACACCGCTTTCGACATAGACGACAGTTCGAAGCTGATGCACACAGACACAGGCACTCTCTATGCGCTGAAGGCTTTAGCCTGCATCGGATCCATTGTGCCGGCAGGCCAATGAATTCCTGGCTTAATGATTTCTAATTATCCATTTTGAGTTTTCCATTCATTTCCCCCTTGACGCGGTATGACGTACCGGCCACATTCTCTTCGCTCAGAAGGTTGTATGAAATGGAATACTCACCACTCTTCGAATCTCCTTTCAAAAAACGCAGAGAGCCATCTAAAGGTATAAATTTATCATGTGAAGGAGGTACGCTTAAGCCCGCGATGCCGCAGGATTCAAATTCGGGGTTGTCCGCATAGAAATCCCTCAATTTTCCACTCCAATAGAAAGAGTTATAGACATTGCCCAAATCCACTTGAGGCTGGACAACTATCGGATATTCCTTACCTATGACAGGAAAAGCCTCATCAGTATGGCATCCGACCAGAACCAACCAAAAATCCTCTGTCGCCTTTTCTTCACCATCCCGTAGGAACATTTGAAGGTAACATACGTCGTCTTTGACGATAAAACGGTTATCATTCCCCAATGGGAGGAACCAGTATTTGTTGGATACACCCTCACCAATTGTCGTGTATTGAAATAATACCTTGTTATTGATAGTCGCTTCTCCATAGACAGACTGGTGCTTTAGAAGCTCCTTTTTCTCACAACTTGAACATACGGTCATGAGAAACATTGTAAACAATAGAATACCTAAACCACGTTTCATGTCATTGCTTTTAATCGTTTAAACGCTGCAAAGTTACCATAGAAGGAGTTTTCATCCAAGGGATAATCTTAGATTCTTCACATACCCCCTAAAAATTATACATAGCAACCTCATCAATGACCTTATTAATGACTTGAGAACAATGGAACTGATGTTCGAGACAGTTTGCACCATCTTCAGATAAGTTAGGCGGCTTCTCGGAAAAAAACAATCAAACGAGTTTGTTGCTTTTGCGCTCGATTTACCTTATCTTTGTCCCCCAAAATAAAATATCCATCATACCATAGTATCGTATGCAAGAAAAAATCATCATTCTCGACTTCGGCTCGCAGACCACGCAGCTCATTGGCCGCCGCCTGCGCGAGCTGAATGTCTATTGCGAGATTGTCCCCTACAACAAGTTTCCCCACGACGACGAGAGCGTGAAGGGTGTCATCCTCTCGGGATCTCCCTTCTCGGTGTATGACGCCAGCGCCTTCAAGGTCGACCTGAGCGGCATCCGCGGCAAGTACCCCATCCTGGGCATCTGCTACGGCGCACAGTTCATCTCCTACAGCAACGGCGGACGGGTGGAGCCGGCTGGCACACGCGAGTACGGACGAGCTCACCTGAGCCACATCGAGGCAGACAACCTGCTGTTCCAAGGTGTGAAGCAGGGCACACAGGTGTGGATGAGTCATGGAGACACCATCACGGCCATCCCGGAGAACTTCCGCATCATCGCCTCGACTGACAAGGTGAAGATTGCGGCCTATCAGGCAGAGGGCGAACAGGTATGGGGCGTACAGTTCCATCCCGAAGTGTTCCACAGCGAAGAGGGCACGCAGATGCTCCGCAACTTTGTGGTCGATGCCTGCGGCTGTCATCAGACGTGGAGCCCGGCCTCGTTCGTCGACACTACCGTAGCCGAACTGAAAGAGCAAATCGGCAACGACCGCGTCATCTTAGGTTTGAGCGGAGGTGTAGACTCCTCTGTAGCCGCCGTGCTGCTGAACCGTGCCATCGGCAAGAATCTGACCTGTATCTTCGTTGACCATGGTCTGCTGCGCAAGGATGAGTTCAAGAACGTGATGCACGACTACGAGTGCCTGGGCCTGAACGTCATTGGCGTAGATGCCAGCGAGAAGTTCTTCAAGGATCTGGAGGGCGTGACCGACCCCGAGAAGAAGCGCAAGATTATCGGCCGCGACTTCGTGGAGGTGTTCAATGCCGAAGCCCACAAGATTACAGACGCACGCTGGCTGGCGCAGGGTACCATCTACCCCGACCGCATCGAGAGCCTCAACATCACCGGCAAGGTCATCAAAAGCCACCACAACGTGGGCGGCCTGCCCGAGGAGATGCACCTGCAGCTGTGCGAGCCGCTGAAGTGGCTGTTCAAAGACGAGGTGCGCCGCGTAGGCCGCCAGTTGGGCATTCCCGAACACCTCATCTGCCGCCATCCTTTCCCCGGTCCGGGTTTGGCCGTCCGCATCTTAGGCGACATCACCCGCGAGAAGGTACGCATCCTGCAGGATGCCGACGACATCTTCATCCGCGGCCTGTGGGACTGGAAGGTGAAGGAGGCCGACGGCACCGAGACCGCCCTCTACCACAAGGTTTGGCAGGCCGGCGTCATCCTGCTGCCTGTACAGAGTGTGGGCGTGATGGGCGACGAACGCACCTACGAGCGTGCGGTAGCCCTGCGTGCCGTCACCAGCACCGACGCCATGACCGCCGACTGGGCCCACCTGCCCTACGAGTTCCTTGGCAAGGTGAGCAACGACATCATCAACAAGGTGAAGGGCGTAAACCGCGTCTGCTACGACATCTCGTCCAAACCACCTTCGACTATCGAGTGGGAGTAACCTCTCACCCTGAATCGTATACACAGACTAACCGCATCATCGGTGCCCCTTCGCTCTGGGACACTGATGAGGCGGTTATTGTCATGAACATATCTCAATCACTCCTCTTCAACTATATTCTCAAAAAATAATAAGGCTTTCGTTTGGGGGAATCAATTGTTACGACACAAATATAAACGACGGTTTATATAAATAGCCATTTACATTATGAACTTTTGGTTCAGACACATTCCAGTTCCAGATTGATCTCTACAAAATGCGTGAACAGTTTCTGTCCTACATAATGGACGAGTTTTCTTTCGGAGCGAAATTACATTAGAAATCGTATTTTACCAAGAAGGAATCCACTTATTCCCTATTTTTCGGCCCTATTTTACTGACTTATTCCGTTTTTGAGGAGTCAAACACCCATCTATTGCATTTTCACCTATCTTTCTGATGAAAAATTCTCCAAAATTATGTTTCATTGTTTGACATATGGATAAATTTCGTACCTTTGTCGCTATCCAATACGCCCGGCGGGGAATCTATTGGATAGTTTTGATAGGGCGTTTACAGGCGTTATCTTCCAAGTCCAAATCTCGCAAATTTGATTCCACAAGAAGATACGGCACTATAGGCGTCCATGTTTAGTGTATACTCGTTGCATGCATAGCATGTGTGCGGATATATCATCTGGGCATGGATTGTCTGTACCGTTTATCCTTGTGGAAAGGTATGCGAGAACCTGGACTTGGGGAAACGAAGTACAGTCTTTCATGCCCTTTTTATTGGATCCGTCAAATCGGGAAAGACTATAGGCACAAACTAAACAATCAACTTATCTACAAATGAAACATAAAAGACTCACTACAACAAAGGAATCCAAGCAAATAGGAGAAGCAGATTGATAAGCAAAAAAGAAATGTCTATTTCTGTTACTTTAGAGGTAACGGAATAAAAAACTGTGCAAACATACGCCTTTTTCTATTAATAAGCAAATAATAAGAGGTTAAAATTAAAAACTTCAATAAAAATAGTTCCATATATTCGGCAAATGGTTCGGATTCTTATATAAAAATGTATATATCTATTTATATGGCATATCAGGATACTGAAAGGAGGATATATTGAATTATCAAAAACGAAACTATATTATGAGAACAATGTATATACAAAATTCTCTATCTCTTCTGATAGAGGAATTTCGCGAAAGAGGGAAATGGGGAACTGCTCACATCTATCAGACTACGTACAATGTGTTTACAGCTTTCTGTCAAGGGAAGAATCTTCGTTTCGAACAGCTCACGCCATCCATACTAAAACATTTCGAGGAGTATTTGCGTCAACGCGGATGTACATGGAATACCGTATCCACCTATATGAAGACACTGAGGGCTGTATATAACCAGGCCGTTGATTCTGGAATAGCTATCTACACCCCTCGGCTGTTCAGACACGTTTATACGGGTACATTGGCAGACAAACGCAGGACGATGGAAATGAACGATATTGGACTGTTGTTACGTCAAATTGAAGAAGAGCAGTACTCATCCAATGCGCTTACTCCGAAAGATAGGAGTAAAATACTGTTCATACTTATGTTTCTTCTACGCGGCATACCCTTTGTTGATTTGGTCTACCTACGCAAAAAGGATTTGAAAGGGAACATGCTCTCGTATAGACGAAAGAAAACCGGCAGGCCGTTGCACGTTCATCTTTCAGACGAAGCACTTCGATTGATTGAATTAATGCGGAATCCTGACATGCAATCGCCCTATCTGTTCCCAGTGATTCGTGCGGCAGAGGGAACAGAAAAGGCTTATCGCGAATATCAGTCAGCACTACGCAAGTTCAACAACCATTTGGCAGTCATCAAGCAGGAGTTGGGCATAGAGACCAACTTCAGCAGTTACTCCGCCCGACATACGTGGGCAACGGCCGCCTATCGTTGCGAGATACACCCAGGTGTAATATCGGAGGCAATGGGACACTCCTCCATCCGAGTGACCGAAACCTACCTGAAACCGTTTGAGGACCACAGAATAGATGAAGCGAACAGACAAGTAATGGAATTTGTAAAACGTCAAGCCAAATAAATAATGTTTCCTTCCGTTACCTCTAAAGTAACAGAAAAATGTGATAAATGAATGCGAGTTCGGAAACATTATTTTTTTATTTTTTAATTTATAAATTAAAAGTTTAAGTTATGAACAAAAAGTATCTAAGCGTAGCTCTGTTTGCCGCCTTGATGATAGGCTCAACAGGGACGTTCACCTCTTGCAAGGACTATGATGACGACATCGAGGACTTACAGACTGAGTTGGACAAGAAAGCTTCGGTGGAAGACTTGACAGCCAAAGTAGCTGCGGTACAATCCTCCATTGAGGCAGCTAAAACCGAGGCCAATGCAGCAAAGAGTGCAGCTGAAGAGGCTCGTAAGAAAGCTGAAGAGGCGCTGAAAGCAGCCCAAGGAGGCACGTCGGAAGTGACGGCTGCCGAACTGGATGCCTTAAAAAGAGCCTTGGAAGATGCAGACAAGGCCTTGCAGGCTCAGATTGACAAGTTGGCTTCGTTGGATGACGTGACGAAGAAAGTGAATGCACTGAAAGAAGAGTTGAAAGGCCAGTTCGCCACATCTGCCGAAATTTCGAAAGTGGCAGCCAAGGTAGATGCGTTGGCTGCAGAAGTAATGTCACTTATCGGGCATCGTCTGACCAGCCTTTCTGTCATTCCTACAGCTCACATCAACGGCATTGCAGCCATTACGTTGACTACGTTGCAATACACTCCCCAGAAGTATCAGGCAATTGCTGGACATGCACAAACGCCCGTAAATACGCATCCTTCAGAACCTGTGCTGGACCATGTGAATGCAAACACCAAGATTTATTCGGTTTCTACCGATCGAAACGAAGCCTACTTCCACGTCAGTCCCAATCTGGGCGTACGCAAACAGGACATCAAGATGCCTTCGTTTGATTGCATCCAATCTACCAATGCGTTGACAAGAGGTACCACCGTAACGACTAACAGCCCCGTACAGCCTGTAGACTGGAACATTGATAAAAATGTACTGACCGTGTTCTATAAGAAGACTGTACCCGGCTCCATTGCTGCCACCGGTGGACACGAGAGCGGTTCGGAACAGTTCTATATGGCATCGTTGAAGGCACCTATTGCTGACGAGAATCTGACAGCCGATGAAAAGAAAGCCGGTTCAGACGTTTATGTAAACTCAGAATATGTACGCCTGCACGAAGCCATCAAGATTCCCTATCTGGCCAACAGCCGCACCGATTTCGCAAAGGCGATAAACGGCAAGTTTGCAGTTGAGACCCAGACGGATGCAAAGGGTGAATTCTACGTACACTACCATGACTCTGTCTGCGTATACGAGTCAAAGGCCGGTGAATACACTGACGTGAAATGGCCATATGACCAACCTCTCGACCTGAAGCAGCTGGTCAAAGTTTGCGTTACAGACAAGGATGTCAAAGAGCACAATGCGCACGCCGACCTGAACAACTACAAGGCTTACGGATTGACATTCCGTTTCTACCGTCCTACCACACCTTATATCACATTGGGAGGACCTGAAGGCAATACGAACAAGACTGACCAACAGAAGTTTGCCGAGATTGACACCCCGATGAACGGACACATGACTTCCAAGGTCTATACCGTATCGGGCACATCGGCTACAGCAGTGGGACGCGAACCTCTGGTACGTGTAGAACTGGTGGATACCGTGAACAAGGCACTGGTCGCCATACGTTACATGAAAGTGAAATGGGTGAAGGAGGTAGACGACAGACCGCTGTCACACAACTTCAATGACGCACTCTACACTTGCGACAACTACGTAGCGCGCATCGGCACGCAGGAGATGAACGAAGTCATCTATCACGGTGCAAAAGACGGTGGCATGACCAAGCAAGAATTCCACGCTGTCTATGTAGATGCAGGTTTCGATGGTATCTCCGGCAAGGGCGAAGGTAAGGCCGAAATTCTGATTAATACAGAAAGCGGTGTTGAATCGTACAATATCATCTGGACACTGACACATGCAGATATTATCACGAAGTATCCGGTATGGAAGAACCAGGAGACCATGAAGTTCTCGAAGGTGGTTTATTGGAAGGATCCGACAGGTGCATATCCGACATTGGTTCTGACCCTGACCCGCACGTTGTACAAACCAGCATTTGCTCTGTATGGCTATGACGGACGCTACTGGAAGAACAACGGTCAATGGGATATCTTCAATGTCAACCCCATCGTGTACAATACGATTGAATACAACCCCGCTTGGAACGACAATGTTGACCACAAGAACAATCCTACTTGTAACATCTATACTGACCTGCTGAACGGATTCCTGAACAAGGATTCCAAGAAGCCAACCATCGGCGCAGATCAGGTAATCTACTTCACGGACAAGGTACAAGCCGGTACGAAGTTTGACTATGCTACAAAGTATGCTTCCACAGGTGTACGCTACATCTTTGACAAATCAAAACTGGAAGCAGCCAACACAAGCTATAAGTATAACTATTTCAACGGTACTTCTGTAGTAGAGAAAACGGCAACAGTCAGTGCTGACGGCACTATCCTCTACATCAATGGTGAGGTGGCTGCAACCATTGACAATGCCGTAGTAAACAAGTGTACGGATGCCAACAATCCGGCAAAAGGTGCCATCACCTACAACATCAAGTTGCAAGAGGCTACTCCTGACCACGCTCCTCGCTCCGGTGACAAACCGACAGAAGCTGCCAAGGCACTGGTAGGCAAGTATATTCCTGTCCAGCTGGTTGCTGACCTCTGTGATGACGGTGCGCACACAGCTGCACACTATGAAGTCATCAAATCATACGATGCCTTCATCATCGAACCGCTGACTGTAAAGGACGGCGATACAGACGACTTCACTGATGCAACGATTGGTGGCAGCACGATTGATGTAAAGGGTGCTTTCACTTACATCTCCTGGAATGCTGACGAAACAGGCAAGAATTATGTAGTGGCCAACACGACCGGCCTTCAGAAAGCTTTGTGGGAATTCTATGAGGTTGTACCGGGCGAATGGATGACATCACAAATCAAGACCAACCTGAAAGTGGATGCCAGCGGCAACCTGATTCCGACTGCAGGTGTTACCGACGGGCCATTGCCTTCCAACACGACAGTGGTTTATGACGGTACCAATGAGACCCTTACCTATAACAACTACAGCGGAACTCCCGTCAACTGGGATTACAAGATATTCATCCCTGTGAAGTTTGGGTACAAATGGAAGTCATTCACCAAGACGTTCGAAGTGGAAGTGAAGAAGAATGCAGGTACTCCTGCTGAATAAACTGGATGTAAGAACTTGACTATCAAATGAGGGCATTCCATCATTAGGAATGCCCTCACTGTTCAGTATACATATTTCAACAACAAGTAATGAATGAACGAACAAAAATGAAAGCAGTACAATCTATTTTATTGATATTCTTTTGTCTACAGTTCTATTCTTGCAGAAAAGCCACCCCACCGCATGGCTACGCCGGCATCTTCTATACCGAGGACAGCATCCGATTTGAATTAAGAGAAGATTCTGTGGCATTAATCGTTTTCCCCAATCAGGTGACTTACGAAAGTTCCTGGAGCGTCAACTCATCAGATGCCTCTTATGAGTTTGTCAACATCGAGTTTGCAGGAAATCGCTCCTACTATTTTCTGAAGGGGGATATGCTGTATCGGAGTGAACGCGAAATGCGGCATCGCATCGTAGGAAGCCGCGTCTATTACAAAGAATAAGAGCCAGTTTTTATTTTCTTCAAAAGTGTTTATATTGAGTTTCCTTTTGAGTTTCTTTTCGCTCTGTTTTTATTCGTCACATAGCCCGCTATGCTCCTCATAAAACAGAAAAACATCCTCAAAAAGAACTCTCAAAAAAAGACTGAACAAAATTCATACAGGCTCTAAACTGCCCATTCATCTTTCCTATACACTTAATTACATCGTCTCAATAATAAACACATAGACACAAACCATGTTTGTTTTGTTTGACAGCGAAGGAGGCTAATTCCATATCTGTTTTGTTTTAGGGAGATAGGGATAGCCTCCTTCTTTTGTCAGAGAGAGAGCGTACGTGACGGGGACGCTATCAATATGCCGTATTCTGCGGATCGAAGTTGGTCCAGCCGTCCAGCCAGTTGTCGGATGCATCGCGGAAGGCACCGATATAGCCGCCGTTGTTGTCAGACAGCGCCACAGAGGGGCAATAGTTCTGGCCGGCACCAGCCGGGTCAGTCAGCTTCAGTTCGGCCTCCTCCATCACCTTGTTGGTAGCTTCGCTGAGGAAGAAGGTGTGCGAGAAGGAGAGCTGCGAACGGTCTTCCGACTGCGTGGCGTAGTCATACAGATAGTCTTCGTACTCCTTGTTCTTGTCCGTGCCGATGACATCCATGCCGGCAAAGATGATGTTCTTCAGGCTGAAACTGCCTTCGCGGGCATACTTCACCGTATTACCTTTCTCACCGTCCACAATCAGACCTACAGGATAGCCCACTGCCAGCGCGTTCTCTACATTGAGCTTGCTGCTGCGGCGTATCTGCATGGCCGACTGGAACCGACCCAGCTTGGAACCGTTGTTGGGGAAAACGCTTCCGGCAGTGATGTAGTCGGAGGTGTTGACAAAGTCCGTGTTCTTGGCGGTACGGGGGCCGATGAAGGTGACGTTGCGGAAGGTGGCCGTCGTGAAGGGAGCCGTCTCGGCCCCGCTGGCATTGTTGTCGCTCTCGAAGCCGTTGCTCTGCGAGGTGTCGGCAATGCGCGGGTCGCGGATGGAGAGGCAGTACTGCACCGTGCCGCTGAAGCCGTTGTCGGTATCGAACTCATCGTCCCAGCCTTTGTAAGCCACCAGATACTGGCAGTTGACAGCCCCGCCGAACCACTCGAACGAGTCGTCGTTGGAATAGGAGACCTGCAGGTGGTCGATGGTGGTGCCGCTGCCCACCGAGCCGAAGGTGATGCCGTTTATCTCCTTGTCGGTATCAAACGGATAGCCGGCAAACTCCACACGGATGTACTGGTAGATGCCCGAGTTGTCGGCATCGTCGTTGCCTCCGTGGATGGTGGTAGGACCGCCCTCAATCTGTTGCGTACCCTGGTTGTTCTTCGCCTTGCCGCAGATGATGAGTCCGCCCCAGTCACCCGGCCGGCGTTGTCCGGCAGGCTGTGCCGAGGTCATCACGACGGGAGCCTCCTTGGTACCTTTCATCTCCACATAGCCGCCCGGCTCCACAATCAGCGCCGCCATGGTCTGCTTGTCACCCTTGATGACGGTGCCGGCAGGGATGCGCAGTTTGGCACCGGCATCCACATAGACCCATCCCTTCAGCAGATAGGTACCTTTGGTCAGCGTCACATCGCCGGTCAGGTGGAAGTTCTGTGCACCGTTGCCCAGCTCCGTGCCTTGGTTGAAGAGGATGCCCTGGCTGTAGGCCACATTACCTTGGTAAGTCACTTCGGGGTCGGTGACCTGCGGCTGTTCGGGATCGTCGTTGTCCGACGAGCAAGCGGTCAGGACTACTGTCATGGTCAGGGCGACACCGGCCAGCAGTGTCTGCCCCCATCTTTTGCATTCAGTTTTCATACTTTTAGCGTTTTGATAATTGAATATTTAAAAACTATAACCTATTGTTACTTGGAAATTGCGTCCGGGGCGGTAGCTGCGCGTCACCTCTTCGATGGTACGTGTATGGCCGTCCACCGTCACCTCCTCAAACTGCTTGAAGAGGTATCGCTCGGCCAGCAGGTCGCGCACGGCCAGCTTCACGTCCCAGTGTCCCAGCTTCTTGCCCAGCGAGAGGTCGATGCTGTTGCGCGGCATCTCGTAGGAGTTGGGGATGTTGCGGGCCGTTCCGTCGGCACCTGTGCCGTAGCGGTTGCCCACGCCGATGATGCGCTTGCCGATGCGGTTGTAGAGCAGGGCCGCACTCCACCCCTGCTCGCGGCGGTTGTAGAAGAGGCCGGTGTTGATGAGGTAAGGCGACTGTCCTTGCATGGGGCGGTCGATGTTGTTGCCGCCCGGCTCAAACTGCACCTTGCTCTTTATCCAGGCTCCGTTGAAGGCAAGCGAGAAGTCGGGCAGTCCCACGAAGTCCAGGTTCTTGCGCACATCCACCTCTACGCCGTAGTTGTTGGCACCACGGGCATTGACAAACGAATAGATAAGGTCGGTGCCGCCTGCCACGGTGTAGGTCCACTCGATGGGATGGCGGAAATGCTTGTAGAAGAGGGCCACCGAAATCTGCTCGCCGGCCGATGGGTACCACTCGTAACGCAAGTCGAGGTTGTCGATGTAGGCAGCCT
The DNA here is from genome assembly GCA_945641355.1 of uncultured Mediterranea sp. Classification (GTDB taxonomy): domain Bacteria; phylum Bacteroidota; class Bacteroidia; order Bacteroidales; family Bacteroidaceae; genus Bacteroides. Next base: position 106,433 of record CALZEQ010000001.1, on the reverse strand, counting down.
GCAGGTCGTAATTACCCATCACGTTGCTGCCCAGATCGAAGTCGTAATAGACGGAGGTGGATAGTTCGCGAAACTCGGGGCGGTTGACCGAACGACCGTATGCGGCACGCAACTGGTGGCGTTCGGAGAGCTTGTAGGTCAGATTGAGCGAGGGGAAGAGGTCGTTGTTGTCATAGGTCGTGCTCTGCAGGCTCTCCTCATACTGGCGCGTATTCATCCGCAGCACCTGGCGGTTGTACTCGTAGCGCACGCCGGCATAGACGTTGAAGGCACTGCCTACGGGCAGGTTCACGCCCACATAGCCGGCGGCCTGTGTCTGGTCGCCCTCGTAGTTGTTCAGGTAGTTCACCTCCTCATAGAGGTACAGTTTGTCGGGCCCGTAATTGGAGTTGACCAGCACTTCGCCGGGGATATCGTCGGAGAAGAGGAAGCCTTGTGGCAAGGTGTTGTCGGGCTGCCAGCCATACTGGAACTGGCGGGTGCGGTAGGTACGGGTACGGTATTCGCCATACGCGCCCGCCTTCAGGGTAGGCTCGAAGCTGCCCCAATGGAACTCCTTCCGGTAGTTGGCTGCTGCCGAAGCGATGTGCTCGTCCAGCCGGGTGAACTCGCGGCCGATGCGGTAGATGCCCATCGTCTGGTTGGTACGATCGGTACGCTCGATAAGCCGGCGGTCGGGCAGGTTGCGGTTAGCATAGGCATAGCCTACGCTCCAGTCTATCTGGTCGTCGTCCAGCGTGTGACGGCCGGTCAGCTGGGTGTTGTAGGTGGTACGTGCGGAGTAGTAGTACTCCATATTATTGATGTTGTCCGGCTGCGCATTGAAGCCCGTGCGGTCGGAGTAGCGGTCTTTGGCCATCTGGTTGACGATGTTCTTCCACTCTAAGTAGTGGCGGCTGTCACGCGGGCGGTACGAGAGGTTCAGCATGGCTCCCCAGCGCACGTCGTGGCTGTACCGGTTGTCCGTGGCCTTGCGCAGTGCCACCGTCTTGTCGTTCGACGTGTCGTAGGGGCCGTAGAGCGAGTTCTCCATATCGAGCAGCGTCTTGTAGCTGTTGCTGTAGTTCACGGCAGCCAGCAGGCCGGTCTTCGCTCCCCGTTCCGACTGCCACGTGTGGTTGTAGCTGAGGTTCAGCTTCAGGTCGGCCATCGGATGACGGGTACGCAACGTCCAGTCGTTGTTCAACCCGTTGTTCAGCAGGTCAATGCGGGGGACACCGCCCTCCGGATAGCCGGTATAGGTATGCAATCCGCCCTTCATGCCGGCATCCAACGAACGCCATCCGCTGCCCAGTCCCAACCAGTCCCAGCTGCTGCCCTGTGAGGCCAGAAAGCGCTTGCCGTGCGTCTTGTCGTTCATCCCGGCACCGATGGAGACACTCAGTCCGTCCTCCTCAGGCAACTGCTTGGTATTGACCAGCACGAAGCCGCCGGTGAAGTCGGCCGGGTATTCGGGTGCCGGACTTTTCACAATCACCATATTATCTAACTGCGAGCTGGGCAGGATGTCGAACGAGAAGGCACGCGAGTCGGCCTCCGAACTGGGCACGGCACCCCCGTTGAGCCACACGTTGTTGTATCGCTGCGACAAGCCGCGCACCATGACAAACTTCTCGTCGATGATGGAGACTCCCGGTACGCGGCGTATCACCTCCGAGGCATCGCGGTCCTGCGTGCGGGCTATCTGCTGGGCGGAGACACCCGTCTGCAGCACCAGGCTGCGACGCTGCTCCTGTATCTGCGTGGCTTCGGTATTGCGTCGTGCCAGCCCCGTCACCTGCACCTCGTTCAGCAGCTGGGTATCGCTTTCCAGCAGGAAGTCCAGCAGCACCTCGTCCTTTGCTTTCAGCTTCAACGGTTCGCTGGTCACACTCTTGTATCCCATGTAGCTCACCGTCAGTGTATAGGTACCGGCCGGCAGTTCCAGCCGGTAGTTGCCATCTACATCGGCCGTGGTACCCAGCGTGGTGCCCGAGGCCACCACCGTTGCCCCGGTCAGCGGTTCGCTGTTCTGTTTGTCTTTGATAGTTCCTTTGACGATGCCTGCGTGGGCGCACCAGATGCAACCCAGCATTCCTATCAGGCATCCCATTCTTTTCAACCCATTCATGTACGTTTTTCTACTCATTGCATGCTTTCTTATGATTTTCGGCGCAAAAGTAGAAGGGGCGTATTTCATACACATGACAAGCGTATGACGTGAATGCTACTTTCCGGCATCCATAGTCTCCCGTACATATTTTCCCCGGCAACCCTCTCTCGCACGTGAGAAGCGTTGTTTGATTGTTGATGACTGGGGGCAACTCTCTCACGCGCGTGAGAAACATTTCAGTAATCAACAATCAGCAATCAATAATCAAATCACACGGCGTCTACCCGGACGAGATACGAAGCCTGGAATGTTTCGCCCGGTTTCAAGTGCTGCATCCACTCCTTCTCCTTGTAAACGCCTTTATACCCCACGCTATCGCAACGGCCATACCACGGTTCTATACATACGAACGGAGCATTCTTGCCGGGAGGCGACCACAAGCCTACCACAGGTGCCTCATACAGCAGTGTAATGTAGGGCCGGCGTTGCCGGTCGCACAGAGTCACCTCATGTACCTGCCCCTGCTCCAGCACCAATGCGTCACCCCCGAAGAGTTGCTGAGTCAGAGGCAGCCAGCCCCCTTCCTCCAACTCCAGTTTCTCCTTCTTGTCCACGTCAAGGCATCCCTTTTCACCGATGTAGGAACGTACCAGTGCAGCGTCCGCATCGAAGTGGAAGTATCCCCTTTCCTGTGCAGTTGGTTCGAAATCAGGATAATAGAATGCCGGATGGGCACCTATCTGGAAATCCAGTTCCTGCGTAGCCGAAGGATTGTGCACCTGCCACATCACCCGTACACTACGTTCCTCCAGCCGATACCCTATCTCCAGTTCGAATGCGTAAGGATAGCGTTCGCGCGAAGCCTCCGTGTCGCAAAGGCGATAGCGCACCTCCGTGTCGGTAACAGCCAGAAGGGTGAAGTCGCAATCACGGGCAAAGCCATGCTGCGACAGATGATATTCGACGTTACCGATACGGTATGCGTCATTCCATACACGCCCTACAATGGGGAACAAGACCGGAGAGTGACGTGCCCAGTAGGTAGGGTCAGCTTGCCAAAGATATTCGCGACCGTCACATCGCAGGCTGCACAACTCTGCGCCATGCGAGGAGACCTGAATCGTCAGGATGCCATTCGTGAGTGTTTCCATATATTGAGTCTTTACTAATTACAGGACAAATATAGATAAAATCCGCGAGATTCTACACAGACAAGATGGCGAAAGAGTATTTTTTCATGCCCCTCTGTCCCGCTTCCCCTGTCACGCGCAATCTCTCACGCGCGCGCGTGAGAAGTTTTGTTTATCTGCCATCTGCCACACCGATTCTTTTATTCACCTTTCATTCAATGGATTAAGTATAAAAAAAGTGTGGCAGATATTTTCAATTTTACATTCATTAACACAAAAATAGCTCTTATTTTGAAAAAACGGCACTACAAGAGGGGCGAAAATTTGCATTTTTGAGGCCAAAACACTATATTTGTCACAATTAAATCGGAAAACAACCATCAAAATCATCAAAATATGGAAAACGACAAACCGATTCTGGAGTTGGGTGCCAACAGCACCATCTGCTTCCTCGAAGGCTGCACCCAGGCAGCCACCTGCATCCACCGGCTGGCTTACGAGCAGCTGGGCGACACTCGATTCACCGGCAATGCCGTCCATCCCTCGTCGCTGAAGGAGGGGCAATGCGTCATGTACAAGGAGGCCAAACCGCAACGCATGGCCAAGGCCAGCCGGCATCTGTTCGACGAGGTGCGCATGAAGCACTACGACGAAATACACAGCCGCGTCATGGACATCCTGCACGGACGCACCACCTTCTACCGCTGCCTGCGTGGCGAACGGCTGATTGACGAAGAGGAGCAACGACGCATCAGGCAGCTCTTTGCCCACTACGGCTACCCCACCGAACAGTTGTTCGAGGGGTACGTACTGCAATACTGACACCGTCGCAGTTATCACAGCCGTACCACAGCCTTTGTCACAAGCGTTCCATAGCAGTTGTAGCCGTTGCAACACAGCCATGAAACAACTGTTTCAATAGGTCTGAACAACTGTTTCATATACTCTAAACAGTTGTTTCATATGCTCTAAACAGTTGCTCCATTAAATGTGGATAACCGGCAGCCTGCTACTTCATCCACCCCACTCCAAAACCCTTTGCCCTATGACATACAATCCGAAAATCAGTCTGACACGCATCAATACCAAGCAACAGACACTCGTCTCCACACTCTCCCTCTCCAAGCTGATGGAGAAGCTCACCGTGAACGTCCGCAACGAAGAGATACAGTACCTGCGCCACCACGTGCAATACGACAACGGTCGCTACGTAGGCAGCCGTCACCACAAGCTGCACCGCCTCTACCCCTCCGTCCGGCTGTGCAAGGGCGACGACGGACAGCCCCATCCCGCAGGCTACAACGACCTGCTGCTGCTGTCGGCCGGCCCCGTCCGCGAGGAGGAGCAGCTGCTGCAGCTGAAACGGATGGCCCAGGTACTGCCCTCTACCGCAGCAGCCTTTGTCGGTTCCAGCGGACAGACGCTGAAGCTGCTGGTACGCATCACCCTGCCCGATGCCGTGCGCCTGCAAAACGAGGCCGAGATGGAGCGTTTCTTCCGCAAGGCCTACGAGGTAGCCGCTGCCCTCTACAGCTCCCTGCTCCAGCTGCCCGTAGGGCCGTCGGGCATCACAGACGGTTCGTCGCCCGCCATGGCCAGCTGCCGTCTGTCGGCCGATGCCCAACCGTTGGTGTCCGACGAGGCCACCCCGCTGCGCATCGACGGCACCGAGACGAGCATCGCCCCGCCACCGGAGGAGCAACCTGTGGAGCTGGAGGACGAAACCCAACGCCTCATCAGCTACCTGAACCACCGCTACGAATTCCGTTATAACACCGTTCGGGGGGCTACCGAATACCTGGACAAGGAGCAGGCCTTCTGGGGATGGCGTGCCACCGAACTGCGTTTCATCAACACCCTCTCCATCGGTGCACGCAAGGCCGGCATCGATGCCCGGCCGAAGGACGTGATGACCTACCTCAACTCCACCCTCATCCGCTCCATCGACCCCATCGACAACTACCTCTACCTCAACGACGAGGAGTGGGACGGACACGACTACATCGGCGACGTGGCCGACCTCGTGCCTACCGACCTCAAGGAGTGGAAGCGGTGGTTCCGCTACTGGTTCCTCGGCATGGTGGCGCAATGGATGGGCTACAACGGCAAGTTCGGCAACAGCATCGTGCCGCTGCTCATCGGGGCACAAGGGTGGCACAAGTCCACCTTCTGCCGCCAGCTGCTGCCGCCCGAACTGCAGTGGGGCTATCTGGACAGCCTGAAGTTCGACAACCCGCGTCAGGTGATGCAGGCCATGAGCGACTCGCTGCTCATCAACATGGACGAGTTCAACAGCATCTCGCGCAAGACGCAGGAGGGATTCCTGAAGAACACGCTCCAGCTGGCCACCCTGCCGCTGAAGCGTCCCTACGCCCGCCGCACCGAGCAGGTGAAGCGCATCGCCTCGTTCATCGCCACTTCGAACATGACCGACGTGCTCTCCGATCCCTCGGGCTCGCGCCGTTTCTTCGTGGTGAACCTCACCGCTCCCATCCAGACCGACCGCCGCATCCCCTACCGTCAGCTCTACGCGCAGGCCGTGCGTGCCGTACGCGACAACGAACAGCGGTGGTTCGACTCCAAGGAGCAGGAGGCCGTCATGAGCCACAACCGCCAGTATGCCCAGCTCAGCAGTGCCGACCTCTACTTCCACGAGTACTTCGAACCCGCCTCACAGACGGATCCCGATGCACGCGAGATGACTTCGGCCGAGCTCTTCAGCTACATCCGCAAGCAGGCCGGAGCCACAGCCATCACCGAGAGCCTCACCACCTTCGGCCGCTACCTCTCGCAGATGCCCGGCCTGATACGCCTCCGCCGCCGCAACGGTACGGTGTATGTAGTGAAGCAACGGCACGTCCATTCCATTTAAAATTAAAAAATTGAAATGCCATCTATCAAAGGCCCCTGACGTGATAAGGGCGGACACATAGGTCCGCCCTTACACGACTATCCATTAAAAAAGGCCATTTAAACCGACGACGTACGTCCCCGGGTCATCCTGCCGGATTCAGGACTATTTCAAGATGTAGACCGCAAACGTATTCGGCTCGATGGTCACCTCCACCTGCTGTCCGCTTACCTGCAGCGCACACTCCTTCGGCACGATGTTGTCCGGATGGTCCACCGTGTTGTCCTCGTCCAGGTTGGGGGTGGTCAGCTTGATGCAGCGTCCGTTAGTCAGGGCGGCGTTCTTCTTCATCCCCTCCAGCTTCAGCGTCAAGGGCTGTGCCTGATCGGAGGTATTGGCCACCTTCACGATGATTTCACCGCTGTTCTTGTCCGTCACCGCGCTGGCAAAGAGCCCGTTCTGCCCCTCGGCACCCGTTACAGGCTTTTTGTCCATGGTCAGCGTCAGCACGTTCGTACCCTTATACGTTCCATAGAGCTGCTGCACGTAATAGCTGCAGGTACGCACCGAGCGCAGGTTGTCAAACCAAATCATATCCGGACGCCACTGCCAGCCCTCCACGTGGGCGAAGAGCGGAGCGTAGGTGGCCATGTGCACGATGTCGGCATTGCGCTCCAGTCCCGTCATGAAGGCAGCCTCCAGCAACGAAGCATGGAAGTGGTTCCACTTCTTGCCCTTGCCGTGGCATGCATACTCTCCGGCAAACACCTTCGGACCCTTGCGGTCGTAGTTGTCGTAGCGGGCACCTTGTGCCAGGAACCATTTCTCGGGACGATAGAAGTGCTCGTCCACCAGGTCGGCCTTCAGCCGCTTCATCTCCGGCCACAGGTAGTCAAACTGCTTGCCCTCCGAGTCGGGACCGGAACTGCCCACCACCTTGATGTCGGGATAAGCCTTGCGGATGGCTGCCAGGAAGGGTTCCAGACGTTCGGGATATTCGGGTCCCCACTGCTCGTTGCCGATGCCGATATACTTCAGGTTGAAGGGGGCCGGATGGCCCATCTCGGCACGCAGCTTGCCCCACTGGGTGTTGGTGTCACCGTTGGCAAACTCTATCAGGTCCAGCGCATCCTGTATGTAGCTGTCCAAATCGCACACGGCCACATGGGCAGCAGGGTCGTTGTTCTGGAACTGGCATACCAGTCCGCAGCTCAGGATAGGCAACGGCTCGGCCCCCACCTCTTCAGAGAGCAGGAAGTACTCATAGAAGCCCAGTCCGTAGCTCTGATAGTAGTCGGGATAGAACCGGTGGGTGAAGGTGTACTGCCAGCGGTTGAGGTTGAGCGGACGGTTCTCTACCGGGCCCACCGTATTCTTCCAATAGTAGCGGTCGGGCTGCTCCGTACCCTCTACGATGCAGCCGCCGGGGAAACGGAAGATGCCGGGCTTCAGGTCGTACAGTGCTTGCGCCAGATCCTTGCGCATACCGTTCTCGTGTCCTTTCCACGTATCGACGGGGAAGAGCGAGATGTGCTCCAGGTCTACGGTTGTCTTCGAGGTCAGGAAGATGCGCAGCACCCCTTTCGGATGGGTCACTTCAGGCTTCAGGATGACCTGATACTTTTTCCACTCCTTCGAGTTGATTTCCAGCTTGGCCGTGGCAAATGCCTGGCGCTCGCCCATCGACTTGGTGTCTACCAGTTCCACACGGATGGTTCCTTCACCGCCTTCGGGGGTACGTGCCCACACCGAGAAGCGATACTCCTCACCGGCTTTTACTCCGATGCCGAAGAAGCCTTCGTTGTCCAGTCCCGTCTGCTTGTGGTCGTGTCCGGCGTAGGCCAGGCGTACGTAGTGCGGATTCTTCTCGAAGGGGCCGTCATCCTTGAGCGACACCTTTCCGAAAGTCTTCCATCCCATCAGGTTCTGCGGGAATTCAAACGAGCGGTTCTTCACCAGTTCGGCATAGAGGCCGCCATCGGCTGCATAGTTGATGTCTTCGAAAAACAGTCCATACATGGTGGACTGTATGGGCGCACCCACTTTCTTGGTTTGGATGACCAGCTCATTGGTCTGAGCCTGTACGGCTACACCTGCAGTCAATGCCAAGGCAGCCATCAATCCTGTGAATTTCTTCATACTGTCTGTTTTATGTTGTTAATAATAAGTTTCATACAAGAGATTGCGAACTCTCCACCTACTTCACCCTTTTGCCCCATACGGAACGCCCGTGGATATCCAGGCCAGTGAACAGAACGGTTTCTGTTTCGTTCTCCCAGTCGTGCCCGGCAAATATAATCAAATTATTTACAACTTCCTCATCCAAATCCAACGTTAACAGCTGTTTTTCTTTTTGGAAGCTCCAAGTTCCCCTGCCATCCTGCAACCGGCCGTCTGGTTCGAAGCGTATCGCAAACGAGCGGTTCCACTCCTCCTCCTTCAGCTCGCCCTCACCCCACAGTATCTGTCCGGCAGCCAATTGCCTTTCGTACTGCGGTTCATGCAGCTGTATCACTTCCCATTCGCCCGCCAGATCCTCTTGGGAGAAGGTGCGGGGTTTGCTGCCAGCATATCGTTCGGGGGAGACAACCGGCCATCCCTCCTCGGTGAAGAAAAGCTGACGCACGTGCAGGTCCATCATCAGGTTACCGGGCGACAAGCGTCCCTGATGAACCATGAAGTAGCGTCCGTCGTCGGCAGCCAGTACACCGCAATGGGCTGTTCCTGCCCAGCCGGGATGGTTCGCAAAACGATAAGGAGCCGTCAGGATAGGGAGATTGTTGGTCGTATCCTTCACCTCCTCGCCGAAGAAGTCGATGAAAGGTCCTTCGGCCTTGTCCGAACGGCTGACGCGCACATTGTAGGTTGTCATCAAGGGGTCGTAGGAGGTGAACAGGTAATATTGCTTCCGGTCGGGATGATAGAACAGTTCCGGCGCTTCCAAGTTGTCCTTCCGGTAATGGGCCCTGCGTGCCACCAGATGTCCCAGGTCACCTTCCGTCTGGGTGAGTCCGCTTTCCGGATTCAGCTCCACACAATAGAGCCCGCCGAAGAAAGAGCCATAATGCATCCACCACTTCCCGCTGGAGGGATCGACTACCACCGTCGGGTCGATGGCATTCATCGGCGTGGTATCGTCGGTCTTCACCACACACCCTTTCTGTGTCCAAGGTCCTTCGGGCGAATCAGCCTCAGCCAGGCCTATATAGGAACTCTTCCGCCCGAAAGCCGACACGCAATAGTAGAGCCGGTACTTGTCCCGACAGGGGATGATGTAGGGAGCCCAGATGTTGGTCGCTCCCTCTCCGTCGGCATGGGCACGTACCCATGCTACCGCCTCCTGCGGTATCTCGGGGAAAGCCCACCCCAGGAACTCCCATTGTACGAGGTCTTTGGAACGACGCACCTGGATATATCCCAACGGTACCCCTTTCTCGGCCGCCTCCTGACGGTTCTCCCGATAGATGGCATCGGTGGAATACATATAATAATAATCACCTAACTTCCGGCACGAAGGGTCGTGCACGTTGTAGGTTCCCCACGAGCGGTATTCGTCCATCGACGAAAGGGAGGTGTAGTCATCAGCCCAAGGATTGGGAGAAGAGAAAGGAGCAAACGGAACGGAACGGCTGCATCCGACGGCCAACAATGCTCCGATAATACCAAGCACACTGCGGAATAAAAGTCTTTTCATAGCATCAAATTGAATACATATTATATATAAGGAAACAAATTCCGACACTTCCACCGGCAGTGCGCCGACCAGAAGCGTTTTATCGGAAACAAATGTACGGGTAAAAACGATAGGAAGGGTGGACAAACGTGTCCGACAGGTGGATATTTGAACAAAGAGCATCTTTTTCCGACAAAAATCTTGGTAGATACGAGCACAAAAGCTACCTTTGTTCTGTTAACCAATAGAAACTGACCCGATGAGAATCTGCATATCCCCATTCAGATACCTTATATTGTTCATCTTCATCCTGGCAGCAGGAACGGTTGCCGCACAAGAGCACGAGACGTTTGCCAACCGCTACAACGCCCTGCACATCACCATGGACAGGGGGCTGGCCAGCAACTACATTGACGACCTCTATACGGACAGTGACGGATTTCTTTGGATAGCCATGGGCGGAGGCGGACTCTCCCGATACGACGGATACGAATTCGTGACCTTCACTCCGGACACTCCCCATCGCAAACTGCGCAGCAACTTCATCAGCAAAGTGTGTGAAGACCGCTTTCACCGCCTATGGGTGGTATCGGAAGGAGGCATCGACATCATTGACCTGAACACCATGACCTCAGGCATTCCGCCCCGACTGGCATCTGCCCTTGCTCCACTCATCAACCTGCCTACCCATATCATCACCACCGATGCCACCGGCTGCATCTGGGCCGACTGCAAAGGAGGGCTCTACCGCATCTCGTTCAAGGCGGACGGAGACATTGACACCATCGACTCACTCACTCATCCTGGCCTGGGCAAGAACCGCTGTGCCTTCAAGGATGTGGAAAGAAACGGAAGCATCTACATCGGGCTGGAGGGACAGATTTGCCGTGTGGTGTCCAACGGGAAGGGGAAACTACAGGTACAAAGCATTGCCGAATGCCTGAAGCTGGACGAGAAAGCTCTGTTCAGCGACTTCATTGTCAAGGAGAACGAGGTATGGATATCCTCTAACCAGGGACTGTACCGATACAACAAGAGCAGTCATACCGTCAAGCACTACATGCACACGCCGGGAGACCCCCATTCGCTCTCGCAGAACTTCCTGACCGCACTGGCCGTCAACGAAGAGAGACAGCTTATCGTCAGCAGCCTTTGCGGGCTGAATGTATACAATCCGCTGAAAGACAATTTTGAGCAGATACGCAGCGACATTCCCGGACAGGTAAGTCCGCTGCTCAACAGCAACTTCGTCAACTGCATGGTGCCAGATGGGAAACACATCTGGATAGGAACAGAAAGCGGAGGCATCAACAAACTGACCCCGAAACGGCTCTCCCTGCACAACTATATCCACAGCCAGGAAGATCCTTGGAGCATCTCACACAACCCCGTCAACGCCATCTACGAAGACTCGGACGGAACGCTCTGGATAGGCACCGTGGAGGGAGGACTGAACCGGAAGGAGAAGTCGGGCGACCGCTTTACACACTATACGGCCGAAAACGGATCGCTGACCCACAATTCAGTAAGCGCCATCACCGCCGATACCGAAGGCAGACTCTGGGTAGGTACCTGGGGAGGAGGCATCAACCTGCTGAACCGTCACGACCCCAGAAAACCACTGAAAATCATTGTCCAGAATGCGGAAACACCCTACCCTATCAGCTTCATCGGTTCGCTGACCTTCGATACCCGGAACCACGGCGTATGGATAGGCAGCAACGAGGGACTTTACTTCTACGACCTGCAGCAGGAGAAGGTGACATCCCCCCTGCCCGACTCCATCGCCCGCAACATACAGGGCTGCATCGGATCCATCATCGACCGGCAATCGCAGCTTTGGATAGGCTGTATGGAAGGTGCCTACGTCATCGACCTGCAGAAAGGAAGACTGCCCGACGGAACTTTCTCCTACCGACACCTGAAATACAAACTGGACCAGCCGGAGAGCGGACTGATTGAGAAGATTTCCTGCTTCCACGAGTCGCCCGACGGTGCACTGTGGTTGGGCAGCAATGGCTATGGCCTCTACCGACGCGACCTGTCGGCAGAAGGAGAAGAGACATTCACCGCCTTCACCACCCGCAACGGACTGCCCAACAACAGCATACGAAGCATTCTGGAGGATGGCAGAGGCGACCTGTGGATAGCTACCGACAACGGTCTGGCCTGTTTCTTTCCCGACAAGGCATTTGCCACCAGCTACAACCGGCAGGACGGGCTATACAACAACCAGTTCTACTGGAACGCTGCATACGCTACCACTGACGGACATCTCTATTTCGGACATACCCAAGGCATGGTGGCCATCGACCCTACCAACTCGTACGGACATCAGCGCAGCGTCCATGCCCCCATCCGCTTTACCGCGCTGTGGGCAGACAACGTCCGGATAGAGCCGGGCAACAAGCTGCTGGTCAACGACATCGCGCACACAACCCACATCCGGCTACACGAACGGTTGAAATCGTTCGCCCTGGAGTTTGCCGCATTGGACTATATGCAGAACCACACGGCCGTCTACAGCTACCGGCTGTTGGGTTTTGACAAGAAATGGATGACCGTACCAGCCAACCGGCGGTATGCCCGATACACCAACATCCCGCCGGGCGACTACACGCTGCAGGTGAAATACGCCTCTTCACCCGATCTGGAAGGAATGGAAATAGCCGAACTGCACATTCACGTGGAGCCTTACTTCTACAAGACAACCTGGTTCAGCCTGACACTCTTCATCGTCCTGATTATCGCAGTCTGGCAACTCTACCAATGGCGCATCCGCAACCTGAAACGCCACAGCGAGATGCTGCACCGGGAGGTGGAACTGCGTACCCGCGAGCTGAACGAACAGAAACGGCTGTTGGAACAACAGAAACAACTGCTGGAGGTAAAGACCGAAGAGCTGGAACGGCAAAACAAGCTGCTGACAGAGCAGAACGAGAAAATCAGCCGCCAGAAGAGCCAACTGGCCGAACTGGCCCGCAAGGTACAGGCACTGACGCTGGACAAGATTGCCTTCTTCACCAACATCACGCACGAATTCCGCACGCCCATCACCCTCATCATCGGACCCATCGAGCGGGCACTGAAGCTGAGCTACAACCCGCAAGTCATCGAACAGCTGCACTTCGTGGAACGGAACTCCAAATACCTGCTGTCGCTTGTCAACCAGCTGATGGACTTCCGCAAGGTGGAGTCGGGCAAGCTGGAGATTGTCAACGCCCCCGGTGACTTCAACAAGTTCATCAACGACCTGGTAGCTCCCTTTGCCATCGTGGCCCGCGACCGCAGCATCGATCTGAAGTGCTACTACCGCCTGCCCAACTCCCGCTTCTGCTTTGACGAGGAGGCCATGCACAAGGTGCTGACCAACCTGCTGAGCAATGCGCTCAAGTTCACGCCCAACGAAGGCACCATCTCGATGTTCATCACTGCCCTTCCCTCGCCCGACACCTCCTCCGGACACCGGTTGTACATCAGTGTCAGCGATACAGGAAACGGCATACCGGAAGAGGACCTGCCGAAGGTGTTCGGACGTTTCTACCAGTCGAAAGGGCAGTTGAAATACCCCATGTACGGACAATCGGGCAGCGGCATCGGCCTCTATCTGTGCAAACGCATCGTACAGGCCATGAACGGAGAAATTACGGTGAAGAACAACCGGACCAAAGGATGCACCTTCCGCCTGCTGCTGCCGCTTTCGCTGGAAGAGAGCGGTTCGTATACCACTGAAAATGAAGAGATGTCCCCATCCAGCACCACGCAATCGGCTCCCATCGGACACGATGAGGGGAAACACAAGCGCATCCGCATCCTGGTGGTGGAGGACAATGCCGACATGCGCCACTTCATCAGCTCCATCCTGCGCGACCGCTACAGCTTAGTAGAAGCTGCCGGAGGAGAAGAGGCACTGAAGATATTGAACGAGCAACACATCGACTTCATCATCAGTGACCTGATGATGCCCGGCATGGACGGCATCGAGCTGTCGCGCCGAGTGAAGGAGAACTTTGCCATCTCGCACATCCCCTTCCTGATGCTGACAGCCAAAACCTCGCAGGAGGCCCGCATCGAGAGCTACCGGGTGGGTGTGGACGAATACCTGCTGAAACCGTTTGACGAGAACCTGCTGCGTACCCGTATAGAGAACATACTGGAGAACCGCCACCGATACCAACAACGCTTCACCAGCAGCATGCACGTGGAGAGCCTGCAGATTGACGAGCATTCGGCCGACCGAAAATTCATGGACAAGGTGATGGAGGTACTACAAACCAACTACAAGAATCCGCTCTTCGACGTGAGCGACTTCTGCGAAGCCATGGGTATCAGCAAGACCCAGCTGAACCAGAAGCTACAGAATCTGGTGGGACAGGCAACCGGACAGTTCATCCGCAGCTACCGCCTGAACCAGGCGCACGAGATGCTGCAGGCACACAAGGGGAACAAGCAGATGACCGTAGCGGAAATTGCCTACGAAGTGGGCTTCAACGACCCCAAGTACTTCACCCGCTGCTTCACCAAGGAGTTCCAAATCAACCCCAGCAAGATGCTGGAATGAGTGTCCATTTGCCTATTTTATAAAGATTATTATACATTGGCCCAAAGGTCGTCACGCCCAAAACAGTCGTTTGTAACCAATTGTATATCAACATATTGTAAGGCCAACATTCAGTCGTATTCTGAAATACATTCAGTCGTATCATGAAACACATTCAGAATACGACTGAATGTAGCTCCCCTCCATACGCACCTATTTTGCCTCTCCAAATATCCTGATTTTTCTATTACTCCTATTTTGCGCATTACTTCGCCTTTTTCGTCCGTTTGTCCACCTTAAAAGTTCATTCGTCCACCCCTATGTACAAGGCTCATCTTATCTTTGTCCCATTAAAAATAACGTTTGTTTAACAATTAATATCTGTATTATGAAGAAGACAAGAAAATGGCCGTCTATGTTGTTAGCGGCATTCACAGTCCTTTCATTCTGCTCCTGCGAAGATTGGGGAGAGGCAGACCCACCCGCAGGTACTGATGTTTATCCTAAACTGGAACAGGTAGCCAGCATCGACTTCGAGCCGGCAGAAAAAGAGGGCGAGACGGGGTTTGACCCCAAGAGTTTCTACTACTACGCCTACGATGGAGGCGACATAGCTGTGGTAGAAGACGACGCAGAGCACGGCCAGGTGCTCCACCTGCCCGACGGGTATGCCCGGACCTTGAATCCCCTGACCAACTACAAAGCGCAAAACGGTGTATCGCTGACCTTCTGGGTAAAGCAGGCACTCCGCATCGACGAAGAGAGCGGAGAGGAACAGGAGCCGGACCTGACCGGAGCCTTGTTCTCCTTCCAGAACAGCAACGGCACCCAGCGCCTATTTCTCACCGCCAACGGCTGGCTGAAATACGAAGGCGTGGACGGTGAGTTCGAAGCCAACAACCCCACCGCAAGCGTTGTGGGCAAGAATCCCCTGCTGCTGCCTGCCGGTGAATGGCACTACATGGCAGTTACCGTCCGTGACGACGGGTACAGCATCTACGTAGACGGCATCCAGCGCATCGACAAGACCCTGTTGAAGTCGGAGTTCGACTTCGGCAAGATCGTACAGTTCATGGCCGGTGCCTCCTATTTATATATAGGATATGGGGCGGACGAGCCCACCCGCGAGATGTGGATAGATGAAATCAAGGTTTACCGCAACCAGATAACCGACAGCGAACGACAGAAGCCCAGTAGCGGTGAAAGTGCATTTGAGTATCTTGTCGGAGATCCCATATTCACAGTGGGAGCGGACGACTGCTCGGCCGCATGGTGGAGCGAGTTCTCCAACTACTTCAGGATACCGACCAACGGAAGCATGAAGTTCAAGTTCACCAACCACACCAGCGGAGGAGGCAACTGGAACAACTGGAACATCTGCATCTGTACCGATGCCGAGCGGGGTGGTAGCGGCTACACCGAGTACATGGTTCTGCGCTCCGACCTCTACGGATGGGGCGAAAGCTACGGTTCGGGTACCTGGAGCAGCGAAGGCTACGGCGACTGGGATGCATTCCGTGCCGACATGGAAGGTGCCCAAGTGACCGTCATCGTTACCCGCAAGGATGCTGCCGTGACAGTGGATGCTACAGCCGTAGCCCTCAACGGACACGTCTACAAAGAGACCTTCAATACAACGTGCGGCGATGGCACTCAAGTGATACGGGCCTTCTTCGTGATGGACGGTTCGTACATCGAATTCGATACCGACGAGACTTCGGCATTGACACCGGTAGACATCCAGACTCCCGACATCGGTGCAGAAGACTGCTCGACCGGCTGGTGGCAGGAATTCTCTGACTACTTCCAGATTCCTGCCGGACAGAACCTGCATCTTGAGTTCGAAAACCACACCAGCGGAGGAGGCAACTGGAACAACTGGAACATCTGCATCTGTACCGATGCCGAGCGGGGTGGTAGCGGCTACACCGAGTACATGGTTCTGCGCTCCGACCTCTACGGATGGGGCGAAAGCTACGGTACCGGCACATGGGAAAGCGAAGGCTACAATGACTGGGATGCATTCCGTGCAGATATGGAAGGCGCACAAGTGGTGCTGAACATTCTACGTGACGGTGCTACCGTGACGACTACAGCCACGGCAACATCTCCGAACGGCAACGTATACAAAGAGACTTTCAAAACGGATTGCGGCGACGGCACACAGACAGTACGAGCATTCCTCATCGTTGATGGATCACATCTCAAACTGGATGAAGCCAACTGCTACTTGTTTAGTCCGCTACTTAAATAATAACATCAACAAACCCATAAAGTTATGAACAACAAAACAATCGCAATATCAGCCATCCCGCACTTGGCAGGTATGCTGTTAGCATTTGCACTGTTGCTGACCGGGCAACTGCTGTTTGCCCAAGGCAAGCAGGTGAGCGGTGTCGTAAACGATGCGTTCGGCCCCGTCATCGGTGCCAGCGTCGTGGAGAAAGGCACAACCAACGGTGTGATTACCGACCTCGACGGTAACTTCAAGCTCACAGTGAGCGGAGAAAGTGCCATCCTGCAGATTTCGTACGTAGGTTATCAGACCCAAGAGATAGCGGTGGCCGGCAAATCGGCCTTCAGCGTCATGATGAAGGAAGACAGCGAGATGCTGGAAGAGGTAGTGGTAGTAGGCTACGGTGCACAGAAGAAGGAGAGCGTGGTGGGAGCCATCTCGCAAGTGTCCAGCAAAGAGCTGCTGGCCTCACCGGCAGCCAACGTGTCACAGGCCATCGCCGGTAAGATTTCGGGTGTGATTACCTCACAGACTTCCGGTGCCCCCGGTTCGGACGACACCCAGATTTACATCCGTGGTCGCGCCACGTTTGCCGGCGACGCACAACCGCTGGTGTTGGTAGACGGTATCGAACGTTCGTTCTCACAGATTGCGCCGGACGACATCGAGACCATCTCCGTACTGAAAGACGCATCGGCCACAGCCGTTTACGGTGTACGCGGTGCCAACGGTGTGATGCTGATTACCACCAAGCGCGGTAAGGAACAGAAACCGGAGGTGAGCCTGACTGCCAACTACCAGATTCAGAGCCCGACGCGCAAGGATACGTACCTGAATTCGTACCAGTCCATCCTCCTGCTGGAAGAGGCACTGGCCAACGACGGACAGCCTTCGCAATTCTCGGCCGGCGACATCGAGATGTACCGCAAGTCGTGTGCCGGCGAGTTGAGCGGCCTGGAACAGATGCTTTACCCCAACGTGAACTGGTACGACGAGGTGCTGAAGGGCAGTGCCCCCGCCCAACGCTACAACGTGAGCGTGCGCGGCGGTACGAAACGGATGCGCTACTACGCTTCGGCTGAATACTACAACCAGCAGGGATTGGTGAGAGACCTGAGCAACGACAAGTTCGGCAACTCGTCCAGCCCCAGCTTTACCCGCTATGCCTTCCGTGCCAACATGGACCTGTTCCTGACCAAGGACCTGACCTTCTCGGTCAACTTCGGTACCCGCTTTGAGGAGCGCGGAGGCTCAAACAGCAACGAGAGTGCCGGCTACAGCGAAA
The DNA here is from genome assembly GCA_945641355.1 of uncultured Mediterranea sp. Lineage (GTDB taxonomy): Bacteria > Bacteroidota > Bacteroidia > Bacteroidales > Bacteroidaceae > Bacteroides. Next base: position 88,626 of record CALZEQ010000001.1, on the reverse strand, counting down.
TATTCTACGAACTGAACCACACACCGGGCTGGCTGTTCCCCGTCAAGGCCGAGGTGCAGAACGGCGAGAAGCGGCAGACCATCTATGGCGGCAGTTCGCAGTATCAGAACAACATCGTGGCACGTCTGGCCGAAGCCGGATTCTACCGCGCTACCAACACCATCAACGAGACCAACTTCATTCTGGACTACAAGATGGACTGGCTGACAGAGGGTCTGAGCGCCAAGGGTATGGCTTCGTTTGACTACGACTCATACAACCGGAAGCTCTACAGCAAGAGCTTTGCCACCTACGAGCTGAACGACCGCAACAACTACGACGACATCGATGCCTGGAACCGCTTCAATGCCGACGGTGAACTGGCCGGATCGCAGGACCGCAACGCCATCTACAAGCTCTACTTGGAGGCGCAACTCAACTATGCCCGCAAATTCGGCAAGCACGACGTGACGGGTATGCTGCTCTACAACCAGAACGACTACCGGGTGAACGACGAACTGGCCAAACGCTACCAAGGTCTGGTAGGACGTGCCACATACGGCTATGACGACCGCTATCTGGCCGAGGTGAACTTCGGCTACAATGGATCGGAGAACTTCATGAAGGGCAAACGGTTCGGCTTCTTCCCGGCCTTCTCGTTGGGATGGCGCATCAGCAACGAAGAGTTCATGAAGAAGTATTCCGACTGGTTGAACAACCTGAAGATTCGCGCCAGCTACGGCCAGGTAGGTAACGATGTCTATCAGGTAAACGGCATCACACAACGTTTCCTCTACGAGGAGAACTGGCAGCAACTTGGCAACGACTACTACTTCGGCAGCAGCGGCGTAAGCGGCATCTACGAGTCGCAATATCCCAACTATGCTGTCACCTGGGAACGTGCCCACAAGTACAACGTCGGCATCGAATTCGGACTGTGGAACGGACTGCTGAACGGTAACATCGACCTCTTCTACGAGAAGCGCAACGACATCCTGACCCAGTACCTCACCCGTCCGCAATGGGTCGGCACTACCATGGCTGCCGCCAACCTGGGCGAAACCAGCAACAAGGGTTTTGAAATCGAACTGAAGCACAACAACCGCATCGGCGATGACTTCACCTACAACGTAGGTCTGACCTTCTCGCACGCTAAGAACGAAATCAAGAATATGGACGAACCGGCCCTCAAGACCGACTACCGCAAGCGCGAAGGACACCCTATCGGACAATACTTCGGACTGGTATGCGACGGATTCGTCACACAAGCCGACATCGACGGCGGCCAGCTGCCCGTATCCACCTTCGGCAATGTACAGGTAGGCGACCTGAAGTATCGCGACATGAACAGCGACGGCTTCATTGACGAACGCGACGAGACCTTCATCGGCTACAGCGACGTGCCCGAGAACACCTTCGCCCTGACACTGGGTGCCAACTACAAAGGATGGGGATTCAGCGTCATGTTCCAAGGAGTAGACCACGTGAGCCGCTACTACGATGCCGAGGCCATGTATGCCTTTGTCAACGGCGGCAAGGTAAAGGAGCATCACCTGCAACGCTGGGATCCATCGCAAAGCGAAGCCTATAACCTGGCCAACGCCCAATACCCGCTGCTGCACTACGACAGCTACGGCGACCATAACCAACGCCAGAACTCATTCTTCCTGAAGAACGGTGCCTTTGTCCGTCTGAAGAACATTGAGCTGAGCTACACCTTACCCGAGAAATGGTCGAAAGCAGCAGGCATGAGCGACTGCCGCCTCTACGTCAATGCCAACAACCTCATCACTTGGGACCATCTGGATGACTTGGTTGACCCGGAGAGCAACGGCTCCAACCGCTACCCGATCATGAAGACTGTAAACTTTGGTGTAAACATTAAATTCTGATAGAGAACATGAAGAAGACATTATTATACAGCATATTGGCCCTGGGTGTCGCCACGACTACCCTCACCTCGTGCGAGGACATGTTCGGCAGCTTCCTCGACAAGCAGCCCAGCGGCGAACTGACAGGCGATGAGGTGTTCGGCGACTGGGGCATGATGGAACAGTTCCACTTCGACACCTACAACTTCCTGCGCCACGGTGCTTGCCGCATCAACAACTCCTGGTTGGATGCAGCTACCGACCTGGCCGAAACCAGTTATGCCAACGGAGGCGTGCGCACCACCTTCAACATCGGCAACTATTACGGTGGCGGCGGAGCAGCCGAACTTTCAGATACCTGGGAACACTACTACCGGGGAATCCGCAAGTGCAACATGATACTGACCCGCATCGAAAGCGTGCCCAAGGCAGCCGACCTGAGCGAAGAGAAATACCAGACTTTCAAGCAGAACTACATCGCCGAAGCCCGCTTCCTGCGTGCCTGGTTCTACTGGGAGATGTTCCTGCGCTACGGACCGATTCCCATCGTCACGGAAGTACTCGACCCCAACGGCGACCTGCTGAGCGACTACACAACACGCCCCTCGCTGAAGGAGTACGTCGTAGACTTCGTCTTGAAGGAGCTGAAGGAGTGTGAAGCCAACCTGATGTCTCATCCGGTAGAGAGTGCCTACGCCGGACGCATCACGCAACCCATGGCACGTGCCCTCTACAGCCGCATCATGCTCTACATGGCCAGTCCACGCTTCAGCGGCGAATCAGGCATCACCTGGCAACAGGCAGCCGATGCCAGCAAGGGATTCATTGACACCTACGGCAGCCTGTATGCACTGATGCAAGGAGTCGATGCCAAGAGTGCCCTGACGAATGCATGGCTGCTGACTCCCTACACGGAAGACAACAAAGAGGTCATTTTCTACCGCAATGACCCCACGATTGTATGGGCCAGCATTGCCAATGACACGCCGGTAGGCGAAGGCGGAAACGGCGGTCTCTGTCCGTCGCAGAATCTGATAGATATGTATGACATGATAGACGGTTCGTCACCCTTCCAGCAATACGACGAGACGGGAGCACCGGTGTACAACGGATTGCAGCCTGCCATCAACATGGCCAGCGGATACAGTGAAGCATCCATGTGGGCCAACCGCGACGGCCGTCTGGCCGCATCAGTGCTGTACCACGGTGTGACATGGGGCAACGGCGTGATCAACGTCGTCAAAGGACAGCGCGACAATCCGATAGGCAATGCCAACGCCACCCCTACCGGATATTACGTGCGGAAATACATCCCCGAGACCATCCTCAGCAACAACCACAGCGGAAACTCCTACCGCTTGTGGTGCTTCATCCGCTATGCCGAGATATTGCTGAACTATGCCGAAGCGGTAAATGAAGTGCAGGGACCTTGCACAGAGGTCTACAACCTGCTGGACCAAATCCGCCATCGCGCCGGCATCACCGGCAGCGTAGCCGACCGCACCGACCTGAACAGCAAAGAGAAGATGCGCAACTTCATCCACAAGGAACGTACCGTAGAACTGGCATTCGAGGAACACCGCGCCTGGGACGTGCGTCGTTGGAATGTAGCTGAAAAGGCATTGGGACGTGACATCATCGGCATCGAGGTATCGGCCAACGGCAACATTACCCGCAAAGTGGCACAGAACCGCGTATTCAGCGAAAAGATGTATCTCTATCCGATACCCGAAGGAGAGTATTGGAAAACTGGTATAGAAAACAACCCCGGTTGGTAACCCTAAATCCTATATAGAATATGTATAATATGAATCATATCATCAAACAAATGACAGGAGTAGGCAAAATCCTGCTACTGGGAGCCTTGCTCATGATGACCGCAACCGTGTGGGCACAAAGCGAGCAGACATTGAAAGGACGTGTGACGGACAGCGAAGGCAACCCCATTGCCGGAGCCATCGTCAACATCGCAGAACAGAGCCGAATCGTCCTCACTGACGACGAAGGCTGTTTCACCCTGAAAGGCGTACGGCTGACCGACGAAATATGCATCAGCAGCGTAGGATACAAAAACGCGCAAGTACCGGTGGAATTCAGTGAAAACTTCAACATCGAGTTGGAATCAGATTTGGACGAATACCTGCATACCACACCGGTGCCGTTCGGACGGAAAGCCAAGAAACTGGTGACAGAGGCCACTTCCATCGTCAGCGGCGAGGAGTTGCAGAAGCACCCCATCACGGTGCTGCAGAACGCCTTTACCTCTACCGTAACCGGCGTAGAGACCTACGAATGGTCCAGCGAACCGGGATGGACGGAGTCGGCCATGTACATCCGCGGTATCCGTACCATGAACAAGAGTGCGCGTGCCCCGTTGGTGATGGTGGACAACGTAGAACGTGACCTCTCCTTCCTGGACGCATTCCCGATTGAAAGCATCACCATCCTGAAGGATGCCGCTGCTACAGCCATCTACGGTATGCGCGGTGCGAACGGTGCCATCATCGTGACCACCAAGCGCGGCGATGCCGGCAAGACGAAAATAGATTTCACACAGGAAGTAGGATTCCAGATGCTGAGTAACAAGATGGAGAACCAGAACTCCTACAACATGGCCTTGACCCGCAACCGCGTGAAGTACCTCGACGGACAGCAGCCCATGTACTCGGACGAACAGATAGAGATGTATCGCCGGGTATGCAACGGTGAGGAACTGGAGGGTATGGACAAGTACAAATACTTCAACACCAACTGGTTTGACGAACTGTACCGCGAAACAGCCCCTACATACAAGACCAACCTGCAGGTAAGTGGCGGTAACGACCGTGCCCGCTACTACGTATCCTTCTCGTATCTGCGTCAGGAGGGTATGTGGAACGACAAATGGACCAACTACAACGAAGACTACAACACCGGTCACACCCTGAACCGCTGGAACCTGCGCTCCAATCTGGACATCGACGTCACCAAATACCTGAATGTATCGTTGGACTTGGGTGGACGTATCGACAACATCCAACAACCCTTGACTGGTGTATTCAGTCTGGTTACCTTTGGTGCGGTAGAGTGCGACCCCACCGCTCCGGTCTATTGCCCCAACGGCGAAATCTACTCCAAAGCCGGTGCCGAGAACGCCGGGCGTCTGCTGGCCGCTTCGGGTAAGGAAAGCAACCGCCGCCGCAACCTCTACTCTACCCTGAACATCAACGGTGACTTGAGTGCCCTGCTGAAAGGACTGAAGGTGAACGCAACGGTCAGCTTCGACTCATACGAAGTATTTGAGACCTCGCAAGCCAACAGCGTGAACTCATACAACTATGACTATGCGAACCTGAATGTAAACGATATCTCTGAAATCGAATATAGCAGATACACCTCTTACGAATCATTGCACTACACCTCAGGAAGCAAAGGCAACCAGCGTGCCCACTACTACAACCTGAACCTGATGGGCGGACTGAGCTACGAAAACAGTTTCGGCCGTCACAACGTCAGCGCACGCGCCTTTGCACGTGCCTACCGCAACCAGAACAATGTGCTGGAGGCCAACAATCCGCAGTACAATTCGTCCAGCCGCTACCTCTCCTACAACGGTCAGGTCACTTACAACTACGACAACCGCTACATCGTGTCGGGTAACATCTCGCGCATGGGTAGCGACAATTTCCGTGAAGACAAGCGTTGGGGTACCTTCTACGGCGGTTCACTCGGCTGGGTACCTTCCGAAGAATCGTGGCTGAAGGACAACAAGCACATTGACCTGTTGAAGCTGCGTGCTTCGTATGGCCGTGCCGGACAAGCCAACACGGGATCCGGACGCTATCCCTACCAGAACACGTACGGATCGGCTACCGGATACGGATTCGGCTACTCAGGCAGCTACGTCAACGGTTTTGCAGAGACGATGGCCGGAAATGCCAACAACATTTGGGAGATATCGGATATGCTGAATGTGGGAGTAGACTTCGACTTCTGGAACAAGAAACTCTACGGAAGCATTGACGTATTCAAGGAATGGCGTTCCAACATCCTCGTCGAACGCTCCAGCGTGCCCAGCATCCTGGGTATATCGGTTGCCCAAGATTCCTACGGAAAGGCTGAGACAAAGGGTTTTGAAGTGACCTTGGGACACAACAACCGGATAGGCAACTTCAACTACTACGTGCAAGGCATGTTGACCTACAACACCAACAAGATTACCGAGATGGACGAAACGGAACCCAACGTGGAGTGGCAACGCAAGACCGGCAAACGCATCTACGACTACACATCGGTAGCCGAACTGTACGAAGGTCCTTTCACCAACTCCATCGGTGGATGGAACCGCTACCAATTCGTACAATGGGCCAGCGATCCCAACCTGATTGCTACCAGCCAGCAGGATGCCATCGACCACCCGGAGAAGTACCCCTACAACACGGCATCCAACGGATCGCAGCCCTTGGGTACGGCTGTGTTCAAGGACCTGAACGGTGACCGCCAGATTGACTCCAACGATATGGTGCCCGACACCTATACCGTTATCCCCGAACTGGTACCGAGCCTCACATTCGGTTTCGACTGGAAAGGTTTCGATGCCCGTGCCGTCCTGACCGCCTACCTGAACCGCGACGTCTTCTTGTCACCGGCAGTCGCATGGTCGGGATGGGGCAACCAGGGTACCCACGAAGTGGTAAAGTGCTGGGGATACTATACAGACGATCCGGCCGACCCGCGCAATGTAAATGCCACTTATCCGCGTCCTACCTACAGTGGTTACAATGCCATCGACTCCAACCGTGATACAGGTACGTACCAAAACGACATCTGGATTGTGAACGGCAACTTCCTGTCGCTGCGAAACATCGAAATCGGCTATTCGCTGCCCAAGCAACTCATAGCAAAAGCTAATCTGACCAAGTGCCGTTTCTACTTCAGCGGTTACAATCTCTGTACATGGAGCAGCGTACCCGACGGATGCGACCCGGAGAAGCCGATGAGTTATTGCTGGTGGTATCCCAAGACACGTACCTTCACATTCGGTGTTAACATTGGATTCTAAAACAAGACTTAAATATTTAGGAATAATGAAAAGATACATTCAATACATGACAGTAGTTCTGCTGGCGATAAACCTTGTCGCCTGCAGCGACTTCCTTGACAAAGAGGTCGATTTGACGTTAGGCCCGGAAGATGTATTCGACAAGTTTGAGAACACACGTGGTTGTCTGGCCAACATCTACACTTACCTGCCTGACGCTTTTGCCGGCTACGGTGACGGACAGTTTCTGGCTGCCTCACGCGACTGCATGACGGACAATGCCATCTCATTCTGGAACGTACATCGTTACCACAGTGTCATTTCCGATAGCTACTCGGCCACAAACCACTGGTTTGCCGAATACTTCTGGGAACGGAACTTCACAGCCATCCGTGCTGCCAATACCTTCCTGACCTATGCCAAAGAGAGTGTCATCAAGAACAAGGAGACCAACGATGACGACAACAGATTGTATGACAGATACATTGCAGAGGCCAAGCTGCTGCGTGCCATCTTCCATTTCGACCTGGTAGGATACTTTGGCGACATACCCGTCATCGGTGAGGACGAGGAGGGGAAACCGATTATCTTCGACTACACCAATCCGGAAGAGATGAACCAGCCCCGAACCAGTGCGGCAGATGCGCTGCAATGGATTGCCGATGAGTGTGACAAGGTGAAAGATGTACTGCCCTTCCGCTATAAGCAGGAAGAGCTGAACTGGGGACGAGTAAACGGGGCTGCCGCTTACGCGCTGAAGGCACGCGCCTTGCTCTACCGGGCATCGGCGCTGAACAATCCATCGGGAGAAAAAAGCAGATGGAGCAGTGCCGCCACAGCGGCTACCGACTTCATCCGCAAGAACAGTGGTGAAAGCAATCCCTACCGCCTGTATACTACCGAAGGGAACGACCCGAAGCAGAATTATTACCAATGCTTCGTCTCCACACCGCACTTGAACAACGAATACATTCTGAGCCGGTCGGAGTGGACCACACGTGCCTTGGAAGAGTTTCTGACTCCTTGCGGTTTCGCAGGTAAGGTGACGGCCGTTGGGCGTACCAACCCGACACAGAATCTGGTAGATTGCTACGAAACAATCAACGGCCTACCCATTGACCAGGATCCGGCTTACAATCCGCAGAATCCGTACGCCAACCGCGATCCGCGTTTGGAACAGACCATCCTGCATCACGGCTCCGTATGGGGAGATGCCATGCAGGAAGAGGAGCGCGAAATCGACATCACGTACGGCACCGGCAAGGATTATAAAGCGTTGCATGGCGGTACCGTGACCGGCTATTATACCAAAAAGTTCCTGAACAACATGTCGTTCAAGAGTCCGACCACCTACGTACATGCCTGCCCCATCTTCCGTTATGCAGAGATTCTGCTGAATGCAGCCGAGGCCATCAACGAGGCCGAAGGCCCCAGCAACGCCTATCAATATGTCAATCAGGTACGTGCACGGGTCGGTATGCCGGCTTACAAAGACATGACGCAAGAACAGTTGCGCGAACGCATCCGTAACGAACGGCGCATCGAACTGTGCTTTGAGGACCATCGTTTCTTCGACGAACGTCGGTGGAAGCTGTTTGAAGGGAAGAGTGCATCCAGCGAACGGAACGAGCCACGCTACAAGCAGGTGTACAATCTCTATGGTGTACAGGTCAATCCGAAAGCAAGTACGGTTTACACCTACACCAGTACCGAATTGTATCGCACACGCGCTTTCAGCAGTCCCAAGAACTATTACTTCCCGATACCCGATGCTGAAATCAAACGTCTGCCGAATCTGGGACAGAATGCAGGATGGGAACTGACAGCCGGCAACGATTCTGGAGGAGAAGAAAGCACCCCTGTTGAATAAAATAAACACTTTAATAGATAAACGTTATGAAGTTAAAAGATTATTTCACTATATTTGCATTGGGTTGTCTGATGAGCGCAGGCTTCACCGCCTGCGACGACGATGATGACAACGGGAATGAGGAGTCCATCGAGTTCTGCACTCCTCAGGTAATCAGCATAGAGGCTGACCAAGCCACCGTTACTTGCGACGTTGATATCGATGAAGATGACCTGGAGAAAGGTGAGACCCGTGTGATAGCTTACGGATTCTGTTACGGCACGTCGCAAAATCCCTCTATCCACGATGCGACTGTGAAGGTGATGCCTGAAAATGGGAAAATGGAAGCCGTCCTGACTGAATTGGAGAACAACCAATTGTATCGCGTACGTGCATTCGCCACACTTTACCCGGAAGGAGTCATCTACTCTCCGGTGACTGAGATAGCAGCGGGTAATTACCCACCTGCGAAATAAACCATTTAGATTGTAGAGAACGTGCCTCAGGTGATGGATGATACCACTGTCCATCACTTGCGGCACATCTCTTTTCAATCTGACACATATTATATTTTACGACTATGAAACTCTACCAATGGATGATTCTGCTGTTTGCCAATGTCAGTATCGCATTGACAAACTGTGCGTGCAGCAGTGATAACGACACACCAGATACCCCTCCCGAAAGTTCTACGATTGCACTTTCTCAACCCTCAGTCTCGGATATTGAAGCAGACCGAGCTACGGCAACCTCTCTTCTGACAAACGAAGGGAAAGTATCCATTATCAAGAAAGGGTTCTGTTATTCAACGTCACACAACCCTACCATCAACGATGCAACGGTAGAAATAAACAATGCCGGCAACACACTGTCGGGCACCCTAACCGACTTGCAACCGCAAACGACCTACTACCTGCGTGCCTTTGCAAGCCCCAACAACGGTTCCCCTGTCTATTCAACGGAAAGCACTTTCCAAACAGCCGAAAAGCAGGAATCTTCGGAACTGGACAATTACACACCCCCTACCTACGCAGACAACTACACCAACATGGCCGGCTGGGACCAACGCTCACAATGGAATCTGGCCAACGTACACGATCCGACGGTCGTGCTGGCTGAAGATGGCTATTACTATATGTACCAAACCGATGCCTCGTATGGCAATGCACACGAGGCCGGCGGCCACTTCCACGGACGCCGCAGCAAAGACCTGGTGAACTGGGAATACCTGGGAGGAACCATGAAAGGACTCCCGGATTGGGTGATTCCCAAACTGAACGAACTGCGCAAAGAGATGGGATTGGGAGAATACAAACAACCAGACAATACCGGCTTTGGCTATTGGGCACCTTGTGTACGCAAAGTCCGGAACGGCCTGTACCGCATGTATTATTCCATCGTGGTGCCCGGTACGATAGACGGCAACAACTCGTGGGGTGAACGGGCATTCATTGGACTGATGGAAAATGACAATCCGGCTAACAACGAGGGATGGGTTGACAAAGGATATGTTGTCACCAATGCCTCTGACAAAGGACTGGATTTCTATGTAAAGCCCGATAATTGGGAAAAATGTTATTTCAAATGGAACGCCATTGACCCCTCTTACATCATCACCCCAGAAGGTGAACACTGGCTTATCTATGGTTCGTGGCACAGTGGTATAGCCGCTCTACGTCTGAATCCAGAAGACGGGAAGCCACAAGAGACGTTGCCTCTGCCTTGGGGAAACGATACGGCCATCTCCCCCTATGGACAATTGATAGCCACCCGACAGATGGGCAACCGTTGGCAAGGTTCGGAAGGAGCAGAAATCATTTACAATGCCCAAACTGGCTATTACTACCTTTTTGTAGCCTATGACGCATTGGGCGTACCCTATAACACCCGTGTCTGCCGATCGAAGAACATTACCGGACCTTATGAAGGTAGTGACGGTACCAACCTGACACAATTCGGAGGTGAAATGTATCCCATACTGACACATCCCTACAAATTCAAGAACAGTTATGGCTGGGTAGGCATCTCACATTGTGCAATTTTTGAGGATGGACACAACAATTGGTATTATGCATCCCAAGCCCGTTTCCCGGAAAATGTAGACGGCAACGCCTATAGCAACGCCATCATGATGGGGCATGTTCGTAGTATCAGATGGACAGAAGAAGGATGGCCTGTCGTGATGCCTGAACGCTACGGCAACGTACCGCAACTGCCCATCAAAGAAGAGGAACTCCTCGGCAATTGGGAACACATCGATTTGAGTTATAGCTATGGAAAGCAAAAAGAATCCGATATCATGACGCTAAGCAAGGACGGAAAAATCACGGCCGGCACCTGGGCAGGAAAGACATGGAGTTACGATGCAGCCCAACAGATACTGACAGCCAATGACATAAAGCTCTATCTACAACGCGAAACAGACTGGGAAGCATCTCCCAGACATCACACAATTGTCTATGTAGGACTGAACGGAACGAAAACCTATTGGGGTAAGTTGCAAAAATAAAGTGACATATATGTTGCATAACATATCAATAGATAACAAAGATATAATGCAAAAGTGTTACTTTTACACCCATAAAAAGACAATTTACTCATTTACAAAACGAATTGAACCATGAAAAGAACAGTTTTACTTGCAGGTATTGCCGCACTTACAATGAGTGCTTGCAACCAGAAGACTGAGACAAAGCTCACAGAATCAGGGCTTAATCCTGTAAACTTTGAGACAACCGTGAATGGTGCAACAACCGGGCTGTACACATTGAAAAACAATGCCGGCATGGAAGTATGCATCACCAACTTTGGTGGACGTATCGTATCCATCATGGTACCCGACAAGAATGGTGAAAAGCAAGATGTCGTATTGGGTTTCGACAACATCGCTGATTACATCAACATTCCCAGCGATTTCGGAGCATCTATCGGACGTTATGCCAATCGCATTGCCCAAGGAAAAATCGTACTGGACGGCGACACCATCCAACTTCCCCAAAACAACTTCGGCCACTGCCTGCATGGCGGACCTACCGGATGGCAATATCAAGTATATGAAGCAGCACTGCAAAATGACAGCACTTTGCTGCTGACCATGAAATCGGCCGATGGAGACAACAATTTCCCTGGCAATGTGACAGCCAACGTCACCTATACATTGACTTCAGACAATGCCATTGACATTGCCTATGACGCCACTACCGACAAGAAGACTGTCATCAACATGACCAATCACTCCTATTTCAACCTGAACGGTAATCCCAGCGAGTCGGGAATGAACCAAATTCTGTATATCGCATCCGACAGCATTACGCCGGTAGACAACACCTATATGACTACAGGTGAAATGCTGGCTGTAGCAGGTACGCCGTTTGATTTCACCACTCCCAAAGCCATTGCACCTGACGTAACCGCCTTTGAGAACGAACAGGTAAAATTCGGAAATGGATTTGACCACAACTGGGTATTGAACACCAAAGGTGACCTGAGCCAGGTAGCAGCCAAGATGACCAGCCCTGTCACCGGCATCACATTGGAGGTCTATACGGACGAACCGGGCATACAAGTTTATACAGGCAACTTCTTGGATGGTACTGTCACCGGCAAGAAAGGTATTGTTTACCAACAGCGTGCATCCGTTTGTCTGGAAACACAACATTATCCCGACAGCCCCAACAAGCCCCAATGGCCTTCTGTCATTCTGGAGCCGGGTCAGACATATCACAGCCGTTGCATCTTCAAGTTCGGCGTAGAGAAATAATACTCACTTTTTAATCTTAAATATAATGCAAGCATTAGCTACTTTAGACTGGTTAGTTATCGGAGTCTTCTTTATCGCTCTGATTGGTATTATCGTTTGGGTTGTTCGCCAGAAGCAGAACGACTCGGCTGACTATTTCTTAGGCGGACGCGATGCCACCTGGATTGCAATCGGTGCATCTATTTTTGCGTCCAATATTGGTTCTGAACACTTAATCGGATTGGCCGGTGCCGGTGCTTCCAGCGGTATGGCTATGGCTCACTGGGAGATTCAAGGCTGGATGATTCTGTTGTTAGGCTGGGTGTTCGTACCCTTCTATTCACGCAGTATGGTCTACACGATGCCCGAATTTCTGGAGCGTCGTTACAATCCGCAGTCGCGCACTATCCTGTCCGTCATCTCGCTGATTAGCTATGTATTGACAAAGGTTGCCGTGACAGTATATGCCGGAGGATTGGTATTCCAACAGGTATTTGGCATCAAAGAGCTGTGGGGCATTGATTTCTTCTGGATTGCTGCCATCGGCTTGGTATTGCTGACGGCCCTCTACACTATCTTCGGCGGTATGAAGTCGGTACTTTATACCTCTGTACTTCAGACTCCGATTCTGTTGCTGGGTTCTTTAATCATTCTGGTTCTCGGTTTCAAGGCATTGGGCGGATGGGATCAGATGATGGCCATCTGTAGCGGAGTGACTGTCAATGAATATGGTGACACCATGACTAACCTGATCCGTAGCAACAACGACCCCAATTATCCTTGGTTGGGCGCATTGCTGGGCTCTTCCATCATCGGTTTCTGGTATTGGTGTACTGACCAGTTTATCGTACAGCGTGTACTCTCCGGAAAGGATGAGAAAGAGGCACGCCGCGGTACCATCTTCGGTGCATACCTGAAACTGTTGCCCGTATTCCTCTTCCTGATTCCCGGCATGATTGCTTTTGCCATGAATCAGAAAGGTATCGTCGTTAACGGTGAAGTATTTGTATTGTCCACTCCCGATGCCGCATTCCCCACATTGGTAGCCAAGCTGTTGCCGGCCGGTGTGAAGGGATTGGTTGTTTGCGGTATCTTGGCAGCCCTGATGAGTTCATTGGCTTCTCTGTTCAACTCTTCAGCCATGCTGTTCACCATTGACTTCTACAAACGCTTCAAACCCGACACCCCTGAGAAGAAGCTGGTGACCATCGGTCAGATTGCCACCGTTGTCATCGTAATCTTAGGTATTCTCTGGATTCCTATCATGCGTAGTGTAGGTGATGTCCTCTACAACTACCTGCAAGATGTACAGTCCGTTTTGGCACCGGGTATTGCCTCTGCCTTCCTGCTGGGTATCTGCTGGAAACGTACTTCCGCCCAAGGAGGTATGTGGGGCTTGATTTCAGGTATGATTATCGGTCTGACCCGTTTGGGCGCCAAAGTATATTATAGTAACGTGACGGATGCCGCTGACTCCTTGTTCAAGTATGTATTCTACGACCTGAACTGGCTCTTCTTCTGCGGCTGGATGTTGCTCATCTGCATCATCATCGTCATTGCAGTCAGCCTCTGTACCGAAGCTCCCAGCCAGCAGAAGATCCAAGGACTGGTATTCGGCACATCTACTCCCGAGCAACGGGCAGCAACCCGTGCCAGCTGGACGAAGTGGGATGTCATCAACAGCATCATCATTCTGGGCATCACCGCAGCTTTCTACTGGTACTTCTGGTAATTTGATGAACATGTAGCAAGTAGGCGGACTTCTGGAAACATTCCGCTTACTTGCATGTCCACTAAAGCTATTATTTATGAGCAATTACTATCGTTCAAACCCTAAATTCTATGTTGCCATAGACTGCATCATCTTTGGTTTCAATGCTGGAGAAATCAGCCTCCTGCTCTTGAAACGCAATTTTGAGCCAGCAATGGGTGAATGGTCTTTAATGGGCGGATTTGTACAAGAAGGAGAAAGCGTTGACGACGCAGCCAAACGGGTGCTGACTGAACTGACAGGGCTGGACAAAGTGTATATGGAACAAGTAGGTGCATTCGGTGAGATAGACCGCGACCCGGGTGAACGGGTAATCTCGGTTGCCTATTATGCATTGATAAACATCAACAACTATGATCGTACACTGGTTCAAAAGCACAATGCCTATTGGATAAACATCAACCAGCTGCCCGATTTGATATTTGACCATCCGCAGATGGTCGAACTGGCACGCAAGCTGATGCAGCAAAAGGCATCCTACGAACCGATAGGATTCAGCCTCCTGCCTGAGCTGTTCACACTCTCGCAATTGCAGAGCCTGTATGAAGCCATATACGGAGAGCCCATGGACAAACGGAATTTCCGTAAGCGCATTCTGGATATGGCTTATATAGAAAAGACGGATAAAATTGATAAAACCGGGTCGAAGCGAGGAGCTGCTCTCTACCGTTTCAACGAGAAAGCATACCGCAAAGCACCCAACTTTAAAATTTAAAACGAATAGACAGAATATGTTAGAAGAACTCAAAGAAAAAGTATTTCGCGCCAACCTTGATTTGGTAAAGCAAGGTCTGGTCATCTTTACTTGGGGCAACGTATCAGGCATCGACCGTGAGAAAGGTCTGGTAGTAATCAAGCCGAGCGGTGTCAGCTACGATGACATGAAAGCCTCTGACATGGTAGTGGTAAGCCTCGAAACTGGCAAAGTGGTAGAAGGCGACTTGAATCCTTCGTCAGATACTCCTACCCATCTGGTTCTTTATCGCGCATTTCCTAATATCCAAGGAGTGGTACACACCCACTCCACCTATGCCACTGCATGGGCACAAGCAGGTAAGGACATTCCCAACATCGGAACGACTCATGCCGACTATTTCTATAAAGAGATTCCCTGTACGGCTGACATGACGAAGGAAGAGGTTGAAGGACAATACGAACTGGAGACAGGCAATGTCATCGTCAAACGTTTTGAAGGCATCAACCCCGACCACACCCCCGGAGTACTGGTCAAGAACCATGGTCCGTTCAGCTGGGGAACCAGTCCGGCCAATGCCGTTTACAACGCCAAGGTGATGGAACAATGTGCCAAGATGGCATTCATTTCGTTCATGGTGAATCCCGACACCACCATGAATCCGTTGCTCATCGAGAAGCACTATAACCGCAAGCATGGTCCCAATGCGTATTACGGACAAAAGAAGAAATAATTATCAAACAAGATTCACTAACTTTAAAACAATACGATTATGAGTAACTTATTTAATCAATACGAAGTTTGGTTCGTAACAGGAGCACAACTTCTGTACGGTGGTGACGCAGTTGTTGCAGTTGATGCACACTCCAACGAAATGGTCAATGGTCTGAACGCTTCCGGCAATCTGCCCGTGAAGGTTGTATATAAAGGTACGGCAAACTCTTCCAAAGAGGTTGAGAGCATATTCAAAGCCGCCAACAACGATGAGAAATGTATCGGTGTCATCACATGGATGCATACCTTCTCGCCCGCCAAGATGTGGATTCACGGTCTGCAACAACTGAAGAAGCCGTTGCTGCACCTGCACACACAATACAACAAGGAGATTCCTTGGGACACCATGGATATGGACTTCATGAACCTGAACCAGTCAGCACATGGTGACCGCGAATTCGGCCACATCTGTACACGTATGCGCATCCGTCGCAAAGTGGTTGTAGGCTATTGGAAAGACGAAGAGACTCAACGTAAGATTGCCGTTTGGATGCGTGTCTGCGCAGGCTGGGCTGATGCACAGGATATGCTGATTCTCCGCTTTGGCGACCAGATGAACAACGTAGCCGTAACCGACGGTGACAAGGTGGAGGCTGAACAGCGCATGGGCTATCATGTTGACTACTGCCCCGTGAGCATCCTGATGGACTATCACAAGCAGGTAACAGACGAAGAAGTAGACGCCTTGGTAAAGGTGTACTTCAACGAATACGACCATGATGCAGTACTAGAAGATACCACCACAGAAGCATACCAGAAGGTATGGAACGCAGCCAAGGCCGAATTGGCACTGCGCGCTATCCTGAAGGATAAGGGAGCCAAAGGCTTCACAACCAACTTTGATGACTTGGGACAGACAGACGGCAGCTACTTTGACCAAATCCCCGGTCTGGCCTCACAACGTCTGATGGCAGAAGGCTATGGCTTCGGTGCCGAAGGTGACTGGAAATCGGCCGCCCTGTATCGTACCGTATGGGTGATGAACCAAGGACTTCCTACCGGTTGCTCATTCCTTGAAGACTATACGCTGAACTTCAACGGTGCACAAAGCTCCATCCTGCAGGCTCACATGCTGGAAGTTTGTCCGCTTATCGCTGCGCAGAAGCCTCGCTTGGAAGTACATTTCTTGGGAATCGGTATTCGCAAGAGCCAAACGGCACGTCTGGTATTCACCAGCAAGGTCGGCAAGGGCTGCACAGCTACCGTAGTAGACTTGGGCAACCGCTTCCGTCTGATTGTAAACGACGTAGAGTGCATCGAGCCGAAACCGCTGCCTAAATTGCCGGTGGCTTCTGCACTGTGGATTCCGATGCCCGACTTTGAAGTGGGTGCAGGTGCTTGGATTCTGGCCGGTGGTACACACCACTCCTGCTTCTCATACGACCTCACCGCAGAGTATTGGGAAGACTATGCTGAGATTGCCGGTATAGAGATGGTTCACATCAACAAGGAGACCACTATCAGCGAATTCAAAAAAGAGTTGCGCAACAACGAAGTATATTACATGTTGAATAAGGCACTCTGCTAAACCTATTGAGGGGTGTGTCTGAACAGGATAAAACCAACCTGTTTCGGCACACCCCTTCAGTTATTCTATTATCACATCCTTGAAGCCGCTTGCTGTCCGGCATTCGGTTTCTTCAAAATTGCTTCATTATGAATATAGATGCAAAATCAACCATAGAGGCAGGTAAAGCCATTCTGGGTATCGAGTTCGGTTCTACCCGCATCAAAGCGGTATTGATTGACCAAGAGAACAAACCTATCGCACAAGGCAGTCATACATGGGAAAACCAATTGGTAGACGGACTGTGGACTTATAGTCTGGAAGCCATATGGAACGGTCTGCAGGATTGTTATGCAGACCTTCGAGCCAACGTAAAGAAGGAGTATGATACCGAGATAGAGACATTGGCCGCCATCGGCATCAGTGCCATGATGCACGGTTACATGGCCTTCAACAAAGAGCAGGAAATCCTGGTACCTTTCCGTACATGGAGAAACACCAATACGGGAGAGGCAGCCGCCGCTCTATCCGAGCTTTTCGTTTACAACATTCCATTGCGATGGAGCATTTCGCACCTTTATCAGACCATTCTGAACAAAGAAGAACATGTGAAAGATATCGACTTCCTTACCACGTTGGCCGGATATATCCACTGGCAGATGACCGGTGAGCGAGTGTTAGGCATCGGCGATGCCTCCGGTATGCTTCCTATTGACCCCGCTACCAAGAACTATTCGGCAGAAATGGTGGCCAAGTTCAATCAGTTGGTTGCTCCCAACGGATTCAGCTGGACACTGGAAGACATTCTGCCCAAAGTGCTTTCGGCCGGTGAAAACGCCGGCACACTGACCGAAGAAGGTGCCAGACGCCTCGACGTATCGGGCCATCTGAAAGCCGGTGTTCCCGTTTGTCCTCCTGAAGGAGATGCTGGAACGGGTATGGTTGCCACCAATGCCGTCAAGCAGCGTACGGGCAACGTATCGGCCGGAACTTCCTCTTTCTCTATGATTGTATTGGAGAAGGACCTCTCCAAACCATATGAAATGATTGATATGGTGACTACCCCCGATGGTAGCCTAGTAGCCATGGTACATTGCAACAACTGTACATCCGACCTCAATGCCTGGGTTAACCTCTTCAAGGAGTATCAAGAGCTGTTAGGGGTTCCCGTTGACATGAACGAGGTATTCGGCAAGCTCTACAACAACGCCCTTACAGGTGATGCCGACTGCGGAGGCCTTATCTCATACAACTACATCTCGGGTGAGCCTGTCACCGGTCTGGCAGAAGGGCGCCCCATGTTTGTCCGTTCAGCCAACGACAAGTTCAATCTGGCTAACTTCATGCGTGCGCACCTGTATGCCTCGGTTGGTGTACTCAAAATCGGCAACGATATCCTGTTCAAGGAAGAAAAAATCAAGGTGGACCGTATTACAGGCCATGGCGGTCTGTTCAAGACCAAAGGTGTCGGCCAGCGCGTATTGGCAGCAGCCATCAACTCACCGATTTCAGTCATGGAGACTGCCGGTGAAGGTGGCGCATGGGGTATTGCCCTACTTGCAGCCTACTTAGTGAACAACACAAAGGGGCTCAATCTGGCAGACTTCCTCGAAGAGAACGTATTTGCCGGTGATGCCGGTATTGAAATCGCTCCGACAGCCGAAGATGTAGCCGGTTTCAACGCATACATCGAGAACTACAAAGCTGGATTGCCCATCGAAGAGGCCGCCGTCAAATGCAAAAAATAACATCCAACATTCAAAACACGATTTTATGAAGAACAAACTGATTATCAGCAGCCTCTGTTTTGCTGCATCCCTTACTCTGTCAGCACAGAAAAGTGCCACCATTACAATCAATGCCGACCAAGGCAAGCAAATCATCCCGAAAGAGATTTACGGACAATTTGCCGAGCATCTGGGCACCTGTATCTATGGAGGTCTGTGGGTAGGTGAGAATTCCGACATTCCCAACATCCAAGGTTACCGTACGGATGTGTTCAATGCTTTGAAGGAGTTAAAGGTACCCGTCCTCCGCTGGCCAGGCGGCTGCTTTGCCGATGAATACCACTGGATGGACGGTATCGGTCCGAAAGAGAACCGTCCGAAAATGGTCAACAACAACTGGGGCGGTACAATTGAAGACAACAGCTTTGGTACACACGAATTTCTGAATCTGTGTGAGATGCTGGAGTGCGAGCCTTACATTAGCGGCAACGTAGGTAGCGGAACGGTAGAAGAGCTGGCTAAATGGGTAGAATACATGACCTCGGACGGTGATTCCCCCATGGCCAAACTGCGCCGCAAGAACGGACGCGACAAGGCCTGGAAAGTGAAGTACCTCGGAGTGGGCAACGAGAGCTGGGGATGCGGCGGCAGCATGCGTCCTGAGTTCTATGCCGACCTCTATCGCCGCTATTCCACCTATTGCCGCAACTACGATGGCAACCAGCTGTACAAGGTTGCCAGTGGTGCCAGCGACTATGACTACAACTGGACAAAGGTGTTGATGGATCGCGTGGGCGGACGTATGAACGGTCTCTCCCTTCATTATTACACCGTTGCAGGTTGGAGTGGCAGCAAGGGTTCGGCCACCCAGTTCAGCAACGAAGACTATTATTGGACACTGGGCAAATGCCGTGAAATTGAAGACGTGCTGAAGAAACATATTGCCATCATGGACGAATACGACCCGAAGAACCACGTAGCCCTTCTGCTTGACGAGTGGGGAACCTGGTGGGACGAAGAACCAGGCACCATCGGTGGACATCTGTACCAACAGAACACACTTCGCGACGCTTTTGTGGCCTCCTTGTCATTCGACATCTTCCACAAATATACAGAACGTCTGAAGATGTGTAACATCGCACAGATTGTCAACGTGCTGCAATCGATGATTCTGACTAAGGGAAAAGATATGGTGCTGACACCTACCTACTATGTCTTCAAGATGTACAACGTACACCAGAATGCTACCTATCTGCCCATCGAGCTGAACTGTGACGTGACCGATGTGCGCGACAACCGCAAGCTGCCCATGGTCAGTGCCACAGCATCACGTGACAGCGAAGGCAAGATTCACGTATCGCTGTCGAACGTAGACCTGGACAACGCACAGGAGATTACCATCAACCTGCCGGGCATTAAGGCAACCAAGGCTGTAGGCGAGATGCTGACATCAAAGAACATCTCTGACTTCAACAGCTTTGAGAACCCCGACAACGTAAAGCCCGTAGCGTTCAAAGAGGTAAAAATAAAGAAAGGTGTGCTGACCGTAAAACTGCCCGCCAAGTCTATTGTGACACTGGAATTGCAGTAAACAGAAAGACGGCTTATTGTAGTCCACTACAAAAGCCGTCTTAGCCTTCGTTAAAAAAGAGTCAGATGAATCTTGTCAATTAAGCATAAAAAATTAACTTTGCAATCACAAATAATTAAAATACCTATCGATATGAATGATATTAAAGTTTTGAACCATGCAGCCGACAACATCCGTATTCTGGCTGCATCTATGGTAGAGAAAGCCAAATCAGGCCATCCCGGTGGCGCAATGGGCGGTGCAGATTTCATCAATGTCCTGTACTCGGAATATTTGCAGTATGACCCCGAAAATCCCCGTTGGGAGGGTCGTGACCGTTTCTTCCTTGACCCTGGCCACATGTCGCCCATGCTCTACTCCCAATTAGCATTGGCCGGCAAGTTCACGCTGGACGAACTGAAGCAACTGCGTCAATGGGGTTCTCCTACACCCGGACACCCCGAGGTTGACATCGAACGCGGTATCGAGAACACTTCCGGTCCGTTGGGACAAGGCCACACCTTTGCCGTAGGTGCTGCCATTGCCGCCAAGTTCTTGGCTGCCCGCACCGGCAATCCTACGTTCGCCAAGGAGACCATCTACGCATACATCTCTGACGGTGGCGTACAGGAGGAAATCTCTCAAGGCAGCGGACGCATCGCCGGCCATCTGGGTTTGGACAATCTCATCATGTTCTACGACTCCAACGACATCCAGCTCTCTACAGAGACCAAGGACGTCATGACTGAAGATACGGCCATGAAGTATCGTGCATGGGGTTGGAACGTCATCGAGATCAACGGTAACGATTGCCAGCAGATTCGCGAGGCCATCGAAGCCGCCAAGAAGGAAGAGAAACGTCCTACGCTCATCATCGGCAAGTGCATTATGGGTAAGGGTGCCCGCAAGGATGACAACTCGTCCTACGAACGCAACTGCAAGACACACGGTGCACCTTTGGGTGGCGACGCTTACAAGAACACCATGATTAATCTGGGCGCTGACCCCGAGAATCCGTTTGTCATCTTCGACGACGTGAAGGAGCTCTATGCCCGCCGTGCCGAAGAGCTGAAAACAATCGCTGCTGCCCGCTACGAAGAAGAGAAGGCATGGGCTGCAGCCAATCCCGAGAAAGCTGCCGAACTGAAAGAGTGGTTTGCAGGAGCTGCTCCGAAGGTAGACTGGGCAGGCATCCAGCAGAAGGCCAACGATGCCACACGCAACGCATCTGCAACCGTACTAGGAACTTTGGCACAGCAGGTTCCCAACATGATCTGCGCATCTGCAGACCTCTCCAACTCCGACAAGACAGACGGCTTCCTGAAGAAGACGCACGCCTTCACCTCCGGTGATTTCAGCGGTGCCTTCTTCCAGGCAGGTGTAGCCGAACTGACGATGGCTTGCTGCTGCATCGGTATGGCTCTGCATGGTGGTGTCATCGCTGCCTGCGGTACCTTCTTTGTATTCTCCGACTACATGAAGCCCGCCGTTCGTATGGCTGCCTTGATGCAACTTCCCGTCAAGTTCATCTGGACACACGACGCATTCCGTGTGGGCGAAGATGGTCCTACACACGAACCCGTAGAACAAGAGGCCCAGATTCGTCTGATGGAGAAACTGAAGAACCACCACGGTAAGAACTCCATGCTGGTACTCCGTCCGGCCGATGCCGAAGAGACCACCGTATGCTGGAAGTTAGCGATGGAGAATACCGATACACCTTCTGCTTTGATACTCTCCCGTCAGAATATCACTCTGTTGCCCGAAGGCAACGACTACGGACAAGCTGCCAAGGGAGCTTACATCGTAGCTGGTTCTGAAGCGAATCCCGATGTCATCCTGGTAGCGTCAGGCTCTGAAGTATCTACACTCGTAGCAGGTGCCGAGCTGTTGCGCAAGGACGGTGTCAAGGTACGTATCGTTTCCGTTCCTTCCGAAGGTCTGTTCCGTAGCCAGGTGCCCGGCTATCAGGAGAACATCCTGCCTGCCGGAGCCAAAGTATTTGGTCTGACAGCCGGTCTGCCCGTCAACCTGCAAGGTCTGGTTGGTGCCAACGGCAAAATCTGGGGTTTGGAATCCTTCGGTTTCTCTGCTCCTTACAAGGTGCTCGACGAGAAGCTGGGCTTTACGGCCGAGAACGTCTACAATCAGGTAAAAGCCATGCTGTAATGGCCGTACACCCAAGACAACTAACTTTTAACACGAAAGAACAATGAAAACTATAGGTATCTGCTCCGACCATGCAGGATTTGAATTGAAACAATATGTAAAGCAATGGTTGGAAGCCAAAGGATTGGAATACAAGGATTTCGGCACCTACGCTCCCGAAAGTGTAGACTATCCCGATTTTGCACACCCCTTGGCCGAAGCCGTAGAGGCTGGTGAATGCTATCCCGGCATTGCCATCTGCGGTAGCGGAAACGGCATCAACATGACGTTGAACAAGCATCAAGGCATCCGCGCCGCTCTCTGCTGGCGTGCCGACATTGCCGAGCTGGCCCGTCAACACAACGATGCCAATGTGCTGGTGATGCCCGGCCGCTTTGTCACCAATCACGAGGCCGACACCATCCTGCACAAGTTCTTCAATACTCCGTTTGAAGGTGGCCGCCACCAACGCCGGGTAGAGAAGATTCCTGTTCGCTGATTCATTTATAGTCTATACGAAGTGCATCGACTGTATGAGTTCCTCACAAGGTTCATCACCATCTGTCGATGCACTTCTTTTTAATCTACGCTCTGTTGTCATGCAAATACTCCTTGCCTCCGCCAAGATTATGTACGACCGTCTGCCGTACGCCTACCAAGGCATACTCTCCCAGCCACGGTTTCAGTCCGAAGCCGAGACCATTGCGCTCGATATGGGCCAATACTCCATAGAAGCCTTAGGCGACATGCTGGGATGCAACCCGCAGATTGCCGCCCAAAACAAATTACGCTACCAACGTTTCTTCGACGAAGCTCCCCAACCCGCCCTACTCACATACCACGGGCAGGCCTACAAGCACTTGAAGGCTGAAAGCCTGACTGCCGACGAGTTGCGTTTTGCACAGGCGCATCTGTGGATAACCTCCTTCCTTTACGGACTGCTTCGCCCGTTGGACGGCATCCGTCCTTACCGATTGGAAGGCAACATTACCCTGCCTTGTACCGATGGCAAGTTGCTGTTCTCCTTTTGGCAAAGCCGCCTGACGGATGTATTATTAGAGGCCGTTCATGCTGACGACGGCATCCTCATCCATCTGGCCACAGAAGAGTTCCAGCATCTGTTCGACTGGCACCGCATCTGCCGGGAAGTAGAAGTTATCCAACCGCTGTTCTATGTAGGCAAAGGTCATCGACTGAAGATGCAGGCCGTATGGGCCAAGAGTTGTCGCGGAGCCATGACCCGCTTCCTGCTGCAACAGCGTCCTACCACTCCATCCCAACTGCAAGCCTTCTGCTACGAACAGTTCCGCTACATGCCCCATTTGGGAGAAGCCGCCTTTCCACACTTTGTCCGATACGACGATTAGCCGTTCTCCCATCGCAGGCCATATACGCATTATCTTATTATACAACCGCATAATCTATTTGAATAATGGCAGACAACTATTTGGAAAAGCAATACGAAAGCTATCTGGTACGCAAAGCCGAATGGCTCAAGAAAAAGAAAAGAACAGTCAAGTCCCGTCCGACGACTACAACCCGACCCGCTACGCAACCCGCATCAGCTGACATCTCCTCTGCAACCGATAATAAAGAAGAGGGGGAATAGCTATACAAATGTAAGGACATGACGCACCATATCAGCTATCATAAGCGAATTATTTATCATTTTGACAGAAAGTAAATCAGAAAAGCGATAGTTTTTTCACTCTTTTTCCTATTTTTCACATAGAAATCGCTTGTTATGTACAAATAAAAGCTATCTTTGCCGTTGCCAAGTCCGGATTTCATTGGCAAAAAGAAGAATCCGATAGGACCTTGTGCAAAGAGAGGCAGGCACTTAGCCGAGCTATGCTAACACGTGTGGAATATGAAGAGTTTAGACAGCTTAAAAGCGATGATTCAGCAGGGAGAAGTTGAACAAGCCATCCGTCAACTCGACGCGATGATAGAGACGGACAGCCCCGACAAGGATGCAGCCTACTACCTGCGAGGAAATGCCTACCGTAAACAAGGGAACTGGCAACAGGCACTCAACAACTACCAGTCAGCCATCGACCTCAATCCGGACACTCCAGCCGTAGAAGCCCGCCGGATGGTGATGGACATTCTGGAATTCTTCCACAAAGACATGTATAATCAATAACCCTATAACAGTTGAAAGATGGCAAAGATTAAAGGAACAATCGTAGTGGACACAGAGCGATGCAAAGGGTGCAACTTATGCGCCGTGGCATGTCCGCTTCATGTCATAGCTCTGACCAAAGAGGTGAACGTAAAGGGATACAACTATGCCAAGCAGATTCTGGACGACACATGCAACGGCTGTGCCTCGTGCGCCACGGTCTGCCCCGACGGTTGTATCACAGTATATAAAGTTAAAGTAGGATAAGAAAAAGAGAAACGATATGGCAGAAGAAGTTGTATTAATGAAAGGAAACGAGGCCATCGCCCATGCCGCCATCCGCTGTGGTGCCGACGGTTACTTCGGCTATCCCATCACTCCCCAATCGGAGGTACTGGAGACACTGGCCGAGCTGAAGCCTTGGGAGACCACCGGCATGGTGGTGCTGCAGGCCGAGAGCGAATTGGCTGCTATCAACATGGTTTATGGCGGTGCCGCAAGCGGCAAGATGGTCATGACCTCTTCGTCCAGCCCGGGTGTCAGCCTGAAGCAAGAGGGAATCTCCTATCTGGCAGGTGCAGAGTTGCCCTGCCTCATTGTGAACGTGATGCGTGGAGGTCCAGGATTGGGAACCATACAGCCCAGCCAGGCCGACTACTTCCAGACCGTCAAGGGAGGTGGCCACGGCGACTATCGGCTGATAGCCTTGGCACCGGCATCGGTACAGGAGATGGCCGACTTTGTAGGATTGGCTTTTGAACTGGCCTTCAAGTACCGGAATCCTGCCATTATCCTGGCTGACGGTGTAATCGGTCAGATGATGGAAAAGGTGGTGCTGCCGACCCAGAAGCCACGCCGTACGGAAGAGGAACTGATAGCCCAATGTCCGTGGGCTACCACCGGCCGAAGTAAGGGACGCCGTCCCAACATCGTCACTTCACTGGAGCTGAAGCCGGAAGAGATGGAGCAGAACAACCTCCGCTTCCAGGCCAAGTACCGCCAGATAGAGGAGAACGAGGTACGCTTTGAAGAGATTAGCTGCGAGGATGCCGACTATCTGATAGTAGCCTTCGGCTCGATGGCACGCATCGGACAAAAAGCGTTGGAGCTGGCCCGCGAAGAGGGCATCAAAGTGGGTCTGTTGCGCCCCATCACCCTTTGGCCCTTCCCCTCACAAGCCATCGCCCGCTATACCAAGCAGGTGAAAGGTATGCTGGTGGCCGAGTTGAATGCCGGCCAGATGATAGAAGATGTCCGGCTGGCCGTCAACGGTCAGGTGAAGGTAGAGCATTTCGGCCGTCTGGGCGGTATCGTACCCGACCCCGACGAGATTGTAGAGGCACTGAAGAGCCGACTGATGTAACCCCGTGCAAAAGAGAAAGGAGCAGATATGGATACCTATAAGTTAAGGACTATTTTAAATACCCTTTTTCTGATACTGGCATTGGCCTCTATCATCATCTACTTCACAGCCCATGGTGACTTCACCCTGTTCATCTACGTCTGCGGAGCCGCGATATTCGTCAAGCTGATTGAGTTCTTCATACGATTCACCGGCAGATAAGTCAACAAAAAAATTGGGCTGCGCCCAAGGCAGCCCAATCACTAAAGAAAGAAAAGGATATGACTAAAGAAGAGATTATAAAGCCCGAGAACCTGGTTTACAAGAAACCGACTCTCATGAACGATACCCCCATGCACTACTGTCCCGGCTGCAGCCACGGCGTAGTACACAAGCTCATAGCCGAAGTCATTGAAGAGATGGGCATGGAAGAGAAGAGCATCGGTATTTCTCCCGTAGGATGTGCCGTGTTTGCCTACAACTATCTGGACATCGACTGGCAGGAAGCAGCTCACGGACGTGCACCAGCCCTGGCCACAGCCGTCAAGCGTCTTTGGCCCGACCGTCTGGTATTCACCTACCAAGGCGACGGCGACCTGGCCTGCATCGGAACGGCCGAAACCATCCATGCGCTAAATCGTGGCGAGAACATCACCATCATCTTCATCAACAATGCCATCTATGGCATGACGGGTGGCCAGATGGCTCCCACCACTCTGGTGGGACAGAAGACCGCCACCTGCCCCTATGGCCGCGACGTCCATCTGCACGGCTATCCGCTGAAGATGGCCGACATTGCTGCCGGACTGGAAGGTACAGCCTACGTCACCCGTCAGAGCGTGCAGTCGGTCCCTGCCATCCGCAAGGCCAAGAAAGCCATCCGTAAAGCGTTCGAGAACTCTATGGCCGGCAAGGGGAGCAACCTGGTAGAGATTGTCTCTACCTGCAACTCCGGCTGGAAGATGTCACCCGAGAA
Source organism: uncultured Mediterranea sp. (assembly GCA_945641355.1). GTDB lineage: Bacteria > Bacteroidota > Bacteroidia > Bacteroidales > Bacteroidaceae > Bacteroides. Next base: position 61,534 of record CALZEQ010000001.1, on the reverse strand, counting down.
AGCCAACCAATGGATGGAAGAGCACATGTTCCCCTTCTATCCGTTGGGCGACCTGAAAGATAAGAACTCATAACTGTAAGCATCATGAAAGAAGAAATCATCATAGCAGGATTCGGAGGACAAGGTGTCCTCTCCATGGGAAAGATATTGGCTTACTCCGGCCTGATGGAAGGCAAAGAGGTGAGTTGGATGCCGGCCTACGGACCCGAGCAGCGCGGTGGTACAGCCAACGTCACCGTCATCGTCAGCGATGAAAAGATCTCCTCGCCCATCCTCAGCAAGTACGATGTTGCCATCATCCTGAACCAGCCTTCACTGGAAAAGTTCGAAAGCAGGGTAAAGGCCGGCGGCATCCTCATCTACGACGGCTATGGCATCATCAACCCGCCTACCCGTACCGACATCCACATCTACCGCATCGATGCCATGGATGCCGCCAACGAGATGAAGAATGCCAAGGCTTTTAACATGATTGTGCTGGGCGGACTGCTCAAACTGCGTCCCATGGTAACGCTGGATAGCGTGCTGAAGGGTCTGAAGAAGACCCTTCCCGAACGCCACCACCACTTGATACCGATGAACGAAGAGGCCATCAAGAAAGGCATGGAGCTGATAGCGGAAGTCTGACCCCTTTCCTCTTGCCATCAAAAAATCATGAAGAGGCACGGAAATACACTGTTCCGTGTCTCTTCATCGTATATATGCACCGACCTACCCATTGCCGATTCCGGCACTAATCATCCCTTTCTCCCCCAGATATATCACCGGTATCCCGTCCGCCGGCATCGCATTCTTGTCAAAAAAAACAGGCACTATGCGCAATTAAGCAGTAATTAAGATTGCTTTAAGCCGATATTAATCCATAATTAATGCCTCCACCGTTACTTTGCAGCCAGAATCAGAAGCATAATCTGCCATTTACCATTAAAAACATTATTAATCAGATAACAACTACACGCGTATGAAACCAACCAATTTTCGGAAGCGAAACATTTTTCTGACAAGCATTCTCTGCATCGTATCACTCAGTCTGTCCATAACGCTGCAGGCTCAACCGTCAGAAAACACACCCCACAGAGGAGTACTATACCCCTACACGTACGCTCCCAGCGAAGGAATCGTCAACAAAATGGAGAAAACGTATCGCAAAGAGATTTGCTTGAACGGCTATTGGGACTTTCTGCCGGTCGCACTTCCCCCGACATACAGGCAGGGGCAGGGCGAGGCACCTGCACTGCCCCTGCCGGCTGCAACCAGTACGTGGAGTGCAACACGCATCAAAATCCCTTCGCCCTGGAACATCAACTCGTTTGCCAATCGTGATCTCGAAGGTCCCGACCACCGCAATTACCCCTCCTATCCCAAGGAATGGGAACAGGTGAAGATGGCATGGATGAGGAAAACAGTCACTGTTCCGTCCGATTGGGAAGGAGAGCAGATCAAAATCTATTTTGAAGCCGTAGCGGGCTTGGCAGAGGTGTATATCAATCAAGAGAAAGTAGGAGAGAACTTTGACCTGTTCCTCCCGTTCAGCATCGACATCACGGACCGTGTACAGCCGGGACAGCCTGTTGAGATTCTGGTAGGCGTACGCAGCCAGCAGTTGTTTGAAAACAACGCGACGGTAGGACGCCGCATCATCCCCGCCGGATCCATGTGGGGATATCACATTAACGGCATCTGGCAGGACGTGTACCTCATTGCATTGCCCAAGGTGCATATAGAGGATATCTATGTGAAGCCACTGGTTTCACAACACAAGTTGCAGCTGGAGGTGACGGTACGCAACTGTACCGATAAGCATGCAAACCTGACGTTGCAAGGCAATGTCTATGAATGGATTAATCGGGCCGGTACGGACGTCAACTCCGCACCGGTACCGAACTGGACATTGGGAACAGAAGTATTGGACGTGAAACCATACAAAATTTCGGTAGCAGCCAATGCCGTGCAGCAAGCGACCTTGGATGTTCCCCTATCAGAAGGTGTATTGGAGTATTGGACTCCTGAGCACCCCAATCTGTATGCGCTCCTGCTTTCGGTAAAACAGAAGAAGCAGACGACGGACGTGAAATATGAACGTTTCGGCTGGCGCGAATGGACGTTGCAAGGTACTGCACAATGCCTGAACGGGAAGCCCTATCCACTACGTGGTGACTCATGGCATTTCATGGGCGTTCCTCAACTGACCCGTCGTTACGCCTGGGCCTGGTTTACAGCCATTAAGGGCATGAATGGGAATGCCGTCCGCCCTCATGCGCAAGTCTATCCGCGTTTTTACCTGGATTTGGCCGACGAAATGGGCATCTGCGTACTGGACGAGACAGCCAACTGGGCCAGTGACGGTGGCCCGAAAATGGATTCCGCCCATTTCTGGGAAGCGTCAAAGGAGCATCTGAGGCGTTTCGTGTTGCGCGACAGGAATCATGCTTCCGTGTTCGGCTGGAGCATCAGCAACGAGAACAAGCCCGTCATCCTAAACGTATATAACCGTCCCGACCTGATGCCTCTGCAGACGAAGGCATGGGAAGAGTGGCGCGACATCGTGCGGCAATATGATTCGACACGTCCCTGGATATCTGCCGATGGCGAAGATGACGGTGATGGAATCTTGCCTGTAACGGTAGGCCACTACGGAGACCTGAATTCCATGAAACGTTGGGTCGGAATAGGAAAGCCTTGGGGAATCGGTGAACACAGCATGGCTTATTACGGTACACCGGAACAAGTCTCCAAATATAATGGGGAGCGGGCTTACGAATCCCAGGAAGGACGTATGGAGGGACTGGCCAACGAATGCTATCATTTGATTGCCAATCAGCGGCGCATGGGTGCTTCTTATAGTACTGTATTCAATATGGCATGGTATGCGCTGAAACCATTGCCATTGGGCAAGAGGGATACAGGTACGAAGCCTACATTGGAAGATGGCATATTCTTCTCTGAATATAAAGAAGGTATTCCCGGCGTACAACCTGAGCGGGTGGGACCCTATTGCACCACATTCAACCCAGGATATGACCCCAAGTTGCCGCTTTACGAAGAATGGCCGATGTATGGTGCGATGCGTGCGGCCAATGCTCCGGCCGGTCCTGCATGGAGCCCGTATGCAACAGTGGATAAAAAACAATATGAAGCTCCCGAAAAAGCCATTCCGGTAAAGCAATATAAAGATGTCTTGTTCATTGGTGATCCGGCTGGACGGGTGAAGCAACTGATGGATGCACAAGGCGTCAGCTTCTCGGCTAAAGTGACAGATGCGGCCAATTTGCTTTATATAGTAGACGGCAGTTCTGCTGTAGATGAAGCCATCAGGAAAGAGATGCACAAGCAGATCTCCAAAGGAGCAGATATCTGGATCTGGGGACCTGTGCCGGCTACGCTAGCATGCTATAATGACATCTTGCCGTTGCCGATAGAACTGGATAACTTGCGAAGGTCTTCTTTCTTGCCGGTACAGAAGTCGTGGATTCGCGGACTGAACAACTCTGACTTTTATTTCTGCGAGTTGCAGCGGGCCGATGCTTCACAATATGCTTTGAAAGGGCGTTTTGTAGAAGAGGGTGATGTTTTGCTCAATGCTTGCCGGACAGACTGGCGCCGTTGGAACAAACGCGCCGAGGAGATCAAGACGGCCGGCACTTTGCGCAGCGAATACGAATGCACCTCTGCCACTCCGGTATTTGTCAGCTATCAGCAAGGCAACTCTGCTTTCTATGTCAGTACGCTGACCGAATTTGCAAATTCGGAAAAAGGTTACAATACATTGCATACGATTCTGATCAATGCCGGTATTCCGTGCCGGAAATCAGAAGTAAATGTCGACGAAGTGTTCTTTTTACGTGACGACCAGATGAATTTCCCTGTTGCTACACGTAGCAAAATGGTCAAGGACGGAAATGGGTGGGAATTGGAACTCTATGTGTTTAGTCCTCGCCCGTTGGATGATTTGCTGATTGAACCGAATATGCCCAAACTTTCTCTTCTTGTCAGAGCCCGGCAGCGTGCACTATTCATTAATGACAAACCCTATCAGGTGGTTTCGCACGAAGGACGCAATGAGGTTGTATACAAAGAACTTCCGTTGCTGCAAGGGTGGAACAAGCTGGTACTGAAAGTGGGAGAGGGTGATTATCATAACCGTGATTTTTCGGCCTATTTCAAGTGTGATAATCAGAAGACATTCCTGGCACAACTGAAAGCCGGTTTTGTGAATCCCGAAGCGAAATGACGAATGGTTGATATTTTATGGTATGAGGAATCAATTGTATATCTGTATATGGAGTGTTGTCGTTTGGGTTAGCAGCTCAACAATGGCTCAGCAGCATAACGATATTCTTGCTGTATCCGCTTCATACGCTCAGGACGAAGCTGTTTGGGCTGTGGATGACAACATAAAGAGTGTCTGGGATGTGCCTCTTTCAGAAATGCAAAAGGCCGATCAATGGATCATGTTCACATTGCAGCAACCGGGCGATGTCTGCCGTATAGCATTGCAAATGCGGAACGAACCGGCAGGAAAGAAGTTGAAAGAGGCGTTAGAGCTCTATGTCACCTACGATCCTATGAATTTGGGGAATGCGTTGGATTATACCGTGGAGAACCATGATAAGGAGACGGTGTTTCAGCTGGCCACGCCTAAGTATGGTGCACATGTACGGATAAATCTACGGAAGGGATTTCTGCGAAAACCTTTTTCGTTGAAAGAGGTGTCAATATCTTCTATTGGGCGGGTGCTGAAGGATCGTGACGGGCAGTCTACCAATTTGCGCTATATGGACGCTTCGCTGCCGGTAGAGGAGCGGGTAGAGAGCCTGTTGTCCATCATGGCTCCGGAAGATAAAATGGAATTGATACGCGAGGGATGGGGAATTCCCGGTATACCTCATCTCTATGTACCTCCCATTACGAAAGTGGAAGCTGTCCATGGTTTTTCATACGGTAGTGGTGCTACTATTTTCCCACAGGCTTTGGCAATGGGGGCTACTTTCAATCGGAAATTGACGGAAGCGGTAGCGATGGTCATAGGAGACGAAACGGTTGCCGCCCATACGAAGCAAGCCTGGTCTCCGGTACTGGATGTGGCGCAGGATCCACGTTGGGGACGTTGTGAAGAGACTTTTGGCGAGGACCCGGTATTGGTGTCGCAGTTGGGCGGTGCATGGATCAGAGGGTATCAGTCTCGTGGACTTTTCACTACGCCCAAACATTTTGGCGGACACGGTGCGCCATTAGGCGGACGCGATTCGCACGATATCGGTCTGAACGAGCGTGAGATGCGAGAGGTACATTTGGTTCCATTTCGCCACGTCATACGCCAATTTCGTCCACAATCGTTGATGATGGCTTATTCCGACTATATGGGAGTGCCTGTAGCAAAGAGTACAGAACTGCTTCAGCAGATTTTGCGTCAGGAATGGGGATTCGATGGTTTCATCGTCAGCGATTGCGGGGCTATCGGGAACCTTACTGCCCGTAAACATTATACCGCTCAGGATAAGATAGAGGCTGCCAATCAGGCTTTGCGTGCCGGTATTGCCACCAATTGTGGAGATACTTATAATGATAAGGCCGTAATAGAAGCCGCACGTGACGGTCGTCTCGATCAGGATGCTTTAGACGAGGTGTGCCGCACCATGCTTCGTGTCATGTTTCGTAACGAATTGTTCGAACATAATCCATGCAAACCACTGGACTGGAAACATATTTATCCGGGATGGAACAGCGAAAGCCATAAAGAGATGGCTCGTGAGGCTGCCCGGCAATCTATTGTGATGTTGGAAAACAAAGCATCTTTGTTGCCTCTGTCCAAGACATTGAAGAGCATTGCGGTTATCGGTCCCGGTGCTGATGATCTTCAGCCGGGTGACTATACTCCTCGCTTGCAGCCCGATCAGTTGAAATCTGTGTTGACTGGTATCAGGGCGGCTGTAGGTGGCACGACAAAGGTCGTTTATGAAAAAGGTTGTGATTTTATGTCTGACGATGATAGTGGTATAGCCGCAGCGGTTCGTGCAGCACAGCAATCAGAGGTGACGATCATGGTGTTGGGAGACTGTTCGTGCAGTGAGTCGAAGGCAGATGTGGTCAAGACGTGTGGAGAAAACCGGGATTATGCATCTCTTGTTTTACCGGGTAAGCAACAACAATTGCTGGAGGCGGTTTGTGCGACAGGCAGGCCTGTTGTGCTTGTCCTGCAAGCCGGACGTCCTTACGATTTGCTGAAAGCTTCCCAGCTGTGCCAGGCTATTTTGGTGAATTGGTTGCCAGGTCAGGAAGGTGGCTATGCCACGGCGGATGTACTGTTCGGTGATTACAATCCTGCCGGACGATTGCCGATGACCTTTCCACGCCATGTAGGCCAAGTGCCTCTTTATTATAATTTCAAGACTTCGGGCAGGCGTTATGAATACGTGGATATGGAGTTCTATCCGTTGTATCGTTTTGGGTATGGATTGAGTTATACGTCTTTCGAGTACTCGGCACTCCATGTACAGGAGCTGGATAACGGAAATGTGTCTGTGCAAGTTACAGTAAAGAATACCGGTAGCCGTGCCGGAGATGAAGTCGTACAGCTCTATGTGACAGATATGTATGCCAGCGTGAAGACCCGTGTGATGGAACTGAAAGATTTTGATCGGATACATGTGGAGCCGGGACAGTCGGTACGCGTCTCTTTTGAACTGACCCCCTATCAGCTTTCTTTGCTGAATGACAAGATGGATCGTGTCGTCGAACCGGGTAGGTTCAAGATATCGGTTGGAGGTGTCAGTCCGGAATATGTGGCTAACAATCAAATCAAGGATAGTGTCAGGTATTCCGATAGCACACATGGGGTGAGCGTGATGTTGGATTATGTTCATGCATTTGCTGCTGATTTTTCTCTAAGCATCGATCGGGTGGATACCAATGTACACGAACATAAACGTACGGTATGGCTTAAGGTGCTCAATCGTGGCACCCTGACCGATACAGGCCAAGTGGAACTGTATGTCAATGGTGCGAAACGGGGCGATGGCATCCATTATGAGTTGGATCCGCAACAGTCGAAACTGATTCCATTTCAATTGGATGACCATGACGGGGACATATCATTTGTCACTAAATATAGAATTGTCCATCTATGATATGGAATATGTAGATTTTGTATGTTTTCAATAGGTATTCAGATATAAATACATGATTATAAAGCTTTTAAATTGTTATATTCTTTTGTTGTGCTGTTTGGCGCCTACATTGGTACGGGCAGAAGATCTCAAGCTGTGGTATAGTAAGCCTGCTACAGTATGGACGGAAGCACTGCCTTTAGGAAATTCCCATATAGGTGCGATGGTATATGGTGGTGTCTCTTCAGAAGAATTTCAGTTGAATGAGGAAACGTTATGGGGTGGAGGTCCCCATCACAATAACAGCACGAAAGCGTTGGCCGTATTGCCTGAAGTCCGTCGTTTGATATTTGCAGGACATGAGAAGCAGGCGGAAGAATTGTTGAAAGCCAATTTTTTCACCGGTCAGCATGGTATGCCCTATCAGACCATTGGAAGTCTGCGGCTGGATTTTGCAGATCAGGAAGTGTACACGGATTATCGCAGGGAACTCCGTCTGGACGAAGCTGTTGCAACCGTGACCTATAAAATAGGCGATGTGACTTATACACGTACCGCATTCACTTCATTCGCAGACAATGCGCTTGTTGTCCGCATAGAGGCCGACAGGCCGGGAGCAGTCAGCTTTACTGCCCGTTATGCCACACCTTATAAAGATGCGATGGTCAAGTCTAAAGGCAAGAGCCTGATATTGCGGGGAAGAGGATCGGACCATGAAGGAATCACCGGAGCTGTTCGGTTTGAGTGTCAGATGCAGGCAAGTCTGGAGAACGGCATGTGTACTTTGGCAAACGACCGGTTGGAAGTGAAGCATGCAGATGCCGTGACACTTTACCTTACGGCAGCTACCAACTTTGTGAACTATCACGACGTCAGTGGCAATGAATCCCGCAGAGCAAGCGACTGTATGAAGCAAGTACTGCGCATGCCATATACAACGGAATTCGATGCGCACAAGCAGGCTTATCAGGGCTATTTCCATCGGGTATCTCTCGACTTGGGTGAATCTTCTGCAGCAGAAACATCTATGCGTGTGAAGCATTTCCATGAAGGCAATGATCCGGGACTGGCCGCCTTGATGTTTCAGTTCGGACGTTACCTATTGATATGTTCTTCCCGTCCTGGTGGACAGCCGGCCGGGTTGCAAGGCATCTGGAATGACAAACTGATTGCCCCTTGGGATGGGAAATATACGATTAACATCAATACGGAAATGAATTATTGGCCTGCGGAAGTGACCAATCTGCCGGAGATGCATCAGCCCCTGTTCCAGATGGTGAAGGAATTGTCCGAGTCGGCTCGCAGTACAGCCCGTACGCTTTATGATTGCGATGGGTGGGTGGTACACCACAACACGGATATTTGGCGTTCTGCCGGTCCGGTGGATGGATCATCATACGTGTGGCCTTTAGGGGGAGCATGGTTGGGACAACATCTGTGGCAGCATTATCTCTATACAGGCGATCGCCGTTTCTTGGCCGAGGCTTATCCTGCATTGAAAGGAATTGCTGATTTTTATCTTGATTTTTTGGTTGAGGATCCTAGGTATGGATGGTTGGTTTGTGCCCCCTCGATGTCGCCCGAGCATGGTCCTGCCGGTACCGGCTCAACCATTACAGCCGGATGTACGATGGACAATCAGATTGTGTTTGATGCACTTACTTCTGTTTTGCGGGCTACCGAGTTACTGTATCCGGAAAATAAAGATTATATGAATCGTTTGCGCAAGACGGTTGATTGTCTGCCACCCATGCAGATAGGCCGTTACAACCAGCTTCAGGAGTGGCTGGCAGATGTTGACGATCCGAAGAACGAACACCGCCATGTCTCCCATCTTTACGGGCTTTATCCCGGCAATCAGATTTCACCCTATCTCCATCCCCTGTTGTTTCAGGCAGCCAAGCGTTCATTGCTGTATCGGGGCGATATGGCGACCGGTTGGTCTATCGGATGGAAAATCAATCTTTGGGCACGTTTGCTGGACGGAAACCATGCCTATCAGATAGTGAGGAACATGCTAAGTCTGGTCGAGAAGGACAACCGTGACGGCCGTACCTACCCAAATCTTTTTGATGCACATCCGCCGTTCCAGATTGATGGTAATTTCGGTTTTACCGCAGGCGTTGCCGAAATGCTGTTGCAAAGCCATGACGGTGCATTGCACCTCCTACCTGCATTGCCTGATGTCTGGGTCAAAGGCTGCGTCAGAGGTCTGGTGTCCAGAGGTGCCTTTGAGGTGGATATGGAGTGGGATGGAGGAGAATTGTCCGAAGCAATCATCACTTCACGCATAGGCGGTTCGTTGCGTATCCGGTCATACACTCCGTTGCAAGGCGAAGGACTGCGGCCGGCACAAGGTCAGAACCGCAATCCGCTGATGCAGCCTGCCGACATCAAAGAACCGTTGATCGCACGCGACCTGAAACCTCAGCATCCTCGTTTGTATAAGATATACGAGTATGATATGGATACAGAGCCGGGAAAACGCTATTTCATCCTGCGTGCATCATCGCGATGAGGTATCACACATTGTTTTGCTAATTATTAAAGAAATAAGATATGAGACGTTTTTGTAAGCTATTCTTTTGCAGTCTGCTGGTTGTTGCCAGCAGTTGTACACAAGCTGATGAAAAGCCTAAGATGTATAATTCCTATAAGGGTCTTGTCATGGCCGGTTACCAAGGATGGTTTAATGCGCCGGACGATGGTGCCAACCGCCAATGGCATCATTATACCGGTCCCGATGGTTTCCGCCCGGGGTCGTGTACCATCGATTTTTGGCCGGATGTTTCGGAATATGAGAAGACATACGAGACCGAGTTCCGTATGGCCGACGGTACCCCGGCCCGCGTGTTTTCATCGTATGATGAATCGACTGTAGACACCCACTTCAGATGGATGAAGGAGTATGGACTGGACGGTGTATTCATGCAACGGTTTCTTGCCGAAATCAGGAACGAAAGTGGACTGATGCATTTCAACAAGGTTTTGGATTCGGCCATGCGTGCCGCCAACAGATACGGACGTGCCATTTGCGTGATGTACGATTTGAGTGGTATGAGGCCGGGGCAAGACGAATATCTGCTGTTGCGTGATATTGCCGATTTGTCCGAACGTCATGCATTGAAAGATCATGGGCGGAATCCCTCTTATCTCTATCACAATGGGAAGCCGCTGGTGTGTGTATGGGGAGTAGGTTTCAATGATAAGCGCAAGTACGGTTTCGATGAAGCAGAGACCATTATCCGGGGATTGAAGGCACAGGGATTCAGTGTGATGCTGGGCGTACCTACCCATTGGCAGAAACTGACCGGCGATACACAGCATGATCCACGCCTGCACGAACTGATACGTGAATGTGATGTGGTCATGCCCTGGTTTGTCGGCCGGTATGACGAAGAGAGCTACCCTCGTTACAACTCCTTGATAAAAGAGAATATCGCCTGGGCTGGACAAAACGGTGTGGATTATGCCCCGCTTTGTTTCCCGGGATTCTCATGGCGCAATATGCCGGGCAAGGAGAATAGCCTGCAGATACATCGCAATAAAGGGGCATTCTTATGGCAGCAACTTTCCGGAGCTATTGCTTCGGGTGCGGAGATGCTTTATATTGCCATGTTCGATGAAATAGATGAGGGGACTGCGATATTCAAGTGTGCACATCAGGTACCTGTTGGAGCCAGTCGTTTTGTAGCGATTGACGAGGAGATTGGTAGCGACCATTACCTGTGGCTGGTAGGACAAGCCGGGCGAATGTTGCGCGGTGAGATCCCATTGAGCGATGCCATGCCGGTGAGGGATCGTGACTGATGCGGTTCGATGGTAAATGGAATTTTAAAAGTATATATTGATATGAGAAAATTGTTATTAGTGCTATTGGCATGCGGCATGATAGTCACAGCCTATGCTGTTCCCAAACATGCTGTTCAGACCAAATATCCATCTTATAAAGGATTGGTTATGGCGGGATATCAGGGATGGTTTCGTCTGCCGCAGAAGGGGTTGATGTATCCCGATGAGAAAAGTGTGCGTATCGATATGTGGCCTGATGTCAGCGAGTACCGGCAGACTTATCCTACCGGTTTGAAGCATGCAGACGGTTCTACAGCCCGCTTCTTTTCATCATCCGATGCGAGTACAGTCGATTTGCACTTCCGTTGGATGAAGGAGTATGGTGTGGATGGCGTTTTCATGCAGCGCTTTTATGGTGCGGCCTCTCCGAAAGCCAGAGGACGGAACCAGGTATTGCGCCATGCTTTGAAAGCTGCATCGCACTATGGACGTGCCATTGGAGTGATGTACGATTTGTCGGGATTGCCGGCTCGGGGCGGGGACTGTTCTGTGCTGATAGAAGACTGGAAATACCTGGTAGATTCGCTTCGGGTGACCAATCAGGAAGGTGAACAGACCTATGTGTTTTATAATGGCAAGCCCTTGGTGACCATTTGGGGAGTGGGATTTCCCGACCGTCCATACGACATCCGGAATATCGGATTGGAACGCTTCATGGATTTTCTGAAGAATGATCCCGAGTATGGAGGTTGCAGTGTGATGCTGGGCGTGCCGACTTTCTGGCGCGACCTGAATTCCGATTGCGTACACGATCCTTATCTTCATACCCTGATTCAGCAGGCCGATATTGTGCTTCCCTGGATGGTACAGCGTTTCTCTCCTTTGTTGCATAATGATATGGACCGTTATCGGGATGTGATATTGGCAGATATTGCCTGGTGCAAAGAACATGGCATCGGTTATGTGCCCTGTGTCACTCCCGGATTCAGTTGGCACAATCTGAGCCGTTATGAATTTCCCGACGATGTCAAGCCGGTAGCGTCCATACCTCGGCAGAAAGGACGTTTTTATTGGCAACAGATCGCTACAGCCATCAATGCCGGTGCCACGATGCTCTATGTCGCCATGTTCGACGAGGTCAATGAGGGTACGGCCATCTTTAAGTGTACGGACAACCCTCCGGTGGGCAAAGAGATAGAGATGGCAGGTATGGAAGGCATGCCTTCCGATCACTATTTGTGGCTGACGGGCGAGGCTGCCCGGATGTTGCGGCGTGAGAAGCCGCTTACCTTCCAGATGCCGGAACGAAAAGCCGAATGACGACAATTAGAGATATCCGATACCAGCCATGGTTCCATCGTAGAGTACAAGGGCGAATGGTTCGCGTTCTATCACAATCAGGCACTTTCGGGCAGGGGAAATCTGCGTTCCATTTGTGTCGACCGGCTTCATTACAATAGCGATGGCTCTATTCAGGAAGTGATTCAGCGGAAATGTGTTGCAAATAGATGCGATTAATCGTATTTTAATGTTGCATTAATCGGATATTAAGCAAAAGATAGCCCTTCGGGACTATCTTTGTCTCCCAGAACAATATCATGAAACGATTTATTATAGTATGAAATTCTTACGCTTATTTTATCTTTTGCCTGTATGGTCCGTATTGGTAGCTTGCGGAGAAATACACGAATCTTTGTCGGAAAAGACACCGGTGGACTATGTGAATCCATACGTGGGAAACATCAGCCATCTGCTGGTCCCCACATTTCCTACGATACAACTTCCCAACAGCATGTTGCGCGTATATCCCGGACGTGCCGATTATACCAGTGAACTGCTGCAAGGGCTTCCCATTGCCGTGACCCATCATCGCGAACGGTCGGCATTCAGCCTCAGTCCGTGTCAGGACGGCCCGTTGCGTCCGGTAGTTTCATATACCTACGACAACGAACATATTTCGCCCTACGCTTATGACGTCGAGATTGCCTCTACGCAGTCTGAAGTCCCCATGCAGGTTTCGTATGCCCTCTCCCATCAGTCGGCCATTTATCAGATTGGCTTTGATCCGTCGCATCCGGTTTACGTCACCATCAGCAGCCGTGACGGTGCCTTGCGTGCCGGAAACGGATTTATATGCGGGCATCAGAAACTCAGTGACAATACAAACATTTACCTCTATGTAGAGGTGCAGGAGAGTCCGGTGGAAAGCGGTATAGTGGAAGACGGACATATCAATGCCGGCAAGGACCAGTCCGAGGGACAGCATGTATGTGCGGCATGGCGTTTTGCCGATGGCACCCCATCGGTCAGCCTGCGCTATGGCATTTCGTTCATCAGCGAAGAGCAGGCCGAGCGGAACATGCGGCGCGAGCTGAACGGTTTTGATGCAGCGGCCTTGGCTCGGGAAGGACGGAGAATCTGGAACGAAGCGCTGGGACGCATTGCGGTAGAGGGTGGCACGGAAGATGAGAAGACCGTTTTCTATACCTCGCTATATCGTACATTCGAACGACCGATATGTATTAGCGAAGACGGGCACTATTTCAGCGCTTTCGATGGAGAGGTTCATTCCGATGAAGGCACTCCGTTCTATACCGACGATTGGATTTGGGACACTTACCGCGCAGCCCATCCCTTGCGCCTGCTTATCAATCAGAAGAACGAAGAGGATATCATCGCGTCGTACCTCCGTATGGCACAGCAGATGCCGGCACTGTGGATGCCCACCTTCCCCGAAATTACAGGCGACAGCCGCCGGATGAACTCCAATCACGCCGTAGCCACTGTGGCAGATGCTGTGGCCAAGGGGTTGCGTGTAGATACCGCCACAGCCTATGAGGCATGTCGTCGTGGTATGGAAGAAAAAACATTGGCTCCGTGGTCCGGCGAGCCTGCCGGATGGATTGATGCCTTTTACCGTGAGAAGGGATACGTTCCGGCACTTCGTCCCGGCGAGCAAGAGACCGACCCCCATGTACACCCGTTTGAGAAACGCCAGCCGGTAGCTGTCACTTTGGGCACCAGCTACGACCATTGGTGCCTGTCACAGATTGCCAAGGCGCTGGGAAAGAGAGAAGAAGCGGCTCACTATCTGCAATGTTCGCACAATTACCGTAATCTCTTTCATGCAGAAACCGGATTCTTCCATCCTAAGGATAAAGAAGGAAAGTGGATTGAGCCTTTCGATTACCGCTTCTCCGGCGGTATGGGCGCTCGCGAATATTATGGCGAGAACAATGGCTGGATCTATCGCTGGGATGTGCCTCACCATGTGGCCGACCTCATCCGTCTGATGGGTGGCAGGGAACGCTTTGTGGCCAATCTGGACCAGACGTTCCGCGAACCGCTGGGCCGCAGCAAATATGCCTTCTATGCCCAGTTGCCCGACCATACAGGCAACGTAGGCCAGTTTTCCATGGCCAACGAGCCGTCGCTGCACGTCCCCTATCTGTACAACTATGCCGGCCAGCCTTGGAAAACTCAGAAGCGTATTCGCCAGATGCTTCGTACGTGGTTCCGCAATGACCTGATGGGTGTTCCCGGCGACGAAGACGGTGGCGGTATGACGGCTTTTGTGGTATTCTCCTCATTGGGCTTCTACCCTGTCACACCGGGACTTCCGGTCTATAATATAGGTAGTCCGTTGTTTTCCCGATCCAGCATTACACTTGCCAATGGCAAAGTGTTCGAAATCGAAGCGCAGGGCGTGTCGGACGACAACAAATATATTCAGCGAGCCGTACTGAACGGACGTGAATGGAATAAACCTTGGTTCAACCACGACGACTTGAAGGAAGGCGGAAAGTTGGTATTAGTCATGGGAAGTCGTCCCAACAAGGATTGGGGAGCAGCCGCAGATGCCATGCCTCCGTCGGCTGATGATGAAAAATAAGCGCTATGGCTACAATGTAGAAGAAACGAATAGGATATTGGCCTGCATAACAATTTGGTTTTAGTCGGTATCGGTTTAGTGGGTATATAAAGATTGTTTTAGCAGCCTGCACCCCCGAGTATGTGGGGCAGGCTGCCTTTTTAGCGTTTCAAGGCTCTGCGTGTAGCAGACTCATTTCGTTTCTTCCGGCATTTGGGGGATGAGAAGGATTTTCTTTGAGTTTGAGTAGCAGATTTCTTTGTTTTTTGTATTTTTGCGAAAAATATACCGTGCAATTGTGCAGGGACAGATATTGGTATGGGTGATTCTGAAAGCACGATATGATTCATATGAAGATTTAGCCCTTAATTTTAAACTGAAAACACCATGAGATGTAGAATATTGATATTGTGTGCGATACTTTTTGGGGTCATAGGTGACAGCTTGTACGCGCTTCCCATGTACGATTACGGACTTCATTTCCGTTCGCATGCAGTGACGGGAGGTGATAGGACCTCTCTTTATTTAGATGACAATGTTCCTTTTAGCGTGAAGAGAGATTTTTCGGTTTCGTTTCAGATGTATACTCGTGACAATGAGCCGGATTACGGTTCCATCCTCCATCTGAAGACGAATACGGGGCAGGTTATTCATCTTTCGTTCGTTGCTACCGAGGAGAACCACCAGCCTGCTTTGGTTCTGAATGAGGGAGTAGTCAATATCGATACCCCCATCAGGTATGAACAGTGGATAGATGTGACAGTGCAGCTGCGCTTGAAAGACAATGTCGTGGAGGTGGTCTATGATGGTAAGCACGCTTCGGCAATGGTTCCTTTGCAGGGAACGAGCGATGTGGCTGTGCTGTTTGGTCTGATGAAGGAATATTTGAGCGATGTGGCTCCGGTTAACATCCGTGATGTCTGTGTGGTACAGGATGGCAGTCAGACCCGCCAATGGAAATTGTGGAAACACAATGATGCGCTTTGCTATGACGAACTGCAAGGTGCCGTGGCACGTGCCGAAAATCCTTTTTGGCTGATAGACAATCATATCGAATGGCAGACGGTGTATCACCGGCATCTGCCTCATCCGGTCTTCGTGGCTTGTAATGCGAGGGATGCCAATTTCTATCTGGTCGATGACCAAGAAGTATCCGTATTGGATGAAAACGGCATCGTGCGGCAGGTAATTCCGGTACGGAAAGGCGGTCCTACTATCAAGTACTCCAATCATATTTTATACGATACATTGAGCAACAGCCTGGTATCCTATTCATTGCGTTTGAGGACGGTTTCGGTTTTCTCGTTCGATACCGGTATGTGGAGCGATCGGAAGACATTGGACAGTGAGCCAACGTATTACAATCACGCGCGTACCTTCAATCCTGCCGATTCGTCTTTCTACTTTTTTGGCGGATATGGATTCTATCGGTATCGCAACGACCTGTTTCGCATGAAATCCGGTTCGGGTCATGTGGAACAGATTGAGTATAAGTCGCCTTTCTATCCCCGTTTTTCGGCTGCCATGGCGGCAGTGGGCGACGAACTGTATATCTTCGGAGGACGAGGCAATAAATACGGGAAGCAAGAGTTGACATCCGAATATTTCTATGGACTATGTGCACTGAACCTGAAAACGCGCCAGTCTCGCCTGATATGGAAACGCCAAGGCCCCACGGAGAATACCGTGATGGCATCTTCGATGTATTTCGAGCCGTCGGACAGTTCGTTTTATGCGGTATCTATATCCGAGGGAGGTACACTGTGGAAGATTCCTATCCGTGACTCGGTTTGCATGGAAGTGTCCAAACCCATCAACAACAGGGCACCTTACCAAGACCTGGATTTCAATCTCTATGTCTCTCCTGCACACGGCAAGCTTTTTTTGGTGATGGACAAGATTCTGAGCGACCGTTCGCACGATCTGGCCATCTACTCCATTAACATGCCGCTGGTCGACGAAGCGGATATCCTGCAGAACATTCCGAATCAAAAATCCTGGAACAAGATGCTTCTATGGACAGGAATTGTCGCGCTGCTTGCCATACCGGCCATCTTGTTCCGTCGTCGCCACCGGAAGTATCATGCCGACGCAGTTTCCGAGCCTATCGTGGAGCCGGAAGAGTGCCATGGGGAGACAACCGCTGTAGAAGCAGTCACAGAGCCTCTTCCTCCACTCCAACCGGCTCTTCCCGAAAAGCCCCAGTATTACAATCGCAGCCGTTCCGCCATCTCCTTACTGGGTTGTTTCAACGTACGTGACAAACAGGGCAATGACATCACCGCCAGTTTCACCCCGCGCCTGAAACACCTGCTGCTGCTATTGATTCTATACACCGAGAAGCAACCTCAGGGCCTGCTTACCTCCAAAACCGTAGAAATACTTTGGCCTGATAAGGAGGAGACAGCCGCACGCAACAATCGCAATGTGACCCTGCGTAAGCTCCGTATACTGCTGGAAGCCATTGGTGACGTTGAGATTGTAACAGAGAGCAATTTCCTGCGCATCCGTTTGGGAGATGACGTATTCTGCGATTTCCATGCGGTGTCCGAGTGTATTCGTCTATATCAGGAACAGGCCAACGACGAATTGCTGAATCGCATTCTGGAGCTGTTGTTATATGGTCCGTTGTTGCCCAATACGTTCCAGAATTGGCTGGACGATTTCAAGGAAGCCTATTCCAGCAAAGCCATCGACCTGCTACGTGGACTACTGGAGCTGGAGCTGCAACGCAATCATCAGGAGATGGTGATTCGTCTGGCAGACATCATGTTTCTGCACGATCCCCTAAACGAAGAGGCTTTGACCGCCAAATGTTCGGTGCTTTGCGCTCAAGGGAAAAGGGGAATCGCACGTAACGTCTACGAGCGTTTTTGCAAGATGTATCTTGAATCAATGGGTGAACCGTACCGGGTTAGTTTCGCGGATTTATAAGCTTGCATTCGTCAGAATTGCATTTAATATAGTATTTTCATAAGTTCAGTGAATTTACGTGCATGTCTCACGCGCGCACGCGCGCGTGAGAAGTTTTGTTTATCTGCCATCTGCCACACACTTTCTGTTAGTTTCCTCTATATAAATGGATTAAGCATCAAAAAAGTGTGGCAGATATTTTGAGATTTACAATCATTAACACAAAAATGGCCGTTTTTTGTGTTAAACCGCCTCATTTCACCCCCGTTTTTAGGCGTTTTTTTGCACTTTGTGGCAGATTTGTGGCAGATAATCGTTGTTTTTTCATCAAAAAAGCACTTATTTTGCTGCAATAATCACCGTTATCACAAGCGTACCACTGCAATGTCGAAGGCGTACAATAGGAATGTCGAAGACATACAATAAGCATGGAACAACTGTTATATAGGCCATGGAACAACTGTTTCACCTATAGATAACAACTGTTTCATTAGGAGATAACAACTGTTCCATGCTATGTTTTCAGCTATTCCATTAAAAGTTGTTGCCAACTAATATAAGGCGTGGTGCGCACACAATAGGATTCTACCCCACAAATTATCCTGTTATCCTCAATTAATTTTCAGCATTTAACAAATTAATTGTATTTTAATTGTCGTTTCCTGATATAATTTTTCAAAAATTAATATTGCATTCGTTACTTTGCCATCGATAAGATATACTTAATTTTAATTTTGCAATGAGATATGAGGAATACCAGTTAAACACCGAACAACGGTTTTCTGCATGTTTTATAGAAACGGCAGAAGACATCAAAACAACGAGAATGATAAAAGAAAAAAAACAAATCAATCCTATTTTACATGAGTACTATTAATGAGAAAAAAGGTTTTCCTATACGGAATGCCGTCGCATGGTTTTGCATGATGCTTTTTTTCGTTACTTCTGTCTATGCCCAGAACAAGAACATTTCCGGTACGGTGAAGGATGAAAGTGGCGAAGCGATTATTGGTGCCAACGTCAAGTTGGTAGGAGGAAACGCCGGAACGATAACCGACGTTGATGGTAAATTTAAGTTGGCAGTGCCTTCCCGAGGCACATTGGAAGTATCCTTCATCGGATATACTACGAAGAAGGTAGCCATTACCGCGGCTTCCACGTACGATGTGGTACTGAAGGAAGACAGCAAGGTGTTAGACGAAGTGGTGGTTGTAGGTTATGGTACGCAGAAGAAGGCGACTTTGACGGGTGCAATCTCTCAGATTGGGAATGAAGAATTGCAACTGACCAAGACGCAGGATACCAAGAACCTGTTGACTGGTAAAATCCCCGGTGTTCGTGTGACGCAGAACACATCTGAACCTGGTGAATTTGGATACGGCAACTTTGATATCCGTGGTTATGGTGGTAGTCCGCTGATTGTGGTGGATGGTGTACCTCGTGGCAATTTCGAGCGCCTTGATCCGAACGAAATAGAATCCGTATCTGTGTTGAAAGATGCTTCTGCTGCTGTATATGGAGTACGTGGTGGTAATGGAGTTATTTTGGTAACTACTAAGAAAGGTGATGCTGCAGCTAAACCGAAAATAGAGTATAGTATGTACTATGGTCTTCAAACACCGGCAGAAGTTCTGAAACCTGTTGGAGCTGTAGAACGTATGACACTCTATAATGAGAAATCAATGAGAAGTCTGACCGATCCTCGCTTAACGTATGATGATGCAGCTTTTGAACCTTATCTGAACGGTACAGCTTTTTCCACCGATTGGTATGATGCTGTGATAGATGGAAGCGCTCCGCAACAACAACATAACATTTCAGTTAGTGGTGGAACTAATAGAGTGAATTACTTCTTGAATTTTGGTTACATGGATCAGAAAGGTTTCTTGAAGTCCAACTCTTTGGATTATAACCGTTATAATTTCCGTGCCAATATCTCAACTGAAGTGGCTAAAGGACTGAAAGTATCGGCTAAGATCGGGGCTACTATCGATGAACGTGAGCGTCCTTATACCAGTACATGGGAAATCTTCAAGTTTTTGTGGCGTTCTCGTCCTGATGAGACGATCTATGCTAACAACAATCCTGCATATTTGTCGAAACCCTCTACTGATATCTTGAATCCGGTTGGAGCCATGGACTCTGCCATATCCGGTTATCGCAAGAACCGTAATAAGATTCTCTCTTCTACATTTGAAGCTGAATGGGCTTTGCCATGGGTGAAGGGACTGAAAGTCAAAGGACTTTTCAGCTATGACAATACGATTAATGACAATGAGGAGTGGAAACTGGCGTATGACGAATATACCTACAATGCAGCCAACGACTCCTATGCTAATTCTACCCGTTTGAGTCCGACAAATTTGGCACGTTACTATGGCAATGGCTGGACACGTCTGTGGCAAGCATCTATCAGTTATGACAATACATTTGGAAAACATCATGTAGGCGCTTTATTGCTGTTAGAGGAATCGTATAGTAAAGGTGATAATATATCAGCCAACCGTAATTTTACCATTCCATTGCCTTATCTGTTTGCCGGTGATGCTACCAATCAGGTAGGAACAGCCAATGCCGGTGGATTGTATGATAATGCTACGAGAGGTTTGGTGGGTCGTCTGAACTATGACTATGCAGGCAAGTACATTGCTGAATTTTCTTTCCGTAATGACGGGTCATCCAAGTTCCATAAAGATCATCGTTGGGGATTCTTCCCAAGTGCATCTTTAGGATGGCGTATTTCAGAAGAAAGCTTTATCAAAGATAATTGGGAATTTATGGACAACCTGAAATTGCGTGCTTCGTATGGTGAAATGGGTGATGACAGTGCTGTCGCTTACCAATGGATTTCGGGATACGATTATCCTAATACTTCGGGTGGTGTGTACAACAATTATTCCAAGGGCTATATCTTTGGAGGAAGTGTGCTCAACTCATTGGCTTTCCGTTCCGTTGCCAATACCAATATCACCTGGTATACACTAAAGACACTGAACTTAGGTATTGATGCTGACATGTGGAATGGATTGCTGGGCTTTACTTTTGAAATATTCAAGCGTGACAGGGAAGGTCTGTTGGCATCTCGAAATTCAACAGTGCCGGGTAACTTCGGTTCTTCCTTGCCGCAGGAAAACTTGAATAGTGACCGGACAAAAGGTCTTGAGTTGGAGTTGCGGCATCATAATAAAGTCGGGGACTTCACATACAGTGTGACAGCCAATATGTCTTATACACGTACTATGAACCGTTATTTGGAGAAGAATCCTTCCGGTAATTCATTTGAGAATTGGCAGAATCGGAGCAATATCAACAGATACAACGACATTTGGTTTGGTTATGGTGACGGTGGCCGATATACAAGTTATGATCAGATAGCCAATTCAGGCATATTTGCCGGCAACTCCACATTACCAGGTGACTATATTTATGAAGACTGGAATGGTGATGGAACGATTGATGCCATGGATAAACATCCTATTGCAACTACATTGTCATCAGGCAGTTTCGATAGCTTCCAGAACAAACGCAATTATCCGTTGATGAACTTTGGACTTACATTGGCCGGTGGATGGAAAGGCATTGATGCAAGTTTCACATTCCAAGGCGCAGCCAAATCGTATATCGCTTATGGTGAGCAGTTGACATCACCGCTCTTGTGGGATGGCAATGCCTTGGATTATTTCCTGGACAGATGGCATCCGGTAGATCCTAAGCAAGATCCGTATGATCCATCATGCCAGTGGATATCCGGTTACTATGCATTTGGAGGAACTTCGGCAGACAGCAACTCACGGTTCCAAATCCAGAAAGGCGATTATCTCCGTCTGAAATCTGCTGAGATTGGATATACTTTCCCGAAATCTTTAACGAGTGTGGTAGGTATACAAAAACTCAGAGTCTATATGAATGGCTATAATTTATTGACCTTTACCGGAGTGAAAGGTGTGGATCCTGAAAAGCCTGCTAACTTATATGGATACATGTATCCGTTGAACAGATCTTATAACTTTGGTTGTAGTATAACATTTTAAAAGATTTGATTATGAGAAACTGGAAAAAAATATTGATGTGTGCTACGTTGGGTGGCATGTTGGTAGGTTGTCAAGATTTGGATATACCTCCTAAGAATATTATGAGTGGTTCAGATATTTATAATGAAGGTGGTATTACTGCATATATGGCTGCCTTGTATACCCGTCTGCCAATGGAAGATTTTTGCATGTCGAACGATGGAAATCTGAACGGTTTCTTCAACTGGAACTGTATCGTGTGGGATATGCTGAGTACAGGTGAGACAGTGAATCGTAATAACACCGGTATTTATATTCCACAGAAAGGGTATTGGAGCGAAGGTTACAAAGTGATTCGTCAGGCCAATGTCTTGATTAAAGACTTACCGGATTATGTGGGAAAACTCAAAGGTGCAGAGGAATGGATAGCAGAAGCCCGTTTCGTTCGTGCTTACACTTATTTTGCCATGGTGAAACGCTATGGAGGCGTACCTATTGTAGCAGAGCCGCAAGAGATGACAAATACTGATTCTGACCTTTGGGTAGCACGTAGCAGCCATGAAGAGTGTATCGACTTCATCCTTGAAGATTTGGACTATGCCATTGCCAATATGGGAACGGCTGTCGTTTCGAGCCGTGCCAACCGTTATGTGGCAGCAGCATTTAAATCACGTGTTGCATTGTATGCAGGTTCGGTAGCTCGTTATGGTGGTTTGTTTGACTATAGTGTGGATGGCGTACAATTATGTGGCATTCCTTCTTCTAAAGCTAACAATTATTTCCAGCAGGCATACGATGCTGCAGTCATTGTAGAGCAAAGTGGCAAATATGGACTTTACAATAAGGATGGTGATAAGGAAGTCAACTTCCGAAATGTCTTTATGAATGCTGACAACAGCAATGAATCCATATTCACTCGTCAATATGACATTAATAACAATGTACATAGTTTTGATGCCGTTTATTGTCCTCCCCGTATGACTACGACATACGGTGACCGTTACAATACGACTTTGGATTGGGTAGAACTGTTTGATGGTCTGCCCATAGATCCGGCAACAGGATATTTGAAAACGACAGATGACAATGGAAACTATATTGTTTACAATGATGAAAAAGAACTGTTTGCCAATGCAGAACCACGTTTGAGAGGACAATTGTTATTGCCTGGTAACACATACAAAGGCATTACCGTTGATATACGTTCCGGTTTGCTGAAGGAAAATGTAGACCCCTCTACCCCA
Source organism: uncultured Mediterranea sp. (assembly GCA_945641355.1). Classification (GTDB taxonomy): domain Bacteria; phylum Bacteroidota; class Bacteroidia; order Bacteroidales; family Bacteroidaceae; genus Bacteroides. Next base: position 38,598 of record CALZEQ010000001.1, on the reverse strand, counting down.
ATTGCCAAATTTGTTGCCGATGACGGACAGACCACGACAGCTTGGAACAATGTAGCCTGGTTTAAGGCAAACGTGATGACGACAACGGAAAATTCCAGAAATCAGACCCCATACGTTAGTTCTACAGGTGCCAAACTCAACAAGAATGGTATTGATGGTCCGGCTAATGGTGGAAGCAACAGTACGCTGACCGGATTCCATGGTGCCAAATGGTTGAATCTGAACTGGAGCGTTGCCGAAACTCAGTTGCACCGCAGTACACAGACTTGGATTGATATTCGTTATGCCGAGGTATTGTTGAACCGTGCTGAAGCTGCCATCGAATTGGCTCAGAACGGCGTTTCCTCATACAGTGGGAATGACATGCTACAAGATGCTATGACGTGCATCAATCAGGTACGAGAACGTGCCGGTGCCACTTTGCTGACTGGTACCCAGGAACTGAGCGATACTCCTATTACCAATCTTAGGGGTAGTGGACCACATTCATTTGTTTTTGCTCCTAACGAGGGATTGCGTGTAGTTCGCGTAGAACGTTATAAGGAATTGGCATTCGAGCATAAGATTTATTGGGATTTGCGTCGTTGGTTTACTTTCCATGACCAGATTAATCAATACCGTCGTAGAATGTTGGCTCCGTTTATGTTTGCTAAGGGAGCAAAAGTAGATGAAGCAACAGGTAATCCTATAGGTAAGTACATCTATGAGACCCGTGTCTGCGAGCGTGCCAACAACACTCTTTCTTTTGCTACGAAAAATTACTATGATAAGATTCCTGATGGCGAGCGCAAAATCAATCCGTTATTGGAACAAAACAATCAATATTAATCGCTAAATAGTTGATAGAATATGAAAACAAAAAGATATATTATTGGCACATTGTTAGCAGCTTTCGTATTGATATTTACTTCGTGCGAAATGGACAACTATGATGCACCTGAAGCAGCTATCGAAGGACAAGTGACCGATCAAAATGGAAATCCATTCCAGACTGCAAATGGAAAAGGCAGTATGGCCATCCGCATCGTGGAGACAAGTTATGCCGGAGGAGACGAGTCCATTGTAGTCACTCCACAGGAACTGAATATGCAGCAAGATGGATCTTTTGTCAATAACAAGCTATTTGCAGGTACTTATGATGTAACTCCTTGGCAGGGCGCTTTCTTCCCGGATGTGGAGACGCAATCTGTAGAATTGAGAAATGGCCGTACGACAAAAGTGAACATTGTTGTAACTCCTTATTTGGAACTTGAATGGGTTGATGAACCTCATTTGACTTCTGATAACTATCTGAAAGCTTCGTTCAAATTCAAACGTAACGAAAAGTCCGGACTGACTGCACCTGACGTAAAAGAGGCATGTATGTGGATTTCACGTACACAGTATTGCGGTACAGAAGGTGATGGGAACTATACACCAGCACCTTTGAAGTTAACTAATGCCATGGAGGGTGACATTATTGAGTTGTCTTCAAAGATTGCAATCAAGTATAGTATGACTTATTGGGTGAGAATCGGTGCACGTTGCAACGATACATATCAGAAGTATAACTTTACAGATATTAAGAAGATAGATGTAAAACTCAACTGATAGGCAGGTACATATTGAAACATTGTTTGAGCGGGTATGCAAGGGATACCTTGTATACCCGCTTTTTTAAAGCTACTTAACTGCTATAACTGAGATGATGAAGATATTATTTATATATGTATTGTTGATGTCATTTCTGACAGCTTGCTCAGATAATGATGAATCGGCACTTCTTAAGCCGGATGATTCTGGTGAGAAACCGGTATCTCCTGATCCTCCAAAGAATGATGATATTCCAAATCATGATTTCGTGATGGGAGCATTGTTTTCTTTCCAAAAGAACCTGCGTAATGGAGTCGATGCTTACAATGGTGGAACGGCTTCAACTACTTTCTATAACAAACCGCTGTTCGAGGCTAAAGACTTCTCTGCCACTAATGAGGAGTGGTGGGATAATTTGGTTGAGGAGATAGCATACAGTGGGTTGGACTATGTAGCAGCCAATTGTAGAGGACGCTTGCCGAAGGCTGATACAGATAGTAAATATGAGTTGGATCATGGTGATCCTACCCGTTTGGCAGGATTATTGGATGCTTTCAAGCGGAGAGGGGTGGATGATATAAAGGTCGCAATTTTTGATGATTGCCCGGCATCGTGGGCTGCAGCTCGTAACTTTAACTTATATGGTAAATATTCCACTGTATTAAATGCAACTCAGCAAAAAGAACTGAATCTGAGTGATGCGGATGTAGTATATCCTTTGGATAAACTAGATGATATCTATCCTTATATTTGGGACTACAATATTAAGCTGGCTTTTGATAACTTCTATGGTAAGAATCAAGAGAATAACAAGTATTTGTTCAGATATAATGGAAAACCGGTACTTTACATTTGGAGCCCAAATGGTTTTCTTAATGTGACTTATGCCGCATTAGGAAATCAGCGTCCTGACTGTACAGGTAAATTGAAAGCAATATTGGATAAGATACATGCAGACTTCAAGGCTGCTTTTGGAGAAGAACTATTTATATGCGTAGACAAGGCTTTCATGGATAGAGATTCTAAAGTGAATAAAACTGTGGTTGAAGCAACCAATAATTGGTTTGTCGCTTCCGAACAGACTACCAGCCGCCATTCTTATTCGTTGGCTTCTACCAATAATATTAATGTCGGAGTGGCAGTACCCGGTTTCCTGACTAATGACAAGCAGGGAAATCGCATGTTGTTTGATGCCAATCATGGTAAGACGCTGACCGATGCGTTGGATTATTTTGTAAAATATAAAGCAAATCTGCTACTGTTAGAAGGTTTTACAGATATGGCAGAGAACGCTGCCTATTGGCGGAGTACCGATACGAAATACTATGATTATCCCAACCAGCGGCTCAACATATTACGGAAATACAGCAGTACGAGGGCTTATCCCGAGAGTATGCGCGTAGAGGCAGAGACATGCGATTATTATAAAGATAATTCGACAGGAAACAGTGGCTTGCAATATAGGAAGGGGGATCTGGATGTGAAGCGTTGTACGGATGGCTTTGACGGCTGGTGTGTCACCAATACTGAAGCAGGAGAGTGGCTTCGTTGGGTGGAACTGCCGTTCCGTGCCGGAACATCAGTCATTCGCCTACGTTATGCGGCAAAAGAAGCGGCAAAAGTACGCTTTGATGTAGACGGCAAGGAAGGAACAACGGTGACCCTGCCTGCTACCGGAGGCAATTGGAGTGATGTGGATGCCGCAACACTTTCGTTTGATGTAAACGGATGGAGGGAAGTGGTGCTGAATGTGATTGGGGGAACTCCCGACTTGAATTGCTTTACTATTGTTGGTAAATAGGAATTGTTGTAATAATCTATAAACAAATATCATGAAAATGACAAATAAATTATCATTGTTCTATACTGCCTGCCTATTCAGTATGGCTGTACAGGCAGCAACGGATTCCGGTGAATCCTGGAAGAATGATTTCTCGAACGCTGCAGAGCCGCTTCATGTCGTAGGACGTGGCTCATGCGGTATTGGAAATGGGGTATTTCGTGCAAAGGGTGCATACGCTGTGTTCGGTACCCCGGAGATGGTGAATTATTCTTTCGCATTCCGGGCTCGTGCACCGAAAGATGCCGAGCAGGTGCAGATTTGGGCAGGATTCCGTAATTATAATCGGTTTGACCGTTATGTGGTGGGCATCAAAGGTGGTTTGCAAGACGACCTCTACCTGATGCGTACCGGCTATATGGGTACAGATGAATTCATGGGAGTCCGTCCATTAGGCTTTCATCCGGTTCCGGGCGAATGGTACAGCTTGCGGGTGGAGGTATGCGGCAAGCGCATCCGTGTGTTTGTGGGTGATGAGAAACTGCCGCATATTGATGTGACAGACCAGGACGGGGGCGATATGGTTCCATCGGGTGGCATCTCATTGGGAGGCGGTTGGATAGAGACGGAATATGACGACCTGGTGGTAGCTCCGCTGGCAGCGCATGCATTGGACGGTGTGGCGGATACCGAATACAAGAAGTCGCTTAACCCCATTGAAAAGGAAGAAAAACGCCGGCAGGAACGATCGGCTTATGCTCCTGCCAGACTGGAAGCGCTGACGGGAAGCCGGACAGAACTGTCGCTGGACGGGACATGGCTGTTCATGCCCGGATACCAGCAGGGCGACATGCAGGCGGCCATCTCTCCCGAAACGGACGACCAGGACTGGCATGTGATGTCTGTCCCCAACTTCTGGACACCTATCCGGATATGGCTGCACGGTGAGACCATGCCTTCGCCAAGGGGTGCGCAACCCAAGGGGGTGAGTGACACCTATTATCAGCAAGAGACGGAGCGGTGCGAGAACTATACATTCGATTATCGTAAGACCGATATGGCTTGGTATCGCCAATGGCTGGAACTGCCTGCCGAAGTAAAAGGAAAACAGATGACATTGACTTTCGATGCCGTGTCCAAGATGGCAGAGGTTTACATCAACGGTTCGCTGGTAGCCACACATGTGGGCATGTTTGGCGAAATCAAGGTGGATGCCACTTCGACCCTGCATCCGGGAAAGAATCTGATCGTGCTGAAGGTGATGCGCGACATCAAGGGTAAGGCTGCCCAGACCAGCGATGCGATGGAGAATTATTATGGCTCGGTCCGTCGGGATATCAATGAAAACAAAGATGATGCACAAGCCAATAAGGCTGTTCTGACCGATATTGCCCATGGATTCTATGGAGACAATCCGGCAGGTATCTGGCAACCGGTGAAACTTACGGTCAGCAATCCGCTGAAGGTAGAGGATGTGTTTATCAAGCCTGCTCTGGATGGTGCTGTTTTTGACATCACCGTAAAAAACAGCGATGCGCGGAAGCGGCATACGTTTGCCATTCAGGCCTATATCCGGGATAAGGCTACCGGTGAATCGATATATACCGGTGTGCTGGCAGCCAAGAACCAATTGATGGCAGGCAGGGAAGAGACGTATACCTATCGTATAGATGGCCTGAAACCCAAGTTGTGGGAACCGGCTACGCCCAACTTGTATGACTTTACATTCCGCCTTATCGAAGGGAAAGGACAGGAAACTGACCAGGTGGTTGTCACTTCCGGTTTCCGTACCTTTGAGGCACGTCAGGATGGCTTTTTGTATCTGAACGGACGCCGCTACTGGCTGCGTGGCGGCAATCATATCCCCTTTGCGCTTTGTCCTAACGACAGGCAGCTGGCCGACAAATTCATGCAACTGATGCGTGAAGGCAATGTGAATTCCACACGTACGCATACCACACCTTGGAACGAACTGTGGATGTCGGCTGCCGACCGCAATGGCATTGCTGTAAGTTTTGAGGGAACCTGGTCATGGCTGATGATTCATTCCACACCTATTCCCGACAAGGGAGTACTGGAGTTGTGGGCTGATGAATGGCTGCAGGTGATGAACAAATACAAGAATCATCCTTCGCTGCTGCTGTGGACTGTGAACAATGAAATGAAGTTCTATGACCTGGATGCGGACGAAGAGCGTGCCAAGCAGAAATTCCGTATCATCTCTGATGTGGTGAAGCGGATGCGAAGCCTGGATCCTACACGTCCCGTTTCGTTCGATTCCAACTACATGCGCCGCAGCAGCCTGAGACGGTTTGGCGCGGATTTCATTGCTACGGTGGACGATGGCGACATCGATGACAATCATGGATATTATAACTGGTACGACTATTCTGTATTCAGATTCTTCAATGGGGAGTTCCAACAACGGTTCAAGACTCCGGGACGTCCGCTCATTAGCCAGGAGATGAGTACGGGTTATCCGAATGGCGAGACCGGGCACCCTACACGTTCTTACCAGTTGGTGCATCAGAATCCATATAGCCTGATAGGATATGAAGCATACGATTGGGCTGACCCGGCTTCGTTCCTGAAAGTCCAATCGTTCACTACCGGCGAGCTGGCCGAGACCTTGCGCCGTACAAACGACCAGGCGGCTGGCATCATGCACTTTGCCTATATGACCTGGTTCAGGCAATGTTATGATTATCGCAATGTGGCTCCATGGCCTACATATTATGCCTTGAAGCGTGCGTTGCAACCTGTGTTGGTCAGTGCCGAATTGTGGGGACGCAACCTGTATGCAGGTGAGAAAATGGCTACCCGTGTTTATGTGGTGAATGACGATGAACAAGGCCGGGACCTGGCTGCCTCTGCCTTGGAATGGAGCATCACAGATGAATCAGGCAAAGTATTGTCATCGGGTCGTTCAGCTTTCCCTGCTGTACCCTATTACGGCCGCCGGTTTATCGAACCGGAAATCCAGTTGCCTACGCTTCTGCCTGCCGAGAAGGTGTACGCCAAGTTGCGGCTGACGCTGACCGAGAACGGTACGATTCGCTCTGCGAATGAGTATGACCTGCTGCTGGCCCGTAAAGAGTGGAACGCAGGACAGGTTTCATTGGATAAGGACCAGAAGATATTGCTTTTGGATAAGGACGATATGAAGAGTACGTTCGACTTCCTGAAGGTGCCGGTTGTCCAGGTGACATCTGTCGGTGAGATGGTGAATGCCAAACAGCAGGCCAAGCTCTGCATAGTTTCAGGACTGGCGGATTGCACGGACGAAGAGGCGGCCATGTTGCGGGCTTACCAGGTAAAAGGGGGAAAACTGCTGTTCCTGAATAGCAAGGAAGCGGCCAAGAAGGTTTATCCCGAATACATTACAGGCTGGATCATCCCCACCGAGGGCGATATCGTGGTGATGGAACGTCCGGAGAACCGGGTATTCGATGGTCTGGGGGTACTGGACCTGCGATACTTCAATAATAACCGGCGTGAAATCCCGCTGGCATGTACGGCTACATTGAAGGCTGTCCGTCATGCCAATGTGACGGAACTGGCAAGCCAGATGAAAATCCACGCTTATTTAAGCGACAAGCTTTCGGAACGTGTTCCGCAAATCGAGTCGATGCGTGGCCTGACGTTGCTCGGCATTCGTGATGGCAAGGGGGAAGCTATCGTATCTACGGTATGTACCGAAAAGGCACAGACCGATCCGGTAGCAGGCAGGTTGCTGGTGAATATGGTGAGCGATTTATTGGGAATGTAATCATTGATAGTATGGCTCTTCTTTGATAAGTTGAAGATCTATCTTACGTTCAACTGAATTGAAGAAGAGCCATAAGTTTTTAATATTAAATAGTAATGAAGCGAAGCCTCTTTTTATTTTTGCAAGCGTGTGTGTTACTGGGGGGATTGGGACTTGCAGAAGTCGGTTGCAGGCAAGTTGGCGGTTCCATCATTTCATGGGAAGAGAAAGACAGTGCAGTGTGGATTAAAACCACGGAGGGCATTTTGTATTTGCAGCCATACGAGTCAGGTTCATTGCACGTCATGTTTGGTGCAATGAATGAACTGACGAAACCCGACAAATATGCAGTGGCCATACGTCCGTCTGTTGCGCCTTTTCATATCGAAGAAACAGCAGATGATTTGAAATTGATGACGGAACGTTTTGAAGTGCTGGTCGATAAGCGTTTTGGCAATCTGAAATTATTGGATCCTTCAGGGCAATTGTTGCTGGAAGAACTTCCGGAAGAAATGCACCGTCAAGTAATAAACGACTCTGTACATGCTGCCTGTAAGTTCGGGTTGCAGGCAGAAGACGCTTTGTATGGATTGGGGGAATTCCGGGACGGACGGATGAACCTGCGTGGTGCACAACGCAAATTGGTTCAGTTTAATACTCAGGCTGCAGTGCCTGTAGTTTATTCTACCGGAGGATGGGGGCTGTTTTGGAATAATCCTTCATGTACGTTGTTCTCTGATGATGATTCCGGCATGGGCTTTACGTCTGATTATGGCAAACGAATAGACTATTATTTGTTTGTAGCTCCTACATTGGATGGATTGATATCCTCTTATCGTTCGCTGACAGGAAATGCTCCTTTGTTGCCCGACTGGGCATTGGGATTTCATCAAAGCCGCAACCGTTATGCTTCTCAACAAGAAGTAATGGACGTCGTAGAACGTATGAAAGATGAAGGTATCCCATTGAGTACCATATTTGTTGATTATCATTATTGGGGAAAATATGGTACCGGATCACATCGCTTTGACGAGGCTCATTTCCCTGATGTCACGGCGATGATAGATAGACTGCATAAAGAATATGATGTCAAGGTCGTCCTGACCGTATGGCCTTGTTTCAAGCCCGACACTCCCAATTACGATGATTTGTCCGGCCAAGGCTATATTTTGGAAGGGGCAAAAGCGATAGACGGATATATTTATGATGCTTTTAATCCTAAAGCGGCAGATGCTTATTGGAAGAAAGTATCACCATTGACGAAGCTTGGCATCGATGGATGGTTTTTGGATGGTCCAGAGCCGGATCATGTAGAGTCTTTCTTGGAACAAGTCACGTATGATGGACCGGCACACCGGGTACGCAATCTCTATCCGCTGGTGCATGCAAGCAATTTTTATGAAGGTTTCAGAGAAACCTTTCCTGATATTCGTCCCTATTTCCTGACCCGTTGTGCTTGGGCTGCCCAGCAAAGGTTGGGAACCGCTGTATGGTCTGGGGATATTCCGACAACCTTTGATGAACTGGCATTGCAAGTCGTTGCAGGATTAAATTTTACGGCTACAGGTATCCCTTACTGGACTACGGATATCGGCGGTTATAGTGGAGGAGATCCCGGTGATGAAGCATACCGGGAGTTGTTTACAAGATGGTTCCAGTATGGTACATTTTGTCCGATATTCCGTTCGCACGGACGCAGGTATCCCGGTGATACCAGAGTGCCTAACGAACTGTGGGCTTATGGCTCGAAAGTGCAGCGGATCTGTACAGACTTCATCAAGTTACGTTACTCTCTGTTACCATATATATACACACTTTCAGGAGAGGTGACATTCTGTGGGTACACTCCTATGCGGTTGTTGGCTTTTGATTTTCCAGATGATAGCATAGCCATGGACTGTAAGGATGAATTTATGTATGGACCATCTTTGTTGGTTTGTCCTGTATTGCAGGCAGGGTGTACTTCACGAAAAGTTTATTTGCCGGTAGGGCATAAATGGATTGATTTTTGGACTGGTAATGTGTATGATGGTGGATGTTCGATAGATGCTCCTGCACCAATTCAGTATATTCCACTTTATGTAAGATCCGGTTCGATCATTCCGTGCTATCAGTCGGTAGAAAAGCATGTAAATCCCAAGGCTATCATAGATATTAATGTATATCCGGGTGAGGACGCTTCTTTCTGCTTGTACGAAGATGATGGCACAACAATGAATTATCAGAGGGGAGAGTATAACCGGATTCCTTTAGTATGGAATGAGGCCGGTCGTGAATTGACTATTGGGAAAATGAACAGGAAAATGGATGGCAAACGGAAATTTGTTGTCCGGTTGATTGGAGAAGGTGGCATGAATGGTGTAAAAGAAGTGGAGTATAAAGGAGATGAAGTCAAGGTGCATTTTTAATATATTGGGATGAGAAGGATTCTATTACATATTGTGCTTTTGTTCGGATGTTACAATGTAGTGACCCATCTGAATGCACAGACACCTGAAGAGCATTATGCTTCGGTACAGAAACGTCTGGCGACCGGTTGGAATACGTGGGATACCAGAAGTGTTTTGACGCATGTCTTGTTACCTTATGGCTTGGCAGTAGATTTACATGTATTGGATGATTCCGGAAAACGTATTTCCCGATTCCGGATAGGTGACAGAGCGGCAGATGCTCCGATATTGCAACCGGGAGCACATTCATATAATGGCAATTATACGGATATGACGGTCAGTTGGCACGGGTATCGGATACGGATACAAAGTGCAGCGAGGGAAAACAAGAACATGATTCTCGTTACACCTTTGGCGGGTAACAAGAAAGGTGGCACACTGGTGGTCATGCCTAAGACATTGTGGCAACGGGGAAATAATATCACTGTAGGTGATTCTGCTACTTTTACACTGGCTACAAGGGATCGTTCTGTGATAATACCTTCATTCATATCAGGCGATTTTGTGAAAAAAAACCGTGCCGAATTACACTATTCATTGGATAGACCGGTAACGGTATGCTGCGGAAAGCAGCTCGGGAGTGAAGATGTTGCAGTATGGATAAAAGAAAATTCAGAAGGCTTGGAACAAGAGAAAAGGAGAACCGGAGGTGAGGCTTACAATCATTATGATGCCATGCAGAGTATTTTGGGATGGAACAATATCTATGATCCAAGTATTCGGAAAGTGATTACGCCTGTAAGCCGTATTTGGAGCTCTGAATGGTTTGCCAGTTCTGATTTCGGTGGATTCACGCTATTCTGTTGGGATGCCTATTTCGCTTCTCTTATGTTTTCTGTCGGGGATAAGGATTTGGCTTATGCCAATGCGGTGGAGATGACCAAAGCGCTGACAGAGACTGGTTTTGTTCCCAATTGTTATTATAGCAACGGTTTCCGTTCCAGAGACCGTTCCCAGCCTCCTGTGGGCTCTATGGCGGTATGGGTATTATATAGGCGTTATCGGGAGAAATGGCTTTTGGAACTGCTGTATCAAGAATTGCTTTCCTGGAACCGATGGTGGAACCGGCACAGGCAAGATAAAGGATTATTGTGCTTAGGCAGTGATCCATACGAGAAAGTGACCTATTTCCGATCTGAATATGATGCCAATACACGCTATGGCGCTATTCTGGAATCGGGACTTGACAACTCTCCTATGTATGATGCTGTAACCTTTGATGACAAGAAGCATCTGCTGGAACAGAATGATGTGGGAATATCGTCGTTGTATATTATGGATTGTGAATACTTGTCTCTGATTGCCAGAGAGCTGGGATATAAAAAGGATTACAAGGAATTACAGCGAAGAGCCGTTGGGTATCGGAAGAACCTGGCTATGCTGTGGGATGAGCGGAAAGGCTCCTATTATAACCGCTCCACCAAAAGCCTGCTTCCCAACTTCCGCTCTTCGCCTACTGTTTTTTATCCTTGGCTGGCGAAAGCTCCTGATGGCAGACAAGCAGAACGTATGTTGAGAGAGCATCTTCTGAATCCGGATGAATATTGGGGAACGTATGTCATACCTTCTGTGCCTCGCAATGATCCGGCTTTCCATGACAATGAATATTGGCGTGGACGTATATGGGCTCCGCTGAATTTTTTGGTTTATATAGGATTAAGGCAATATGATTTTAGGCAAACAGCTCATACATTGGCAGAAAAGTCTGGAGAACTAATCATGAAATCATGGCTCTCTCATGGTTATATTTTCGAAAATTATAATGCTGATACTGGAGTAGGTGACGATGTCGTCAGAAGTGATAAATTCTATCATTGGGGAGCATTATTGAGCTATGTGATGTTGATAGAAGAGGGTATAGTTGATTTTGAATATTTCAAGTATTAGCATGTACCCTTGTCCCGGTATAAATTGATTTAATCATACAAATTTAAACAGATACAATCATGCGCATTCATTGCTTATTCAAACCTTACGAAACAATGAGGTATCTGACAAGCGTATTATTCTTATGCCTGCTTATACCTGCATTTTCTTTTGAAAACATGTCCGTCACATCAGATGGACGCATCACTCTTGCTTTGTCCGGTGACGGATGGTATCTTTGGGAAGATCGTGCTGCACAATGGGAACATGACAAGCTCTATCTGCCCGATGAGGCTACCGACTTATCCCGATTGCCTGTTAATCCTCCTACGGGTGGATGGGACCAACTGCATGTCCAACAGGCAAAAGCCGTACACGTACCCGGTACGGTGGAAGAATATGCAACCACTACAGATCATCCGCAACCACATGATCATGTGGGAGTTAGCTGGTGGTTCCGTACGTTGGAAGTACCGGCAAAGGCCAAAGGAAAACGGGTCATTATTCATTTTGAGTCTGTCCGGTTGCGAGCTGAAGTCTATCTGGATGGCCAGCTGGTTGCATACGATATGATTGGTGAGTCTCCTTTTGATGCAGACATCACCCATGCGGTGAAACCCGGGCACGAACAATGTCTGGCGATACGGGTAACCAATCCCGGGGGAAACTTCCATTGGCAGGACTTCAACGAAATGCATTGGGGCGATTATCAGATACCTCCCGGACGTGGATTTGGAGGAATCATAGGACGTGTATGGATGGATATTGTAGACCCTGTCTACATTACTGATATTTATATGCAGAATCAACCTCGGCCTACGACTGTCAAAGCATTGATGTCGGTATACAACGTTGAGAGCAAAACGGTATATAGGGATGTAATACTTTCGGTGAAGGAAAAGGTGAATCCGGAACATTCCGTTTGGGAAAAGAAAATGTCGCACGTCCGGCTGGTTCCCGGCGACAATCAGATTTCCACCGTGATTGAATGTCCGGAAGCAAAATTGTGGAATCCTGATACACCTTTCCTCTATACATGTCGGGTCGAGTTGCACCAAGGCAGGCAGCTCAAAGACCGTAGCGAACAGACGTTCGGATTTCGTTGGTTCGATGCTGACGGTATCGGTAAGGAAGCTGTATTGCGTCTGAACGGTCGGAGAGTCATGCTGAAATCGGCTATCAGCTGGGGATATTGGCCCGTAACGGGACTCTATGCGACCTCTGAGATGGCAGAGAAACAGGTGATGACCGCCAAATCATTGGGGCTGAACATGCTGAACTTCCACCGCTGCATCGGATCACCTGTGGTGCTGGAGAAAGCCGATGAATTAGGATTGCTGTATTATGAAGAGCCCGGTTCCTTTCATTCGGCTGGACACGATCCATTCATACGTACAATGGTCAACACAAAGTTAAGACGTATGATAAAGCGGGATAGAAGTCATCCCAGCCTTATCATTTACAATTTGATAAATGAGTTTGGCGGTGTCCGTTCAAGAGACAAGGCGCTGGTTGAGAAAAGGATGAACGACATGAGAGCTGCTCATGCCATAGATCCGAGCAGAATCATGACGTTCACATCCGGATGGGCATCTAAGGAGTGGGCGGAAGAAGACTCAAAAGCACACATGATGCCATTCGATACCTTGTTATATCGCAAAGGATGGTTCGACAACCATCGTGCCGGAGGACCGGCCACTTGGGAGGAAAAATACTATCAAAGCCCGACAGAGAACCTGATGTACACTGACAACCATACAGAAATCTATATGCGAGGAGAAGAAGGAGCCATTTCCACTCCACCTCGCATTGTCGAGATTACGCATGAAATAGATGAGAAAGGGAGAACCGGATGGGATGGCCTCTTTTGGAAGACGCAATATGAAGCTTTTCAAGACTACTTCCGGCAAAACAAGCTGGCGGATTCGTTCGGTACGGTCGATTCGCTGACACGGTTGATGGGAGATGTCTCATTCGACCACCAAGGACGAAGAATCCAGGGCATGCGGATGCAGGATTTGGGAGATAGCTATGTGATTAACGGCTGGGAGGCTATGCCCTATGACAACCATTCTGGCATTGTAGACATTTACCGTAATCCCAAAGGCAATCTATCCACTTTGGCATATTATACCCAGCCGCTTTATGTGGCAGTAGTTCCGCGGACGCAATTTGTCCGCCTTCCCGGAAAAGCCTTCGTCGATTTCTACCTGATAAATGAAAAGAATCTGAACGGTGAATATCTTCTGTCCGTTCATCTCTGTACACCGGACGGGCTAAAGAAAGTCACAATGGTGAAGGAGGTATGTGTCACTGGAGGTGACCGGTTCGGTGAATTGCTTTGGGAGAATTGTGAGTTTGATATTCCGGCACCCTCCGGTATGTATCGGATAGAAGCCTGTTTGTCGGATAAGGGGGGAACAATTTGTGCTCAAGGTAAAGATGAAATATTGGGCATTGAACAGGGCAGCGGGCAGCTGATAGGGAAGGGTGCCTTGTATGGTCCGGCGGACAATGCCGTGAATACTTTCTACCAATCAGCTACAGGCAATGTTCTTCCAACGTACCGTTCGGACATGGAACCGCTGGACTGGATTATTGTCACTCGTCCTTCGCTGGATACGCCACAACTGGTGGAGCAGGCATTCTTCAAACAGCCGCTCACAGTCTCCTACTTTCAGACCGATGACATCAGCGCACTTGCCGCTACCGGGCAAGACCGGTTGATAGACCGTAACTTCACAGACGGAGCACAGCCGGATGCATCTTTACCGGCCAATCAGTCATTTTCTATCATTTGGAACGGTACGCTGGTGGCACCGCAGGAGGGCGTATATATGATAGGTGCCCATGCCGGTGATGGTATAAGGCTGACGGTGAATGGAAAGCGTGTGATTGATGAATGGGGCAATAAAGAGGATATCACATTGGCACGGCCATTCCATCTGAAAAAGGGGGAAGAAGTGGATATCGAATTGCAATATCGTCAACGTACCCCATCAGGGCATGTACGGTTGGTTTGGTCACGGCCAGACAATGCCAGCATTGCACCAAATGAGTTGCTAAAAAGAGTGGAACAGGATGGAACTACCCTATTGCTGCTGGATTCGTCAGAATCGTGGATGGATGCCATAGCACAAGCATGCGGAATGGAATATGGTGGATATTATACTGTGGGAAAAGATTGGATTGGTGGTATTCATTTCGTGAAATCTCATCCGTTGTTCGAAGGGCTTCCTGTAGATTGCGCTATGGGATGGCCTTACCAGCAATTGGTCCAAGAGGGTGACCGCCGGATGGGATTCATGGTAAAAGGAGCCGAACTGGTGGTAGGTTCATACCGTAGCAGTCCATTCCATTTGGGCACAGCCGTAGGTGTCATTTCGCATGGGAAAGGGAAAATCCTCTTCTCCACCCTAGATATCATACGGCATCTCAACGAAAACACAAATGTCTCAGAGGTAGCCCGGAAACTTTTCTGTAACTTTGTTGAAAACGCAGCCAAGTGGCACAAAGAAGGAATAACTCATCAATAATATAATATGAAAAAATGGAGTTACTTGATTGCAGGAGCGTGGTGCATGGCTCTGCTCACTGCAATGGATGTATCGGGAAAAGTCAAATTGCCCGCAGTATTGTCGGACAATATGGTACTGCAGCAGCAGGCAGAAGTCAAATTATGGGGAACGGCGCGTGCCAACTCTACCGTCAGGGTGACAACTTCATGGGATAAACGGAGTTATCGTACCACTGCGGATGCCGATGGTGCATGGCTGGTGGAAGTCGCCACTCCCGCAGCAGGCAGGGAGACGCATCGCATTGTATTCAATGACGGTGAATCATTGATGTTAAATAATGTGCTGATAGGTGAGGTGTGGTTCTGTTCTGGCCAGTCTAACATGGAAATGCCCATGCGTGGTTTTGATCGTCAGCCATTGTCAGGAACCAATGACATCATAGCCCGTGCAAAGCCTTCTACACCAATCCGGATGTTTGTCACTGATATGAAAGATGGAAAATGGTTCCGTCAGTTCAGCAAGGAACCTCAATCTGATTGCTGGGGAAAGTGGTTGGAAAATACTCCCGACAATGTGGCAATTACCAGTGCGGCAGCCTATTACTTTGCCCGTTATTTGCAAGATGTGCTGGATATTCCGGTCGGTATCATTGTCTCTACGCTAGGAGGGTCGCGTATTGAGCCTTGGATGAGCCGTGAGGCTATTGCCGGTTTTCCACAAATAAAACTGGATCACCTGACGGACAAACAAAATATCAAGAATATACATGCCGATCCCTGTGTGCTGTATAATGCAAAGATTGCACCGTTTATCAATTATGCCATCCGGGGATTCTTATGGTATCAAGGTGAGAGCAACCGGGATAATGCTGCGTTGTATCGTAAATTGGCTCCCGCTTTTGTAAAAGATCTAAGGAGTAAATGGGGAAGGGGAGATTTTCCTTTCTACTTTGTGGAAATAGCTCCATTTAACTATGAAGGAGCCGATGGAACCTCTGCTGCCTATATGAGAGAAACGCAAGCACAGAATTGGAAGGATATTCCGAATAGTGGTATGGTGACGACACTTGATGTCGGACATCCTGTCTTCATTCATCCTACCGATAAGGCGACTGTCGGCCAACGTTTGGCTTGGTGGGCGCTGGCAAAGACTTATGGAAGAACCGGATTCGGATATGCTCCGCCACGTTACAGGTCAATGGAGATAGCCGAAGGCAAAATTTATATCAATGTGGATAATGCCGAACAGGGTTTATGCCCGATGTGGACTGCTTTGGACGGGTTTGAGATTGCCGGCGAAGACAAGGTCTTTCATAAAGCTCATGCAGAGATAGAGACCAAGTCTTGCAGATTGGCCGTTTCGTCTGAAGAAGTGAAGCATCCTATTGCTGTACGTTATGCGTTCAAGAATACGCCAAAAGCCAGCGTGTTTAATATCTATGGTTTGCCATTGATACCTTTCCGTACGGATGAATGGTGAGAATGTGGCAATTGATGAAATCTGATAAAATAATTGATAATCAATACTATTATGGATATGAAAATAATCAGTAATCTGAAAAAGATGGCATGGGGAGTAACCCTGTCCGCCTTTGTAGGAACAATGCAAGCTAAAGTGACATTACCTGCTATTTTTACCGATGGTATGGTACTGCAACAGCAGAGCCAGGTAGCCATTTGGGGGAGCACGGATAAGAAAGGCAAGGGTGTCACCGTGAAGACTTCATGGAATAAGCGGGTTTATCGAACAACATCAGACGACAACGGGCACTGGACAATGAAGATTGAGACTGCAGAATATGGAGGTCCCTATTCGGTAGAAGTCAGTGATGGTGAAGCGATTAAGATAGATAACGTTCTATTGGGTGAGGTGTGGCTTTGTTCCGGTCAGTCCAACATGGATATGCGTGTGGCAGGACGATACAATGACCCGGTATTGGGATCACTGGATGCCGTAGTGACTTCCGGTAATCCGGAGATACGGATGTTTACGGTAGGAGGTAAATTGACTTCGGAACCGCAGTCCGATTGCGAAGGTTCTTGGAAGGAAGCGTCTTCCGAAACTGTACCGGAGTTCTCAGCAGCTGCTTATTTCTTTGCCCGGAAATTGCATGAGGTATTGGATATTCCGGTAGGGATTATTCATGCCAGCTATGGCGGATCGCGTGTGGAGGCATGGATGAGTGCAGAGAGCCTGGCCGCTTACAAGAATATACCGGAGGTCAAGAATGCTTCAATCTTGTATAATGGAATGTTGGCTCCTGTTGTGGGATATGGTATCAAAGGGTGTTTGTGGTACCAGGGTGAGGCAAATATAGATGCGCCTGACCTGTACAAGCAGCTGTTACCGACGTTGGTAAAAGACTGGCGGGAACGTTGGGGAATGGGTGAATTCCCGTTCTATTATGCACAAATAGCCCCATTTGCCTATCGTAAGGGAGAAGAGAAAGGGAAAAACTCGGCCTATATGAGAGAGGCTCAGCTGGCGTGTCTGAACTTGATACCTTCATCAGGTATGATTGTACTGATGGATATCGGGGATGCAAGGACTATTCATCCTATGGAGAAGCAGATGGTCGGAAACAGATTTGCCTATATGGCTTTGGGAAAAACTTACCATCGTAAGGGCTTTTTGACGACAGGGCCGTTATATCAGTCTGCTAAGGTAGAAGGGGAAAAAATAGTAGTCTCTTTCCGTGAAGTCGGAAGAGGACTTACATCTTTCCGGTTATCGTTGACCGGATTTGAGGTGGCAGGCGAGGATCGGGTATTCTATCCTGCCCGTGCAACATTCGGAAAAGATGCCCAGACTGTGATTGTCTCTGCCTCTCAAGTTCCTAGTCCGGTTGCTGTCCGCTATGCGTTTAAGGATGATGTCAAGGGGTCGCTGTTCAATATGTGGGGATTGCCGGCTTCATCTTTTCGCACTGATGATTGGTAATGTCTGAAGGTAAATCATAGCTAATTATTATATTTGTTTTTTAGAACCGAAAATACGATATCATGAACTACATACGGCTTTTGATTTTTGTTTATTGGCTATTTGCTGCCGCTATGTTCAGTGGCTTTGCGCAACAAGCGGAGAGCCCTTACTGGAATTTGGGTACCCATCTTGTCCCGTTGCGTTTGCCGCCTGCTCCCAAAGGCCATATCCCCGAGTATCTGGATTTGAATGGCGACGGCCGGTACGATGCCATAAAGACGGTGACGCACCGGGATATTCCGGTGCTTTGGCTTGACGATGATGGGAATCTGAAACCTGGCGACCGGGAGGGAGATATGATCAACGACTGCCTGCTGATAGACCGCAACCGCGACGGATTGTATGGCAGCCATGAAGACCTTGTCATCGATTGGGTGGATGAAGACGGTGACGGAAAGGCGGATATGCAGATCGTGCTGGACTATCCTAAGCAGGGAAGTAAAAGCGGGGCGCACTACATGATCATCCGGGATATGGATGAGGACAATATCTTCAACTACATCAACTACAACGATTTCAGCCTGCGCTGTTGGGATCATGTGGGGTTGTCGGATTTCTACGAGGATTACAGCGGACAGACCATGTTCATGAAGATACATGCACCGACACATTCACTCAAAGATTTGCGGCTGAATTGGGAGAATCCGTTTCTCTTTTATGACCCAGATCAGGACGGATTGACCGAAATGGCGATTCGCATAGTGGATTCGCCCAGACATACTCCGGCAGATCAGGCTGTGGGATGGAGCATGGCACAACCGCAAGGACGTGCCGACTGGGTATCTATTGCTGTGGATCTGGATAATGACAATACGACGGGTAATGAATTTGATTTTGATTTTACCTTGGGATTTGAAGGTGAAGGCTTTGACTATAAGGATCAGGTTCATCCGGTGAAGAACCTGCGCGGATTGCCTCAGGCCGACAGTTTCTTTATGGATCCGCGTATGCGGCAGCTTACGGAATTGATCTATCCCGATCATGAGGCAGCTTGGGACTTGATCTTCAATCGGGGGAAATGGAACCGGGTGAATTTCACCTACGATGAGGATGACGACAACGGACGATGGGAAAGAGTAGAATTCTATGAACCTCGCGATCCTTTTAAGTCCGGTTGGAAAAACGGTGGTGTCGACAATCATAAACAAAGTGATGCATCCGGCGACCGTGGTGAGTGGGATTTGGATAATTCAGGAAACGGACGATTGTATCTGAGCCGTTTTGATGGACGGTTACATCTATATGGGGCAGAGCGTGGTGTATGGCGAATCGATCAGAATGCATCCTATTTTGAAGGATGGGACAGAATGTGGATGGGGCAGGAGTTCTATCCCAAGACATTTGCATCGGTATTGTATAGCGATACGGACAACAACGGTTTTATTGACCACATTGAGTACGACCTTGATGGTGATACGAAGATGGAGACAGTTATAGATTTCCGTGAGTGGGGTATCGCAGATCGTTGTGAATTGATCGATGTTTCCAGTTTTGCCTATCAGGATTTTCTGAAGTTAGGGAAGCGCATGGCCGATGGCATTTGGACACGTGCCCAGGAGGCGGTAGAGGTAGCCCGCCAGTATGGATTGAATCCGCAATGGTATGCCAAATGGATGAACGCCCGTACGACGCGCGAGAAATATAGCCATGGCTATTGGTTGGCTTTCTATCTCTATAAAGACCTTGAGAATCTGTTCTTGAATGAAGGGGATGAGGCGAAGTTGCGCCTGCTGAACCAGGCTTATTATGGTGGCGACTGGTCTGTCCTGGCAAAAAAAGGAGAGGAAGGCTTTTACTTTTTTTCCCAAGAAGATTTGGCTAATATAGCTGCTTCTGCCCATACTGCATGGGGAAAAAGGATCGTCCGGGAGCTGGAGAGGCAGGTGGCGGAACGTCGGAAACATGTGTTGGCAGTACCCATAGAGCCGGGTGGACACTATCATGACTATTTTTGCCCGGTACACAATCAGCTTTTTACGTTCAGATGGGACAAGCCGAAAGCACATTATTGTACGGCATGCCAGAAAGAATGGACGGGTAATAATCGGTATGATTGGGCATGGATATACCAGATACATGCTTTCAACAAGGAGTATCTGTATCAATGTATGTATCTGTATTTGGCTACCGGAAAACGAAAATATGCGGATTATATCCGTACGATGTTGCTAGACTATGCCTCTAAGTACGATGGCTGGTTTGAACACAATGCCGGACGTGTCGCGACCGACAAACATAGCGGTAAAGCCTTTGCACAGAGTCTGGACGAGGCGAGTTGGGCTACCAAGGTGGCAATGGCATATCGGGCTATAAAACCCATACTGGCAGCAGGCGAGATACACCAGATCGAGAGCGGATATCTGCGTCCTGCCGCCCAGCTGCTGTTGCGTCGTCCGGCAGGAGCCAATTGGCAGATGTGGCACAATAGCGGTTTGGCTGCTCTTGGTGTCGCTTTGGAAGATGATTCCATTATTCATGTAGCGGTTGACAAACCCGGTTACGGGTATCATCATTTACTTCGCAAACACAAGAATGCCGACGGATGGATCAACGAGGGGTCTCCCCATTACCACTATTATCCGCTGGAAGCTTTGCTGTTTACGGCCAATGCGGTAAGATGCCGTGGCATACGCTTGTTTGACAGTGATTTGCACGACATGTTTGTACAGCCTGTCAAGGGAACTTATCCGGATCTCTCTTTCCCGGCACATAGCGACGGCTGGTATGGAGCCAATCTCTTGTCGCAGACATCGCTTTATGAATTCGCGTCTACCCGTTTCGCCGATCCGGCGTTTGCCGAGATCTTACAGCTCGCCTATAACCGGAAACAACGGTTGGAACCCGAAGCCCTGCTGAACAATCGGATATTGAACGGCAGTCAACAGGAACTGTTGTTGCAGCCTGGATATGCGTTTGATCAATCGGGATTCTGTATTTTGCGTAGTGGAGCCCGTTCCGTTGTTCTGAAATTCGGTGGTGAAGGGATTGGCCATGGGCATCCGGATAAGTTGTCAATCACTTTGCATGATGGAAAGCGGGAACTGATTTCCGACTTTGGAACATCCGGATACGGTACTCCCGATTACTTGCAATGGTACAAGCGCACCTTGTCGCACAATACGGTTACTGTCGACGGACACGACCAGCGGAAGAGTGTCGGCAAATTACTGCGATTTCAACCTGCTCCGGATGGCGGCGAAGCCGAGATGATGAGTGATACGGCATATCCGGGAGTTACCATGATACGTTCTATCACCCTGCATGGGCAAAAAGTGGAAGACCTGTTTGCCTGCACTTCCGATTCAGTGCATGTATATGAATATGTTGTGCTGTTCAATGAAAAGCCGGTCGTTTCCGGAGAGCCTAAGGCAATGGTATTGGACGGCAGCGATGTGCATAAGCGGATACATGATACCTATGCCTATCCTTATCTGCCCGGCATGACGTTCCGTACATCGGACCTGGAACTCTCGTTGAATGTCGTGGAAGGTACTGTCATCGATGTGGTACTGGGCACGGCTTCCGGTATTCCTTCCAATCCTACGGTCAAGGATGGACCCAATTGCGGAGATATACCGATGAAGCCTTGTTATCCCTTGATCGTCAGGATGAAAGGAGAGAACATGAAGATGGCGGCAGGCTGGAGCATGAAGTACTGATGCTAGTATGCCGGCTGTTCCTGGAATGAACAGTAAGTTTATAAACAATTAATATTTTCAATTACGATGATTACTCCTAGTTATTCACCTTCTGAGATGCGCTACGATCATGGCATGAAGTACCGCCGTTGTGGCCGTAGCGGTGTGCTACTGCCAGAAATATCTCTTGGCTTCTGGCATAATTTCGGCGATGTGAACACACTTGCCAATTCCCGTGCGATGGCTCATTATGCGTTTGACCATGGCATTACCCATTTTGATTTGGCCAACAACTATGGCCCTTCCTACGGATCGGCGGAGGAGACGTTTGGGCAACTGATGGAAAAATCATTCAGGCCCTATCGGGATGAGCTGTTCATATCCAGCAAAGCCGGCTATGACATGTGGCCCGGCCCCTATGGGAACTGGGGAAGCCGGAAATACCTGATGGCCAGCCTTGACCAAAGTTTGAAACGGATGAAATTAGACTACGTCGATCTGTTCTATTCCCATCGCTACGATCCGGAGACTCCCTTGGAAGAGACTCTGCAGGCATTGGTAGATATCGTGCGCCAGGGAAAGGCGCTCTATGTAGGTATTTCCAGGTGGCCGGTGGAAGCGACGGACTTCGCATGCCGTTATCTGCGGGAACATGATACGCCTTGTCTGATCTATCAAGGCAAGTACAATCTGCTGGACCGTGAGCCGGAGCAACAGGGCATTTTGAAGCAAGTCAAGGAACAAGGTGCAGGTTTTATCGCATTTTCTCCTTTGGCGCAGGGGCTGCTGACCGGCCGGTATCTGAATGGCATTCCCTCAGATTCACGTATCGCACGGGATACTACCCTGAAGAGGGAGACCCTGACTGCGGACATGCAAGCCCGAATCAAGGCATTGAACGAGATTGCCGCCCGCCGCGGACAGACTTTGGCAGAGATGTCCTTGGCTTGGCTGTTGAAAGACGAACTGGTGACAAGCGTCATTATAGGTGCCAGTTCGGTGGCTCAACTGGAAGATAACCTGAAAGCCGTTGCAAACACATCATTCGGCACCGAAGAATTAGAAGAAATCCAACGAATACTATTATGATTTGATATGATGAAAAGATTGATGATTACATGGATGTGTGCAGGCCTGTTTTGTGCTTGTACAGACGAAAGGCCTGCGGTGTCTTATATAGATGCCGTAGATGTCTTCATAGGAACCGGCGGACACGGGCATACGTTTCCGGGAGCGACGTTGCCGCACGGAATGGTACAGCTCAGCCCGGATACACGCCAGGACGGCTGGGATGCCTGTGGCGGATATTATTATGACGACACTACGTTGATGGGATTCAGCCACACCCACCTTAGCGGGACAGGCATAGGCGATTATGGTGATGTCCTGTTTATGCCTGTGACGGGTGATAAGCCTTTGCACGCGGGAAGCGAGGTGAATCCGGCGAACAGCTACCGTTCCCGCTTCTCACACGACACAGAGAAGGCATTTCCGGGTTACTACTCCGTCTTGTTGCAGGACGATTCCATCCGGGCAGAATTGACGGCGACGTTGCGTACCGGGTGGCATCGCTATACCTATCCTGAGGGAGAGGACCACCGGTTGATTGTTGATATGGAACCCAGCGTACAGCGTCGCCGGCATCCGCTGACCCGGTTGTCTGTAGTGAACGATTCTGTATTGTGTGGTATGCGGACTGTAGAAGGGTGGGCTCCGCGCCGCCATATCTATTTCTATGCCCGGTTCTCTTCCCCGTTCAAGGCCCGGCTCTATACGGATGCCGGTGCGGATGCGGCCGAAGGGAACGAAGTGGTTTCTGCGCAAGCCAAGGCGGTGTTGCAATTCCGCGACCTTCCTGCCAATCGCCAGCTGTTGGTCAAAGTCGGCATTTCGGCTGTAGACGAGGAGGGAGCCCGCAAGAATCTTGAAGCGGAAGCGGCCGGTTGGGACTTTGACCGGACGGTCCGAATGGCGGGTGAAACATGGAATAAAGAGCTGTCTCGTATTGACGTGGAGACGGACGACGAGTCGCAGCGCTCCATCTTTTACACTTCTTTGTACCATACGATGGTACAGCCCAGCATCGCTTCAGATGTCGACGGACGCTACCGTACGATGGAACAGGAGATTCGACAGGATCCGGATTATACCAATTATACCGTGTTCTCGCTATGGGATACGTTCCGTGCTGCACATCCGCTTTATACCATCGTCACTCCGCAACAGAACCAGGCATTCATCCGCTCGCTGCTGCGCAAGTATGAGGAACAGGGCGTGTTGCCGAAATGGGAATTGGCGTCCAACGAGACCGGAACCATGATCGGCTATCATGCCGTGTCGGTCATTGTGGATGCTTTGATGAAAGGGCAATGCGATTTTGATACGGACCTGGCTTTCGATGCTTGTATCCGTTCGTCGGTGTATGATACCACAGGCATATCTCCGGTGATGAACCGGAGCGTCCTGCACAAGAAAATCATGCCTGAAGCTTTGCGCTATAAGAATGAGAAAGGCTTTATACCTTGCGATCTGGTGGGATCATCAGTAGCTCAAGGATTGGAGTTCGCCTATTGTGATTGGTTGATAGCCCAGTTTGCCCGGAAGCAGGGGAAGGACGATATATACCACCGATATATGCAGCTGTCTCAGGCATATCGCAACTATGCCGATCCGGATACCGGCCTGATGCGCGGACGCCGGAATGATGGATCCTGGGACGAGCCTTTCGACCCTCGGGCAGTGATGAGGCCTAGCAATTATGTAGAAGGAAATGCCTGGCAATGGTCTTGGTTTGTTCCGCATGATGTGGAAGGGCTGGTCGGACTGATGGGTGGACGTGAAGCTTTTGCCGCCCGGCTGGATTCGCTATTCTCAATGACGTCCCAACTCACGGGAAATGCGGCTGATGCGGCTGATGTCACCGGTATGATAGGCCAGTATGCCCACGGCAATGAACCCAGCCACCATATTCCCTATTTATACAATTATGTGGGACAGCCGCGTAAGGCGCAGGCTATCGTGGACCGTATCTTGCGCACGCAGTATGATGCTACTCCCGCAGGGCTTTCGGGCAATGAGGATGTGGGACAAATGTCGGCATGGTATGTGCTGAGCAGCATAGGATTCTATTCGGTTTGTCCGGGACAACCTGTGTACGAGTTGGGATGTCCCCAGTTCGACCGGGTGGTCATCCATCTGGAGAATGGCAACGATTTCACCATACGTACTCGCCGTGCCCGGCCCGGCTCCAAGTACATTCATTCGTTGCGGTTGAATGGAAAGCGGATGACGGGCTATCAGTTGCCGCATGATGCGGTGGAACAGGGTGGAGAATTGCTGGTGGAAATGGGAGAATAAGGTGCATTTAATAGGACTGATACGATGAAGAGAAAAATTAGGTGGTGTACAACAGTTCTGATGAGCTGTCTGGCGGTACAGGCTGCCGAAAAGCCGGCCGGCATTTATAAGAAGGGCTGGATTGATTTCAATAAGAACGGAGTGATGGATGTCTATGAGAATCCGCGTGCACCGTTGGACGACCGCATAGACGACCTGCTTTCGCAGATGACGATGGAGGAGAAGACTTGCCAGCTGGTGACCCTCTACGGTTCCGGACGGGTGTTGAAGGATTCCCTGCCCACCGCGCGGTGGAAGAATGAGGTGTGGAAGGACGGGGTGGCCAACATCGATGAGCAAGCCAACGGGTTGGGCCGATTCGGTGCCTCGCTGTCGTTCCCGTACGCCAACAGCATCCGTAACCGTCAGACCATCCAGCGCTGGTTTGTGGAAGAGACCCGCCTGGGCATCCCCGTAGACTTTACCAACGAAGGCATCCGAGGACTGAACCATGACCGTGCCACCATGTTCCCCGCACAGTGCGGACAGGGAGCCACTTGGAACAAGAGCCTGATTCGCGAGATAGCGCGTGTCACTGCCGAGGAGGCATTGGCGCTGGGATATACAAACATCTATGCGCCCATCCTTGACATTGCCCAGGATCCACGCTGGGGACGTGTGGTTGAGTGCTATGGAGAAGACCCCTATCTGGTGGGCGAACTGGGCAAACAGATGGTTCGGGGGCTGCAAGAGCGGGGGCTTGTCTCCACACCCAAACACTTTGCCGTCTATAGCGTCCCCGTGGGAGGGCGCGACGGACAGACCCGTACCGACCCCCATGTGGCTCCGCGCGAGATGCGTGCGCTCTATCTGGAACCCTTCCGCAAGGCCATCTGCGAGGCCGGAGCCAAGGGCGTGATGAGCTCGTACAACGACTACGATGGCGAACCCATTACGGGTAGTTATCGGTTTCTCACCGAGATTCTGCGCCACGAATGGGGCTTCCGTGGCTATGTGGTTTCAGACAGTGAAGCCGTAGAGTTCATGTATAGCAAGCATCGTGTGGCTGCCGATGCGGTAGAGGGGGCGGCCATGGTGATCAATGCGGGGTTGAATGTGCGTACCAACTTCACCGCTCCCGCCGATTTCGTCCATCCGCTGCGTGAGGCAATCCGTCGCGGGCTGGTGTCACGGCAGACCATAGACAGTCGGGTACGCGATGTGCTGCGCGTCAAGTTCGAACTGGGGCTATTTGACAATCCCTATACCGGAAGCCTGAAGGAGGTGGACCGGGTGGTGCATAGCGGGGAGCATCAGGAGGTATCGCTGCGTGCGGCGCTGGAGTCCATCGTATTGCTCAAGAACAGCGAGGGCTTGTTGCCGCTCTCCAAGGAGACGAAGCGGATAGCCGTCATCGGCCCCAACGCCGACGAGACGGAGAACCTGATATGCCGTTACGGCCCGGCCCGCGCACCCATCAAGAGCGTATATCAGGGGATCAAGGAATACCTGCCCGATGCGGAAGTCGGCTATGCCAAGGGAGCAGACATCATCGATTCCTACTTCCCGGAGAGCGAGCTGTACGATGTGCCGCTGGATGCCCGTGAGCAGGCCATGCAGGACGAGGCAGTGGCATTGGCGCGTCGCTCTGATGTGGTGGTTCTGGTGCTGGGCGGCAACGAGAAGACGGTACGTGAGGAGTACTCGCGTACCAGCCTCAACCTGTGCGGGCGCCAGCAGCAGCTCATGCAGGCCGTCTATGCCACAGGCCGACCGGTGGTGCTGGTCATGGTCGATGGCAGGGCCGCCTCCATCAACTGGGCCGACAAGCACATTCCTGCCATCCTGCACGCTTGGTTTCCGGGCGAGTTCATGGGCAATGCGGTAGCACGTGTACTGTTTGGCGACTACAATCCCGGCGGCAGGCTGGCTGTCACTTTCCCCAAGTCGGTAGGACAGATACCCTTTGCCTTCCCCTTCAAGCCGGGGTCGGACACCGACGGGCACGTGCGCGTGGCACACGCCCTCTACCCCTTCGGCTACGGACTGAGCTATACCACATTCAGCTATTCCGACCTTCAGATAGCCTCGCCCGTCATCGGCGTGCAGGGCAGCACCGAGGTGAGCTGCAAGGTAAGGAACAGCGGTTCTGTAGCAGGTGATGAAGTGGTACAGCTTTACCTGCACGACGAGCAGAGTTCCGTCACTACCTACGTCAAGGTGCTGAGGGGATTCGAGCGCATCCACCTGCAGCCGGGTGAGGAGCGGGAAGTCCGCTTTACCCTGACGCCCCAAGAACTGGGGTTATGGAACAAGGAGAACCGTTTTGAAGTAGAGCCGGGCAGATTCGTCATCCAGGTAGGCAGTTCGTCCACCGACATACGCCTGCAAGGCACACTCGACGTGAGGTAACGTACCCACTACTACAGCACCACAATCTCTTCGTTGCAAGGTGTCAGTTTCTCTACCCCGTCGGCGGTGACTACCCACGAGTTTTCAACGCCGACGGGGCCTATGCCCGGCAGCACAATCTTCGGTTCCAGGGCAAACACCATCCCCGGTAGCAGTTCCTGCTTCATGCGGGGTGCCAGCACAGGAGCCTCGTTTATCTCCAGACCGATGCCGTGGCCTACGAAACGGGCCTTCTGCCCCACTCCCATAAAGTAGTCGGCAAAGCCAGCCTCGGTCACCAGCTGGATGGCGGTGTTGTACAGTTCCTCGCCCGTCACACCGGGACGCGCCTTGGCTGTTACCGCCTCTTGCACATCCAGACAGACACGATGAGCCTGTTCGGCACGCTCACACAGCGGGCCAATGGAGAACACACGGCTCATGTCGCACATATAACCGAAGAAGTTTCCTCCCATATCTACCATGAAGGTCTGCCCCTCACCCAACAAACAGCCGTTGGCACCTCCCGGCAACGAGGGATCCACCCCTTCTCCACCCAAGGCAAAGTCATAGGGCGAAGGGACGGCCGCATTGTCGCCCGCCAGCAGACTGCCCATAAAAATCTCCATACTCTGTCCGAATACCCGGAAGATGCCCAGACATCCCTCCTTACGCATCAGACGCTCCACCTCGATGGAGAGATCCCGGTCACTCATTCCCCGCTGGAAGACGGACGGAATCTGCTGATAGGCACGTATGTGTGCCGCACCCGAACGGCGAAACAGCTCAACCTCCAGGTCGGTCTTCACACTTCGGGCCTGCCTGATGAGCGACGTACCGCAAGGCAGCACCTCCGTCTGCGGGAAGCAGGCCGCCAGGCGGTTGTATTCGGTGAAGGAGAGTTCGTCGCCTTCCAGCATCAACCTGGAAGGTTGAGGCAGGCCACACTCCTCCAGCAACTGGGGCAGCTGTTCGGGCTTACGGATGGGAAGGATGTGCTCACCCTCTATGGTGTTGGGACGTTTCACAAAGAGACGTGCGGGGGAATGCAACGGCAAGTAGAGGTAACCGCTGACCACCCGTCCATACGTATAGATGAGGTTTACATTGCACGTTATCAAAGCGGCATCAATGCCTTGTTGGGCCATGAGCGAGCGTATCTTGTCGCGCCGCAATTTCAGTTCGGGTAAAAGCATATAGATACTGTATTTATGATTTATGAGTGCAAACTTACATATAAATCCCGACAAATGCAAAGTTGAGCAACTTTGTACATGCACTGCATCCGAAAAAAGAGGTCGTGCTATAAGAGAATCAGCCGAAAGGATGAACCCCGAACTATTTAGGAGTTAATTCAACATACAAAAACGGAGGAAAAGATTTTGTGCATAGCCGGGAAATGCTTATCTTTGTGTAGCAGATTGCCACCGTATGTGGCGACAGACAGAGAAAGAGACGGTATGAAAAGGTTGCTTACAATACTCATCATTCTTCTGTGCGCAGGAGACCACATCGCACAAACCTACAACTACATCGGGGTGGAGAACGGTTTGAGCAACCGGCGTGTCTTTGCCATCCAGAAGGACAGCACGGGCTATATGTGGTTTCTGACGCACGACGGTATCGACCGCTTCGACGGCAAGGAGTTTACCGTCTACAAGCTCTTCGACGGCGAGGAGGAGGTAAACTCCATGATGAACATGAACTGGCTCTACACCGATTCCGAAGGCACACTGTGGGAGATTGGCAAGCAGGGGCGCGTATTCCGCTACGATGCATGGCAGGAACGCTTCAAGCTGGTGTACAAGCTGCCCGCGAATGAGGCCGACGACGAGGTGAATCCCGTCAGCTATGCCTTTGTGGACAGCCGTTGCACGGTGTGGCTCTGCAGCCGGCAGCACATCTGTCTGTACGACAGCCACACGGGGAAGGTACGGGTGCTGCGCAACGGACTGAACGAACGTATCACTCAGGTGGAACAGACCTCGCCCGACCACTTCTTCGTGGGCACCGAATCGGGTATCCACTACGCCTATCTGACGCAGGAGGCACTGGAACTGAGCCCGTGTGGAAAACTGGACAGTCTGCACCTGCAAGTCAACGAGCTCTACCACCACCTCCCTTCCAACAAGGTATTCATCGGCACGTTCCAACGGGGGATGTACGTTTATGAGCTTTCCACCCACCAGCTGAAGGAGATACGCTCCAACCTGATGGATGTCCGCATCAACCGCATCTGCGCCTTCGGTGCCGACGAAATTCTGATTGCTACCGAGGGAGCCGGCGTCTACAAGATGAAGACGGAGAACTACGAGGCCGTCCCCTACATCGTAGCCGACTACAGTCGCCCCAATGCCATGAACGGCAATACCATCAGCGACATCTACGTGGACGAGGAACAGCGCATCTGGATGGCCAACTACCCCATCGGCGTGACGGTGCGCAACAACCGCTACACGGAGTACCGCTGGCTGAAACATGCCATCGGCAACCGGCAGTCGCTTGTCAACGATCAGGTGAACGCTGTCATCGAGGATGCCGACGGCGACCTGTGGATGGCCACCAACAACGGCATCAGCCTCTACGAAAGCCGCACGCAGCGGTGGCACTCGTTCCTCAGCTCGTTCGACTCCCCCGGCCACAGCCAGAACCACATCTTCATCTCGCTCTGCGAGGTCAGTCCCGGCATCATCTGGGCCGGAGGTTACAGCTCGGGCATCTACGAGATTGACAAACGGCAGCTCACCGTGGACTACTTCACGCCCTCGCTCTTCGATGCGCTGAACATGCGACCCGACAAATACATCCGCTCCATCGTCAAGGATTCGGAGGGCAACGTATGGTCGGGAGGCTACTACAACCTGAAGCGGATTGACTACCGGCACAAGGACATCAGCTATTTCCCAGGTCTGAGCGGCATCACCACCATCCTGGAGAAAGATGCCTCCTCTATGTGGATAGGTACGGCCACCGGCCTCTTCCTGCTGGAGAAACAGAGCGGCAAGTACCGGCACATCCACCTGCCCATCTCCTCGTGCTACATCTATTCGCTCTTCCAGTCGGCCGACGGACTGCTGTACATCGGTACCAGCAACAGCGGTCTGGTTATATACGACCCACGCAAGGAGACGCTCGAGCACTTCCACAAGGAAAACTCCGCCCTGCTTTCGGACAACATCTATACCATTCTGTACGATGGCAGTCAGCGCCTGCTGCTCTGTACGGAGCAGGGGCTCTCCACCTTCCGCCTGCACGAGCGGACGTTCCGCAACTGGACCAAGGAGCAGGGGCTTAAAAGCGAGCACTTCAACGCCGATGCGGGCGTGCTGCGCCGAAACGGCGACTTCGTACTGGGCAGTACCGACGGTGTCATCGTGTTCAACAAGGAGCTGGTGCTGCCCCAGCAGCACCGTTCGCGCATGATATTGAGCGACCTGCAGCTGTTCTACCAGACGGTCTATCCCGGCGGCAAGGATTCACCGCTGACACGGGACATCGACCACACGGAGGTGCTGCACCTGCGGCACGACCAGAACCTGCTGTCGCTGCACGTGTCGTCCATCAACTACGACTATCCGTCGCTAATTCTCTATTCCTGGAAGTTAGAGGGCTACTACGCCGAATGGAGCCGCCCCGGCAGGGAGAGCACCATCCGATTCACCAACCTGAATCCCGGAAAGTATACGTTGCGCATCCGTGCCATCTCCAACGAGGAAAAACAGCGGGTACTGGAAGAGCGCAGCCTGGAGATTGTGGTCCACCGCCCCTTCTGGCAGACCCCGACAGCCTACGCGCTCTACCTGCTGCTGACGGCTGCCCTGCTCACCGGCATCCTGCGCCTCATCATGCTGCGCCGGCAACGCGCCGTCTCCAACGAAAAGATACGCTTCTTCATCCACACCGCCCACGACATACGCACCCCGCTCACACTGATTAAAGCACCGCTGGAGGTACTGGCCGAAGAGGGGCGGCTGAGTGAGGAGGGGCAGCACAACGTGCATACGGCCCTGCACAACGTAGAGGCACTGCTGCGGCTGACCACCAACCTCATCAACTTTGAGCGGGCCGACACCTATGCCAGTCCGCTCTGCACCACCGAGCACGAACTGGGCGGCTACCTGCACGAGACAGTCGAGGCCTTCCAGACACTGGCCCGCAACAAACACATCCGACTGACCTACGAGAGCGAATTCGGTTACCTGAGCGTATGGATGGACAAGGACAAGATGGACACCATCCTGAAGAACCTCCTCTCCAACGCCCTGAAATATACTCCCGAAGGGGGCAGCGTCTGCCTCAAGGCCGAAGCGGACGGCGACGAATGGAGCGTGGAGGTGAAGGACAATGGCATCGGCATCCCGGCCAACGAGCAGAAGAAGCTGTTCCGGATGCACTACCGGGGCAGCAACGCCATCAACTCGAAGGTGACCGGCAGCGGCATCGGACTGATGCTGGTACAGAAACTGGTGCATCTGCACAAAGGGAAGCTGACCTTCAGCAGTGCCGAAGGAAAGGGCACTACTGTCCGAATCACCTTCCCCCTAAGCGCACTGGTCTATCACAAAGCCATCCTGCGGGGCAAGAGCGGCCTGCATGGCAACACCTTTGCGGGCAACGACGAGCTGACACACCCGACACCGCACACCGAAACCCAACCTACCAGCGAAGATGCCGTGGAGGCCGAAGGCGGCAAGGAGAGGCTACGCATCGTGATTGCCGAGGACAACGACGAACTGCGCCGCTACCTGCACGACCTGCTGACACCGACCTACGACGTCACGCTCTGCACCAACGGATTGGAGGCATTGCGTGCGGTGAAGGAGCTGTCACCCGACCTGCTCATATCGGACATCATGATGCCAGAGCTGAGAGGCGACGAACTCTGCACACGGCTGAAGAGCGACATCGAGACATCGCACATCCCCATCGTCCTGCTTACCGCCCTCAACAGCGAGCAGAACATCATCCAGGGACTGCAACGGGGAGCCGACGAGTACATTGTGAAACCGTTCAGCGTGGGCGTGCTGCGTGCTACCATCACCACCATCCTGAACAACCGCGCCCTGCTGCGCCGGAAGTACAGCAACCCCGACTGGATAGAGGAGACACCCGTAGCCCCCGACACGGCCGCCTGTGAGGCCTACCCCGAATGGCAGTTCATAGCCGACATCAAGCGGCACGTAGAGGAGCATATCGACCGCCCGGACTTCACCGTAGACACCCTATGCAGTCTGA
Source organism: uncultured Mediterranea sp. (assembly GCA_945641355.1). GTDB lineage: Bacteria > Bacteroidota > Bacteroidia > Bacteroidales > Bacteroidaceae > Bacteroides. The sequence goes on along the minus strand of CALZEQ010000001.1, from coordinate 6,082 downwards.
TGAACATGAGCCGTACCAGCTTCTACAACAAGCTGAAGGCACTGACCGGCAAGGCCCCTGCCGACTACATACGCCTGATACGCCTGCATCGGGCGGCACAGCTGCTGCAAGAGGGGCGATACAGCATCGGTGAGGTGGCAGACAAGACCGGCTTCAACGATGCCAAGTACTTCCGCGAGCTCTTCAAGAAACAGTTCGGGGTCAGCCCGAGCAAGTACAAACCGCAGTCCTAACCAACGAAGCATATCTATTACATATATATACTAACGCGCACAGCTATGAATCTATATTTAGAAGCATTCAGCATTTTCTTTAAAATCGGAGCCTTCACCATAGGCGGAGGCTATGCCATGGTGCCACTGATAGAGAACGAGATAGTGACCCGTCGCCAATGGATCAAGAAGGAAGACTTCATCGACCTGCTGGCCATCGCCCAATCATCGCCCGGCATCCTGGCCGTCAACATGTCCATCTTCGTGGGATATCGCCTGCGAGGTATCCGTGGCAGCATCGTCACCGCCTTGGGCACCATCCTGCCTTCGTTTCTCATCATCTTGGCCATTGCGCTCTTCTTCCAGAACTTCAAGGACAATGCCACTGTAGAGCACATATTCCGCGGCATCCGTCCGGCAGTGGTGGCTCTGATAGCCGCCCCTACCTTCAGCATGGCCAAGTCGGCTCGCATCAACCGCCGCAACGTCTGGATCCCTGTCCTGTCGGCCCTGCTCATCTGGCAGCTGGGCTTCTCGCCTATCTGGATCATCATCGGTGCCGGGGTAGGCGGCTATCTTTGGGGGATGCACAAAGCTAAAGAGTGAGAACTTGAGCTATTCATTTTAAATTTTTAATTTATAATTTTAAATTCAAAACCCGATGTTACTCTTACTGCAACTCTTCTATACCTTCTTCAAGATAGGTCTGTTCGGCTTTGGAGGCGGCTATGCCATGCTCTCCATGATACAAGGCGAAGTGGTCACCCGCTACGGGTGGCTCTCGGCACAGGAATTCACAGACATCGTAGCTATCAGCCAGATGACGCCCGGACCCATCGGCATCAACTCGGCCACCTACGTGGGCTACACCTCCCTGCTGAATGCCGGCTATGCCCACTGGATGGGCATCGTCGGTTCGGCCACGGCCACCTTTGCCGTTGTACTCCCCTCGTTCCTCCTGATGCTCACCATCAGCAAGTTCTTTCTGAAGTACCAAAAGCATCCCGTCGTCGAGTCCATCTTCAGCGGACTACGCCCGGCCGTTGTCGGCCTGCTGGCCTCGGCAGCCCTCGTACTGATGACCGCCGAGAACTTCAGCTCGCCCCGTGAAGACCTCTTCAGCTTCGCGGTCAGTTGCGTCATCTTTCTCGTGGCCTTTGTGGGCACCCGTCGTTACAAGGTGAACCCTATCCTGATGATTGTGCTGTGCGGCCTCGCTGGTTGGCTAATCTATTGACAAGGCAAAAAAAAGAGTGTATTCGTTACAATTTATTCTTTTTATAGCTACCTTTGCGGTCGATTTGCAAGGAAAAACAACTAAAAACAAACGAAATATATGGTAAAGATAACCAAAGAAGCCGCCCTTGCCTACCACTCGCAGGGCAAACCGGGCAAGATAGAAGTAGTGCCCACCAAACCTTATCGTACACAGACCGATCTCTCGCTGGCCTATTCGCCGGGTGTGGCCGAGCCCTGTCTGGAGATAGAGAAGAATCCGCAAGATGCCTATAAATACACAGCCAAAGGCAATCTGGTTGCCGTCATCAGCAACGGTACAGCCGTGCTGGGACTGGGCGACATCGGAGCCATGGCCGGCAAGCCGGTCATGGAGGGCAAAGGGCTGCTGTTCAAGATTTATGGAGGTATTGACGTGTTCGATATCGAAGTGAACGAGAAAGACCCCGCCAAGTTTGTAGAGGCCGTCAAGGCCATCGCACCCACCTTCGGAGGCATCAACCTGGAGGACATCAAAGCCCCCGAGTGTTTCGAGATAGAGCGTCGTCTGAAAGCCGAACTGGACATCCCCGTGATGCACGACGACCAGCACGGCACGGCCATCATATCCAGTGCAGGCCTGCTGAACGCACTGGAGGTGGCTGGCAAGCGGATTGAGGATGTGAAGATTGTGGTAAACGGTGCCGGTGCAGCCGCCATCTCGTGTACCAAGCTGTACGAAGCCCTGGGTGCCACGCACGAGAACATCCTGATGCTCGACTCGAAAGGGGTCATCACCAGCGACCGTGAAGGGCTCAACGAGACCAAACGCTACTTTGCCACCAACCGCCGCGACATACACACCCTGGAAGAGGCTGTACGCGGAGCCGACGTCTTCCTGGGCCTCTCCAAAGGCAACGTGCTGACACAGGAGATGGTACGCAGCATGGCCGAGCATCCCATCGTCTTTGCGCTGGCCAATCCCGTACCCGAAATTTCGTACGAGGAGGCCATGGCTGCCCGTCCCGACGTGCTGATGTCGACCGGACGCAGCGACTATCCCAACCAGATAAACAACGTCATCGGCTTCCCCTACATCTTCCGCGGAGCCTTGGACGTAGCCGCCACAGCCATCAACGAGGAGATGAAGCTGGCTGCCGTCCGCGCCATCGCAGCCCTTGCCAAACAGCCGGTACCCGATGTGGTCAACGAGGTCTACCATGTGAACAACTTCACCTTCGGTCCCGACTACTTCATACCGAAACCCGTTGACCCGCGCCTCATCACGGAAGTATCCATGGCCGTGGCCCGTGCCGCCATGGAGAGCGGAGTGGCCCGCAAACCCATCACCGACTGGGAGGCTTACCGCCAGCACCTGAAGGAGCTGATGGGCCAGGAGAGCAAGCTGACACGCCAACTGCGCGACACGGCCCGTCGCCATCCGCAGCGGGTAGTCTTTGCCGAAGGCATTCACCCCAACATGCTGAAGGCTGCTGTCGAAGCACGTGCCGAGGGCATCTGCTACCCCATCCTGCTGGGCAACGACGAAGCCATCGAAAAGCTGGCCAAGGAACTGGAGCTGAGTCTGGAGGGCATTGAGATTGTCAACCTGCGCCACCCCAATGAGGCACCCCGTCGCGAACGCTATGCCCGCATTCTGGCCGAGAAACGGGCCCGACAAGGCGTGACCTACGAGGAGGCCAACGACAAGATGTTTGAGCGCAACTACTTCGGCATGATGATGGTGGAGACAGGCGAAGCCGATGCCTTCATCACCGGACTCTACACCAAGTACAGCAACACCATCAAGGTGGCCAAAGAGGTCATCGGCATACGTCCCTGCTACCAGCACTTCGGCACCATGCACATCCTCAACTCAAAGAAGGGCACCTACTTCCTGGCCGATACGCTCATCAACCGTCACCCCGACACGGAGACGCTGATTGACGTAGCCCGGCTGACAGAGGAGACCGTGCGCTTCTTCAACCACACGCCGGTGATGGCCATGCTGAGCTACAGCAACTTCGGAGCCGATACCGAGGGAAGCCCGGTGAAGGTACACGAGGCGGTAGAGTATATGCAGCGCACCTATCCCGAACTGGCCATTGACGGCGAGATGCAAGTGAACTTCGCCCTGAACCGCGAGCTGCGTGACAAGAAGTACCCCTTCACACGCCTGAAAGACAAAGAGGTAAACACCCTGGTATTCCCGAACCTCAGTTCGGCCAACGGTGCCTACCAGCTGTTGCAGGCCATGTATACCGATGCCGAGATTATCGGTCCCATCCAGATGGGTCTGAACAAGCCCATCCACTTTACCGACTTCGAAAGCTCCGTCCGCGACATCGTGAACCTGACGGCCGTAGCCGTGATTGATGCATTGGTAGAAAAGAAAAAAAGCTGTTCGGCAGCCCAATAGAAAGCGCAACAAATGAGAAGAAAAAAACTTTCCAAATCACAATGTGTCTGCATCCTGCTACTTTGGGTTGCACTTTGCTACTTTGTGCTGACCTCAACCGAGCGGATTGACGGACCACTGATAGTCACGCTGCTGCTCTCTGCTGCCCTGGTATTCATACCGGTATTAAAGTCTATTAAAAACGAATAAAGTATTACTTTTTATTCAATTTTGCGTCAGAAAACAATAAAAATGATGTTTTCTGACGCATTTTATTTATAAATTGTTTGCGCGTATCAATTTTATATATACTTTTGCAGCCGCAACGGAGGAAAGGGCTATGAAGCTGAAACGACTTGCATAGTCCGTTCGCAACAGACAACAACCAGAAGAGAGAATGAAAAACAGAATAAAAAAACCAATAAAAGAAATAGATTTATGAATGCAGCTAAGGTATTAGAAGACCTGAAGAGACGCTTTCCGGGCGAGCCGGAGTATCATCAGGCGGTAGAAGAAGTGTTAGGTACCATCGAAGAAGAGTACAACAAGCATCCTGAATTTGACAAGGCCAACCTCATTGAGCGCCTTTGCATCCCCGACCGTATTTACCAGTTCCGTGTGACGTGGACAGACGACCAAGGCAACGTCCGCACCAACATGGGTTATCGTGTACAACATAACAACGCCATCGGCCCCTACAAAGGCGGCATCCGTTTCCATGCCAGCGTCAACCTGGGTATCCTGAAGTTCCTGGCCTTTGAGCAGACCTTCAAGAACTCACTCACCACACTGCCTATGGGCGGCGGCAAGGGAGGTTCTGACTTCTCTCCGCGTGGCAAGAGCAACGCCGAAGTGATGCGTTTCTGTCAGGCTTTCATGCTGGAACTGTGGCGCCACATCGGTCCCGACGTTGATGTACCTGCCGGTGACATCGGTGTAGGCGGCCGTGAAGTGGGCTTCATGTTCGGTATGTACAAAAAGCTGACCCGCGAATTCAGCGGCGTACTGACCGGTAAAGGTCGCGAGTTCGGCGGTTCACTCATCCGTCCTGAAGCAACCGGTTACGGCAACGTTTACTTCCTGATGGAGATGCTGAAGACCAAGGGTATGGACCTGAAGGGCAAAACCGTGCTGATTTCCGGTTCGGGCAACGTAGCCCAATACACAGCCGAGAAGGTGCTGCAACTGGGTGGCAAGGTGCTCACCATGAGCGACTCCGATGGCTATGTGTACGATCCCGATGGCATCGACCGCGAGAAGCTGGACTACATCATGGAGCTGAAGAACCTCTACCGGGGACGTATCCGTGAATATGCCGAGCAATATCCGGGCGTGAAGTATGTAGAAGGTGCCAAACCTTGGGGCGAGAAGGCCGACATTGCACTGCCTAGCGCAACGCAGAACGAAATCAACGGCGACCACGCCCGTCAACTGGTGGCCAACGGTGTCATTGCTGTCAGCGAAGGTGCCAACATGCCCTCTACACCCGAGGCCATCAAGGTCTTTCAGGAGGCCAAGATTCTCTATGCTCCGGGCAAGGCAGCCAATGCAGGCGGTGTTTCCGTATCAGGTCTGGAAATGACACAAAACTCCGAACGACTCTCTTGGAGTGCCGAGGAGGTGGATGCCAAACTGCACTACATCATGGAGAACATTCACCAGAACTGCGTGAAGTATGGTACGGAGCCCGACGGCTACGTCAACTACGTGAAGGGTGCCAACGTGGCCGGCTTCATGAAGGTGGCCAACGCCATGATGGCCCAAGGCATCGTATAACGGACATGCAGCCATAGTAACTAACATAAGGAAGGTAGACACGCAGACGTGTCGATGAATGCACCTGCCGGCGGATACAGATAACATCTCTTTATCTCTGCCGGCAGGTTGTTTTGTATTTATATGCATCCCTCTGTCCAGATTAGGGGCTTTCTGCTTGCAGATATCGAGTTTTTTTACGAATATTGCATATCCTAAAGGCAATCTGTCTGATTGCCCTCTTTTAGCATGTTAACCATCTGACGTATGCACGACATACTAATTGTATAGTTTTTTATATAGTAATTTCACTAACAGACTAATAGAACAAAGCAGTATGAAAAATCGTTTTTGGGGGGCTGCCGTATGGCCCCGGATTATTATGATGTGGCTTGTTGCCCTTTTTGCACACGAGGCCGGAGCACAGAATGTACACAAAGCAGACAAACAAACAACTTCATCTACCGCACCGGAGAGAGCCGCAAGACCTTCTTCCTCAACC